>SCQS01000025.1 GCA_004299705.1 Rhodanobacteraceae bacterium | reverse complement strand
AACCGTTCAAACCGCCACGCACTGATGCAATCCGCAGTACAACCCAGTCACCCGCACGACCTGAAAGCTCAAGGCCACGCGATTATGTTGACCCTGTTGACGAGGAGTCTCCTAAGGAGTAGTTAGGTTGCCCCCAGCGAGGCAGCAAGACCCAACGCCTGAAAAAGTGCAGCGACTGCAGCCGCCGCCGCTGCACGACGGCTCCAGGTTGTCTGTTGCAAGGCTGTTGCCACAAACGCATGATTGCCGACTATTAGCTCTACACCGTCTTTGTTGCCTTGCTCCGGAGGAACCGAGACGGTAGTCGACTTGTACCAAAGCCACGCTGCAGCTGCAGCGCAAACCATGGCAATGATGTTTGAGATTAGTGCAAGCGCGCGCACTTTGTACCCCTGTTTTTCAGAAACCTAACGCCTGAGGTAACCGGCGCGAGCCCGCGTAGCGGGTGAGCGTCCGGTTGACCGAATAGTTAGATCTTGTGTCAATGACCGTATGGTGTTTTGAGTACGAGAAACTGCAGCAAAAGCGTAATGACATAAATTGACGCCGCAAGGCCAGCGAAGAGAAGAAACACTGCAACACGACGTTTCCACGCGGAGACGACCGGCTGCGGCAGCATGTTTGTGGTACGCGCCACGCATTGGTCACTTCGTGCAATAACAAGCTCCGGGAGCTGGTTGTTGATGTTGAATATCTCTATTCCTATGTGCTCCCGCGGCGAGAGACTTGCAAAGGTTATGGAATAGCGTCGATCCGTTTCAACGCGCTCCTCATAGTGGCGCGCCGGCCATATGTTGATGCAGTATGGCTTCCAGTTGAACACAATCTCGACACCTGTTGCGGTTTCGCGCCCTGCGTTTGCCAGAAAATAGGAGCTTGTAACCATTGTTTGGGTGGGCGAAACAATGTTTCCGCTTGTATCGACGAGCGGCTGTTCTACGAGAAACGTGAACGCGTGCGGGCGCGCAATGACCAACTTCGCCCTTGACCGAAATAGCGTATTTAGAACCCACGCGACGAATGGCACGAGAAGCGAAAATATTTCCTTGCCATATGTTTGCAAGATCATCTCGCATTCCCCTGAGGCCAGCACACAGATCTAACGCCAAGTAGACCCCATATCCGGGGTGTAGTGCCGGATGTTCAGCCTGTCGGTGAGTCTTGTCAATCAGGAAAACCCTACAAGGATCAAGGACTCCACCCGTAGCGGAGATGCGGGCGTGGCTGCAGGATGGCTTGGCAATTCATCCGAAGCGAGCCACTATGTCTTATGACTCCGGATCCGCGGGTGTAAGAGCCGGGGCTACAAGGGTACGCGGCCCCCGCCTGCTGGACGATGTTCGCAGGCGTTTGCGGTTCAAACACTACAGCCTGCGGACCGAACAAGCCTACGTGGGCTGGATTCGACGGTTCATCCTGGCGAACGGCAAGCGGCATCCGCGCGCGATGGGCGCTGCGGAGGTCGAACGGTTCCTGTCCGATCTCGCCGTGCATGGGGCGGTGGCGGCCAGTACGCAAAACCAGGCGCTGTCAGCAATATTGTTTCTCTATCGGGAAGTGCTGGGCATCGACCTGCCGTGGCTGGAGAACGTGGTGCGCGCGAAGCGGCCGCGGCGCCTGCCGGTGGTGTTGTCGCAACCCGAAGTACTGCGCCTGCTGGCGGCCATGGATGGTCGGCCGTGGCTGCTGGCGAGCCTGTTGTATGGCACGGGCATGCGCTTGATGGAGTGCCTGCGCCTGCGCGTGAAAGACGCGGACTTCACGCGCAACGAGATCACGATACGCGACGGCAAGGGCGGCAAGGATCGGCGCACCATGCTGCCGCGTTCCCTGGTTGAACCGCTGCAACGTGAAATCGAGCGGGCGCGAACCTTGCACCAACACGATCTGGCCGCGGGTTTTGGCGCCACCCGCTTGCCCCACGCGCTGGCCCGCAAGTACCCGCGGGCCGCGCGTGAATTCGGCTGGCAATTCGTGTTCCCCTCGATGCAACGATCCCTCGATCCCATCGACGGAACGGAACGTCGGCATCATTTCGACGACGCGATGCTGGCCCGGGCACTCAAAAGCGCACGCAGGCGCGCGGGCATCGAAAAACCTGTCAGCGCACACACGCTGCGGCACTCCTTCGCCACGCACTTGATCGAGGATGGTTATGACATCCGGACCGTGCAGGAATTGCTTGGCCACAAGGACGTCGCGACCACGCAGATATACACCCACGTACTGAACCGCGGCGGGCGCGGGGTGTTGAGTCCGCTTGATCGAACATGACGTCTCGGGCGCAATGGCCCCGGAGCAGTCGTTCCCATGACTGTGTTCAAGGGCAACTTCGGGTCGACTTGCGCCGTTGCCAACGGCAGCACGTTCACTCGCTCGCGTCGGCGGTCACCGCCAGGATTGCTTGGCCGGTGGCGACCGCCCGACAGAGCCAGGGGAACGCCTGCGCAGGTTTGCGGGCCGAACCGATGCGCGCCATAGCTATTGCCGAGGCCGTTCGATATCAAGGTGACCGGGGCGCCAAGCCGGAACCACGGCGTGACGCAGTCACCCCTGCCCTCCGAGAACGATTGGCGAGAATTTTCGGCGCGACCAATCTATGCTTTCACTTTGCGGCCTATCCATGGTTTCCTGCACACGAACTCGCAAAAGGATTCACATGAACACCGTTTCGGTCGGGGCACCGAACCCAGTACAAAAACCGCTCTTCAAGAACCGCGATTTCAGCCTGCTGTTCGGCGGCAGTTCGATATCCTCGTTCGGCGACCAGTTCACGCTGGTGGCGCTGCCGTGGCTGGTGCTGAAACTCACCGGCAATCCGGCCGCGCTGGGCATCGTGCTGGCGGTGATGGCGTTTCCGCGCGCGGCGTTCATGCTGATCGGCGGCGCGGTGGTGGACCGGATGTCGCCGCGCGTCGTGCTGCTGGGGGCGCGCGCCGTCAACGCAGTCTGCATCGTGATCCTCGCCGTGCTGGTGCTGGCCGGCGGCATTCAGATGTGGATGGTGTACCTGCTGGCGCTCGGCATCGGCTTGTCGACGGCGTTCGCGTATCCCGCGGGTTCCGCGATCCTGCCGCAGCTGGTGCCGCCCCGGCAGTTGCGCCCTGCCAATGCGGCCTTCATGGGCGCGCGCCAGCTCAGCATGGTCGGCGGCCCGGTGCTGGCCGGCTTCGTGATCGCGCTGGGCGCGCATCACGCGGCTTCCGCGCAGGCGCTGCCCGATGCGCGCGGCCTGGGCACGGCATTCGCGATCGACGCCGCGAGCTTCGTGTGCTCGCTGGTGTCGCTGGCCCTGATCCGCATCCACGGCGATTCGCATCCGCCCGAGAAGGGCACGGGCGTGTTCGCCAGCATCGCGTCGGGCATCCGCCATGTATGGGCCGATGCACCCCTGCGCGCATTCGTGATTTACGCGAGCTTCGTCGCGGTGTTCGTGGGCGGGCCGATCCAGGTGGGCATGCCGGTGCTGGCGGACACGCGCATGAACCTCGGCGCGGCTTCGCTCGGCATCCTGATGACCGCGCAAGGCGTCGGCATGTTCATCGGCAGTTTTCTTTCGGGCTTCGCGCAGCGCGTGGTGCGTGGCCATCTGGGCGTGATGGTGTTGTGCTGCGACGGGCTGACGGGCTTGGCGCTGGCCGCGCTGTCGCTGGCGCACACGACTTATTTCGGCGCAGCGTTGCTGTTCTGCACCGGCCTGCTCGGCGGCGTGGAGATGATCGCGATCTTCACCTGGATCCAGCAACGCGTCTCGCAGGCGGTGATGGGCCGTACCATGAGCATCCTGATGTTCACGTTCATGGGACTGGGCCCGTTGTCCGCCGCAGCGGCCGGAGCCTTCCTGAAAGTGATTTCGCTGACCACGCTGTTCGGCGCCGCCGGCCTCACGCTCACCGTGATTGCCCTGCTCTGCCTCGCCAGCCCACAGATGCGCGGCATCCGGGCGATGAAACCCGAGCCGGCAAGTTCGTAAGTGCGCAAGTCACGTCCGCAACGCCATGCCCATCACTTGCAACCTCATCCTCAACACCGACAGCTACAAGGCCAGCCATTGGCTGCAGTATCCGCCGGGGGTCGATGCCACGTTCTTTTATCTCGAAAGCCGCGGCGGCGAGTACGAGCGCACCGTATTCTTCGGGCTGCAGTCGATCCTGAAGGAATATTTGTCGAAGCCGGTGACGGCGGCGATGGCCGACGAGGCCAAGGCGTTCTTCGCCGCGCATGGCGAACCGTTCAACGAGGCGGGTTGGCGACACGTCGTCGACGCGCACGCCGGAAGATTGCCGCTGCGCATCCGTGCGGTGCCGGAAGGCACGGTGGTGCCCACGCACCAGGCACTGATGACCATCGAGAGCACCTGCCCCGATTGCTTCTGGGTGCCGTCGTATGTCGAGACGTTGCTGATGCGGGTGTGGTATCCCATCACCGTCGCGACGATCAGCTGGCACGTCAAGCAGACGATCCGGGAATTCCTGGAGCGCAGCAGCGATGACGCGGCGGCGCAGTTGCCGTTCAAGCTGCACGACTTCGGCTCGCGCGGTGTGTCCAGCGCGGAATCGGCGGCGCTGGGCGGGATGGCGCACCTCGTCAACTTCAAGGGCACGGACACGGTGCTGGGCGTGCTGGCCGCGCGCGAATACTACGGCGAAGCCATGGCGGGTTTTTCGATTCCTGCCGCCGAGCACAGCACCATCACCGCATGGGGCAAGGATCGCGAACTGGACGCCTACCGCAACATGCTGCGCCAGTTCGCGAAACCCGGCGCGGTGGTTGCGTGCGTGTCGGACAGCTACGACCTGTTCCACGCGATCGAGACGATGTGGGGCGGCGTGTTGCGCGAGGAAGTCATCAACAGTGGCGCGACCGTAGTGATACGCCCCGACTCCGGCGATCCCGCCGAGGTGGTGCACCGCACGCTCAGCATGCTCAACGCCGCGTTCGGCAGCAGCGTGAATGCGAAAGGCTATCGCGTGCTGAACCACGTGCGCGTGATCCAGGGCGACGGCGTGAACCCCGATTCGATCCGCCTGATCCTGGAACGCATCACCCACGCGCGCTACTCGGCCGACAACATCGCGTTCGGAATGGGCGGCGCGCTGTTGCAGAAGCTCGACCGCGACACCCAGAAGTTCGCGCTGAAATGCTCGGCCGCGCGCATCGGCGGCACCTGGACGGATGTCTACAAGGATCCGGTCACCGATCACGGCAAGGCCTCCAAGCGTGGCCGGCTCACGCTGGCACGGCACCGTGGCCACGGCACCTTCAAGACCGTGGTGCTGCCCGACGATGCGGTCGAGGGCAACGCCGCAACGCTGGGGGATGGCTGGGAAGACGCGCTGGTCACGGTGTGGGAAAACGGCGCGCTGTTGCGTGACTGGACTTTCGCCGAAGTGCGGGCGCGCGGCGAAGGCCGCTGAAGCCCATCCAGGCCCGTGCGGATTGGGTACACTCGCTCGACCCAAGCCTTGGGGAGACACGTGCATGCCCGCGAAGCAGCAGACCGCGACACCACCCGAGAAGCTGCATTTCATTTCCGGACTACCGCGCTCGGGCAGCACATTGCTGTCGGCCATCCTGAAACAGAATCCGCGCTTCCACGCCGGCATGACCAGCCCGCTGGGCGACATGATCAGCTCGCTGGTTGCCGAGATGAGTGGCAAGAACGACTTCTCGGTGGTGATCAGCGATGCGCAGCGCACCGCGGTGCTGCGCGGCGTGTTCCAGAACTTCTATGGCGGGTTCCTCGGTACCGACGTGGTGTTCGACACCGGGCGCGTGTGGTGCAGCAAGCTGCCGATGCTGGCGCAACTGTTCCCGAACTCGAAGGTGATCGCCTGCGTGCGCGAAATGCCGTGGGTGCTGGACAGCGTCGAGCGGCTGGTGCGCAAGCAGCCGCTGAATGCCAACAAGATTTTCCACTTCAACCCGAACGGCACGGTGTATTCGCGCACCGAGGCGCTGATCGATGTGAACGGCATGGTGGGTTTTTCGTTCCAGGCCACCAAGGACGCGTTCTACGGCCAGCACGCGCCAGGTCGCCTGCTGCTGCTGAGCTACGAGGGCCTGACCCGCGATCCCAAGACCGCGCTGCAGGCCGTCTACCAGTTCATCGGCGAACCGTGGTTCGAACATGATTTCGAACACATCGAATACAACGCCGACGCGTTCGACGCGCGCCTCGGCCTGCCCGGCCTGCACACCGTGAAGTCGAAGGTTTCCGCGCCCAAGCGCGAAACGGTGCTGCCGCCGGATCTGTTCAAGCGGTTCGTCAACGATTCGTTCTGGCTGGATCCGAAGAACAACATCCGGAAAGTGCCGATTGTTTGATCGGGATTCGGGCGCGGACGCCCACCCCCTTCCGCGGGAAGGGGGTCGAAGCCGCCCGTGGTGCGGCTTCGGGGGGATGCCGGCTCGAGGTGGCCGCCCGCTTTACGCATTCCGCGCCGAACGCCACAGCGACGCGGCCGCCAGCAACACGACCACCGCCGCCGCCAGCAGCGACGCCTGGAAGCCGTGGCGCAGGTGCACCACCGCGCTGACCACCAGCGGCCCCAGCACCTGCAGCAAGGCGAACGCGGCGGTGATCGCCGCAATGAACGCGGTCGCCGCTTCCGGCGCCACCGCGCGGGCTTCGCGCAGGCCCGCCATCGTCACCACCATGAAGGTGCCGCCGACCAGCAAGGCCGCGATCAGGATCGCGGCAAGCCCCGGCCACGCCACCGGCAAGGCCACGCCGATCGCCATCAGCACGTAGGCACCGGCCCACAACCTGCGATTGTTCACCGCGCGCAGCCAGCGCGCCGCGATCCAGGTCGACAGCGCCGCCGCCACGCCGAACACCGGCCACGCCAGTCCGAACACGGTCGGGTTGCCGATGTAGCGGTGCGCCATCGCCGGCAGGAAGGTGGCGGGAATGATGTAGCCGAAACCCAGCGCGGCGTAGCACAATGCGACGCGCACGCGGTCCGCGTCCCAATGCAATCGCGCGGGCGCTGCCGCGACGGCCTCCACGTGCTGCGCATCATCCCGGAACGCCATCCAGATCATTGCGGTGAACAGCAACGCCACCACGCCGCACGCCTGCCAAGTGCGCAGCGAATCGACGTGTCCGGCCATCAGGCCCATGCACAACAAGCCCGCGCCGGCAATACCGATGCCCACGCCCGCGTACACCGCCCCGCTGACGTCGAGACGCCCCAGTACGTGCAGGCGTTCCAGCGCCCACGCCGACACGTGCACCAGCACCCACGCGCTGGCAACCCCGGCGACGAGTCGCAACAGCAATTGCAGCGCGAACACATCCGTGAGCCCCATCGCGAACGTCGTCACCGCGATCAGCAGCAAGCTGCCGCGGATGGCCCACGCACGCGGCAACCGCGCCGCGCACAACGCGCCGAGGAAGTACCCGAGGTAGTTGGCCGCAGCCAGCCAGCCGGCCGCCTTCAACGTGAGGCCTGCGTCGGCCTGCATCATCGGCAGGATCGGGGTGAATGCGAAGCGTCCGATGCCCATCGCCACCGCCAGCGCAATCAGGCCCGCGGCCGCGATCATGGCTGCCTTGCCGCGCGATTCCGCGGCGACTTCGTTTTGTGTCTGAAGCGAATGCATCCGCGCATTGTCGCCGGAATGACACCACGCCAGCCATCCGTTTGTTGCGCAGCCGAGGTCCAGGTGCCGGGTGCGGAAGGGTTTGAACAGGCGCTGCGCGACCGTCATTCGGGGATGTGCGTGGACACGGCAAGGCGACACATTCTCACTCATACGAATCATTCTCGACGACTGACTTCCTTGTGACCACCGCTTGCCCCGGTTCGCCGTCTCACGCCGTGAGCGGACGGCAGGCATACTGGCTGGATTGCCGCCGCCGGCCCATGCATGTTTCGACTCGTCACCGCCAACGATGCCACCCGGCTCGCCAATGCGCTGGGCGAGTCGCTGTGCGGGCAGCGCGACGATCCGCTCGCACCCGCGCGGGTGCTGGTGCCGCAGGCTGGGCTGCAACGCTGGCTGCAGGTACACCTAGCGGAAGAGTTCGGCGTGATCGCCAACGTCGAATTCACCCCGCCCGCCGCGTTCGCGTGGGAACTGTTGCGCGCGCACCGGCCCGACACGCCGGAGCGCTCCCCGTTCGCGCCCGAGGTCGCGCGCTGGCATCTGCACGCCTTGCTGGATCCCGCGCGCGCCGAGCTGCCACCGCACCTGCGCGATTACCTGCAACGCGGCGACGATCCGCTGCGCCGCTACGCGCTGGCCGGTGAGCTGGCGCGCGTATACGAACGCATGCAGGGTTATCGTCGCGACACCCTGGCACGCTGGGAAGCCGGCCGCGACGACGACTGGATGGCCGTGCTGTGGCGGCAACTGCTGCAGCGCACGGATGGAATCTCGCGTGCGGCGCGCGTCGATGCGTGGTTGTCCGCGTTCGATCCCGAATACGTGCACGTCGCATTCCACGACAAGCCCGCGCCGCCCGGGTTGCCCGCGCGTCTTGCCTGCTTCGCCTGCGCCAACGTGTCGCCCGACGTGCTGCGGATGCTGGCCGTGGCCGGCCAGCATTGCGAAATGGATTTCTACCTGCCGCTGCCGTCGATGGCCTATCTGGGTGACCTGCCGCGCACGCGCGCGGCGGTACGCGAGCGGATGGGCGAGCGCAACGGCGAAAACCCGCTGCTGGTTTCGCTGGGCGGCGCCGCCGCGGAATTCATCGAACTGCTGTACGGCTACGAGCACGTGCAACCGGATGCGGAAATCGAACGCTTCGACCCGGATATCGCGCGCGACACCCTCCTGGGCCGCGTGCGCGACGACATCCTGCAACACGCCGCGCCCGACGTCAGCGAGCGCATGTCAATAGTCGACGGCTCGCTGCAATTCCACGCCTGCCACACGGCGTTGCGCGAAGTGCAGACCCTGCACGATACGTTGCTGGCGCTGTTCGAAAAGTTTCCCGACCTGCAACCGCGCGACGTCGCGGTGATGATGCCCGACGTCGCGGCCTGCCGGCCCGCGATCGAGGCGGTGTTCGGCGGCGTCGATCGCGGCGACGCGCGCTTCATTCCGTACAACCTCGGCGACCTCGGCGCCGCCGCCCAGCATCCCGCCGCGGAACTGTTCCTGAAACTGCTGGACGCGCCGGCCTCGCGCTGGGAACTCGACGAACTGGCCGACGTGCTGGCCGCGCCCGGCGTGCTGCGCCGCTTCGACCTCGACAGCGACGCGCTGGAGCGCTTGCGTGCACGCCTGCGCGAAGCCGGCGCGCGCTGGGGCGAGGACGAACACGCGCGCGAACGCGCCGGTGCAGGCGACTACCGCGAATTCAGTTGGGCCTTCGCGATCGACCGCATCGTGGCTGGCTTCGCCGCGGGTGACGTGGAGAACGCGTTGCTGGGCGACACCGCGCCGTTGCCGGGCATCGAGGGCCAGGCCTTCGCACACCTCGACGCGGCGCTCGCGCTCACCGAAACCTGGCGGCGGCTGCGCGAGGAATCGCGGCGCGCGCGCCCGGCCTCAGCGTGGCAGAAACTCCTCAACGAGGTCTTCGACAGCCTGTACCAGCCCGACCCCAACGATCTCGCGGAAACGCGCGCGCTGGAACGCGTGCGCGCGGCGCTGGCGCAACTGGCCGCCGATTGCGCGGAAGCCGATCCTGCATTGGATTTGCCGTGGTCCGATCTGCGCGTGCATCTGCGCGATGCACTGGCCGCGTCCGATCCCGCGCAGCGCCTGTTCACCGGGGGCGTCACCTTCTGCGGCATGGTGCCGTTGCGGGTGGTGCCGTTTCGCGTGATCTGCCTGCTCGGGATGCACGAGGATGCATTCCCACGCCGCGAGCCGGGCGGACTCGACCCGCTCGCCACGGATCGTCGCAATGGCCACGCACGACATGGCGATCGCAACGTGCGCGCCGACGATCGCCTGCTGTTCCTGCAGTTGCTGGCGGCCGCGCGCGACGTGTTCTACGTCAGCTGGGTCGGCCGCGACGCGCAGAGCAACAAGGATCTGCCGCCCGCGGCGATGGTGACCGAACTGATGCAACTGTTGCGCACAGGTTACCTGGCGGACGGTGTTGGCGCTGATGGGTTGCCATGCAAGCAACCGCTGCATCCGTTCTCCGCGGAGCTGTTCCGATCCGACGCACCGCGCAGCTACGCCACACAATGGTTGCCCGCCGCGCGGACCCGCATGCGAGGCGATGCCACGCCACCGGTTTTCTGCGGGGACGCACTCACCGTACCCATGTTCCCGGCAGAGACTACCCTCGACGAGCTGAAGCGTTTCCTGGAAAACCCGTCGCGCGGCTTCCTCGAACGTGCGCTGCGCATGCGCCTGCCGCGCGATGTGGACGCGGAGGCCGATCTCGAACCGCTGCAACCGGACCATGCGTTGTTGCGTTACCGGCTGACCCGCGCCGTGCTGGACCACGGCGACGCCGCAGGTGAGGAACAAAAAGTCCTGTTCGCGGCGTGTGGCCTGCTGCCACCCGGCGCGCTGGCGGACGCCGCACTCGCCATCGCGCGCCAGCGTGCGGCGCTGCTGCGCGAACAACGTGATGCGTTCACGCAAAAAGCATCACCGGGACGTTGCCAAGGTGCGTTCGAACTTTCCGACGGTCTGCGCCTCGTCGGCACGGTGGGCGACGTTTATCCGGCCGGACTGCTGCGCGCCGACCCCGGCCAGCTCAACGGCAAGCGTGTGCTGCGGGCGTGGATCGATACCCTGTTCGTCGCAGCCTTGCGAGGCGAGGACCTCGGTTGCCGTTTGCTGTGGCTGGAAAAGGCCAAGGCCCATGCTGTCGTCAAGTGCGCCGACTTCGTGCCCGTCGCGCCCGATGCCGCACGCGAACTGCTTGGAGATATGATCGACCTGATGCACACGGGCATGCGGCGGCCGCTGCCGCTGCTGGCAGGCGCGTCGTGGCAAAGCCTGAAGCGCGAGCGCACCCGCGACGGCGAAGCCGGCCCCGGCGAATTCGCGGAGCTGCTGCGCAAGGCCGCGGCGAAGGCCGACGATGACAGCGACCTCCAAGATCGCAGCGACTTCGACGATGCGGCGGTACGCATCGCGTGGCGCGGCGTCGACCTCGCGAACGCGGACTCGCTGGATGACTGGTACCGCATCGCGGCGTGGGCTTTCCCGAGGTTCGTGGGCGTGCCCGTCAAGCACGGTGATCCGACTTGAACACGCTGCACGATCCCTTGCAATTGCCGCTCGAAGGCACGCGCGCGGTCGAGGCCAATGCCGGCACCGGCAAGACCTTCACGATCGCCGCGTTGTACCTGCGCCTGATTCTTGAAAAAGATCTGCGGCCCGAGGAAATCGTGGTCGCAACGTTCACCCGAGCCGCGACCGCGGAACTGTCCGGACGCCTGCGCACCTGGCTGGCGCTGGCCGACCGGCAACTGTCGATCGATGGCCCGAACCCCACGGACGACAACGACGGCGAAGCCGGAACGATCCGCGCGATCATTACGCAAGCCGGCGAACGACTTGCACGATCGGGCGATTCGAACGCGCGCAACACCCTGCGTGGGCGCGCCCGTGCGGCCCTGCTCGCGATCGACACCGCGCAGATCTCGACCTTGCACGGCTTCTGTTTCCGCGTGCTGACCGAGTTCGGCTTCGACGTCGGCGCCAGCCTGCGCCAGCCCGAACTGATCGAGGACATGCGCGCGCTCGATCTGGAAATCACCCGTGATTTCTGGCGCCGTGGCAGCGGCGATGCCGCAACCGCCGAACGGCTGGCGGCGACATGGCACGATCCGGAAACGCTGGCGCAGCAGATCGGCGATCCGCGCTGGGAAGACCGGGCGATCGACAGCCCCGCGCAGGACATGGACGCGCGGCTCGCCGAATTCGAACGTGCGCGCGCGACGATCGCGGTGTGGGACGCCGCTGATCGGCAGGGTTTCGCCTTTGAACTGGAACGCTGCGTGGGCAGGCCAACCACTCGCACGGGACGCCTGCAATCCTGGGAAGTTCTGCGCACATGGGCTTGCACGCATCCGGGCGCGGATGCGACGGACAGCCTCGACACCAGGATCCTTGAGTCCGTCGGTGCGGACAAGATCGAAGACCTGCAGCCCAAGGGCGAACGCCCCAGGGGCAAGGTCTTCGACGATATTGCCGCGCTCGCGCGTGCGCAGGCCATGCTCGCCGATGCGCGCAAGGCGGATGCAGAGCGACCCAACGCCGAACTCTTGCTCGACGCCCGCGCATTCCTCGAACGCGACCGCGCGCGCCGCCTGGTCGAACGCGGCCTGATCGGCCACGACCAGGCCGTGCGCACGCTGCGCGCGGCGTTGGCAACACCGGAAGCGTCGCGTGCCGTCGCCGCCATCCGGCAACGCTGGAAGGCCGCGCTGATCGACGAGTTCCAGGACACCGACGACGCACAATGGGACGTGGTGCAAAAACTCTTCGGTGGCACCACGCTGATCCTGGTCGGCGACCCCAAGCAGGCGATCTACGGCTTCCGCGGCGGCGACGTGTTCGCATGGCGCAAGGCCACGGCGACGGCCCAGGACGAGCCACTCGCGTTGACCACCAGTTACCGTGCGGGCGCGCGCGTTTGCGCCGCGGTCAACGCCTTGTTCGGTGTCGATGGCGGCTTCATCGACGCGGGCATCGGCTATCACGACGTCGCGGCTTCCGACCGCTCGACGCGCTGCGCGGTGCTGCGCGACGGCGTGGCATTGCCGGGCCTCGCGTGCTGGTCGTTCAGTTCAGCCGATCTCGGCCAGCCCGACACCAAGCCGGCTTCGAAACCACGTGCGCACGCGGCACTGCAACGGCGTACGGTGCGTTACATCGCCGACCTGTTGCAGACCGCAACACTGCGCCACGGCGATGGCTCGGAAGAACGCCTGCAGCCGCAGCACATCGCGGTGCTGGTCAACGACAACCGCGAAGCCGCCGCGATGCAGGCCGCGCTCGGCAAGGCCGGCATTCCCGCATGCAGCACGCTGCGCGCCAGTGTGTATGCGTGCGACGAGGCCGACGACCTCGCCCTGTTGCTGGAAGCGCTGGCCGACCCCGCCGACGCCGACCGTGCACGCGCCGCGTGGGCGAGCCGGCTGATCGGAAAACCCGCGACCGCTATTGCCGCCGCGTCGGCCGGCGACGAAGGCGCGCCGCAACGCGAGGCCACGGAGTGGGCCGCCAGGGTGCGCCGTCACGGTGCACTGGCATGGCTGCACGGCCTGATCGCCGCCGCCGCGCCGCGTTTGCTGGAGCTGCCGGATGGCCCGCGCCGCGTCGCCAATTACCTGCAACTCGCGGAATTGCTGCAGGACGACCACGCGGCGAGTTTCGGGGCCGCCGACCTGGCCGCACGCTTCGCGCGCCGACGCGCCGAGTCCGGTGGTGACGGCGATGCCGGCAGCGCGCGCCTGCGCCTGGACAGCGATGCCGCGGCCGTCACGGTGTCCACGGTGCACGCGGCCAAGGGTCTCGAATACGACGTGGTGATCCTGCCTTGCGCGGGCTTCGCCAAGGATCCATCGAAGTCCGGTCAAGGCATCGCGCTGGACTGGTACCACGACGATGCGGGCGCCGCGCACGTCGCGCTCGGCAGCGGCGCGGCGACGAACGCACACCAGCACGCACGCAACGAAGCGCTGGCCGAAGACGTACGCAAGCTGTACGTGGCCATCACCCGTGCGCGCGCGCTGTGCGTGTTGCCGTGGGGGCGCATCAACCACGCGGATCACGGCGCGCTGTTCGATCTGTTGCACGGTGCAGGCCGTGCCGTCCCGCTGCCACTCGGCAACGCCGAGTGCGCAAAGGCGCTTGCCGAACTGCAGGCACGTGCGCCTGAAGCCATCGGCGTGGTGCCATGGGACACGATCCCCGCTGCCGCGCGCTGGCAGGCACCCGACCCGACAGCCATCGCGGCCGCGCCGCGCAAGTTCGGGCGCTCCGGCCTCGACCGCGACTGGACGGTGTGGTCGTTCTCGCGACTGGTGCGCGGCAGCCACAATGCCGCGGCTGATACCCTGCCCGGCGCGGGCGATGGCAACCCCGGCGAACCGGGCGGCGCGCGCTTCGGCAGCGCGGTGCACACGGTGTTCGAACGCGCCGATTTCGCGGCGTGGCGCGACGCGACCGGCGTGCCCGAATCGCAACGCGCGCTGATCGCACGTGCCTTGGCCGACCAGGGTTTGCCGGAACCCGGGGCGACACCCACCCGCGCAACCGAAACCGTGGGCGCAATGTTGCGCGACGCCTTGAACGCACCGCTGCCCTGCGGCGCGCGGCTGGCCGACATCGCGCCGGATGCGCGCCGCGCCGAGATCGAGTTCCAACTGGCGCTGACGCCGGCCGATTCCACGCGTCTCTACGCGCTGCTGCACGCACACGGCTACCAGATGCAGCGATCCGGCATCGCGGCAACAAGACTCGCCGGCCTGATGACCGGCAAGATCGACCTGACCTTCCGCCACGACGGCCGCTATTACATCGTGGACTGGAAGACCAACCGCTGTCCGCCCTACGACGCGGCGGCGCTGCAAAACGAAATCGCGCGCCACGACTACGACCTGCAGTGGCTCATCTACACGCTGGCGCTGCACCGCTGGCTGGGCGCGGCGCTGGCCTACTACGACTACGAGCGCCAGTTCGGCGGCGTGTATTACCTGTTCGTGCGCGGCATGCACGGACGAGCGCCAGGGATGGCCGAGTCGCCCGAAGGGCAAGGCGGCGTGCACGTCGACCGGCCGCCGCGCGCATTGATCGAAGCGCTCGATGCACTGTTTCCCGCGCCGCGCAGGGAGGCCGCATGACGGTGACGCTGGACGTGCTGCAACGTTCCGGCCGCCTGCGCCGCGCCGATGCCGCGCTGGCCGCATGGGTCGCGCGCGCGTTTCCCGACGCCGCCCCCGAAGTCGCATTGGCCGCGGCACTGGCCGCGCGCGCAGTCGGCGATGGTCACAGCACGCTCGAACTCACACGCGTGCACGAATGGTTCGCGCAACTGGAAGGCGCGGGCCGGCCGCCGGAGTTGCCCGAAGCCGGGGCGTGGCAGGCGGCGCTGCGCGCGGCAGCCGGCGCGTGCCGCACGGGCGATTCCATTTCCCCCGCACCGCTGACGCTGGATACACAAGGACGCATCTATCTGTCGCGCTACTTCGATGCGGAGCGACGCGTTGCCGCGACGCTGGCCGCGCACGCGACAGGCGACGACGCTGAAAACCGGTCCCCGGTCCCCGGTCCCCGGTCCCCTGGCTCCGAACTCGACCCCGAACAACACCGCGCGATCGACATCGCCCTGTCGCACCACTTCGCATTGATCACCGGCAGCCCCGGCAGCGGCAAGACCTTCAGTGTCGCGCACATGCTGGCAGCGCTGGTGCGCGACGGCAGCGCACGCGGCAAGCCTCCGCGCATCGCACTGGCCGCACCCACCGGCAAGGCTGCGACGCGATTGGCCGAATCGTTGCGCGCGCAGGTCACGCGCATGAATCTTCCCGATACCATCACCACTGCATTGCCGCGCGACGCCTCCACCCTGCATCGCCTGCTTGGCATCTCGCCGTGGCGCGCGCAGCCGCGTCACCACCGCGGCGTGCCCTTGCCGTTCGACGTGGTGGTGGTCGACGAAGCCTCGATGATCGACCTGCCGTTGATGGCACGGCTCGGCGACGCATTGGCATCCGATGCCCGGCTGATCCTGCTGGGCGACCCGAACCAACTGTCGGCGGTGGAAGCCGGCAACGTGTTGCCGGCACTGGTCGAGGCCGCATCCGCGCCGCCCTTCGACGCCTGCCACGTTACGCTGGCACGCAGTCACCGCTTCGGCGCGGATTCCGCGCTGGGCCGGCTCGCGCAGGCCATCGTCGCGAACGACGTCGACACGGCGTTGACGGCGCTGCGCGGCGGCGACAACGACGTGCGATGGATCGACGACGACACACAAGCGATGCGGGTCGAATCGGCCTGCGCAGGCTACGCGCCTGTGTTCGCGGCGCATGAACCGGCCGCTGCGCTGGCCGCCGCGCGCGACTTCCGGGTATTGACCGCGCTGCGCCATGGGCCACACGGCTGCCTCGCGCTGAACCGCGCGATCGAGGCGCGCCTGAAACGCACGCGGGGCCTGCACGCGGACGCCGAATGGTGGCCGGGCCGGCTGATCCTGGTCACCGCCAATCGCGACGAACTCGGGCTCTACAACGGCGACACCGGCGTGGTCTGGCCGGATGCGGACGGATCGCTGCGGGCATGGTTCGAAGGCGCCGTAGGCCCGCGCGCCTTCGCGCCCGCCGCGTTGCCGCCCCACGAAGGTGCGTTCGCGCTGACCGTGCACAAGGCGCAAGGTTCGGAGTTCGGGCGCGTCGCACTGGTGACCGGCCCCGATTCGCCCGCGCTCACCCGCGAGCTGCTGTACACCGGCATCACCCGCGCGCGCATCGGGATCACGGTGTACGCCGATGCCGACATCCTGCGCGCCGGCATCGGGCGGCGTACGCTGCGCATGACCGGCCTTGCCGAGCGGCTGCGCGAAGCCGCGGCAGGCACTTGAGGTGCTTTTCGCGGTCTGACCAGCATGGCCTTGCACACCTTCCACCCCGCCGTCGCCGCCTGGTTCGAGTCGGCGTTTGCGCAGCCGACCCCGGCGCAACGCCAGGCATGGCCCGCGATCCGCGCCGGCCGCAACGTGCTGATCGCCGCGCCCACCGGATCGGGCAAGACACTGGCGGCGTTCCTGGCCGCAATCGATGAACTGATCCAGGAAGGTTTGGCGGGAACGCTCGCCGATGAAACATCGGTCGTGTACGTGTCGCCGCTGAAGGCGCTGTCCAACGACGTGCGCATCAACCTCGAAGTGCCGCTGGAAGGCATTCGCGCGCAACTCGCGCGCATGCAATTGCCCGACGTCGAGATTCGCACCGCGGTGCGTACCGGCGACACCCCGCAGGCCGAGCGCAACGCGATGCGCAAGCGGCCGCCGCACATCGTGGTGACCACGCCGGAGTCGCTGTACATCCTGTTGGGTTCCGAATCCGGTCGGCGCATGTTGCAGACCACGCGCACGGTCATCGTCGATGAAATCCACGCGCTGGTGTCGAGCAAGCGCGGCAGCCATCTCGCGTTGACGCTGGAACGGCTGGACGCGTTGTGTGGACAACGTTGCACGCGCGTCGGGCTGTCGGCGACGCAGAAGCCCATCGAGGAGGTGGCGCGGTTCCTGGTTGGTACGGCTTCAAGCCCTCTCCCCCAAATGGATTCTTCGTTTGGGGGAGAGGGATGGGTGAGGGGGCTGCAGTCACGGACTCGCGCTGACGGGCCATCGAATGCCGCAGCGCCTGCCCCCTCACCCCAGCCCTCTTCCCCGACGACAGAGCTGTCGGGGGAGAGGGAGTGTCGCATCATCGACACCGGCCACCAACGCGCGCGCGACCTTGCGATCGAACTCACCAACGTGCCGTTGCAGCCGGTGATGAGCACGGACGCGTGGGGCTTGGTCTACGACCGCCTCGCCGAACTGATTGGGCAGCACCGCACCACGCTGATCTTCGCCAACACCCGGCGCGCGGTCGAGCGCGCGACGCGGCATCTGGCCGAACGCCTGGGCAAGGATGCGGTGGCCGCGCACCACGGCAGTTTGTCGAAGGAAAAGCGCTTCGATGCCGAACGGCGCCTGAAATCGGGACGACTACGCGCGCTGGTCGCCACCGCGTCGCTGGAACTCGGCATCGACATCGGCGAGGTCGATCTGGTCTGCCAACTCGGCTCACCGCGCTCGATCGCCGCGTTCCTGCAACGGGCCGGGCGTGCGGGCCACGCGGTGGATGGCGTATCGAAAGCGCGCTTGTTCCCGACCTCGCGCGACGACCTGGTCGAATGCGCGGCGCTGCTGGATGCCGTGCGCCGCGGCGAGCTGGACACGCTGCGCATGCCGCCCGCGCCATTGGACGTGCTCACGCAGCAGATCGTGGCAGAAGTCGCTTGCGGCGAACGCGGTGAAACGGAATTGTTCGAACTGTTTCACGGCGCGTATCCCTACCGCATGCTCACGCGCGAAGCCTTCACCGACGTGGTGAGGATGCTGGCGGAGGGTTACAGCACGCGGCGCGGCACCCGCGCGGCCTACCTGCACCGCGACGCCGTCAACGGCAAGCTGCGTGCGCGGCGCGGCGCTCGCCTGACCGCCATCACGTCCGGCGGCGCGATCCCCGACACCGCCGACTACGACGTGGTGCTGGAGCCGCAAAGCCTGCGGATCGGCAGCGTGCACGAGGACTTCGCGGTCGAATCGATTGCGGGCGACATCTTCCAGCTCGGCAACCAGTCGTACCGCATCCTGCGTGTCGAGCGCGGCAAGGTGCGCGTGGAAGACGCAGCCGGTGCGCCGCCTTCGATCCCGTTCTGGCTGGGCGAAGCACCGGGGCGCAGCGACGAGTTGTCGTTCGCGGTGGCGAGGTTGCGCGAGGGGATATCACAACGTCTGGACCCTTCTCCCTCCGGGAGAAGCTGGCGCGAAGCGCCGGATGAGGGTTCGGTTCCTGATGCGATTTCAATGAACGCCGGACCCTCACCCCCAACCCCTCTCCCGAGGGGAGAGGGGCGTGACGTTGCGCTGGCATGGCTGCGCAACGAGGTTGGCCTCACTGAACCCTCCGCGTGGCAATTGGTGGATTACCTCGCCACCGCACGCATCGAACTGGGCCTGTTGCCGACGCAACAAACGCTGGCGATGGAACGTTTTTTCGACGAATCCGGCGGCATGCAACTGATCATCCACTCGCCGCTGGGCAGCCGTCTCAACCGCGCGTGGGGCCTCAGTTTGCGCAAGCGGTTTTGCCGCAGTTTCAATTTCGAGCTGCAGGCTGCCGCGACCGAGGATGCAATTCTGCTGTCGTTGTCGACCAGCCACAGCTTCCCGCTGGACGAAGTCGCGCGCTACCTGCATTCCAACTCGGTCGCGGACGTGCTGACGCAGGCGCTGCTGGACGCGCCGATGTTCGCGCTTCGCTTCCGCTGGAACGCGTCGTCCGCGCTGGCATTGCCGCGCTTCGCGGGCGGCACCAAGGTGCCGCCGCAAATCCAGCGCATGAAGTCGGAAGACCTGCTGGCCACCGTGTTTCCTGACCAGGTGGCCTGCCTCGAAAACATCGTGGGCGAGCGCAAGATTCCGGATCACCCGCTGGTCGCGCAGACACTGCAGGATTGTCTTTACGATGCGATGGATCTGGACGGCTTGATCGCACTCCTCAAACGGCTCGAAAGTGGCGAGGCAAGGGTCGTCGCACGCGACTTGACCGCGCCCTCGCAACTCGCGGCCGAAGTGCTGGGCGCGCGGCCGTACGCATTCCTCGACGGCGCGCCGCTGGAAGAACGTCGCACCCAAGCCGTGGCCTCGCGCGGTTTCGTCGATACGCAAAGTGCGGAAGACCTCGGCAAGCTGGATGTGGATGCGATTGCCGCCGTACGCGAGGAGGCTTGGCCCACGCCCCGCGACGCCGACGAGATGCACGAGGCGTTGCTGGCGCTGGGGGCAGTCGATAGCGACGAGATTGCACGCAACCCATCATGGATGGGCAGATTGACTGAACTGTCTGCGGCAAACCGTGCAACGATGCTGCAAATCCAACTCCCTCTCCCCCGTGCAAGCGCGGGGGGGAAGGCTTGCTTGTGGATCGCCGCCGAGACGCTGCCAACGTGGCAGGCGATCCATCCGGATGCCACTTCGCAACCGGCGATCGAAGTCCCGGCGGAATTTGCTTTGAAGACATGGACGCGCGACGACGCGCTGGTCGAAATCCTGCGCGCACGCCTCGCTTGCACCGGCCCGATCCGCGCCAGCGATCTGGCGCGCACGTTCGGCATCCATGACAACGACCTCGCCATTGCACTTGCAGCGCTGGAGCGCGAAGGCAGTGCCATGCGCGGTCACTTCACACCCGATGCTGGGGATGAAGAATGGTGTGACAGGCATTTGCTCGCGCGCATCCACCGCCGCACCCTGCAGCGCCTGCGTCGCGAGATCGAGCCGGTCGCGCCGCGCGACTTCATGCGTTTCCTGCTGGACTGGCAGCACCTCAGCCCCGGCACTCGGCTGCGCGGGCCGGATTCACTGGCCGCGGTACTGGCGCAACTGGAAGGTTTCGAGGCGCCGGCCGGCGCGTGGGAATCGCAATTGCTGCCCACGCGCGTGGCCGGTTACGACATCGCATGGCTGGACGCGCTGTGCGGTGCGGGTCGGATCGCGTGGACGCGTCTGCGTGCGTCCAAGGGCAGCACGCATGCGGGGCCGGTGCGCGCTTCGCCGATCGTATTGCTGCCACGCAAGCAGTTGGCGACGTGGAACGCGGCCGGTGCTCCGCCAACCTCCGAATCGCCCGCGCTTTCCTCGCGCGCGCAGGCCGTCGTCGAATTCCTCGTACAAAACGGCGCATCGTTCTTCGGTGAAATCGCCGATGGCACGCGCTTGTTGAAGGTGGAACTGGAAGATGTGCTGGGTGAACTGGTCGGTGCCGGTGTGGTCGGTGCGGATAGTTTCGCCGGCCTGCGTGCACTGCTGCTGCCGGCGGCCAAGCGCGATCGTGTCCGGCAACGGCGGCTGGCACGCCACATGTTGAACGGTATCGAGGATGCGGGGCGGTGGAGCCTGGTTCGCGCGGTGCATTCCTCTCCCGAGGGCAGAGGGGAAACAGTCGAACACATCGCCCGCGTGCTGCTGCGCCGTTGGGGTGTGGTGTTCTGGAAATTGCTGGAGCGCGAGGCCACGTGGCTGCCGCCATGGCGTGAACTGCGGCGCGTCTATCAGCGACTGGAGGCACGCGGCGAAATCCGCGGTGGCCGCTTCGTGGACGGCATCGCGGGCGAACAGTTCGCGTTGCCGGAAGCGGTGGAAACACTGCGAAGCGTGCGCAACCGCGCGCACGATCGCGCAATGATCGCGGTCAGCGGCAGCGACCCGTTGAACCTCGTCGGCAGCGTGCTGCCGGGTGCAAAGGTGCCGGCGCTGGCGACCTCACGCATCGTGGTTCGCGATGGCTTGCCGGTCGCGATGCGCGTCGCGGGCGAGGTCACGCTGTTGCAAACGTTCTCTTCAGATGAAGAACGTGCGGTGCGCGCGCTGTTCGGTCGCGAATCGCATCGGCCGGCTTTGGCTCACCTGTAGGAGCGCGCCTGCGCGCGAAAGGCGTCGCGTACAGTACCCGCCGTCGCCGGCAGGCCGGCTCCTACCCGGAGCGCGGCGCTGCGTATTTTGCAGAAGCGCGCCTGCCCTCCCCCTTCCGAAGGAAGGGGGTGAATTGCATGCGCCTACTTCGCCTTGACGATCTGGTCGAGGTAATCCGGCGTGCCCTTGATCCGCTCCAGATGCGGGTACTGCAGGCCGCCGTGGTAATCGACCGGCACGGTCTTGTACTGGCCCTGGTATTTCAGCAGCAGCTCGATCGGGGCCTTGTCGTCCTTGGCCGCCTTCACCGCATCGTTGAGCACCTCGGCCGTATACGCCTCACCGTTGACGGCCACCACGGTTTCGCCCGAGCCGATGCCGGCCTTGAACGCCGGACCGTTCCAGCGCACGTCGCGGATGACGCCGCCCTTGCCCACCTGCAGGCCGATGCCGAAGGCGGATCCGATGTCGGCATGGAAGCGTTTTGAAATCAGTTTCACGAACGCATTCGGCTGGTCGGTGTAGACGAGCTTCCAACCGGTCGATTCGAGGCCCTGGTCAAACGGCGGATTCAGTTGGTCGAGGTAACGGTGCAGGAAGCCCGCCCAGTCGTACTTCACCACGCCATTCAACGCGTTGACGACATCGTTGAAGGTATAGGTCTTGGTGACGAAGCTGCCGTTGTCGATGCCGAAGAAATCCTTGGCGAAGGTATCCAGCGATTTCTTGCCGTGGGTCAGTGAACGAATCTTCGCGTCCGCCGCCAGCCACATCATCTGGCCCGCCGTGTAGTACTCCTCGCTCATCTGCCAGTTGCGGTACGGCAGCGGTGCGCGCTGCGCGATGGTGGGATCGTTGGTGGTGTCCTCGACCGTGCGCCACTGGAACCCCGGCCGGTCGCGGTCGTAGATCGCGGCGATGGTCGCCATCGCCTGGTGGAACTGATCAGGTGTCCACAGGCCGGCGCGGGTCGCCAGCACGTAACCCCAGTACTGGGTCTGGCCTTCGTACACCCACAACAGCGAGTCACCCATCGGCACGTTGAAGTTGGGTGTCCACAGATCGGCCGGACGCCGGAACTTGCCGTTCCACGAATGCGTGTACTCGTGCGCCAGCAGGTTGCCGGCGGTGGGCCAGTTCTCCTTCCATTTGGTGAAGTAGTCGGCGCGTGCACCGTCCTCGCTGGACTGGTGGTGTTCCAGCCCCTTGCCGCTCAACTCGTCGGACACCGAAAACAGGAAGTCGTAGTGGTTGTAGTGATGCGACTGGAACAACCGGTGCGCCTGGGTCACGACGTTGCGCAGGCCCTGCAACTGCTGCGGTGACACCACGAGGTCGCTGGGCGAATCGGCGACGATGTCCATGTGCACCGGTGCGTTGCCCGCCTTGTCGCCGGGGTTGAGGTCGAGGCGCTTGAAGTTGATGCCCGCGTACACCGGCGAATCGACCAGCGTGTTGTAGGTGGTCGGTTTGAAGGTGACGGTGTTGCCCGATTGCGATTGAACCTCCAGCGCGGTACCGAACTTCCAGTTGACCGGGATCGTCATGCTGGGCGCGAAGGTGATGTCGCGCGAGTAGTATCCGGCCGGATACAGCGAATCCTTGTGCCAGGTCAGGTCCAGCATCTTGCTGGTCATCTCGATCGGACCCTCGCCGCTGCCACGCGACGACAGGTACTGGAATTTCAGATCGATGCTGGAAACACCCTGCGGCACGGTGACGCGAAACGCATACACGTCGTACTTGTCGCGCGTCCACGGCAGGCGCTTGCCGTTGGCGCTGATCACGAGGCCGGCCAGCTTGTCGATCGGGCCCGAGGGCTCGTGGTTGCCGGGAATCCACTTCGGATACAGCAGGGTCAGCTCGCCGGCCCGCACCGGAATCGTCTCATGCACCCGGAAGATGCCCTGCGCAACATCGGTGGCATCGACGTGCAACTGGATGGTGCCAAGGTACGGCGTGTCCTTGGGCGGCGGAATGTGTGCGTCGGCGGCGTCGGCGAAAGCGGTGCCGGCGACGGAAGCCGTCAGCAGAGCCGCGGCGAGCGCGGCGGCAAGGCGCAAGGGACGAGGGTGATGCAACGCGTGCTGTTTCGACATTCGAGTACTCCCGAAAAACCGCAATGTTTGGAATCAAAAAACGTCGTTCGTCATTCCGGACGCCGCGCAAACGACGACCCAACTGTAGGAGCCGGCCTGCCGGCGACCGGTATACCTGTCGCGCGCAGGCGCGCTCCTACATCTGCTTTCGCGAAAATGAGGGATTTCAATACGCCGGTCTGTTTTTCATCTTTCCACAAGGCCCGAAATCCTTACTTTTTTGCCGCGATGATCTGGTCGAGGTAATCCGGCGTGCCCTTGACCCGCACCAGGTGCGGGTACTGCAGGCCGCCGTGGTAATCCACCGCCACCCTCCGGTAGTCGCCGAGATACTTGATCAGCAGTTCGATCGGCGCCTTGCTGTCCTTGGCCGCCGTGATCGCGTGTTTCAGCACGCTGGCCTTGTAGGCCTGCCCGTCCACCGCCACCAGCGTGCCGCCGGAACCGATGCCGGCCTTGAACGCGGGGCCGTTCCAGCGCACGTCGTTGATCCCGCCGTCCTTGGTGAGCGTCAGCCCGATCGAATACGTGAAGTTGAAGATGTGGCGCGGCGATTCGTCTTCTTCCTCGTACTCTTTTTCGTACGGGCTTTCCTGGTCGGTGTAGACCAGCTTCCAACCCGAGGCTTCCAGGCCCGAGGTCAGCGGCGGATTCAGTTCGTCCACGTAGCGATGCAGGAAGCCCGCCCAGTCGTACTTCACCACGCCGTTCAGCGCGCTGACGATGTCGTCGAAGGTGTAGGTCCTGGTGACGAAGCTGCCGTTGTCGATGCCGAAGAAATCCTTGGCGAAGGTGTCCAGCGATTTCCTGTCATGCGTCAGCGAACGGATCTTCGCGTCCACCGCCAGCCACATCATCTGCCCGCCCGAGTAGTACTCCTCGCTCATCTGCCAGCTGCGGTACGGCAGCATCGCGCGGTGCGCGGCGGTCGGGTCGTTGGTGGTGTCCTCCAGCGTGCGCCACTGGAAACCCGGACGGTTGCGGTCGTAGTTGGCCGCGACCATCGCCAGCGCGTCGCGGAATTGTTCCGGCGTCCACATGCCCGCGCGCGCGGTCAGCACAAAGCCCCAGTATTGTGTCTGGCCTTCGTACACCCACAGCAGCGAATCGCCCATCGGCACGTTGAAGTTCGGCGTCCACAGATCGGCCGGCCGCCGGAACTTGCCGTTCCAAGAATGCGTGTACTCGTGCGCCAGCAGGTCGCGGTTGGGCGCGTTGTTGGCCCAGTTGGTGAAGTAGTCCGGGCCCATGCCGTCCTCGCTGGACTGGTGGTGCTCCAGCCCGTTGCCGCTCAACTGGTCGGACAGCGAGAACAGGAAATCGTAGTGGTCGTAGTGGTGCGAATCGAACAGCCGGTAGGCCTGCGTCACGAGGTTGCGATGCACCTGCAACTGCTCGGGCGTGATTTCGAGATCCTTGGGTGCGTCCGCGACGATGTCGAGATGCACCGGCACCTTGGCGCCCGGGTCGAGGTCGACGCGCTTGAAATACTTGCCGGCGTAGATCGGCGAATCAACCAGCGTGTTGAACGTGGTCGGCTTGAAGGTGACGTTGCCGCCCGATTGCGATTGTTTCTCCAGTGCGGTGCCGAACTGCCAGCCCGTCGGCAGCGTGACGCTTGGCGCAAAGGTGATGTCGCGAGAATAGTGCCCGGCCGGATACAGCGACACCGTGTTCCATTCCAGCGACAGCATCTTGTTGGTCATCTGGATGAACGCGTGCGAACCGCGCCCGGACAGGAACTGGAAGGCCACGTCGATGTCGGACACGCCCTGCGGCACGTCCACCCGGAACGCATACACGTCGTACTTGTAGCGCTTCCACGGCAGGGTCTTGCCGTTGGCCGTGATCTTCAGGCCCGCCAGCATGTCGATCGGGCCGGATGGCGAGTGGTCGCCCGGAATCCACTTCGGGTACAACAGGATCAGCTTGCCGGCCGTGACGGGAATCGTCTCGTGCACGCGGAAGATGCCTTGCGAGGTATCCGTGGCGTCCACGTGGATGGCGATCGTGCCGGGGTACGGCGTGTCCGCAGGCTGCGGGATGTGCGCATCGGCGGCATCCGCCCAGGCGCTGCCGGCGAAGGCCAGCGCGCAGAACCCGAGCAGCAGGGCCGTGGCGAAACGGACGGGATACGGCAAACACGAACGCTGCTGCGCGAGGAACATGCGGGGCTCCGGCAAGATTCGTCAACCCGCAAACGTAGCACTACGCGGCCCTTGGCACATAGGCCGAATGGCATGGTTGCGCGCTTGATGCTCCCTCTCCCCCCCGAGCGCTTCTGCTCGGGGGAGAGGGAGTCCCAACACGCGCCGTTGCGCGCGCCGAGTCGATGCGCGCTTGCTCCAATGCGGCAGAAACGGAACTACGCGCCCAGCAGCCGCTGCGCCAGCAGCGTGCGCATGTCGCGGCGGCCATCGGCAATCAATGCGATGTACGCGTGGCTCCCGACGATGCGATAGAAGATCCGCCAAGGTCTGTGGACGATCTGCCGGTATTCCTCGTGGCCCAACGCGAGCAACTCACGAGGATGTGCGCCACGTTCGGGGAACTGCTCCAACATCATGACGACGTCCAGCACCACGTCGAGTACACGATCGGCGTTCGCCGGGGAGTCCGATTCCGCGATGTAGTCACGGATGGACTCCAGATCGCGCCCTGCCTTGTCGGTCAGCTGTACCTGGTAGCGCATCAACGCGCGCGACGTTTGTTGCGCAGGCGCGCAATGACTTCACGCGCCGGCCTGACCCTTCCGGCAGCGATGTCCTGATTGCCCAGCGCAAGAATTTTCAACAGCGCCAGGGTTTCCTGGGTCTGTTCGTACGACGCGACGTCCTGGATCACCGCCTTGGCCTCACCGTGCTGGGTGATGATCATCGGCTCGCGGGTTTCGGCCAGCTCCAGCAGCACCTCCGCCGCATTGGCCTTGAGGTAGCTGATCGGCTTGATCTGTTTGGCGAGACTCATGACGGAACTCCGCAAGTTCAAGACCGATTTTAGTCTTTTTTCAGTCCTGCCGTTCGCGCAGCGATGGTCGCCAGCATCTGCCCCTTCAATCGCGCGACTCGAAATAATGCCACACGCGCAGCACGGCGATGCTGCGGGCGGTGACGACATAGCGCACGATGTGGTTGCCGAACACCATGTCGCGGATGCCCTGTGGATCGGGCGCGCCGGCGACGGTGCTGCCCATCAAGGGCGCATCACGCAAGGCTTCGATGCGACTGGCAAGGTCATCGGCAATCCGCTGCGCGGCAGCCGGATCGTGCTGGGCAATGAACGCGTGCAATCGCGACAGATCGTCAACCGCGCCCGCCGCATAGACGAGCCGCAGCTTGCGTGCCGTCACTTCCCGACCTTGGACGGATCGATCTCTTTCCGGGTGCCCCAACTCCGCAACCAGGCATGCACGTCCTTGGCGGGTACAACGCGGCCGGCGGCGACGTCGTCCAACGCTTCCAGCGTCTGCTGCCAGCGCTCGGCTTCACTGGCCTCGCGCTGCACGTACTCGCGCAGCGCCTGATTGATGACCCAGCCTTTGCTGCGGCGCTGGCGGTCGGCAATCCGTTTCAGGTCCCGCTCGACATCCGCTTGCAGGCGTACGCTCGTGATGCTCATGATACGGGCCTCCGTGACGATGTACGTCATTGTAATACAACGTAGTGGAACCCGGGCAGGAATTGCCGCCTGCGTTCAGGCGCCCTTGCGCGCACCTTGCCCGAACAGGATCTTCTTTTCTTCGTCGCTCATCGGCGTGCCGGCATTGCGGTTCACCTCGCGCTCGCGCGCATACGCGCGCCTGGTCGCCGGCCGCGCGGCGATCGCGTCGCGCCAGCGGCGCACTTCGGCGAACGGCTGCAGGTCCAGCGGCGCCTTGTCGTAGGGACTGATCCACGGATAGCACGCCATGTCGGCGATGCTGTAGTCGGCGCCGGTGAGGAAGGCGCGCCCGTGCAGGCGGCGATCCAGCACGTCGAGCAGGCGCTCGGCTTCCTTGCGGTAGCGCTCTTTCGCGTAGGGAATCGTTTCCGGCGCGTACACGTGGAAGTGCCCGTACTGGCCGGTCATGGGCCCCAGGCCGCCCATCTGCCAGAACAACCATTCCAGGCAGGCGATCTTGCCGCGCGCGTCCCTGGGGATGAACTTGCCGGTCTTGCCCGCGAGGTACACCAGGATCGCGCCCGACTCGAACACACTGAGCGGCGCGCCGCCATCGACCGGATCGTGGTCGACGATCGCCGGCATCTTGTTGTTGGGCGAGATGCGCAGGTATTCCGGCTCGAACTGCGCGCCCTTGCCGATGTCGACCGGCTTGATGGTGTACGGAAGCTTGGCCTCTTCCAGAAACAGCGTGATCTTGTGGCCGTTGGGAGTGGGCCAGTAGTAGAGGTCGATCATGATTTCTCCTTTGAACTATGCCGCGAGTTTCGGAACTTCGCGCGCGATTTTCTTGCCGACCGCCGCTTCCGCGATCCGCAGGTCGTAGGCGGTCTGCAGGTTGAGCCAGAACTGCGGGGTGGTGTCGAAATAGCGCGCAAGACGCAAGGCCGTGTCGGCGGAAATGCCGCGCCGCTCGCGCACGATGTCGTTGATGCGCGGGGCCGGCACCTTGAGCGCGTTGGCCAGCGCATTGGCGCTCATGCCCAGTTCGGCGAGGTAATCCTCGCGCAGGATTTCGCCGGGATGTACGGGCCGCATGCCGTTCTTGAACATGGTCATCACCCTCGATGGTAGTCGACGATTGCCACGCCTTCGGGCCCCTGCGCCGTCCAACGGAAGCAGATGCGGAACTGGTCGTTGATCCGCACGCCGTGCTGGCCAGCGCGGTCGCCACGCAATGCCTCCAGCCGATTGCCCGGCGGCGAGGCCAGGTCGCGCAGTCCCTGCGCGTTGTCGAGCTGCGCCAGTTTGCGCGCGGCGACGCCCGCGATTGCGGCGAACCGGCGCGACTTGCCGGTTTCGAACAGGTGGCGCGTTTCGGTGCTTCGAAAGCTCCGTATCACGCCGGCAGTGTATAACGTTTAACGTTAATCGTCAAATTGTTTCCGCGAGCGCCCCAACGCGCTGTGACGGATGCCGTAACCGAAATAGATCACGAAGCCGATCAGCATCCACACGATGAAGCGGATGTAGGTGTCGCGGTCCAGTCCGCCGATCAGCTGGAAGCGCCCGTCGGCGAACCACGGCCAGCCGATGATCAGGAACAGCGAGAACACCACGCCCACCGGCGCCAGCACATACAGGAACGGTGTGCGGAAGCGGCGTTGCAGATCCGGACGGCGGATGCGCAGGATCAGCACCGACAGGCAGATCAGGATGAACGCCGACAGCGTGCCGATGTTGACCAGCTTAGCCAGTTCAGTGAGCGGGATGAAGCCCGCGGTGATCGCGGTGACGACGCCGAGGATCGCGGTCGGGCGATACGGGGTGTTGTACTTCGGGTGCGAATGCGCGAACCAGCCCGGCAGCAGACCATCACGCGACAGCGCGAACCAGATGCGCGCCGCACCCAGCATGAACGCGAACACCACGCTGGCGATGCCGCACACCGCCGCCACGTTGATGATGCCGCTGATCCAGTTGAGGCCGCGATCCTGGAAGGCCGCGCTGACCGGCGCCGGCACGTTGAGCGCGGTGTAGTGCACCATGCCGGTCAGCACCAGCGACACCCCGAAATACATCGCCATCGCTACCACCAGCGACAACACCACCGCCCACGGCAGGTCGCGCTGCGGATTCTTCGACTCCTCGGCTGCGGTGGTCAGGGTGTCGTAACCGAAGCATGCAAAGAACACAATGCTGGCCGCCGCCATCACGCCGGCCCAGCCGTACTGCAACGTGCCGTCTGCGTGCTCGACGACCTTGGGGATGAACGGATGCCACAGGCTGGTCTTGACGTAGAACGCGCCGACCACGATCACGATCACCACACCCAGAACCTTCAGCGACACCACCACGGTGTTGAAGCGCGCGCCGATCTCGGTGCGGAAAATCTGCAGCCACGCGATCAGCAACGCCACGATCGCGGCCAAGAGGTTGAACACCATGCCGTGGCCCTCGCCGAGCGCACCCTGCAGCGCCACCGGCAAATGCCAGCCGGTGATCTGCGCGATCAGCGATTGCAGGTAGTTGGACGTGCCGGCGGCCACCACCGCGACGATCAGCGCATATTCGATCAGGAGATCCCAGCCGATGACCCAGGCCGGCAGCTCGCCCAGCACCGCGTAACCGTAGGTGTAGGCGCTGCCGGTCACCGGGATCATGCCGGCAAACTCGGCGTAGGAAAGCGCGGCGCAGGCGCTGCCGATGCCGGCGATCAAAAAGCTCAGCACGATCGCGGGGCCGGCGTGCAGCGCCGCTTCGTGCGGCGCCAGCACGAACACGCCCACGCCGACGATCGCGCCGATGCCGATCGCGGTCAGCTGCCACACGCCCATGCTGCGGCGGAAGTCTTGCGCCTCCCCGGCTTCGGCCTGCAACTGCTCGACCGTTTTGTGGCGGATGATCTTCTGAAGCAAGTTCATCTGGATCGGGCTCATCGAACGCGCCCCTCTTGCACGAGAACTGGCGAGGGTAACAGCAAGCACGGTTCCGGGGCTGTGCCGTGAGTCCCCCATATCCGGATGGCAGTTGGAGCATGCCGGAGGTTGCGAGACAATCCCGCCTTCCGCGTGCCGCCCTCAGCCCGCCCCTAAACTTCGCCCCGACCGCCCCGCGCCACGGCTGAAACATGCCCCGCAAACGCAGCTCCCCCAAACGCAAACAGGCACCGACGACGCCTGCCTCACAGCAGGAACTGCCGCTGCTGGATCTGCGGGCGGCCGATCTGCCGCCAGCGCCACCCGACACCTCGCGTCCGGCCGATGCCTCGCCGCGTTCCACCCGCACCATCGAGTTCCTGCTGCGCGCACTGCCCGTCGGCTGGCGCGACAAGACACGCGACCTGCTGGTGTTGGTGCGGATGGATCGCCCGATCGGCGCGTTGCTGTTGCTGTGGCCGACCTGGTGGGCGCTGTGGCTGGCGGCCGATGGTTTCCCGCCATGGAAATACCTCGCCGTCTTCACCGTCGGCGTGTTCGTGATGCGCGCGGCGGGTTGCGCGATGAACGACTTCGCCGACCGCAAGCTCGATCCGCTGGTACAACGCACCGCGGGCCGACCGATCGCCGCGGGCCGCGTGAAACCGCGCGAAGCGATCTATGTTTTCGTCGGCCTGTGCCTGCTCGGCTTCGTGCTGGTGCTGGCCTTCACCAACCGGCTGACGATCGAACTGTCGTTCGCCGGCGCCGCGCTGGCCGCGCTGTATCCGTTCTCGAAACGCTACACCCACCTGCCGCAGGTGGTGCTGGGCGCGGCCTTCGGCTGGGGCATCCCGATGGCATTCGCCGCGATCACGAATGGATTGCCGCCAGTGTGCTGGTTGCTGTTCTTCGGCAACGTGTTGTTCTCGACCATCTACGACACCGAATACGCGATGGTCGACCGCGACGACGACATCCGCGCGGGCGCCAGGTCCACCGCGATCCTGTTCGGCGAAGCCGACCTGCCCATCCTCGCGATCCTGATGATCACGCTGTTGTTCACGCTGCTGCTGGTCGGCCAGCGCGCGCAACTGCAATGGCCGTTCCTGGTCGGCCTCGGCGTCGCGCTGCTGCTGTTCGCGTGGCAATTGTGGAACATGCGCTGGCGCCAGCGCGACGCGTGCTTCGCCGCGTTCCGCAACAACAACTGGGTCGGCGGCGTGGTGTGGTTGGGGATGGTGGTGGCGCTGGCGATACGCTGACGGCCGGCTCCTGCAGAGCGGCTTTTGTAGGAGCGCGCCTGCGCGCGAACCCCAGGTGCATGCGGCACAAGGCTCCGACGCGCGTCATCGTGCCGCCGGCGCCCGCGCCAGCGCCCACACGTCCACCCGCGCGACGCCGGCACGCTTCAGCACGCGCACGCATTCGGCCAAGGTCGCGCCGGTGGTGAACACGTCATCCAGCACCGCGATGTGTCCGGGTGACGCACGGTCGAAGTGTGCAGCGAACGCGCCACGTACGTTGCGGCGGCGTTGCACCGCGGTCAGTTCGGTCTGTGCGCCGGTCGCGCGGTCGCGTTGCAAGGCGTCGCGCAGCAATGGAATGTCGAAATGTTTCGCCAGCACGTTTGCGAGTTCCAGCGCCTGGTTGTAGCCGCGTTGCCGCAAACGTGCGCGATGCAGGGGCACCGGCACGATGGCCTGGGGCAGACCGGCTGGCGCCGCCGATCCACCCCACAACAGCGACAGCGTGCGCCCCGCCGCCAGATCACCGCCAAACTTGAAACGCGCTTCCAGTTGCGCCAGCGGCCATTCGTAGCGGAACGGCACCCAAGCGGAATCCCAGGGCGGCGCGTGTTTCACACAACGTCCGCACAACGGCGCGGGTGTCTGCAACGGCAAGGCGCAACGCGCGCAGCAAACGTCGTTCCTCGGCATTTCGGCCGCGCACGCCGGACACAGGCTCAAGGCACCCCGGCCGCGCGCGCCGCACAACAGGCAATGCGAGGGCAGCAACGCGTCCAGCGCGCCGTCAACCCATTGACGTGCATGCAAGTTGACAGGCATCTCCCCGGCCCATGACACTTTGCTTCTCACTGTAACCCAGAGCACCCGCAATGGACGGATCAAGCATCGGCACATCCCTGCGCCACGACTGGAAGCTGGCCGAAATCGAAGCCCTGTTCAATCTGCCGTTCATGGACTTGCTGGCACGCGCGCACGCCGTGCACGCCGCCAACCACGACCCGGACGCGGTGCAGGTCTCCACGCTGCTGTCGATCAAGACCGGCGGCTGTCCCGAGGATTGCGCCTATTGCCCGCAGGCGCAGCGCTACCACACCGGCGTCGAAGCGCAGAAATTGATGGACGTCGAAGACGTGCTGGCGCGCGCGCGCGCGGCCAAGGCCGCCGGCGCCTCGCGCTTCTGCATGGGCGCGGCGTGGCGCGGGCCCAAGGATCGCGACATTCCGAAAGTCGCCGAAATGATCCGAGAAGTGAAGGCGCTGGGCCTGGAAACCTGCGCGACGCTGGGCCTGCTCGGCGAAGGCCACGCGCGGCAATTGAAGGACGCCGGACTCGACTACTACAACCACAACCTCGACACCTCGCCCGATTACTACGGCGAGATCATCCACACCCGCGAGTTCGAGGATCGCCTGGACACGTTGCAGGACATCCGTGCAGCGGGCCTGAAAACCTGCTGCGGCGGCATCGTCGGCATGGGCGAAACGCGCACGCAGCGCGCGGGCCTGCTGCAGGCGCTGGCCAACCTGCCCGAACACCCGCAATCGGTACCGATCAACCAATTGGTGCCGGTGCCGGGCACGCCGCTCGCGGACGCGGACAAGATCGATCCGTTCGAATTCGTGCGCACGATCGCAGTTGCGCGGATCGTGATGCCGCAATCCATCGTGCGCCTGTCGGCGGGCCGCCAGCAGATGAGCGATGAAATGCAGGCGCTGTGCTTCTTCGCGGGCGCGGGTTCGATCTTCATGGGCGAAAAACTCCTGACCACCGGCAACCCGGACGTCGCGCACGACCACGCGCTGTTTCGGCGGCTGGACCTGCATCCGATGCAGGTCGAGGCCGGCGCGCACGAGGCCGGCATAGTGCATGCGGGCATCACCGATGCGTGCTGCGGTGGCGGCTGCACTTGCGCAGCTTGACCGTGCGCGCGACATGCTCTCCCCCTTCGGAACGAAGGACGGAGCGAAGCGAACGCGCGCGTAGCGCGAGAGGGGATGGCTTTTCGCCACGAATCGGCATCCCCCCGACGTTGACACGCCGACCCCCTTTCCTTGGAAGGGGGTAAAGGCATGCGCGCCGACCTGCTGCAATCGCTGGCGACACGCGTTGCGGAGCGCGAGCGCGCGGGGCTGCTGCGCCGTGCACGCACGCTGGATGCCACGCATGGCGTACGCGTCAACCTCGACGGCCGCGAGCTCACGATTTTCTGCAGCAACGATTACCTCGGACTCGCGCAGGATCCCCGCATCGTCAAGGCGCTGCAGGACGCCGCGAACGAAACCGGCGTCGGCAGTACCGCAGCGCACCTCGTTTGCGGTCATCGACGTGAACACGCGCAACTCGAAACGGCGTTGTGCGAATGGACCGGGCGCGAAGCCGCATTGTTGTTTTCGTCCGGCTGGCTGGCCAACCTCGGCGTCGCTCAGGCACTGCTGGATCGTGATGGCGCGTGCGTCGAAGACAAGCTGAACCACGCGAGCCTGCTGGATGCGGCGCGGCTGGCCGGCGCCACGCTGAAACGCTATCCGCACAACGATGCGGAAGGCGCAGCGCGACAACTGACGAGCGCGGGCGAACAGCCTGCATTGCTCGCAAGCGATGGCGTGTTCAGCATGGACGGTGACGTGGCACCGCTGCGTGAACTTGCCGCATTGTGTACACGCGAACATGCCACGCTGATGGTGGACGACGCGCACGGCCTCGGCGTACTGGGACCGCGCGGCGCCGGCAGCGTGGCCGCAGCGAATCTCCCGCAGGACGACGTACCGGTGCTGATGGTGACGCTTGGCAAGGCGCTGGGTTGCATGGGCGCGGCGGTGCTGGGCAGCCGCGCACTGGTCGACGGCCTGACCCAATTCGCGCGCATGTTCGTGTACACCACCGCGTTGCCGCCGGCGCTCGCGGCGGCCGCGTATGCCGCGGTGCGCATCGCGCGCGATGATGAAGCACGCCGCGCGCACCTGCATGCCCTGATCGCGCGCTTTCGGCAAGGCGCCATGCAACTCGGCCTGCCGCTCGCGGAATCACGCAGCGCGATCCAGCCGATCGTGGTGGGCGACACCGCGCGCGCGCTTGCGGCATCGCAGACGCTGGAAGCGCGTGGTTTCCTGGTCACCGCGATTCGTCCACCCACCGTGCCGGCCGGGTCGGCGCGCCTGCGCGTCACGCTGTCGGCGGCGCATTCGGAAACCGACATCGACCGGCTGCTGGCGGCGCTCACTTACACTTTCTCTGTCGTCATTCCGGGGCTGCCGAAGGCAGAACCCGGAATCCATGTTGGCTCTCCAAGTTGAACAGAATGGATTCCGGACCACCGCTCGCGCGGCGTCTGGAATGACGATGGATAATTGCGCATCGACGAGTTCTGCACTCCATGTCCGACGTTTTCATCGACACCCAAGGCCAGGGCGATACCCGCATCGTGCTGCTGCACGGCTGGGCCATGCACGGCGGCGTGTTCGCGCCGCTGGTGGATGCGCTGCGCGATCGCTGCACGCTGCACATCGTCGACCTGCCGGGTCACGGCCGTTCGCACGATTCGAAGGTATCGCTGCAACCCGCGGCCTGCGCGCGCGCGATCGTTGAACGCCTGCCGCCCGCGATCTGGCTGGGCTGGTCGCTGGGCGGGCTGTACGCGTTGCAGGCGGCGCTGGATTTTCCCGAGCAGGTGACGGGCCTCGCGATGGTGTGCGCCTCGCCGCGATTCGTGCGCGGCGAAGATTGGCCCTGGGCGGCATCGCCGGAAATCCTGCAGGACTTCGGCCACAACCTCGCGACCGATTACGACGGCACCCTGGAACGCTTTCTGGCGCTAGAAGCGCTGGGCAGCGATTGCGCGCAAACCGATTTGCGACGCTTGCGCGCTGATACCTTCAACGACCATCGTCCCGACGTGCGCGCGCTGGTGGAAGGGCTGGACGTGCTGGAACATTCGGACCTGCGCGCGCGCGTGCACGAAGTCAAGTCAGCGAGCGCGTGGATCGCGGGCCGCCGCGATCGTTTGATTCCGTGGCAGGCGATGCAGTGGAGCGCCAAGCAATGCGACGGCGCGTTCACCTGCATCGCCGGTGGCGGCCACGCGCCCTTCATCGGCCATACCGGCGAAGTGCTCGCGGCGCTGGAACCGTTGCTGGCGACGCAGCCGGCATGAACGACCAACGCCTCGACACGCAGCAGGTGCGTCGTGCCTTCGGGCGCGCGGCCGGCACCTACGAACAGCACGACGCGCTGCAACGCGAAGTCGAAGCGCGCCTCATCGACAGTCTCGACTATTACGAGGGCAAGCCGCAACGCGTGCTCGACGTCGGCTGCGGCACCGGACGCGGCAGCGCGCGCCTGAAAAAACACTGGCGCGACGCCGAGGTGATCGCGCTGGATGTTTCGCTGCCGATGTTGCGGGCCGCACGGCATCACTCGGGTTGGTTGAAGCCCCTCGCGCGGGTGTGCGCGGACGGCCAGGCGCTGCCGTTTCCCGACCACAGTATGGACGTGGTGTATTCCAACCTGTGCCTGCAGTGGTGCGATGCGCCGCGCAAGTTTTTCGCGGAACTCAATCGCGTGTTGAAACCGGGTGGCTTGCTGGTCGCTTCCAGCCTCGGCCCCGACACCCTGCACGAACTGCGCGCGGCGTGGGCGGCGGTGGATGCGGAAGGCCCGCGCGTCGGCCGCTTCCTCGACATGCACGACTTCGGCGACGCCGCGCTCGCGGCGGGCTTGAAGGATCCGGTGCTGGATTCCGACCACGTCACCTTGCACTACCCCGACGTGCAGGGTCTGCTGCGTGACCTCAAGGGACTCGGCGCCACCAACGCCGACCGCGAACGCGTGCGCGGGCTGACCGGCAAGGCGCGCTTCCAGGCCATGCGGGATGCCTACGAAGTCCATCGCCGCGACGGCCGCATCCCCGCGACGTGGGAAATCGTGACCGTGCACGCGTGGGGGCCGCCGGAAGGCTTCCTGCCACGCTACGGCGGCCGCGACACCCCGTTTGAAGTGATCCAGTGGGCCGAACGTCCGCAGCGCCGCTGACTGGGCTGCGGATCAATCCGCCGACTTGGGCGGCTGGTAATTGCAGCTGCCGAGCTTCTTGCCGGTGTACGCGGTATCCACCGCGATCGCATGGCCCGCGGCGCTGAACGTGGTGTGCATGCTGCCGGTGAAATCCGGTCCGCCGGTGAGATGGAATTCGCCACGGCTGGTGACCGCCATCGGCGCCGTGCACACCTCTTCGAAACGGATCACGTTGCCCTGCTTCTGGTACTGCGTGATCTTGCACTGGCCCTTGCTGTTCAACTCGGCGAGGCCTTGCCGGTCGAGCTGTCCGGCGCGCGTGCAAACCGTGCTGGTCAGCGTGCGCGGCGGGATCGGCGGCATGCCCGACATGGTCTGCCGGACGTGGGTGGTGATCTGCATCAGGTTGCCGTTGCCACCCGCCGCCCAAACCGGCAGCGCGATCGCGACCAGCAACGCACCGACCATCATTTTTTCGAGATGCGACGTTTTCACGAACCCCTCCTGCCACGGATCAACACGGCCAAGCGCGCGCGGCATTCTGTGCCGCGCCGCCACGCGGGTCAATTGGACGCAGGTCCGGCCACCAGCACCGTGAAACTGCCCGGCTTGACCGTGTGTCGCGGGTGCGGGTCGGCCTGGGTCGGTGCGGGCCGCGGCCCGAACTCCGCCGCCGACAGGAAGATCCGCCCCGACGCTTCATCCAGTGCCATCGTGCGCGCGCTCTTCTGGGTCGGCACGTTCGCGAGCACGTGATAACTGTCGGGCGTTGTTTCATGCACGACGGTCAAGGTGCCGCTGTCGCCGTTGGAGCTGAACACCCGTTGCCGGCGCGGATCGAAGCGCGCGGCATCCGGGCCTTCGCCGATCGGCACACTCGCAACCTGCTTGCCGTTTTCGGCATTGGTCACCGCCATGATCTTGTTCTGGCACACCGAGAACAGACGGTGGTGCGCAGTGTCGATCGCAAGGCCGGATGGAGAATCGCAATCCTTGAGCGGCCAGGTCGCGGTGACCTTCATCGTCATCGGATCGATCTCGACCAGCGCGTTCCTGCTTTCGATGTTGTCGTACACGTGGCCGTCGCCATCGCTGACCGGAAACTCGGGTCGGCCCGGCAGCGCGATGTGTCCGAGCAGCTTGCCGCTCACGGCGTCGATCACGCTGGCGTCGTTGCTGTCGCCATTGAACGTGAACACGCGATGCGAATACGGGTCGTACACGATGCCGTCGGGGTCCTTGGCACCGACCGGCACGGTCTGTTCGACCTTGAGCGTGGCGAGGTTGAACACCGTGACGGTGTCGCCGCGGCCGTTGCTGATGAAGCCGCGGTGCAGGTCGTCGGCGATCGCGATGCCGTGCACGCCCGACAAGCCATCGATCTCGCCAATCCGTTTGCCATTGCGCGCATCCAGCACCAGCACGCGGTTGGAACGGCTGACGTACAGCCGTTGCGCGGCCTGATCCAGCGCCAGGTAATCCCAGCCGCCGCTGCCGCCCAAGGGGTAACGCTGAATCACTTTCCATGCATGGGCAGCAGGCGCCGCCAGCCCGGGCGCGGTGCACGCAACGGCAAATGCCGCTGCGAGGGAAGCGGCAAGCATGCGCTTCATATGGGTATTCCTCCGGCAAGCTCGTATGAGCCGCCCATGCTCTGGCGCACCCCTTTGCAAATGCTTATCGCGGCGATGTCCGGCACATGTCCGCACCAGCATCCGCCGAATCCGGCACTCGATGCGCCCGATCCAGGCGGCCCGTCCATGGGCTGCCTGGACAGGGTGTTTTCCAAACCCCGTCAGAACGCGTACCGCAGCGAACCGCCCACGCCCCAGTCGGGGCTGCCGTCCGAGAATCCACCCAGCACGTACGCCTGCAGCCGCCAGTCACTGCCGAAGCGGTGGTTCCAGTATCCGGTGAGTTCGCGCTGGGCGTAGCCGAAGTCGGAAATCTTCTGGCGGTAATAGAAGTAGGCACCGATGTCGTCGCTGGCATCGAGCTTGTAGCCGGCACCCACATTGGCGTTCCAGCCATTGTGCAGGACGATGTACTGCGACGACCCGTATTTCATGTAACCCGCGCCACCGAACGCCGTCCATGCCCCGAAGCCCTTGTAGGCATCGAGGTTCACGCCGTAGTCGTTCTGGCCGGTACCCAGTCCCTTGTCGGCGCTGGCCGTGCCGAACTTGACCTTGCCGGTGAGATCCAGCCCGAAGCTATCGGCGTCGTCCCGCACCAGCCCGTAGGTTGCCTGCGCCACAATGTCGCCCAGGCCCGATGCGGAGCCCGTGGTTTCGGTGACCGGGGGAACCGGGGTGATGCCGCCGTTGCCATTGCCGTTGCCGCGCCCCTTGCCACGGCCATGCGGATTGTTGTTCTTCACCCGGCCGATGCCGGGAATGACGTCATTGGCACCGCTGATGCTGACCCAGGGCACCGTCAATTTCACCGACCAGCGGTCGCCCTGATAGCCGACGCTGAACGGCACGTCCCAGATGTCGGTACTGAACGGCGTGCCATAGGTGCCGCTGGAGTAATCGAAACCGGCGCTCGCGGTCACGTGCCCCGTGTCATCCGCATGCGCGGGCCGCACCGCAAGGCCCAGCACCGATACGGCAACCATTCCTGCCCACAGCAACTTGTGATTCATTCAGATGATTCCTTGAGTCGAGACATGCAGCGGGCGCCCCGAGGGGCGCCCGCGGTGGTGGTGTTCCAGCCAGGTGCAATTAGTGCCCGGGACCGCCCACGTGGTCGGGAATGTCGGGGCGATGCGGTACTTGCGGGTGCTGCGGCATCTCGGGGTGCTGCGAGACATCGGGGCGCTGCGGACGATCGGGATGGACGGGATGCTCCGGCCGATTGCTGGAAGCCATTTCGCTGCCATGTTGCATGTGCGTGGCGCCGGCTTGCGAATGACGCGTCTTCGACGCACTGACCACGTCGCCCAGCTTGCCGGTCCCCAGTGTCTTCGAGATTTGCCCCCAGCCCTCACCTTGGGCCCGCAACGCCAGTACGCCCTGCAGGTTTTCGGTGCTGCCGTCGGCCAAGGTCACAGTGCCGCCATTCAATGCAGCTTCGATTTGCGCGGCAGTCGGGTCGGTGATGCCAAGCTTGCCCAGATCGGCTTCGGCCAGCGCCAGCGCGATATTGACATTACCGTAGCCGAGCTTGCCGGTCGCCGGCTGGAAGGTGGTAGGCGTCGTCACCGTGCTGGTGGTGCCATTGGCATTTTTGACGGTGCTGGTGGTTTCCAGCGTGATGGCGGTGCCATTGCGCAACCCGTCGACGAGCGCATTCGCGTTCGCGTCGGAACCCGCAAACGTCGTGTAAGTCGTCGCGAGCTTGCTCGATTCGGTCGTGGTGGTTGTCGTGGTACCGCCGGCGGCGAACGCCGACGCCGCGAAGGCGGCAAGCAGACCCGCGGCGAGCGCGGTCAGGACGGGGCGATGCGATTTCATGGTCTGAAACCTCTGCGAGGGGAGGGAATCATTGCACCCAAGCGTCCGGCCTGCGGAAACCTCGAACCAAGACACTCGACTGCAACAAATTGCAAACGCAATAATGGATCATCCCAGGTATCTGTGCACACCGCAGCCTCTGGCGATTCATCGGATATTTAGCGTATTGCGCGGATGCGTGAATTGCGTCACATTCACGAGCCGCCGGTGCAAACCCCGGCCCGGACGAAGACTTCTCGAGAGCCCGACACGCCGCAGGCGATTTCACGATGACCCCTCTCTTCTTCCCATGACACGACCTTCCGAACGCGCGGCGTGGATCGGGCTGGTGATCCTCACCGTTGTCTGGAGCCTCAACTGGTCGGTGATGAAGGTGGCCACGCGCTACGCCGGGCCGTTCACCTTCAGTGCGCAGCGTTACGTGATCGGCACGGTGGTGCTGTTCGCGCTGCTGGCTTTGCGGCGTAGTTCGCTGAAGCCGACCCCGTGGTTGCCGACCATCGTGATCGGCCTGACCCAGACCTGCGCGTTCCAGGCGCTGGCGCAATGGGCATTGATGTCGGGCGGCGCCGGCAAGACCGCATTATTGGCCTACACCATGCCATTCTGGGTGGTGCCGCTGGCGTGGTGGTGGATCCACGAGAAACCCGGCCTCAAGCGCTGGCTGTGCATCGCGATCGCGGCCGCGGGTTTCGTGTGCGTGGTCGAACCCTGGCGTCCGCTCGGGGCACCGCAAAGCATCATGCTGGCGCTGCTGGCCGGCCTTGCCTGGGCGATCGCGACGGTGCTGTCCAAGCGCCTGTTCCAGAAACATCCGGATGTGACACCGCTGCGCCTGACAGCTTGGCAGATGCTGATCGGCACGCTGGGCCTGGTGCTCCTGGCCCTGTTCAGCCACGAACGCGCGGTGGCGTGGACCGGCGGTTACATCGCCGCGCTGCTGTACAACGGCCTGCTGTCATCCGGGGTGTGCTGGGTGCTGTGGGCGCTGGTGGTGCAACGCTTATCGGCCAACGTGGCGGGCCTGACCAGCCTCGCGGTACCGGTGGCGGGCGTCCTGTTCGCGTGGTGGTTGCTGCATGAACAGCCATCCGGGCCTGAATGGATCGGGATCGTGCTGATCGGCGTGGCCTTGTTTGCACTGCAATTCAGGCGCCGCATGCCAGCATAGACGCCTTTCGGGCCTGGTTGGCTCATTTTTTGCAGCCCGAAATGCACTCTCGCACCGTCTTAGGAGTCCTCATGAGTCAAGCCCGGTTGCCCCAACCCGAAGCCACCCATCTCGCCGTGATCGGCCTCGGTTACGTCGGCCTGCCATTGGCGGTTGGTTTCGGCCGCAAGCTGCGCACGCTGGGTTTCGACGTCAACCAGGCGCGCATCGAGGAATTGAAACAGCAGCGCGACCACACGCTGGAAACCACGCCCGATGAATTGCGCGCCGCGACGCACCTCAAGGTCAGCCACGACGCCAACGACCTGAAATCTTGCAATGTCTTCATCGTCACGGTGCCGACGCCGATCGGGCGCGCCAAGCGCCCCGACCTCACGCCGCTCAAGTCCGCCAGCCACACCGTCGGCAAGGCCATCGGCAAGGGCGGCATCGTGGTCTTCGAATCGACCGTGTATCCCGGTGCGACCGAGGAAGTATGCGTGCCGATCATCGAGCAGGAATCGGGCCTCAAGTTCAACCAGGATTTCTTCGCCGGCTACAGCCCCGAGCGCATCAACCCCGGCGACAAGCAGCATCGCCTCGACACCATCAAGAAGGTCACCTCGGGTTCCACGCCGGAGGCCGCCGATTTCGTGGACGCGTTGTACCGCCAGGTGGTCAGCGCCGGCACCCACAAGGCTTCCAGCATCAAGGTGGCCGAAGCCGCCAAGGTCATCGAGAACACCCAGCGCGACCTCAACATCGCGCTGATCAACGAACTGGCGCTGATCTTCCATCGCCTCAACATCGACACGCTGGAAGTACTGGAAGCCGCGGGCACCAAGTGGAATTTCCTGCCGTTCCGGCCGGGCTTGGTCGGCGGGCACTGCATCGGCGTCGACCCGTATTACCTCACCCACAAGGCCGAGGACGTCGGCTACCACCCGGAAGTGATCCTGGCCGGGCGCCGCATCAACGACGGCATGGGCCGGCACGTGGCCGACCGCGTGGTGCGCCTGATGCTGCAGAAGCGCATCAACGTGGCCGACTCGAAGGTGCTGGTGCTGGGCCTCACCTTCAAGGAGAACTGCCCGGACCTGCGCAACACGCGGGTCACCGACATCATCGACGAGTTCCGGTTGTGCCACGCCAACGTGGATGTATACGACCCATGGGTGGACGCGGCCGAAGCCAAGCACGAATACGACCTCGACCTCGTGCCGAAATTGCAGAATGGCGCCTACGACGCGGTGGTGCTGGCAGTCGCGCACCACCAGTTCACCGACATGGGCGCCGACGCGTTGCGCGCGCTGGGCAAGCCCGGCTGCGTGCTGTTCGACGTCAAGAACGTGCTGCCGAAGGACACGGTGGACGATCGGTTGTAACAAGCAGAACATCCCCCCGACGCTGTGCGTCGACCCCCTTCCTGCGGAAGGGGGTGTGGCGCCTCCTCCCCCTTCCGCAGGAAGGGGGATCGAGGGGGATGGCTCTTCGGCGCCTCACCAGCCATATCCAGGAATCGTGGGGCGCTGCGTCACCCACATGCACCGCTGATCGATGTACCAGGACAAGGACAATCGCATGCGCATTCTCGTCACCGGCGCCGCCGGTTTCATCGGGTCCGCCCTGTCGCTGCGCCTGCTGGCGCGCGGCGACGAGGTACTGGGCGTCGACAACCTCAACGACTATTACGACGTCACGCTCAAGCAGGCGCGGCTGGATCGACTGACGCCACACCCGAATTTCAGCTTCGCCAAGCTCGGCATCGAGGATCGCCCGGCGCTGGAAAAAGCCTTCGCCGGATTCCGGCCCGAGCGCGTGATGAACCTCGCCGCGCAGGCGGGCGTGCGTTATTCGCTGGAAAATCCGCACGCCTACGTCGAATCGAACCTGGTCGGCTTCATGAACATCCTGGAAGCCTGCCGCCACGGCAAGGTCGGGCATCTGGTGTACGCGTCGTCCAGCTCCGTTTATGGCGCCAACCGCAAGCTGCCGTTCTCGGTGCAGGATTCGGTGGATCACCCGGTCAGCCTGTACGCGGCCACCAAGAAAGCCAACGAGTTGATGGCGCATACCTACAGCCACCTGTACGGCCTGCCAACCACCGGTCTGCGCTTCTTCACGGTGTACGGGCCGTGGGGCCGGCCCGACATGGCGCTGTTCCTGTTCACGAAAAAAATCCTCGCCGGCGAACCCATCGACGTGTTCAACCACGGCCACCACACCCGTGACTTCACCTACGTCGACGACATCGTCGAGGGCGTGATCCGCACGCTCGATCGCGTACCCGGCCCCGACACGGATTACGACCCGATGCACCCGAGCGCCGCGTCCTCGTCGGCGCCGTATCGCGTGTACAACATCGGCAACAGCCACCCCGAGCAACTGTCGCGCTACATCGAGGTGCTGGAGGAATGCCTGGGCCGCAAGGCGCAAAAGAACCTGCTGCCGCTGCAGCTTGGCGACGTTCCCGACACCAGCGCGGAAGTCAGCGAGTTGATGCGCGACACCGGCTACCGGCCGGATACACCGATCGAAACGGGCATCCGGCGTTTCGTCGAGTGGTATCGGGGCTATTACGGCGTGTAAGGCTTGGAGTGGCGCGCATGCCACCATTCCAGCCCTGTGTATTCCACCGCGCCGAACAGCTCGTGCAACGCCAGGGTCGAAGTAAACACCGCATGGCCCTGTGGCACGAACACCCACGGCCCGAAATGCAGGCGGGTTTCCGGCAAGCCGCTGGGATGTGCGCAGGGTTCGAAACCCCAGGCGTGGAACGCCCCCAGCGCACGCGGCATGTGCAGCGCGGACGTCACCAGCCAGATCCGTTGCGGCACCCGTGGTGACAGCGCCGCGACGAACTGCGCGTTTTGCCAGGTGTTGCGCGAGCGATCCTCGACTTCGATGGCAGCCGCCGGTACGCCCATCTGCTCGGCAAGGTTGGCCATCACCACCGCATCGGGGATGCGCTGGTCGCCGCCGCCGGAAAGCACCAGACGCGCGTCCGGCAAGGTGCGCCACAGGTCGACGCCCGCGAACAGGCGCTGCAGGCTCAGGTGATTCAGGGCCGCGAAGTCCTTGGCGCCGATCGGGTAATGCGATACGCCCGCCGACAACACCACCACCGTGTCGGGGGCGGGCGCCGCGCAAGCGCTCGCCTGTGGCAGTCGCGCCAGCACCATGCGCGACAACGCCCAGGCGCCCAGCGGCATGGTCATCACGAACAGCAACACTTCGATGACCACGACCGCGATGCGCACGACGCCCGGCAGCCAACGCCAACAGACGACCAGCAGGATCAGCAGCGCCACCGCATACAGCAATGGGCTGGTGCCCCAGACCGGAAAGATCAAGCGGTCGATGCTGCGCACGCAGGGCTCGCCTTGGTCACGCCGCAGGTTCGCCCACCGGCAACCTGCGCTCCCACGCCAGCGCGGTACGCGCGATGAAATCCAGATCGTCGTGGTGCGGCCGCCAGCCCAGCGTGTCGCGAATCTTGTCGGACACCGCGATCAGCGACGGCGGGTCGCCGGCGCGGCGCGGTTCTTCCACGCACGGCACCGGTGCACCGTGCGCGCGTCCGACCGCGGCCAGCACTTCGCGCACCGAGTAGCCGTGGCCATAGCCGCAGTTGAGCGTGGTCGAAGCGCCGCCGTCGCGCAGGTAGCGCAAAGCATCCAGGTGCGCGCGCGCGAGGTCGGCGACGTGGATGTAATCGCGCACGCCGGTGCCATCGGGCGTGTCGTAGTCGGTGCCGAAGATGCTCAAGCGCGGGCGCTTGCCCAGCGCGGCCTCGCAGGCCACCTTGACCAGCAGCGTAGCTTTCTTCGTCGACTGCCCGATGCGTCCTTTGGGATCGCAGCCGGCGACATTGAAGTAACGCAGCGCGACGTAGCGCGGGCCACCCGCGGCGGCGAGGTCGCGCAGCATCCATTCGCTCATCAGCTTGGATGAGCCATAGGGATTGATCGGCGCCAGCGGCGTGTCCTCGCGCGCCGCGCCGCCCGGCGGAATGCCGTATACCGCGGCGGTCGAGGAGAACACGATCTGCCTGACGCCGGCATCGCGGCAGCACGCCAGCAGGTTGCGCGTGGCGCAGGTGTTGTTGCCGTAATAACGCAGCGGGTCGGCCACCGACTCCGGCACGATGGTGCGCGCGGCGAAATGCATCACGGTGTCGATACCGTGCTCGCGCAACACTTGCGCGACCAGCGCCTGGTCGCCGACGTTGCCGACGACCAGTTCGGCGCCGAGCACCGCCTCGCGAAAACCGGTGGAGAGATCATCCAGCACCACCACGCGCTCGCCCGCCTCGACCAGCTGCAGCACCACGTGACTGCCGATGTACCCCGCGCCACCCGTGACCAGAATGGTTGGCCGCGCTGCGTGTTTATCCATGTGCCTCTCCGTCGGGTTGCCCTGTTGCTTCGACCAGCCTTGCAAGTTTACACAGACGATATCCCGCAGCCCGCTGAACCCGCGCGGGAGAGCCTGTCAGACGGGTGCGCAGATTGACCTTGGCCGCATGCGTGTGTTGTAATTGAGAATGATTCTTGTCTTGTCCGGGTTACATGCCCAACGGCGACACCTTGATGCACGCCATCGACCCGGCCCTGTTCCGGCGGGTGATGGGGCGATTCGCCACCGGCGTGACCGTGGTGGGCTTCGTGCGCGACGGGGTCGCCACTGGCATGACGGTCAATGCCTTCCTGTCGGTGTCGCTGGACCCGCCACTGGTGTTGGTATCGGTGCGCAAGGCATCCGGTTTCGTCAAGCACGTGAAGGTCGGCTCCCGTTGCGGCATCAGCATCCTGTCCGAACAACAGCGTCACCTGGGTCCGCATTTCGCGGGCCGGCGCGAACGTGAAGTCAACGCGCGCTTCGTCGATCACGCCGGCGTGCCGCTGCTCGAAGGCAGCCTTGCCGGCATCGTCGCGCGCATCGTCGACATCCACCCGGCTGGCGATCACCTGCTTTACATCGCCGAGGTCGAAGATTTGGCCGACGGGCCGGACGCGCGACCGCTGATTTTCTTCAGCGGCCGCTACAAGCAAATCCACGCGCACGATCCGATCCTGGGCTGGCAAGCGGTCGACGGCTGACGCCTGCTCCAATCGCGCGCAGGCGCACTCCTACGAAAAGCGACGACGTCGCAAGCGCCAGGCAATGCGCACGCGCCTATCCGCCGGTGGCCTGCGAGCCCGCGCCCAATTGCTCGTAGAGTTTTTTCGCGTCGGGGCTCTCCTTGAAACTGGCGTTGGATTTCAACAGCGCCTGCAGCGTGTCGCGCGCACCCGCCCGATCGCCGCTACGCGCTTGCGCCACCGCCAAGTGATACTGGATCGTCGGCTGCTTGGGCGCCGCCTTGGCGGCCTTCTCCAAGATCGGCAACGCGGTTTTCGACTGGTTCTGGGCGATCAAGGCCCAGCCGTAGGTATCCATGATGCCGGGTGAAGTCGGCGCTAACTTGTACGCCTTCTCCGCCAGCGCCAAAGCTTTCGGGTCGTGCTGCTCGGTGTACACCCAGGCCAGGTTGTTGAGCGCGTCGATGTTGGAGGGGAACGCCTTCAACACCTGTTCGTACTGTTCGGTGGCCTGGTTGTTCTGTGCATGGTCCATGTAGTACTGCGCCAGCAGCAGGTGCATCGCGGCATCGTCCGGGTGCTTGCCCAGCCAGTCGCGCAACACGGTGTCCGATTGCTTGTCGCCGGCCGCATTCATGGCCATGAAGCGCTTGGCCACCAGCGGGCGGGCGTAATCGAGCTTCAAGGCTTGTTGATAGGCCTTGGCAGCATCGGGGTACGACTTGTTGGCCATGTACAAATCGCCTTCCAGCGCATAGCCCGCCGTGCGGCTGGCGGTGGTCGTCTGCTTCTGCAGTGACTGCGCCAGCGCCAACGCGCCTTTCAGATCGTGGTTCTGCAATTTCAGGAACGCCAGCAGGCCCACCGCCGTCACCTGGTTCGGATCGGCCTTGACCACGCTGGCGAGGTTTGCTTCCGCGCCATGGGTGTCCTTGTTCAAGATCTGCGCGCGCGCAAGGTTGGTGCGGTACAGCGCCACCTGCGGCGCGGCCTTGACCGCCTGCTGCAACGGTTGCAGCGCCTGCTGGTAATGCCCGGCGTTGAGTTCCGAAGCGCCGACCGCGTTCAGCGCCACCGGATTGCCGGGGTCGACCTGCGCCAACTGCTTGGCCGCGGCAGTGGCTTCGTCGAACTGGCCGCCCTGGCTGTAGGTCAGCACCAATCCGACATACGGGGTGGGGAATTTGGGCGCCTCCGCAATGGCCTGCTTGAACCATTTGATCGCGCCCGCGCGATCGCCCTGCGCGGCGGCGAGACGGCCGAGTTCGGTCATCGCGATCGCGTTGTGCGGGTCCGCTTTCAGCACGGTCTGGTACTGGCCCGCGGCATCCTTGAAATGCCCTTCGATTGAATCCAGGCTGGCAAGGCTGAGCAGCGCCGCGATGTTTTTCGGATTCAGCTTGGTGGCCGCGTCGTACTGGGCACGCGCAGCATCGCGTTTGTCGGCGGCGACCAACGCGGTGCCGTACACCAGGTGCGCGTCGCTGTCGTCGGGATGCCTGGTGGCATAGGCCGCCGCGGTCTTGACGGCTTCGCCGATGTGTTTGTCGCGCACGTAGGCCATCACCAGCATGCGGTTGCGCTGCGCCTCGCTGGCGGCATCGCCCTTGGGCATCTGCTGCAACAGGCGGATCGCCTCGGTCGCGTTGCCGCCCGCCAGCGCCTCGCCGGCGCGCGTGAACGGTGTTTCGGGTGCCTTGGCAGTGGCGCTGGTCGTCGGTGCCTTCGCCTGCGGGGTACCCGCGCCCAGGGACGCTTCTTTTTGCAGCAATGCCAGCAGTTCGGCATCGCTCGGCGTGCCGGGGATGACCGGGCGCAAGGTGCCCAGCGCCTGCGACGAGCGCCCCTCGCGGTAGAACGTCAGCGCCAGCAGCTTGCGCGCATTGGCGTTCTGCGGCTGCACGCCCATCACGTTGCTCAGATACATCTCGGCCTGGCCGTAGTTGCCTTGCGCATAGTTGACCGCGCCCATCAGCATCTGCGCCTGCGGGTTGTCGGGCGACGCCTTCAACACCTGCTGCAACTGCGTGATCGCGTCTTCGAAGTGCCCCTGCTTGTACAGCACTACCGCGTGCAGATAGTGCGGATACGGTTGCCCCGGCGCCATCTTTTCCAGCGTGTCGATGCTGGCCAGCGCCGCGTCCAGCTGGTTCTGCTCGGCCTGCGCATTGGCCAGCCGCGCCAACGTGTAGAAATGTTCCTGCGGCAACCAGTCGGCGTGCTCGAAGCCCAGCACCTTCTTGTAATCCGTTTCCGCACCTGCGAAATCGTGCGCATCGAACGCGAGGTCGCCCTTGGTCACCCACGCCTGCGGATTTTCCGGCGCCGTTGCCAGGGCCTGCTGCAGGTATTGGCCGGCGCTGACCGTATCCTTGGCGAGAGCCGCCAGCTTGGCCAGCCCGACCAGTGCCAGCGGATCCCTGGGCTGCAGTTTCAGGGCGGCCTGGTACGAAGCCTTGGCCTGGTCGAACTGTTTCAGTCCGAGCTGTGCCTCGCCGCGCAACACGTCCACCCGCGCCTTGGTCGCAGTCTCGAAATGGTTGTCGGCGGGCAGCGTCTTCAGCAGTTTGTCGAATTGCTGCGTCACCAGCAGCGCGCGTCCCATCGGCACCGCCCAGTCCGCCTGCGCCACGCCGTGGGCTTGCGCATTCTGCAAGTCGCTCAAGGCATCCTTGGGATTGCCGAGCATCAGCGACGCCTTGCCGAGCAGCAACCACGCGGCACCGCTCTTGTCGTCGCGTTGCAGGACTTTCTTGGCCTCGATGTAGGCCGCGCGATATTTGCCGTCGGACTGGTACTTGGCGCCGGCAGCGAGACTGCCGTGCCCACCGGTCAGGCCGCAACCGCCCAGCAACAGGATTGCGGAAAGCAGCGCGAAGCGCCGGCGTGCGGTCCAGGTTTTCAGCTTGATCATGCGCATGTCTTCACTCCGGTTGCCCGCGTTGCGCGCGGGGTCAATCTGTGTCGCCGGGTTTCTTCAGTCCGTACTTGTCCAGCAGGTCGTACAGCGTCGGCCGGCTGACGCCCAGCAAATCCGCGACCCGCGAAAGGTTGCCGCCGACGTTGGTCATGGCACGCTGGATCGCGCGCTTCTCGGCTTCGCCGCGCACCTGGCGCAGGTTCAGCACGTCCGCGCCGCCGATCGCGCCGAGGCGCAAATCCTCGGCACCAACCTGCCTGCCGTCGGCCATGATCACCGCGCTGTTGACGGTGTTCTCCAGTTCGCGCACGTTGCCGCGCCACGGATACGCCTCGATCGCCTTGATCGCCTTGGCGGAAAAACCGCGCACCGCGCGTCGATGGCGGCTGGCGGCCTGTTCCAGGAAATGTTGCGCAAGCAGCACCGCGTCGCCCGCGCGATCGCGCAGCGGCGGCAGGCGGATGCTGACCTCGCTGACGCGGTAGAAAAGATCCTCGCGGAAACGCCCGTCGCGGATCAACTCGGGCAGTTCCTGGTGGGTGGCGCAGATGATGCGCACGTCCACCGGTATCGCTTCGCGTCCGCCGATGCGTTCGATCACGCGCTCCTGCAGGAAGCGCAGCAGCTTGGCCTGCAACGCCATCGGCATGTCGCCGATTTCATCCAGCAACAGCGTGCCACCCTCGGCCAGTTCGACCTTGCCGCGGGTCTGCTTGTGCGCGCCGGTATAGGCGCCCTTCTCGTAGCCGAACAGTTCCGCCTCCAGCAGCGGTTCGGGAATCGCCGCGCAGTTGATCGCGACGAACAGCCCTTCGCTGCGCGCGCTCAAACGGTGCAACGCGCGCGCGAACAATTCCTTGCCGGTGCCGGTTTCGCCCAGCAGCATCACGCTGGCGTCGGTGGGGCCGACCTTCTCGATGAGCCGGCACGCATCGCGCATCGGTTCGCTGGTGCCGATGATGCCGTCCAGCGCCAGCGCCGACTGGCTGCGCAGCTTGCGGTTTTCGGCCTCGAGCTCGTGCACCCGGAACGCGCGGCTGACGATCAGGCGCAGCACTTCCAGATCCAGCGGCTTGGAACAGAAATCGAAGGCGCCGCAGCCGATCGCCTTGACCGCGTTGTCGCGGTCGCCGTTGCCGGTGACCACGATGATCTTGGCGTACGGCGCCTGCGCCTGGATTTCCGCGATGGTGGCAAAACCTTCGCTGGTGCCGGCCGGATCCGGCGGCAACCCGAGATCCTGCAGCACCACCGCCGGCGCGTGGCGCTCCAGCATCGTCAAGGCCGCCGTGCGATCGCCGGCCATCACCACGTCGTAATCCTCGAAGCTCCAGCGCAACTGGCTGCGCAGGCCGGTATCGTCCTCGACGATCATCAGGCAGCGTTGCGATGCTTCGCTCATGGTGCCGCCGCCAGTTTGCTGTCGACCACCGCCACGGTGTCCGCGGCCTCGGCTTCGACCAGCGGCAGCCGGATCCGGAACACGGTGCCGCGCCCCGGCGTGCTGTCCACGCCCACCGAGCCGCCCAGCGAGCGCACGTATTCGCGCGCCTGGTACGCGCCGATGCCCATGCCGCGGCTGGCCTTGGTGGTGAAGAACGGCTTGAACAGCCGATCGCGGATGAACGCCTCGTCCATACCCCCTCCGTCATCCTCGATTTCCAGCAAGGCCTGCCCCGCCTCGCGTTGCGTCCGGAGCGTAACATGCCCGTGCGCCTGCGCCGCGTCCTGCGCGTTGCGCAACACGTGCCCCAGCACCGTTGCAAGTTGCTCGACATTGGCGCGCACCCACAGGTTTTCCGCGACAGGTTGATAAACGGGTTTGGGCGATTGCGCCTGGCACTCTTCCAGTGCCTTGTCGATCACCGCCGCCAGTTGCACGCGCCCGTGCGCAGTGGGTGCCGCGTCGCCGCGCAATTGTTCGAGCAAGCGGGTGATGCGACGCACCGAATTGGCCACCGTCGCCAGCATGTCGTCGATGAATTCCGGGTTGCGCTTGTGGCGCTCGGCGTTCTGCAGCAACAACGACTGCTGTGCCGCGACGTTCTTGAGGTCGTGCATCAGGAACGCGGTGAGCCGGTTGAAGCCCTCGAACTGGCGCGCCTCCGCCAGCCGCCGCGCGATCGAAGCCTGCGCCAGCACGCCGGCCACATGGCTGCCGGCGGCGCGCAGCAGGTCGATGTCCTCCCAGTCGAATGCGCGACGCGCGCGCGCCTCGGCCAGCACCACGCAACCGATCAACCGCTCGTCCAGCAACAGCGGCACCAGCAGCCACGCGCGCGGCAGGCCGCGCAATTCGGCCGGCGCCTGCAGCGCGGCATGGCCCAGCGGCGGCGGTTCGGCGAGGTTGTAGATCCAGTTGCGTTCGCGCATGAATTCGAAAACCGGCAAGTGCGCGGACAGCTTGAGCCCGGCCGGCGTCGGCAGGTTCCAGTGCGCTTCCGGCAGCAGTTCATCGGTTTCGCCGCACATCAACAACACGCCGGCCGGGCTGTCCATGGTTTGCGCCAGCGCCCGCACCGCACGCATGGACAGTTCACTGTCACCGCCTGACAACGCCGCGGTCAGCCGCAGCCATTCCTCGCGGTAGTCGTGGCGAAAACTGAAGAAGTTCTTGTGCAGGAACACCCGCAGGCGCGAGCGGGCTTGGCCGGACGAGGCCAGCAACAACACGACCAGCGCCGCGAAACAGATCAGGGTGATTTCCGCGACCCGGCCCCAGTTGCCGCCGTACAGGCGCACGTAGTAACCACCAACCGCGGTGGCGATGATGTAGATCGCCACCACCAGCAGGCTCGATGAATAGAACACCGCGCGCCGCGACACCCGCACGTCCAGCGACCATTCGGGATTGCGCGCCGCCGCCACCACCAGCAGCGGTACCAGCAGCGCGTTCACGAATCCGCGCGCCGCCCACGCGCTTGGATTGACCTGCCGGTACAACACCGCGTAGGAATACAGGAACACGTCGTAGGCAAACAGCACGCCCAGCGCGATCACCAGGAACTTCAGCGCCCAGCGTTGCTCGGGATCGACGTTGCGGTAGATCTGTTCCAGGAATACCACGCCGAGCAGCGCCAGCAGCAGCATGCCGAACAACGGCACGTAGAGATTGAACGCCACCGGCGTGCCATGCAGGGCTCCCGCCACCGGCCACAGACAATACAGCGCCAGCAGGATCCACAACGCGTGCCCAGCCACGCGCAATCCGCGCAGCAGTCCGGTCATAGGCAAGGCGCCGAGCAGGGCGCCCGTGAAAGCCAGCCACGCGCCATAGCGCAATGTCTCGGCCAGAAACACCCAGTTGGTGGCGACATCACGTCGCCATTCGGCGTACGCCAGCAACGCGCCCCACAACACCGACACCGCCGTGGCCAGGATCAACAGCGCGCCGGTGCGCTGGCCTTGCCAACTGAGCGCCAGCAACACCGTGCCCACGAGGAACACGCAGGCGGCGATCAGGTAGCTGGCGATGACGATGTCGTGCATGACTGGACGATGGCTGACGCGAATCCGGGTTGTGGCCGTGCGCTCAGCCGCCCTCCTTTCTGATCAGGCGTTGCCTGCGGCGCGCCGGACTGCCGGCTCGGCAACTGCCGCTTTACCCGATTCGCCCAACAGGCGCCGACGAATGTCCGCCACCACGCGCGACGCGGCATGTCCATCCCACAACGCGGGTTTGCGCCCGTGCTGCCAGCGGCCCGCAAGGATGTCCTCGACGGTACGGGCCAGCGCGTCCGTCGCCACCAACCGGTTGCTGCCTTCGGTCACGGTGATCGGCCGCTCGGTGGTGCTGCGCAGGGTCAGGCAGGGAATCCCAAGATAAGTCGTCTCTTCCTGCACGCCGCCGGAATCCGTGATCGCCACGCGCGCGCCGCACACCAGGTTCATGAAATCCACGTAGCCCAGCGGCTCGACCAGCGTCAGGCCAAGTGCATGCGCCAGCTCGGACCACAACCCGAACGCTTCGAGGTTCTTGCGGGTGCGCGGGTGCACCGGAAATACCAGCGGCAAATGCGTGGCGACCGTCTTCAACTGCCGGACCAGCGCCGCCAAGGGTTCGGGTTCGTCGACGTTGGCTGGCCGGTGCAGCGTGACCACGCCGTATTCGCGCGCCTGCAAGCCGAGCTTGTCGCGTTCGCCGCTGGCCTCGATCGCGTCGCGCATCAATTCGTAGGAATCGATCATGATGTTGCCGACGCGGGTGATCTTGTCCGCCGCCACGCCTTCGGCCGCAAGGTTCTCGTCACCGTCCGGCGAAGGCGTCCACAATATGTCGGCCACGGTATCGGTGACCAGCCGGTTGATCTCCTCCGGCATGCCGCGATCGCGGCTGCGCAGGCCCGCTTCCAGATGCGCGACGGTGACGTGCAGCTTGGAACCCACCAGTCCGCAGGCCAGCGTCGAGTTCACATCGCCCACCACCACGATCAGATCCGGGCGATCGGCCACGCAGGCGCGTTCGTAGGCCAGCATCACGTTGGCGGTCTGCTCGGCGTGGCTGCCGCTGCCGACGCCCAAGTGCAGATCCGGCGGTGGCAGGCGCAGATCGCGGAAAAACGCCTCCGACATGTTCTTGTCGTAGTGCTGGCCAGTGTGGACCAGACGCACCCGGCACCACGCCTGCCCGCGCAGGGCATGGAACAGCGGTGCGACCTTCATGAAGTTCGGTCGCGCGGCCGCGATCAAATCAATCCTGAGCCCCTGCATCATCAGCCGCACCCCTGATTTTGTGACGTGATTAACATTATGCACGAAATGTACCAGTAGCGAGCAGCCCTCTGGCCGGGGGCCGTACCAGCAAGCGATCTTCACTCCAGCAGCCCTGTCGCGACCACGCGGTTCCGTTCCAAGGCGCGTTGCTTGCCCATCACGCGCGGGCGCGCTCCTGCCGGTGGCTGCGAAAAAATGGCCCGCCGGGTGGCGGGCCATTGGATGCAACCATTGGCTTGCTGCAAACCCGGAACGAGGGCTCGTCTCAGGCCTTGAATGAACGGCGGCGCAGGGTCGCGAAACCGCCCAGCAGCAGCACGCCCAGACCGAACATGCCGAGCACCGCGGGTTCCGGAACAGAGTGGACCGATTCCACCAGCACCACGAAGTCGTTGTAGTCCAGATCCGAATTCTTGAAAACTTGGTCTTCCCAACCCAACAAGAACTCATTGTTAAGAAGTTCTCCGCCGGTCGCATTTATAGAGGTACCGTTGCCGCCTTGGTACGCGACCATATGGTGCATGCCATCGGAATACGGGTTGCCTGCCTCACCAGCGCTGTTGTTCAGCTTCGGATCGGAGTAGAAGTAAAGCGTTGTGCCGTCGGGACCTGGTGTACCGAGGTAGTAACCGAAGATCGAGCCATCTCCGAACGTGGCAGACGTGGCGGCTTGACCGAACAGCGCGAACTGGAAGTTCCCGCCGCCGTTGTACACGAGCGTGCCCTTGGCGCCGGCGCTGTCTGGACCGCTGAACAACTGCAACATATTGCTCGGGTTGCTGGGGTCGTAGATGCCGAACGTGTTGACGTTCGCGTTGCCGGCAATCTCGGTCAAGATCACGTTGAAACTGCCACCCGTTCCACCAATCTGCCAGTGGGCGCTCGGCGTGTATTGGCCGTTGTAGATGTCGAGGCCGGTTCCCGTGATTTGCGAACCGCCCGGGCCGTACAAGTCATTGAGGCTCTTGCCGGGTCCGTCGGTGCTCGTTGTCGCGACACAGGTCGGCGAACCTTGTGTCGTCGAACCGCCGATCGGGGCGTTCGGGCAGGTGAGCGGCGTTGCAAAGGCTTGCGCAGCGAACAAGGCCGAAACGGCCAGTCCGACAAGCCCGAGTGATTTGACTGTGTTCATGGTGTAGCTCCCGTGTGGGTGATCGCTTGTGGGGGTTACGACGATCTGGTCAGGTGCCCAATGCAAAGCAATCCGCATGCCAACTCGTTATCTAATTGATTTATAAATATGTTCTCACCAACCAACATCACAAAAACACGCGAAATGTAAGGTTTGTCGACGCTTTCTCCAGTTTCGTTTCGAAATCCGATGAATCCTGCCTTCGTCAGCAGCAATGGTGCTCGGCGATACCCGATCGTTGCAGGCAAACCGCGCGCCCGTGCGCCTAGTCGGGGATCAATGTCGCTGTAAACATTCCCGACACCCTTGGCAGACGCCACTCAAAAAAACACGCGCGTTGCCAATGAATGCGGGATAAGAAACAAATCGGCAATCAGTGTGAACAGCGCCGATGCAATCCCATGCGGTCGGCTTTGCGCAAGGCATCGCGCTGTCGCTCCGACCCCATTCACGCAGCCGCCGATAGGCTCGTCCGGCAGCTCAAGAATGCATCGCAACTATTGACGCGCATTGCTTTTCGGTGCGCCGTCTGACGTTTTCGGTGTGTCGTGTGTCACCGAATCACACTGAAGATGCGGGCGAATGGCCAAGCTGCGGCGGACTTCACAATCCGTGACAAATCCAAAAGGGTAAGTTTCACCCCCGCTTTCAAGGGGGCGGGCGGCGTCGCGCTTCTTTCGGCACCACTGGCAAGGCCAAGTGACCCTGTATGGGTACGCGACGCCGCATCCATGCAATCGAGCAAGGCAGAACCACCACGATGAATACAGGCCGGCAATCACGCAGCTCCCTACAGGGCAACCGACTTCCGCGGCTCGCGGGGAAATTGACGACAGCATGCGCGGGCTGTGTGCTGCTGCTGGGGATGGCACAGGCGCGCGCGGGCACGGTGGTAACCGACCAGGTGGTCAGCCAGACCGCGCAAACCCAAACCAGCATTCCCGTCACCTTCGGCCAGGTCTTCAAGGACGGTGATGTGCCGTCGGGTTCTACCGTTTTGGCCACCCTCAATGGCCAGTCGGTGCCGCTGCAGGTGGATGCCAAGGCCACCAACCCGGACGGCAGCCTGCGCCATGCGGTGCTGACGGCGATGGTGCCGTCGTTGCCGGGCAGTGGCACGCTGCCGCTGGCGCTTTCATCCGGATCGCCCGCCGCATCGATGGCGCAGGGTGCGCCCGTCAGCCTGTCACAGGTATTGGCGACCGGCTACGACGCCCAGGTATCGCTGAATATCGGCGGCACCAACTATTCCGTGAACGCCCGCGGCCTGCTGCAGGCCGCCGACCTGTCCGGCGCATGCGCGCCGTGGGATCGTCAATGCAACCTGTGGCTGTCCGGCCCGCTGGTCAGCGCGTGGGTCGTCAACGGCCCGTTGACCTCCGCCAGCGGCGCCGCCAACCCGAACCTGCGCGTGTACTTCGCGGTGCGCGCCTACGCCGGCACCACGCCCGGCACGGTCGGCTACGTGCGCACCGACATCATCGTCGAGAACTCGAACGCGTTCGCGCCGCAGGCGCAGCCGCAATACACCGCGACCCTCACCTCCGGCAGCGCCAGCTACACCAGCCCCGCGCTCACCCAGTACGCCTACACCCGCTGGCACAAGGTGCTGTGGTGGAACAACGCCGAGCCGCAGGTCTACCTGCAGCAGGACACCCAGTACATCCAGGACAGCATGGCGGTGTCGCGCTACATGGCGCTGACGCCTGACCAAGCGTTCCTCAACAGTGTGCGCCAATCCTGTGCGCCGCTCGATTACTGCGACCAGACCCAGGCAATGGGCACCACGGGAGCGCAAGCCTCGATCGGCCCGCTGCCGCAATGGACCAGCGTGTACATCGTCTATCCCGACGTGCGCGCCTACAACTGGATGCTCGCCAACACTGATGCCCTTGGTGCTTACAGCATCCACTACCGTGACGCCGCAACCGGCTGGCCGGTCAGCATCCAGAAGCATCCGTATGTCACGATCGCTGACTGGAGTTACGCGAGCAGCTTGACGGGTGCGGCCAAGGCAGACCTGCTGCCGAACTGCACCAATGATGCAGTAGTCACGAATTGCGCGGCGTCCTGGTACGGCACCGGCAACCCCGACGCTTGGGACAACGCCCATCAACCGGCCGAATCCTACGTGCCCTACATGGTGACCGGTGATTACTACTACATGTCCGAACTCGCGTTCGGCGCTTCCCAAAACGAGATCTGGTCGAACG
>SCQS01000024.1 GCA_004299705.1 Rhodanobacteraceae bacterium | reverse complement strand
TTGCCCGCCATGGCAAACTGACCGCCGCCGAGTTGCCCGCCATGGCAAACTGACCACCGCCGCTCAAACCTGCCCGGCATCGCCGAGACCAGAAGCTACACCACGCGGTGGGACACAATCTTCATCGGGAGCGGACAGTGGGCTTGACGCTTCCCTCGCAACTTCTTGAACAGGGACCGCGCCTCGTCCTTGTCCATCAGATCATCGCGCACCTGGTCGTTGAGGACCGAAGCACGGAATGAGAAGTAGTCGGCGAGAGATGCTCCGAACGCCGTCAGCCGTCCCCCTCCTGCGATCACATGATCCCTTGAGAGGCCCAAGCGTTCGAAGGCGGCAGCGATTTCGGGAATCGACGGCACCAGGATTTCCTTCGTGCCGCGCCGTGTATAGCCGACTTCCTGGCTGATGGTGCGTACGTGCGCCCAAAACTCCTTGCTCTTGCCTTGAAATCGTGGATCAGCTCGCAAGGTAGGTGTCCACGAAGTCGCGCAGAGAAACGTCCACCGCCTCGCAAATCTTTTCGATCTCTGTAAGATCGAGCCGTTGCTCACCGCTTTCGTATTTGCTCACATATGACTGGGTTTGTCCGAGGCGTTGGGCCAATGCTGCTTGGGTGAGTCCGGCGTCCTGCCGGATTCGACGCAATACGGTCGTGAGACGGGACATGGGCATCGTGCGCGCAACGTATATCCCGTGTTAGAATATTCAAAATTAGAATTAACGAGGCTCATGAACATCGCCGCTCCAGCATCACCTGACTTGTTTGCACGAGCAGGCGCGCCCTACCACGGCGGCACATTCAAGACTCAGCTTCTGAAATGGGTCGGCAGTAAACAGCGGCAGGCGCCGGCCATCATCAAGTACTTCCCTGCAGTCTTCAACACCTATCTCGAACCCTTTCTGGGCAGCGGCGGCATCCTCGGCGCCTTGTCACCGCGACAAGCAATCGCAGGCGATACTTTCGCCCCGTTGGTCCAGATATGGCAGGCATTGGCAACACAACCCGATACCCTGAAAGCGTGGTATGCAGAACGGCACGCCCTGATCGCAGCGCATGGCAAGGAACAGGCATACGCGGACGTCTTGGAACAATACAACCAGTCACCGAATGGCGCCGATCTGGTGTTTCTGTGCCGCGCGTGCTACGGGGGCGTTGTTCGTTTTCGCAAAGCGGATGGCTACATGTCCACCCCCTGTGGTCCACATGACCCGATCGCTCCCGAAAGTTTCAGCAAGCGTGTGGACGCTTGGGTGGAGCGAACCCGTGGCACCCAGTTCATCCGCGCGGATTTCCGGGAGACCATGGACCGTGCCCGACGCGGGGATTTGGTTTACTGCGACCCTCCCTATGCCGACAGCCAGGCGATCCTCTACGGTGCGCAAGACTTCTCCTTGGCGACATTGTTCGAAACCGTGCAAAAGTGCAAGGAACGGGGAGTTTTCGTTGCACTTAGCATCGACGGTTCCAAGTACTCCGGGGCCAAACTGTGCAACTTGCCTATTCCCGACGGGCTGTTCGAACATGAGTACTTCATCGAAATCGGTCGTTCTATGCTGAAGCGATTTCAGATGGACGGCCGTACGCTGGAAGCCCACGGCGTCGCCGACCGACTTTTACTGACATATTGACGCAACATCCGCGCTGCCAAGGACGGGAATCTGGCAGCGCGGATTCAACCGAGGCGCCACGGCAGGCGCCGCTTCACGATGCGGGCCAGTCCTGCCCGCCCTGCACAACATGGACCGAAACAACCGTCACGCATCCCGGATGAGCCACATGGCTCCACGGGTGCGGCAAACTGCGTGACGCGTTGTCCGTTGCTTCTTCAGTCAGCCTGGCGGCGCAGGAACGCCGGAATGTCGAGGTAGTCGTCCACCCCAGCCTGCTCCGGCTTGCCCGCGGGTGCCGGGGCCGGGCTGCGTTTCGCGGCCAAGGCCGACTCCGGCTGGGCGGCGAAGCCCACCACGCCGTTGTCGGTGCCGGTGCGCAGGATGCGCGTCGGTTTCGGCATTTCGACGGTTTCCGGCTTCGCCACGGGCCGCAATTGCGGCTTGCCGGCGCGGTTGAGGCCGGTCGCGACCACCGTGACCCGCACGTCGTCCGACAGGTCTGGATCCAGGGCGGTGCCCAGCACCACGGTGGCATCCTCGCTCGCGAAGTCGTGCACCACGCGGCCGATCTCGTCGAACTCGCGCATGGTGAGGTTCGGGCCGGCGGTGACGTTGACCAGGATGCCGCAAGCGCCGTTCAGGTTGACGTCCTCCAGCAGCGGGTTCTTGATCGCCTCTTCGGCCGCCGCCTGCGCGCGGTCGTCGCCGCGGGCGCAGCCGGTGCCCATCATCGCCATGCCCATTTCGCTCATCACGGTGCGCACGTCCGCGAAGTCGACGTTGATTAAGCCCGGGCGGGTGACCAGGTCGGAGATGCCCTGCACCGCGCCCTGCAGCACCGCGTTGGCGGCCTTGAACGCGTTCAGCAGGGTCACTTCACGGCCCAGCACCGTCAGCAGCTTTTCATTCGGCACGGTGATCAACGAGTCGACCGACTGCGTGAGATCCTCGATGCCCTTCATCGCCACCTGCATACGCCGGCGACCCTCGAACGGGAACGGCTTGGTCACCACCGCCACCGTCAGGATGCCTTTTTCCTTGGCGAGCTGCGCCACCACCGGCGCCGCGCCGGTGCCGGTGCCGCCGCCCATGCCGCAGGTGATGAACACCATGTCGGCGCCGTCCAGCACTTCGACGATGCGGTCGCGATCCTCGAGCGCGGCCTGCCGGCCGATTTCGGGATTGGCGCCGGCGCCGAGGCCCTTGGTCACCGTTTCGCCAAGCTGCAGCGTGGTGCGTGCGCCGGAGCTTTTCAGCGCCTGCGCGTCGGTATTGGCGCAGACGAATTCCACGCCTTCGATGGATGAATTGACCATGTGGCTGACGGCGTTGCCGCCACCGCCGCCGACACCGATCACCTTGATCACCGCATTGGGTGCGAGTTGTTCCACCAGTTCGAACATTTGCCCGTCCTCCGTGCTACTGAAAGTCATGCCGTTGTTGTCATGCTGCCGTCGTGATGCCACTCCGTTTCGGAGCGTCCGGCCCTTGCGGACCTTGGCGCCGCAGCGCCATGCCGGTTGCGCTTCGTCCCGAAGCGCAGCCAGTGTTCTAGAAATTGCGGTTCAGCCAGCCCTTGGCCTTGCCGAACAGGCCGGCCACGCTGTCGCCCACCGCCCCGCCGATCATGCTGCCGCCACCGACCTGCACGCGTGAGCCATGCAGCAGCAGGCCGACACCGGCGGCGTTGGCGGGCGTGGCGATCACCTCGGTCGCGCCGGCCACGTGTTGCGGCACGCCCAGGCGCACCATCTTGTGGAACACTTCCTCGGCCAAGTACAGCGCGCCCTCGATGCGCGCCGCGCCGCCGGTCAGCACCACGCCGGCCGCCAGCAGGTTCTCGTAGCCCGAGCGGCGCATTTCGTCCTGCACCATCTCGAAGATTTCCTCGTAGCGCGCCTGGATCGACTGCGCCAGCGCCTGCCGCTGCAGCCGCCGCGGCGGACGCTCGCCCACGCTCGGCACCTGGATGGTTTCCTCGCCGCGCGCCAGTTGCGCCAGCGCGCAGCCGTACTTCACCTTGATTTCCTCGGCGTTCGCGGTCGGCGTCTGCACGTACTGCGAAATGTCGGAGGTGACCTGGTCGCCGCCGACCGGCAGCGACTTGGTGTAGCGGATCGAACCGTGGGTGTAGATCGCAATGTCGGTGGTGCCGGCGCCGAGATCGACCACGCACACGCCGAGTTCGCGCTCGTCGTCGGTCAGCACCGCCTTGGACGAGGCCACCGCCGACGGCACCAGATCGTCCACCGCGAGTCCGCAGCGCTGGATGCACTTGGTGATGTTCTGCACCGCCGAGGCCGCACCAGTGACCAGGTGCACGCCGGCTTCCAGACGCGTGCCGCTCATCCCGACCGGATGGCGGATGCCGTCCTGACCGTCGATGCGGTACTCCTGCGGTTCCTTGTAGAGCACCTTGCGGTCGGCCGGGATCGCGACCGCGCTGGCCGATTCCAGCACCTGGTCGAGATCGCCGCTGCCGACCTCGCGGTCGCGGATCGCGGCGGCACCGCGCGAGTTGTGGGTTTCGAGATGGCTGCCGGACACCGAAGCGCACACCGAGCGGATGTCGCAGCCGGCCATCTGCTCGGCTTCCTCGATCGCGCGCTGGATCGAATGCACGTTGGACTCGATCTCGACCACCACACCCTTCTTCATGCCGCGCGAGGCGTGGCTGCCGAAACCGATCACCTCGATCGGCTCGCCCGGCAGGTATTCGCCGACGATCGCCATCACCTTGGAGGTGCCGATGTCGAGGCCGACGACGAGGTTCTTGTCACTCTTGCGGTTCATGGGTCTAAACGTTTCGGTCAGGAGCATGGTGGGTCCCATCCTTAGAGGGTTTGACGGGAGCGGCGGATGCGGGCGCGGGTTCGGGCCAGCGCACCGCAAAGCCGTTGCTGTAGCGGAGGTCGGCGTACACGAAACCGTTGCTGCGTCCGCGCATCAGCACGGGCAACGCGGCCACGAAGCGCGCCAACCTCTGATCGGGTTGCTGGTCGCCGACCGTGACGCGGCCATCGTTGGAAAGCGTGAGCGTCCAGCTGCCACGCGCGGACAGGTCCACCCCGGTCACGCGAAGGTTGTACGGCGCGAAATCGACCTGCGCGGTGCGATAGAAAGCCAGCACGTCGGCCACGTGGTCGTCGGGCGCGTTGAATTGCGGCAGGCCGTTGACCACGCTCGCGTTCGGCACCTTGAAGATGCGCCCGTCGCGGCTCAGCAGGGCATCGTTGCCCCAATGCGCGATCGGATCGATCTCGGTAAAAGTGATATCGAGCGCATCCGGCCAGTGCTTGCTCACTTCCACCTGCGACACCCACGGCAAGGCCGCGACCGCGTCGCGTACCTTGTCGAGGTTGATTGCGAAGAAGCCGGCGCCAAGTTGGGGTTCCACCGCGGCGCGCACCTGTGCCGCGCTGACGTGGCTGAAAGTCGCATGCACCTGCAGCTCACGCACCGGCCAGCGGTCGGATGCGAACCAGCCCTGCAGCACGCCCACCACCGGCAACGCGACCAGCGTGATCGCGATGATCCAGGCGGCGAAGCGCAGGCCGATCGCACCTTTCACGCGGCGCCTCCCGTCTCGCGATCGAACGAAGTTTCCAACACCCGCCAGCACAGCTCGGCGTAATCCATGCCCTTCGCGGCAGCGGCTTTCGGTACCAGCGAATGCGTGGTCATGCCGGGCGCGGTGTTCACTTCCAGCAGCCAGTTGCGGCCATCGCGGCCGCGCATCACGTCGACGCGGCCCCAGCCCGAGCAGCCCAATGCGTCGAAGGCGCGTCGCGCCAGTGCACGCAACTCGTTTTCCGCGTCGCCCTGCAGGCCAGGGCAGATGTATTGCGTGTCTTCCGCGATGTATTTGGCGTTGTAGTCGTAGTAGGCGCTCTTGGGCACGATCTTGATGCTGGGCAGCACATCGTCGGCGAGCACCGACACCGTAAATTCGTCGCCGACGATCATCTGCTCGACCAGCATCGGCCCCGGATAGCGCTGCGCCAGCGCTACTGCGTCGTCCAGATCTTTTTCCTCGAACACCCGCGACACGCCGACGCTGGAACCTTCCCACGCCGGTTTCACGATCAAGGGCAATCCGATTTCCCGTTTGGCTGCGTGCACATCGCCGCCGCGCGGTAGCGGCACGAACTTCGGCGAGGGCAAGCCCAGCGAACCCCACACCCACTTGCTGCGAATCTTGTCCAGCGACAGCGCCGACCCCAGCACGCCCGAGCCCGTGTACGGCACGCCAAGCGATTGCAATGCGCCCTGCAATTCGCCGTTCTCGCCGCCGGCACCGTGCAGGATGTTGAACACCCGCGCGAAGTGACCGGCGCGCACCGCATCCAGCAACGCAGGGATGCCGTCGATCGCGTGCGCATCCACGCCGCGCGACTTCAGTGCATCCAGCACGCCGCGCCCGGACATCAGCGACACTTCGCGCTCGGCGGAGCTGCCGCCCATCACTACCGCGACGCGCCCGAAATCGCGTGCATTGGTTATCCGTTGCATGTCGCGTCTCCGGATTTCAATTCGCCGCGCTGCGCCAGTTCCACCGCCGCCGCGCCAATGTCGCCGGCACCCAGCAGCAGCACCATGTCACCGTCGCGCAGCAGCGCGGGCAGGGTTGCCGCAAGCTCGCGCGGATGTTCGATGAACACCGGTGCGACCTTGCCGCGTGCGCGCACCGCACGCGCCAGCGCGCGTCCGTCGGCGCCCGCGATCGGCGCTTCGCCGGCGGGGTACACCTCGGTCAGCACCAGCGCATCGGCTTCGCACAGCACGCCCGCGAAATCGTCCAGCAGGTCGCGCGTGCGGGTGTAGCGATGCGGCTGGAACACGATCACCAGCCGACGATCGGGCCAGCCTTCGCGCGCCGCTTCCATCACCGCCGCAAGCTCGCGCGGATGGTGGCCGTAATCGTCGACCAGCATCACCTTGCCGTGGTCGATCGGCAGTTCGCCGTTGATGTGGAAGCGCCGGCCCACGCCCTGGAAACCTTCGAGGGCATGCTTGATGGCATACGGCTCGACGCCGAGGTGCCAGCCGATGGTGGCTGCGGCCAACGCGTTCAAGACGTTGTGGCGGCCCGGCAGGTTCAGGGTGACCGCGAGGCTCGGCTGGCCCGGCAGCAACAAGTCGAAATGGGTGCGCGCACCTTCCGCGCGCAGGTTGGCGCCGCGCACGTCGGCGGCGCGTCCGATCGCATAGGTCAGCATCGAGCGCGGCGTGGCCTGCGCCAGCTCGGCCACTTCCGGGTTGTCCACGCACAGCACCGCGAGGCCGTAGAACGGCAGCCGGTGCAGGAAGTCCGCGAACGCCTGCTTCAGCTCGGCGAAGTCCTCGTGATAGTGGTCGAGGTGGTCGGCGTCGATATTGGTGATGACGGCGATCACCGGCGACAGCTTCAGGAACGAACCATCGGACTCGTCCGCCTCGGCCACCAGATACGCGCCTGCGCCCAGCCGCGCGTTGGCGCCGGCCGACAGCAGCTGCCCGCCGATCACGAAGGTCGGGTCGTAGCCGGCCTCGGCCAGCACGCTGGCGGTGAGGCTGGTGGTGGTGGTCTTGCCGTGCGAGCCCGCCACCGCGATGCCGCGCCGGAAACGCATCAGTTCGCCCAGCATTTCCGCGCGCGGCACCACCGGGATGCGGCGTGCCTCGGCGGCCTTGAGTTCGGGGTTGTCGGGCTTGATCGCGCTGGACACCACCACCGCGTCGACATTGTTGACGTGCGCGGCGTCATGGCCGATCGCGACGTGCACGCCCATGCCGACCAGCCGCTCGGTCACCGGCGAAGCCGCGCGGTCGGAACCCGACACGTCGTAGCCCAGCGTGTGCAACACTTCGGCGATGCCGCTCATGCCGGCGCCGCCGATGCCTATGAAATGCACGTGGCGGAAGCTCTGCATGATGTCGCCGTGCGGCGGGAGGCGATGTGGCGTCATGCGGCCACCTCCACGCAACGTTGCGCAATCACTTCGGCGGCGTCGGGTTTGGCAAGCGTGCGCGCGGCGTTCGCCATCGCGAGGCGCTTGTCGGAGTCGCGCAGCAAACGTTCCAGCATGCCGGCGAAACGCGCGGCGTCGAAGTCGCGGTCCTGCAGCAGCTCGGCCGCGCCGGCGGCGACGAAGCTCTCGGCGTTTTTCGTTTGATGGTCATCCACCGCCTGCGGGAACGGCATCAGGATCGCGCCAAGCCCCGCCGCCGCGAGTTCCGCCAGCGTCAACGCGCCCGCGCGGCACACCGCGAAATCGGCCCACGCATATGCCTGTGCCATGTCGGCAATGAACGATTCGACCGTCGCCGCAACCTCCGCGCGCGCATAGGACGCACGCGTGGCTTCCACATGCGCCCTGCCGCACTGGTGCAACACTTCTGGACGACGCTCTGCCGGAATCAGCGCCAACGCGCTCGGCAGACCGAGGTTCAGGGTGCGTGCGCCGAGGCTGCCGCCAAGCACCAGCAGGCGTGGCCTGCCGGCGCGGCCCGCGAAGCGCGTTGCCGGCGCAGGCAGCGCGGCGATTTCCGCGCGCACCGGGTTGCCGGTCCACTCGGCGTGCAGCGCCGCCGGGAATGCGTCCGGAAACCCGCCCATCACGCGGCGCGCGAGTTTGGCCAGCACGCGGTTGGTGAAGCCCGCGATGCGATTCTGTTCGTGCACCAGCAGCGGGCATCGTTGCAGCCACGCGGCGATGCCGCCGGGGCCCGCGACGTAACCGCCCAGCGACAACACGCTGCGCGGCTTGGCGTCGCGCAGCACGCGCCACGCGCCGATCAGCGCACGCGCCAGCATCCACGGCGCTGCAAGGCGCTGGCCCAAGCCTTTGCCGCGCAAACCCCGCACGTGCAGCGTGCGCAGGTCGATGCGGTGCTCGGGCACGATGCGGTTTTCCATGCCGCCCTCGGCGCCCAGCCACAACACCGGCACGTCGCGCGCGCGCAGCGCCGCCGCGACCGCGAGGCCGGGAAAGATGTGGCCGCCGGTGCCGCCGGCCATGATCAGCACGGGCGCCTGCGCCGCGTTCATGCGTTCACCTTTTCGAGCGCGGACTCGATGCGCGCGCGCGCCGCCAACGGCAGCTCGTCGCCGGAACGCCCGGCTCCGGTCTGGCGGGCGCCGGCTTCCGAACGCCGCGTCGCCATCCGGCGCGCGTCCTCGGCGCGATGGATTTCGTAGGCCGCGCGCAGCAGCACGCCCAGCATCACGCAAGTCATCAGGGTGCTGGACCCGCCGGAACTGATCAGCGGCAGGGTCAGGCCCTTGGTCGGCAGCACGCCCAGGTTCACGCCCACCGACACCAGTGACTGCAGGCCGATCATCAGCGATATGCCGAACGCGACGTAACCCGCGCGATGCTGGCCAACTTCCACGCCACGCAGGCCGAGTTGCAGCCCGCGCCCGACGAGTAATGCGAACAGTGCGAGCACGAACAACACGCCGACGAAGCCGAGTTCTTCGGCGATCACCGCGAGGATGAAGTCGGTATGCGCCTCGGGCAGATAAAAAAGTTTCTGCACGCTGCCGCCCAGGCCCACCCCGAACCACTTGCCGCGACCGACCGCGATCAGCGCCTGGGTCAACTGGAAGCCGTTGTTGAACGGATCCTTCCACGGGTCGAGGAACGAGGTCAGGCGCTTGACGCGGTAGTCGGTCGAAAGCGCGAGATAGGCGCCCAGCGGAATCATCGGCAGGCTCATGATCACGAGGTTGCGCATGCGCGCGCCGCCCAGCCACAGCATGCCGATCGTGACGATGCCGATCAGCGCGGCCGAGCCGAAGTCGGGCTGCGCCAGCAGCAGTACCGCGGTCAGACCCGCCACCAGCACCGGTTTCACGGCGCCGAGGAACTTGGTCTCCACGGCGTCGCGATGGCGCACCAGATAACTTGCCACATACAACACCACCGTCAGCTTGGCCAGCTCCACCGGCTGGAAGCCGGACACGCCGAGGTTGATCCAGCGGCGCGCGCCGTTGATGCGCATGCCGAGGTGCGGCACGAACACCAGCAGCAACAGGAAGAACGTGCCCAGCATGAACCATCCGGAATGGCGTTCCAGCCTGTCCAGCTCGACCCTGCACGCGATCCACGCCGCAATCGCGCCGCCCAACGCCAGGAATTCAAGGTGGCGTTTCAGGTAATGGAACTCGCCGATGTGCTGGCCGTCGGCCACCGCGATGGAACTGGACGCCACCATCACGATGCCGAACGCGACCAGCCCGGTGATCGCCAGCAGCAGCCACGGGTCGTGGCGGCCCTCGGGACCGACCTTGCGTACCGCTTGCGATTGACCGAACCAGACCATGCGTCACCGAACCTTGAGGGTCGCCAGACCCACCAGCACCAACACCACCGAAATGATCCAGAAGCGCACGATCACGCGCGGCTCGGGCCAGCCCTTCAATTCGAAGTGGTGGTGGATCGGCGCCATCCGGAACACGCGCTTGCCGCGCAACTTGAAGCTGCCGACCTGCAGCATCACCGACGCGGTTTCGATCACGAACAGCCCGCCCATCACCAGCAGGATGATTTCTTGGCGCACGATCACCGCGACGCAGCCGATCGCGGCGCCGATCGCGAGCGCACCGACGTCGCCCATGAACACCTGCGCCGGATAGGTGTTGAACCACAGGAAACCGAGCCCTGCGCCGGTCAGTGCGCCGCAGAACACCGCGAGTTCGCCCGCGCCCGGGATCGACGGGATGCCGAGGTAGCTGGAGAACACCGCGTTGCCGGCGAGGTAGGCGAACGCGCCCAGCGCCGCGGCCACCAGCACCGCCGGCATGATCGCGAGGCCGTCCAGGCCGTCGGTGAGATTCACCGCGTTCGAGAACCCCACGATCCACAGATACGCGATCACCACGAACCCACCGCCCAGTGGAATCGCCACGTGCTTGAACAGCGGCACGTACAGCGCGGTCGCGGCCGGCACATTGGCCGTGTGGAACAGGAACAGCGCGGCGGCAAGGCCCACCACCGATTGCGCCAGGTACTTCCAGCGCGCCGGCAGGCCGTGCGGATCCTTCAATACCAATTTGCGGTAGTCGTCGTAGAACCCGATCGCGCCACAGGCCAGCGTCACCAGCAGCACCACCCACAGATAGCGGCTGGTCAGGTCGCCCCACACCAGCGTCGCGATCACGATCGCAGCCAGGATCAGGGTACCGCCCATGGTCGGCGTGCCGGCCTTGGACAGGTGCGTCTGCGGGCCGTCGCTGCGCACCACCTGCCCCGCCTTCAACTCGGTCAGGCGGCGGATCACCGCGGGTCCGGCCAGCAACGACACCAGCAATCCGGTGAGCGCCGCCATGATGGTGCGGAAGGTGATGTAGTCGAACAGCCGGAACGGCCCGAAATAGCGTGCCAGCCAGTGCGCGAGTTCAAGCAACATCGCGATCGTCCCCTTTGTCGTCCAGCAACGCCGCGACCACTTTTTCCATGTGCGAGGCGTGCGAGCCCTTCACCAGCACGCTGACGCCGGCGTACAGTTCCGCGCGCAACGCCGCGATCAGCGCGGCCTGATCGGGAAAGCTGCGCGCATCCGCGCCAAACGCGTCGGCGGCATTCGCGGCCAGCTTGCCGACCGTGTACACGCGGGCGATGCCCTGCGCGCGCGCAGCCGCGCCGACTTGTGCATGCAGGGCTGCCGCATCCGACCCCAGCTCACCCATGTCGCCCAGCACCAGCCAGCGCTCGCCCGGCTGCAACGCAAGTGTCGCCACTGCGGCCAGCGCGGAGCCCGGGTTGGCGTTGTAGCTGTCGTCGAAAAGTGTCCAGCCTTGCGGCGACTCGCGCCGCAGCAGGCGTCCACCCACGGCTTCGGCGGCTTCGAGGCCCGCGACGATCGCATCCAGGGGCACCCCGGCCGCCAGCGCCAGCGTCGTCGCCGCCGCCGCGTTGGCGACGTTGTGGCGACCCGGCAGCGGCAGGCGCACGGGCATCTCGCCTTCCGGCGTGCGCAAGGTGAAGCGGCTGCCGTCCGCGGACAGGGCGATGTCGGTCGCGCGCACGTCCGCCGGCGCGTCCAGCCCGAACTGCAGCTTGCGGCGCGAGCCGGCCAGCCCCGCGAAATACATCGCGAACGCGTCGTCGGCATTGATCACCGCCACGCCATCGGCGGGCAGACCCTGGTACATCGCACCCTTGGTTTCGGCGATGCCTTCCAGCGTGTGCATGCGTTCCAGATGCGCGGGGCCGATGTTGTTGACGAGACCGATGCGCGGGCGCGCGATCGCCGCCAGATAGGTGATGTCGCCGGGTTTGCCGGCGCCCATCTCCAGCACGGCGTAGCGCGCGTCTTCGGGCATCGCCAGCAGCGTCAGCGGCACGCCGATTTCGTTGTTGAAACTCCCCGAGTTGCTGTGGGTCTTGCCGTGCCGCGCGAAGATGCGCGCGGCCATCGCCTTGACGCTGGTCTTGCCGTTGGAACCGGTAATGCCGATCACAGTGACGTCGCGCTGCGCGCGCACCGCGCTGGCGAGATCGCCCAGTGCGTGCAGGGTATCAGCCACGACGATCTGCGGCAGTTCGACATCCACCCGCCGCGACACCACCGCACCCGCCGCACCGCGCGACTTGGCTTCCGTCGCATGGTCGTGGCCATCGTGCGTTTCGCCCACCAGCGCCACGAACAACTCGCCCGGCTCGAGTGTGCGCGAATCGGTGGAGACACCGTGCACGTCCGCATCGGCGCCCTGCAGCACGCCGCGCGTCCACACCGAAATTTCCTTGAGGCGCAGATTCAGCATGGACGCGCCTCCAGGGCGGCGCGCGCCACCTGCATGTCGTCGAACGGACGCTTGTGGCCGGCGACTTCCTGGTAGGTTTCGTGGCCCTTGCCCGCAATCAGCGCCACGTCACCCGCACTGGCCTGTGCGACCGCAAGACCAATCGCGCGCGCACGATCGCGTTCGACCGTCACGCTTTGGGGCGCCGTCATGCCGGCGACGATCTGCGCAACGATCGCGTCGCCGTCCTCGCCGCGCGGGTTGTCGTCGGTGACGATTACCACGTCGGCCAGCCGTTCGGCGATCGCGCCCATCAGCGGGCGTTTGCCCGCGTCGCGTTCGCCGCCGCAGCCGAACACGCAGATCAGCTTTCCGTCGCAGTGCTCGCGCAGGGTTTGCAGCACCTGCTCCAGCGCGTCGGGCTTGTGCGAATAATCGACCACCACCAGCGGCAACGTGCCGCCGCCCAGCCGGTTCATGCGGCCCTTGACCGGTTCCAGCACGCGCAGCGTTGCCACGATTCGCGCGAACGGCACGTCCAGCGCACCCAACACGCCGGCGACGGCCAGCAGATTGGCGACGTTGAAGCGACCGAGCAACGCGCTGTGCACGGCCGCTTCGCCCCACGGCGTCGCGAGGTGGAAATCGAGGCCGTCGGAATGGGTGCGGACTTCGCTGGCGCGGATGTCGGCATCCGCATTGTCGATGCCGCAACGGAGAACCCGCACGCCTGCCGCAATGCGCGTCGCGAGTTCGCGCCCGAACGCGTCGTCGACGTTGACCACGGCGGCGCGCAGACCCGGCCACGCGAACAGTTTCGCCTTGGCCGCGCCGTAGGCTTCCATCGTGCCGTGGTAATCGAGGTGATCGCGCGTTAGGTTGGTGAACACCGCGACGTCGAAATGCACGCCGTCGACGCGATGCTGGTCGAGCGCGTGCGAGGACACTTCCATCGCCACGTCCGTCACGCCAGCGTCACGGAATTCGGCCAGCAAGCCGTGCACCCGGATCACGTCGGGCGTGGTGCGCTCGCCCGCACGCAGCGCGCCGTGCAAGCCGGCGCCGAGCGTGCCGATGGTCGCGGCGCGCTTGCCGAGTTGCGTGAACGCCTGCGCCAGCAATTGCACTGTCGAAGTCTTGCCGCTGGTGCCGGTGACGCCGACCACGGTCAATGCGGCGGAAGGGTCGGCGTAAAAACGCGCGGCGATTTCGCCGAGATGGGTGCGCAGGTTCTCTACCCAGATTACGGGACCGGGGACCGGGTACCGGGTACCGGGAAAGGCATCGTCCCCGCGGGCTTTTGGTTCCCGGTCCCCGGTCCCCGGTCCCTGTTCCGCAAGCACGGCCGCTGCGCCGCGCTTCAACACCTGCTCCGCAAAGACAATCCCATGCACACGCGCGCCTTGCAGCGCCACGAACGCATCGCCCGTGCGCACGCCGCGCGAATCCTGGGTCAAGCCGGACACCACGATGTCGCCGTGTTCGGGCGTCGCCATGCCGCGCAACAATTCGTCGAGCCGCATCGCGGTCATGGTGTGCCTCCGCGCGTGGCGCGCGGCGTGGCAACAGCCGCAACGGGTAGCGCGGCCGACGACGGTGCGGCTGGTGCCGGCGTGACCGGGCCACCGGCATACCACTGCTGCACGTTGTCGGGAGGAATGTCGAGCAACCGCAATGCGCCGGTCATCACTTCGCTGAACACAGGCGCCGAAATCGCGCCACCGTAATATTCGCCGCCGTGGCCGCCCGCATCGCGGATGATCACGACACCGACCAGGCGCGGATTGCTGGCCGGCACGATGCCGCAAAACAATGCCGCGTAGCGATTGCGCGCGTAACCACCCGCGATCGCAAGATGCGCGGTGCCGGTCTTGCCGGCCACCGTGTAATCGGCAATCGCCGCCTGCGGCGCGGTGGCCGGGGGCGGCCCCACCACCGTGCGCAACATCGCCATCACTTCGTTCGCGATATTCTCGGGCTCGATCCGCACCCCCGGGTTGTCGTCACCCTTGATGAAAGTCGGCGTGTGCTTGACGCCGCCATCGGCGATGGCCGAGTAGGCGTCGGCGAGTTGCAGCGCGGTCACGTTGAGGCCGTAGCCGAACGCGATCGTCGCCTTGACGAAATCGCCCCATGTGCGCGGCGGCGGAATGTAACCACTCACTTCGCCCGGGAAACCGCTGCCGGTGCTGGCACCGAAACCGAACGCGTGCAGCACCTTGTCCATCTGCTGCGCCGTCAGCGTCAACGAAATCTTGGAAGCACCGACGTTGCTGGAATACGTGATCACGTGGGTCACGTCGATGCGGCCGTTGTCACGGTCGTCGCGCACCGTATGCCCGTCGATCGTGAACCAGCCGGGGCTGGTGTCGATCATCGTGGTCGGCGTCCACTTGCCCGATTCCAGCGCGGTGGTGATGGTGAACGGCTTCATCGTCGAACCCGGCTCGGTCACGTCGGTGACCGCACGGTTGCGGCGCTGCGCCGGATTGCTGTTGTCGATGTCGTTGGGGTTGTACGACGGCACGTTGACCATCGCGAGGATTTCGCCGTTGCGCGGGTCCATCACCACCATCGAACCCGACGCCGCGTGGCGCTTGGCCACCGCCTCGGACAACGCCGAGTACGCGAGGTACTGGATGCGGCTGTCGATGCTGAGGGTCAGGTCGTGGCCGGGCACCGGCGCGCGGATCTGCTCGACATTCTCGACGATGTGGCCGAGGCGGTCGCGGATGACGCGCTTTTCGCCGGGCTTGCCGGCGAGCCAGCCGTCGTAGGCCAGCTCCAGCCCCTCCTGGCCATGGTCGTCGATGTTGGTGAAGCCCAGCACATGCGCGGTCGCGGCGCCATCGGGGTAATAGCGCTTGTATTCGCGCTGCGCGTTGACGCCGGGAATATCGAGCGCAAGGATGGCCTTGGCCGCGTCGGGCGGCATCAAACGCCGCAGGTACACGAACTCGCGACTGCTCTGTGCCTCCAGCTTGCGGGTCAGGTCGACGGGATTGACCCCCAGCGCCTTGGCCAGCTCCGGAATCCGGTCAGTGTGTTCCAGCAGTTGCTGGGGGTTGGCCCACAGCGACAGCATCGGTGTCGATACCGCCAGCGGCACGCCGTTGCGATCGTAGATCGTGCCGCGCGACACCGGAATCGGCACGTCGCGCAGGAAACGCGCGTCGCCCTGCTGCTGCAGGAATTTCTGGTGCACCACTTGCAGGTCGACCGCGCGCGCGATCAGACCCAACGCCGCGACCGACAGCACGCCGGCCACCAGCGCGAGCCGCTTGCGCGTGTCCGGACGCCGCCGTCGCGCCGGTTGCGAAATCGATTCGCGTGGCCGCTGCGGCTTCATTCGTGGATCATCTCCACGCTGGACGCGGGCGGGCTGATCATGCCGAGCTGTCCGCGCGCGATCTGCTCGATGCGCGACGGGCTGGCCCAAGTGGCCTGCTCGAGTTCGAGCCGCCCGAACTCGACGTTCAAGGCATCGCGCCGGTTCTGCAAATTGGACAACTGGACGAAGGCGACGCGATCCTGGTGGCGCGCCCACACCACCGCGATGCCGGTGACCACCACCGCCAGCAGCAGCACGCCCACCGCGAGGATGCCGAGCGTCCTCATGCACCGCCTCCCGACGAGATTTTCTCGGCGATGCGCAACACCGCCGAGCGCGCACGCGGATTGCGCGCGATCTCGGCGGCGTCCGGCATTTGCGCCCGCCCCACCGCTTGCAGGGGTGCCATGGCGACAGGCGGCGCCGGAAGTCCGCGCCGCGCCGGTGCCGCCTGCGGGCCGCGGATGAATTGCTTGACGATGCGGTCTTCCAGCGAATGGAAACTGATCACCACCAGGCGTCCGCCCGGATTCAGCGCCGCCGTCGCGGCTGGCAGCGCGCGCTCCAGCGAACCCAATTCGTCGTTCACCTTCAGGCGCAGCGCCTGGAATGTGCGCGTGGCCGGATGCTTGTTGCGCTCGCGCCGGCCCAGCGTGCGCTCGACCAGTTCCGCAAGTTCGCGCGTCGTCGTGATCGGCGACTCCCTGCGGCGCGCAACGACCGCACGCGCGATGCGGCGGCTCATGCGCTCCTCGCCGTAGTGGAACAGCACGTCCGCGATTTCACGCTCGTCGGCACGCGCAAGGAAATCCGCCGCGCTCTCGCCGGTGGTCGGATCCATGCGCATGTCCAGCGGCGCGTCGGACTGGAACGAAAAGCCGCGCGCGGCGTCGTCGAGCTGTGGCGAGGACACTCCGAGGTCCAGCAGCACGCCGTCGAGCCCCGCGCGCGCCGCTTCCCATTCACCAAGCTCCGAAAAATTCGCGTGACGAATCGCGACACGCGGATCGTCGCCGAATTCCCGTCGCGCATGTCCGATGGCCGCGGGATCGCGATCCATCAGCAGCAGCCGACCGTCGCCACCCAGGCATTCGAGGATCGCGCGGGCATGGCCGCCGCGCCCGAAGGTACCGTCGAGATAACGCCCGTTCGCGCGCAGCGCGAGTCCGGCGAGCACGGCTTCCCGCATCACCGGGATGTGCTGAAGCTCCCGACCGGCCGTCATCGCTCGCGTCCCGTCCATCCGCCGTACCAGCCAACGGTGCGCACGCCGCGTGCGCCGCCCGCATCCCATCCGCATCATCCGGCCCGGCGACGACCGCCGTTCGCCGAATGCGCGCGTCACAACCGCAATCCCACCATCTCGTCGCTGACTTCCTCCTCGCCGATCGTCATGTGGATCTTCGCGAGGTGAGCCTGCTCACTCCACAACTCGAACTTGTTGCCCATCCCGAGCAACACCGCTTTCTTCTCGATGCCGGATGCCGCACGTTGGCTGGCCGGCAGCAGTACGCGCGCCGCGCCATCCAATTCCACCTGCGCCGCCGCGCCGACCAGTTTCAGTTGCAGATCGCGGTGCACACGCTTGACGCTGGACAACGCGTTCACCTGGTCGCGCACGCGCTCCCATTCAGGCTGCGGGAAAATCCACAGACAGCCTTGCTCGAACGGGTTGTAGGCAATCACCAAACGGTTGTTGCACACGCGCGCGATCGGCTCGCGGTAAGCCGTGGGAATGGCCAGCCGCCCTTTGTCGTCTACGCTGATTGCGGTTTCGCCTTGGAACATGCGACTCGTTTCCCACGTTTTCCCACAAAACTACACGTGCGCCCACCTTAGTCGCAGGAGGTGAGACTGTCAACAAATTTCGCTTTTAGATCAAAGGGAAAGGAGAATTTCTGACCAACTTTCAGATGTTCCCTGAGCTACGATCGCAAGGTCATTGAATGCTAAAGATTTCATCTTGAGCGGTGTGGTCCGAAACGTACGGAAATTCCGCATTTCCGGCTGGATTCGAGACGATTTTGTTCAGCCAGCGGTTGGTTTGCACGCAAGCTGAGTCCCGTGAGGCTCCGGCCATCGACAAGCGTTACCGCAACGCACAATTGCCGCCTATCAGCGCTGCTGAACGCCCATCCGAAGCGGTTGTTGTTGGACTAAGGCCATGGATGGCCAAGGTAGGCTCGACAGCCGGCAGGATTCACACACTCACACACTCGCGCAACGCCGCAACGAAACCGCGAGCAGGGACGCGAGCAAAGGCTTTCGTGAAAAGTAAGGCCAAGGATGGCCGGGGTGGAGCCACATGGCACGAGCAGCTTCGTTACACCCCGCCGCGACATGATGCTGCCATCAGGGATGATGGCAAAAACAAAACAGTGGAGTCGGCCTGTAAGCCGGGTCCTGTGCGCCTTGCGGCGTGACAGTCATTCCTCTCGGCGCGGCATCGCTGCCGCGCTCAAGCAACCAACCCGGGAACGGCGCGGGCCACGCCATCGTTCCCCTATTTGGTCTTGCTTCGGGTGGGGTTTGCCGTGCCGGTCTGTTGCCAGACTCGCGGTGGGCTCTTGCCCCACCGTTTCACCCTTGCCTGATCCCCTCGCGGGGCCATCGGCGGTCTGCTCTCTGTTGCACTGTCCGTCGGCTCACGCCGCCCAGGCGTTACCTGGCACCCTGCCCTGTGAAGCCCGGACTTTCCTCGGCGTTCCGAAGAACGACGCGACTGTCCGGCCGACTCCGTGGGCAATTATACGGGACTCGGGAAAAGCGCACGATGCTCTTGGCATCACGGCCCGTACAGCACTTTGCGCGGCGCGCCACTGATCGCAGCGGCCAGCTTCGCCGCCTGCGCCGGCGCCAGTTCCGCGCGCAAAAGCGCATACACGCGGCGGCCCTCCGCAAGTTTGGCGTCCGCTTCTTCCCCACGCCCGGCGACCACCAGCACGCATTCGCCGAGACGTTGCTCGGGATCACTCGCGACACGCTTGGCAATTTCTCCAAGCGTCGCGCCGAGGCAGGTTTCGTGCAATTTGGTGAGTTCACGCAACAGCCGCGCCTCACGCTCCGCGCCGAACGCGTCGCGCAGATCCGCGCAGCATTCGGCAATGCGGTGCGAGGATTCGTAAATCACCAGCGTGCGCGCCTCGTCCGCGAGTTCGCGCAGTCTTTCGCGCCGTGCGGCGGCCTTCGCCGGCAGAAAACCTTCGAACACGAAACGATCGCTGGGCAGGCCCGCCACCGACAGCGCCGCAATCGCAGCGCAGGCGCCGGGCACCGGCACGACGTCGATGCCGGCTTCGCGCGCGGCGCGCACCAGCCGGAAGCCCGGATCGCTGACCAGCGGCGTGCCGGCATCGGAGATCAACGCGATGTCCGCGCCGGCCTGCAACTTCGCGATCAGCGACGCCACCGCCGCGCGTTCGTTGTGTTCGTGCATGGCCGTCAATGGCGTCGCGACGCCGAAATGTTGCAACAGCGGCCGGCTGTGGCGGGTGTCCTCGGCGGCGATCACGCTCGCGGCACGCAAGGCCTCGACCGCACGTGGCGACAGATCGCCGAGATTGCCGATCGGCGTGGCGACCACCGAGAGGATTCCAGGCTTGCCGATATTCATCTTGCGGTCCTGCCGCTTGGGATCAATCCGCTATCATCGCCCAAAAAGACGCGCGCAACCGGCGCGCAGGGAAATCACATGGTCAGGACCAGGCTTCTCGCGCATCTCGCAATCACGTTGGCGGCACTGCTGTTGCTGGCGGGCTGCGCCACGCTGGGCCCGTCATCGCCCGAGGCCAACCCGCAGGCACAGGCGCAAGCCGCGCTGGGAACCGTGCACGCGGCCAACACCGCGCTGCAACAGGGCCACCCCAATGCCGCGCTGAAGCAACTGGGGACGCTGCCCGCATCGCTGCCACCGGATGTGCAGCAGCAAGCGCTGGACGTGACCGCACGCGCGCAACTTGCCTTGGGCGATCGCCTGGCCGCGGCACGCGCACTGGCTCGACGCGTGCCGTTGCTGCCGCCTGCCGCGCAGACCGCCGAGCACCAGCAAATCGTGGCGATCCTGGCCGGCATGGGCAATGGCCCGCTGAAGGCGTTGTACCCGACGCTGGCTGACAGCGACCCGGCCAAGCCCTACGTCAGGCAAGCCCTCGCGCATGGCGGCGTGGCCACGCCCGAGCCGCTACCGCAATTGAACGAACCGGTCGGCACGCTGACCTCTTCGAGCATGCCGCAGGGTTTTGCGATGCCCGCGCACGTCGCGTTGCTGCTGCCCGCGACCGGCCCGGTCGCGGTGGCCGGGGCCGCGGTGCGCGACGGCTTCTTCGCCGCCTATTTCCACACACCGGTCACCCAGGAGCAACGCCCCACGGTCAAGCTCTATGACACCGGCGGCACCGCGGATGGCGCGGTCGCGGCCTACCAGAAGGCCGTCGCCGACGGTGCTTCGCTGGTGGTCGGGCCGCTGGGACGCGCCGCCGTCGGCGCGGTGTTCTCGCAGGCCTCGCTGCCGGTGCCGGTGCTGGCGTTGAACCACCCGCAAGGCAACCAGACGGTGCCGGCGGGCAGCGCGGAATTCGGCCTGATGCCCGCCGCCGAGGGCGCACAACTGGCCAGCCACATGATCACGGCCGGCCTGCACGCGGCGATCGTGTTTCGCGGCAGCGACAACACCGCGGCCAGCACCTTCGCGGGGTTCAAGACCGAATTCGAGAGCCTCGGCGGCCAGATCGCCAACGACATCGTGTTGCAGCCGAGCGCGGTGGATTTCCAGGGCCAGGTGCAGGCCGCGATTGCGGGTTCCGGCAGTCAGACCGGCATCGTCGCGCTGCTGCGCCCGACCCAGGCACGCCTGCTGCTGCCGCAACTGCGCCTGGCGCGTTCGACCCTGCCGGTGTTCGCAACCTCGATGGTGTATTCGGGCGACGAGAACATCACCGCCGACACTGACCTCGACGGCGTGCAATTCTGCGACGAACCCTGGCTGTACGACGCACAGGCCGGCCTGCCCAGCCACGCCACGCTGTCCTCGCAGCTCGCGACGGCGGATGGCCCCGCGGCGCGGCTGTTCGCATTCGGAATGGACGCCTACGCGTTGATGCCCTACCTCGACTGGCTGCGCGGTCATCCCGGCAGTTACCTCGCCGGCGGCACCGGGCAATTGACGATGGACACGTTCGGGCACGTGCAGCGCACGCCGATCTGGGTGCAATTCCAGGGCGGCGTCGCGCGTCCCGTCGCCGCCGGCCTCGAGCCCGCGCCCGCCAGCAGCACCGCCCCGACCGGCCCGTGACGGCATGCTCCGGACAACGCACCCATGACAACACGTAGATGACGACTGGCGCGGTCGGTGCCCACTTCGAGCAACGCGCACTCGAGCATCTGGAACGCGCCGGCCTGAAACTTGTCCAACGCAACTTCAGGACCCGCTTCGGAGAACTCGACCTGGTCATGCGCGACGGCGGCACGCTGGTGTTCGTGGAGGTGCGCTACCGGCGCGACGCCCGTTTCGGCGGTGGCGCGGCATCGGTGGGACGCGACAAACGCGCCAGGCTCGCGCGCGCGGCGCAGGGATTCCTGCAAGCGCATCCGCGCTTCGCCTCGTCGCCGTGCAGGTTCGATGTGATAGCGTTCGACGGCGAAGCTTCGGCGCCCACCTGCAACTGGCAGCGCGCCGCATTCGAAATCGACTGACACCGGAAAACCATCATGCGCAAGACGATCGTCCTGACCACCCTGATTACGCTGTGCGTCGCGCTGGCCGCGTGCAGCGTGTTCACGCCGCGGCGCGGCTTCAACCGGGCGCTCAACGACCGCAACGTGCAGTTCACCGCGCAACGCGCGCTCGACGACGATCCGGAACTTTCCGGCCGCGCCCACATCGCCACCAGTGTGTACAACGGCGTGCTGCTGTTGATCGGCGAAGCCAGCTCCGAGGAAGTCAAACAACGCGCGCAAGCCGACGTCACCGGTTACGAGGGCGTGCAACGGGTGGTGAACCTGATCGACGTGATGCCGCTGCAATCGGTCGCGGGCAGCCTGCGCGACGCCGCCATCACCGCCAGCGTGAAGGCCGCGCTGCTGCACGTCGACATGCCGGGCTTCGACCCCGGCCGGGTCAAGGTCAGCACCGCGCACGGCAAGGTGTACCTGATGGGGCTGGTCAGCCACAAGGAAGCCGACGCCGTGGTCAACGAAGCACGCAACGTGGCGGGTGTCAAAAAAGTCGTGCAAGTCTTCGAGTACACGGATTGAAGCAACAGCGGTCCGCAAATGAACGCGAATAAAAACGGAGACGCTGCCGATGCGTTGCTCCTCTTCGCGTACTTGGCGTTCTTCGCGGACGAATGCTTTGGCTCCTATTCGCGTTCATTGGCGTTCATTCGCGGACTGAAGCTTTTGCGTTGACCTTGCCCAATGAGCCAACACCGCGAATAGCGTAAGCTAGCGGGATGAACCTGCCCGCCGCGTTCGTCGACCAACTCCGCGAAATTTTCCCGTCCGACACGCTGGCGCTGGACCCCGCCACGCGCGCGGCCTACGGCTACGACAATTCGCGTCGCGAAGCGCTGCCGGATGCGGTGGTGTTTCCGCCGGCACACGACGAAGTGGTCGCGCTGGTCGCCGCCTGCCGCCATCACCGCGTGCCGCTGGTCGCGCGCGGACGCGGTACCAATACCACCGGCGCGACGGTGCCGCTCGCGGGCGGCGTGGTCGCGAGTTTCGAGCGCATGAACCGGATCGTCCGGATCGAACCGGGCGATCGCCTCGCCGTCGTCGAACCCGGCGTATTGAATGCCGACCTGCAGGCTGCGCTCGCTCCGCACGGCCTGTTCTGGCCACCTGATCCGACTTCCGCACCGTACTGCACCGTCGGCGGCAACCTCGCCTGCAACGCCGGCGGCCCGCACACCGTCAAATACGGCGCCAGCCGCGACAACATCCTCGGCCTGCGCGCGGTGGCGGGCAACGGCACCGCGTTCCGCTCGGGCACCCATACCACCAAGGGCTCGACCGGCTACGACCTGACCCGCGTGATCGTGGGTTCGGAAGGCACCCTTGCGCTGATCACCGAAGCCACCCTGAAACTCACACCCAAACCCAGCGCGGTGCGCACCCTGCGCGCCTGCTACCGCGACATGCAGGCCGCCGCCGCCGCGGTCGCGCGGATCATGGCGCAGCCGGTCACGCCGCGCGCGCTGGAATTCATGGACGACGCCGCATTGAAGCTGGTGCGCGAGCGCGGTGGCGACGCGCCGGCCGAGGCGGGCGCGCTGCTACTGGTCGAAGTGGATGGTGAACCCGATGCGCTGGGCGCCGCGCAGGCGGCGATCGAAAAGGCGGCGCGCGGCGACGGCCTGGTCGAGCTGCGCGCCGCACGCGACGCCGCGGAAACCGCGACGCTGTGGGCCGCGCGCAAGGCACTCTCGCCGGCACTGCGCACCATTTCCGAACACAAGATCAACGAGGACGTGGTGGTGCCGGTCAGCCAGATTCCGGCATTGGTGCAGCGCTTGCGTGAACTGGCCGACGAGTACCGCATCCCCATCGTCAGTTTCGGCCACGCCGGCAACGGCAACCTGCACGTGAACCTGTTGCCGCGCAATCCGGAAGAACGTGCGCGCGCCGAACAGGCGTTGCCGCTGGTGTTCAAGCGTGTGATCGAACTCGATGGCACGCTCTCGGGCGAACACGGCATCGGCATCGCCAAGCGCGATTTCATGCCCGAGGCGGTCGGCGCGGGCGCGTTGTCGATGATGCGCGCACTCAAGGACATGTTCGACCCCGAGCACATCCTCAATCCCGGCAAACTGCTGCCCGACGCCGCGCATGGCTGAATCGTTCTCGTCGCTGATGGCGCGCATCCGCGCGTGCCAGGTCTGCGCGCAACATTTGCCGCATGGTTGCCGGCCGGTGTTGCAGGCGCATCCCGACGCGCGCCTGCTGATCGTCAGCCAGGCGCCGGGACGCAAGGTGCACGACACCGGCGTCCCGTTCAACGACAAGAGCGGCGACAAGCTGCGCGAATGGCTGGGCATCGACAAGCAGACCTTCTATGACGCACGCAAGGTCGCGATCGTGCCGATGGGGTTCTGCTATCCCGGCAAGGGTTCCTCGGGCGACCTGCCGCCGCGCCCGGAGTGCGCGCCGCTGTGGCATCCGCAACTGCTGCCGCGCCTGAAGAACATCACGCTGACGCTCGCGATCGGCGGTTACGCGATCAAGGGCATGCTCGGCGACCGGCGCAAGGCCACACTGACCGACACCTGCACCGCGTGGCGGGAATACTTCGACGCCGGCATCCTGCCGCTGCCGCATCCGAGTCCGCGCAACACCGCCTGGTTCATGCACCACCCATGGTTCGAGGCCGAGGTATTGCCTGCGTTGCGGCGGCGGGTACGACGCGCACTGCGCGATGCGTAGGGCGGGTGACAACCCGCCTTCACGATCCACACAATTCACCATGGCGGGTTGTCACCCGCCCTACCCCACGAATGCGGCGATGATCTGCAGCACGACCAGCGCATACACGCCGGCGGCCACGTCATCCAGCATCACGCCGAGGCCGCCGTGCACACGGCGGTCGGCCCAGCGCACCGGCCAGGGCTTCCAGATGTCGAACAGACGGAACAGCGCGAAGCCCACGAACATCCACCACCATGCCGTCGGCGCCACAAGCAGCGTGATCCACATTCCGATCACCTCGTCCCACACCAACGCGCCCTGATCGTGCATCCCGAGCCGGCGATCGGACACTTCACAGGCCCACACGCCGATCAGGAAACCCACGATCAGCACCAGCACGTACCAACCGATCGGCAGCCCGCGCAACAGGAACCACCACGGCAACAGCGCCACCAGCGAACCCGCAGTGCCGGGCGCCTTGGGCGACAGGCCCGTGCCGAGCGCGGTCGCGATCCAGCCAGCCGGATGCGACAGCAATCGACGACGTTGCACGGCGGTCAGCGGCGCGCTCACGGCGAAAAGTGTTCCCAGCCCTGCGGTGTCGCGATCACATCGCCATGTACGTCCAGCGCGCGCACGCCAGCACCTGCGACGATGCGGCCAATGCGGGTCGCACGACAACCCGCTTGTTGCAGCGCTGCGACGATTTCTTCTTCGCGCCCTGCGGGGACGGTGAAGCACAACTCGTAATCGTCGCCGCCGGAAAGCGCCAGTTCGCGGCACGTTTCGGCGTCGAAAGCCGCGCTCAACGCGGCGGACAGCGGCAATGCCTCGGCGTCGATTTCAGCGCCGACCTTGCTTGCCGTGCACACATGACCAAGATCGGCCAGCAGGCCATCCGAGACGTCGATGCATGCACTGGCAACGCCGCGCAACGCAAGTCCCGCGGCGATGCGCGGCTCGGGACGGTTCATGCGTGCAAGCAGCTCGACGGTCGCATCGCGTTGGGCGCCCTCCCCGCAGCTCGCCACGCATCCCCCCGCCGCTGCGCGTCGACCCCTTTCCTGCGGAAGGGGGTGGGACTCGTCTTCCCCCTTCCGCAGGAAGGGGGAACGAGGGGGATGGCTTTGCTTCGGGCCTTGCAACCATCGCAATGCCCCCGCCGCGTCACCCAGCGTGCCGGTCACGAAAACCGCATCGCCGACCCGCGCACCGCCGCGCTTCAGCGCCCGTCCATTCGGCACGAAGCCCAACGCCGTCACCGTCACCGACAGCGGGCCCTGCGTGGTGTCGCCACCGATCAGCGCCACGCTGTGTGTACGTGCAAGTTCCGCAAAGCCATCCGCGAAACGTTCGACGAAACGCGGGTCGGCATTCGGCAGCGTCAGCGCCAGCAAGACCCACGCCGGCTCGGCGCCCATCGCGGCCAGATCGGAAAGATTGACCGCCAGCGATTTCCAGCCGATGTACCCGGGTGCCGCCTCGGCGAGGAAATGCACGCCCGCGACCAGCGTGTCGGTGCAGGCGACCAGTTGCCGGCCGGCCGGCACGTCCAGAACCGCCGCATCATCGCCGATGCCTAGCGCAACGTCGTTGCGCGGGCAGGCGGTTCGGTCACGGAGCCTTTCGATCAGTCGGAATTCCATGCGAATCGATCGGGGGAAGGGGGATGGGTTACGGGAGCGTGGAATGCCAGCCGCACCATCATCGGAATGGAATCCGGAGCTTCAATCGGCCCCCCCACTACCCGCCCCCGCCCCTTGCTCTCGTTCCACCTCGCGCCATTGCCGCGCCAGCTTGTCGAGCACGCCGTTGACGTAGGTGTGCCCCTGCTCGGAGCCGAAGCGTTTGCTGACTTCCACGGCTTCGTTCAACACCACGCGGTAGGGCACGTCGAGGCGGTGTTTCAATTCGTATGCGGCCAGCCGCAACACCGCGCGTTCGATCGGATCGACGCGTTCGATGTCGCGGTCGAGGAACGGCGCCAATCCTGCATCCAATTCCTGGCAATGCGCCTCGACCCCGCGCAGCAAATCCTCGAAGTATTCGAGGTCGGCGATCTGCATGTCCTGCTCATGGCGAAAATCGTCGATGACCTTGCGCATCGGATTGCCGCCGAGTTCCCACGCGTACAACGCCTGGATCGCGCGCCGGCGTGCGCGGCTGCGCGCGGTGGGATCGATGCCATCGCCTCGTCGCTGGGTGTTCATGCCGACAGCTCCTGCAATACATTCGCCATTTCGATCGCGGACAACGCCACGTCCGTGCCCTTGTTGCCGCGCGCACCGCCGGCACGGGCCCAGGCATCCGCCTCGTCTTCGACCGCCAGTACGCCGTTCAACACCGGCACGCCGCTGTCCAGTGCCACGCGCATCAGGCCGCGCGCGCATTCGTCGGCTATGTGTTCGTAATGCCGCGTCTCGCCGCGCACCACGCAGCCGAGCGCAACGACGACCGCGTAGCGGCCGGACTGCACGAGGTGCCCGGCCAGCACCGGCAGTTCCCATGCACCCGGCACGCGCAGCACGTCCAGCGCGGTGTCGGCCACGCCATTCGCCGTGAACGCCGCCCGCGCGCCTTCCACCAGCGCATCGACGATCTCGCCATTCCAGCGGCTGGCGATCACGGCGTAACGCGCTCCGGGCGGCGAGCGGAGGTCGGGTGATGGCGTGGCGGTTTCGTGGGACATGGCGGGGACGGGAAACGGGAAACGGGAAACGGGAAACGGGAAACGGGAAAAGCGTAACAGCGATGCGCAAATGATTTTACGTATGCGCTTACGGTCCTCGGTCCCTGGTCCCCGGTCCCGCTTCCTCCACGTATTCCACCACTTCGAGGTCGAACCCGGAAAGGCCCACCAACTTGCGTGGCGTGCCGAGCACGCGCAGGCGGCGTACCTTGAGGTCGGCCAGGATCTGCGCACCGAGCCCGAGTTGGCGCCACTCGCGTTGCGCGGCCACATTGCGACCCGCCGCCTGCGCGGTAACGGCCTCGCGGTTCAATCGCGCCAGCAGCACGTCCGGCGCCTCGTCCGACGCCAGCACCACCACCACGCCGCGGCCCTCGGCGGCAACGCGGCGCAGCGCCGCGGTCATGGTGAGCCCCAGGTCCTCGCGCTTCAGGTGCAGCACGTCGGACAGGGTGTTGCGCACATGCACCCGCGTCAGCACCGGTGCGCCATCGTCGATGGCACCTCGCGCCAACGCGAAATGCAGGTCGCCGTGCAGGTGATCGCGCCAGGCGACCAGCCGGAACGCACCCAGCTCGGTGTCGACATCCGACTCGTGCACGCGCTCGATGGTTTTTTCGGTGGCGAGGCGATGCCGGATCAGGTCGGCGATGCTGCCGACCTTGAGGTGATGCCTGGCTGCGAAGGCTTCGAGGTCGGGGCGCCGCGCCATCGAACCGTCCTCGCGCAGGATTTCGACCAGCACCCCGGATGGTTCGCGGCCGGCCAGCCGTGCCAGATCCACCGCAGCCTCGGTATGTCCGGCCCGCGTCAGCACGCCGCCCGGTTGCGCCAGCAGCGGGAACACATGGCCGGGCTGGACGAGGTCGGACGGTTTCGCGTCCGCCGCCACGGCAACTTGAATCGTGCGCGCGCGGTCGTGCGCGGAAATGCCGGTGGTGACGCCGCTCGCGGCCTCGATCGAAACCGTGAAGTTGGTGTGGTACGCGCTGCCGTTGTCGCGCACCATCGGCTGCAGGCCGAGGCGTGCGCCACGCGCCGGGTCGAGCGCAAGGCAAATCAGGCCGCGGCCTTCGCGCGCCATGAAGTTGATGTCTTCGGCGCGCACCTTGTCGGCCGCCATGATGAGGTCGCCCTCGTTCTCGCGGTCCTCGTCGTCCAGCATCACCACCATGCGGCCGGCGGCGATTTCTTCCAGCAGTTCCGGGATGCTTGCGAAGCTCATTGGGCACCTCCCGCCTGCGCGAGGCGTTCCACGTAGCGCGCCAAGATATCCGCTTCGAGGTTCACGCGATCGCCCACGCGGCGCTCGGCAAACGTGGTGACCTCGACCGTATGCGGAATCAAATTCACGTCGAAACGCCGGCCATCGACCGCGTTGACGGTGAGGCTGACGCCGTCCACGCAAATCGAGCCCTTGGCTGCGATATATCGTGCCAACGCGGCCGGCGCTTCGAGCGTCCAGCGCTGCGAGCGCGCATCCGGTGCGATGGCGACGATGCTGCCGACACCATCGACATGCCCGGACACGAGATGGCCGCCCAGCCGATCGGACAGACGCAGTGCCTTTTCGAGGTTCACGCGGTCGCCTGCATGCAGGCCGCCCAGCGTGGTCAGCGACAACGTTTCGTTGGACACGTCGAACGCCAGCGTGTCGCCTTCGCGCGCGACCACGGTCAGGCAACAGCCCGATACCGAGATGCTGTCGCCCAACGCGATGTCGGCGGGGTCGATTCCGTAAGCGGTCACTTCGAGCCGTACATCGCCGCCGCGCGGTTCGAGGCGGGCGATGCGTCCCGCCGCTTGCACGATTCCAGTAAACATCAGCGCACCTCCCGGCGGGGGGCGCCCGTCTTGCCAGCACTAATCAAGATCATGAACGTTCTCCGCAGATGGATGGCGAGAACGCCCCAAGGCATGAGGCCGACGCGCGGCGAACGCCACGCGTCGAGCCGTCTTCTTTCATCCGGACTGTCACCGTCGGCTCCGGCATTCGACCGGATCTGCTGACCCTTCGCATGCAGCGAAGGCGCTCGCGGGCTTGTTCTTAGGAGCCTTGGCAGTAGAAACGATCGAGACGAAAAGTCCACCATGCGAGGGCAGGTTTTCGACGATTCTTGGCCCATAGTGGTTCTATGGGCCAAGAATCGTCGAAAATACGCACCGCATGGGGGGCTTTGCAGTCCGATTGCTTTCTGCTGCCAAGGCTCCTTGAAACCTACCGCCGGTGGGGAATCGCACCCCGCCCTGAAGACGTACTTGGTTACCGGCACGAGCCGGCCGGCGGATTATAGCGCCGCTGTTTCAGACATCGGTACCCGCGGGCCGCAACAACAGCCGCGTATCGTCGCCGACACGACGCTGATCCAGTACCCGCCACTCGCCGCGTTCGGCCATCGACGCCGGCGGCGGCAGCGCCAACAAGGGTCGTGCACTGTCACCCAATACGGTCGGCGCGACGTACAGCAACAATTCGTCCACCAGCTTCTGTTCGAGCAACGCACCGCACAAAGCCGCACCGGCTTCCACCTGCAATTCATTGACGCCACGCGCGGCCAGCACTTTCAACACTGCGCCGAGGTCGAGGCGACCCTGCGTGTCGCGATCGATCGTCGCCAGCTCGACCCGCGCATAACGGTCATCGCACGCCCGCGCAGCCGGCGCGTGCAGCACCAGCGTTGGTGCGCTGCCGTCCAGCAGATGCGCGCCGGCCTGCAAGGCATCGAGGCGCGCATCCAGTACCACGCGCAAGGGCGAAAAGGGGTCGGAGTCATTTTTCACCGGGTTGTCGTCATTTCCACGGGTTCGCAATGAAAAATGACTCTGACCCCTGTTTCGCACCGTCAACCGCGGATCGTCCGCCCGCGCGGTACCAGCCCCGGTCAGGATCGCCGAACTGCGCGCGCGCCAGCGCTGCACGTCGGCACGCGCGGCCTCGCCGGTAATCCACTTCGACTCGCCATTGGCCAGCGCGGTGCGCCCATCCAGGCTCATCGCCAACTTCACCCGCAGCCACGGCCGGCCGCGCTCGAAGCGCGAAAAGAATCCGCGGTTCAGTTCGCGCGCGGCCTCACGCATCAATCCGGTTTCCAGGTCAATGCCGGCCTCGCGCAAACGCCGCAGGCCCGCGCCGCCGATCTTCGGATTGGTGTCCTCGGAAGCCACCACCACCCGCGCGATGCCGGCTGCGATCAGCGCGTCCGCGCACGGCGGCGTGCGCCCCCGATGCGAGCACGGCTCCAGCGTCACGTACGCCGTGGCGCCGCGCGCGCGCCCGCCCGCCGCGCGCAACGCAAACACTTCGGCATGCGGCTCGCCGGCGCGCTGGTGCCAGCCTTCACCGACGATTTCACCCTCGCGCGCGATCACGCAACCGACACGTGGATTGGGTTGGGTGGTGTAGAGACCGCGTTCGGCGAGGCGCAGGGCGCGTGCCATCAGTGCGTGATCGATGGCGATGAAACCGGGGTCAGAGTCATTTTTCATGCAGGCTGGTTCCAACCTTCGGAAAACCGGGGTCAGAGTCACTTTTCCGTCGGATCCCGGCATGGCATCGCACTGAATGAAACGTGACTCTGACCCCTTGTTCGCTCTTCCTCAGCGTTTTTTGTTCTTGTCGATTGGCACCACCGCGCCGCCGATCAGTGGCAACTGGCCTTCGCTGGGGGGCAGCTCATGCTCAAGGCGATCGAGCTCTTCGCGGAAATCGGCCACGTCCTCGAACGAACGGTACACCGACGCGTAACGCACGTAGCCGACGTGGTCGAGCTTGCGCAGTTCCGCCATCACCAGATCGCCGATGCGGCGCGACGGCAATTCGCGTTCGGTGCTGACGCGCAATTGCCGCACCACCGCGCGCACGGCAGCCTCGATGCGTTCCTCGGTCACCGGCCGCTTGTGCAATGCGCGATCGAAGCCCGTGCGCAGCTTGCGCGCATCGAAGGCCTCGCGCCGGCCGTCGCCCTTGATGATCGCCGGCAGCTTCAGCTCCACCGTCTCGATCGTCGAGAACCGCTCGCCGCAGGACGGACATTCGCGGCGCCGGCGGATGGTCGAGCCTTCCTCCGAAACGCGCGAGTCGATAACGCGGGTGTCGATGTTCTGGCAGAAGGGGCAGTGCATCAGAAAGCCGGGACCGGGGACCGGGGACCGGTTACCAGAGACGCCATGACAGCCGCGGAAATCCGGCCTTTTCCCGGCCCCTGGTCCCTTGCCCCTGGTCCCTTGCCGTTAGCCATACACCGGAAACCTCGCGCACTGCGCATTCACCAGCGCGCGTACGCTCTCGATCACCTTGTCGTCCTTGGGCGCATCCAGCACGTCGGCGACCCAGCCGGCGAGTTCCACGCAATCGGCTTCCTTGTAGCCGCGGGTGGTCACGGCGGGCGTGCCGATGCGCAGGCCGGACGTGACGAACGGTTTTTGCGGATCGTTCGGCACCGCGTTCTTGTTGACGGTGATGTGCGCGCGGCCCAACGCGGCTTCCGCGTCCTTGCCGGTGAGCGGCTTGCCGATCAGGTCGACCAGGAACAGGTGATCCTCGGTGCCGCCCGAGACGACCTTGTAGCCGCGCTCCATCAAGGTCTTCGCCATCGCCTTGGCGTTCTTGACGACTTGTTGCTGGTACGCCTTGAAAGACGGCTCCAGCGCTTCCTTGAACGCCACCGCCTTGGCCGCGATCACGTGCATCAGCGGGCCACCCTGCAGGCCAGGGAACACGATGGACTGCAGTTTCTTGACGATGTCTTCGGCGTGTTCGCCCATCGCTGAGTTCTTGGCGACGATCAGGCCACCGCGCGGGCCGCGCAACGTTTTGTGTGTCGTCGAAGTCACGATGTGCGCATGCGGCAACGGCGACGGATACACGCCCGCCGCGACCAGCCCCGCGACGTGCGCCATGTCCACGAACAGGTAGGCGCCAACCTTGTCGGCGATCCTGCGGAAACGCGCCCAGTCCATGATCTGCGAATACGCGCTGAAACCCGCCACGATCATCTTCGGCTTGTGCTCGACGGCGAGTTTCTCGACCGCGTCGTAATCGACCAGTCCCTCGCCGTTCACGCCATACTGCACTGCGTTGAACAGCTTGCCGGAGATGTTCGGCTTGGCACCGTGGGTCAGGTGTCCGCCATGCGCCAAGGCCATGCCGAGGATGGTGTCGCCCGGCTGCAGCAGCGCGAAATAGACGGCCTGGTTGGCCTGCGAACCCGAATGCGGCTGCACGTTGGCGTAGTCGCAGTCGAACAGCTTTTTCAGGCGTTCAATTGCCAGCGCTTCGGCCACGTCCACGTACTGGCAGCCGCCGTAGTAACGATGTGCGGGGTAACCCTCGGCGTACTTGTTGGTCAGTACCGAACCCTGTGCTTCCAGCACACGCGGACTGGCGTAGTTCTCGGACGCGATCAGCTCGACGTGGTCTTCCTGGCGCTGGCGTTCCTCCATGATCGCGCTGGCAAGGGCGTCGTCATAACCGGCAATCCGCATTTCGTGGCTGTACATCGCGATCCTCGGGCAGTACGTGGGCAAGCGGAAATCTTAGCCGGTTCCGCGAGGGGCGGCCGAAAGTTGCCGACAGGACACTTGAATCAGGTCCGCACCGGACACAAAGACTAGGGTTGACGCCTCGCCACGCAAGGAATTCCACGATGCAACTGCGCACACTGGGCCGCAATGGCCCCAAGGTTTCCGCCATCGGCCTCGGCTGCATGGGCATGTCCGACATGTACGGCGCCAGCGACCGCGTCGAAAGCATCGCCACCCTCCACGCCGCGCTGGACGCAGGCATCACCCTGCTGGACACCGGCGATTTCTATGGCATGGGCCACAATGAAATGCTGCTTGGCGAGGCGTTGGCCGGACGGTCACGCGACAGCTACCAGCTCAGTGTGAAGTTTGGCGCCCAGCGCGGACCGGATGGTTCGTGGCTGGGTTACGACGCGCGTCCCGCCGCGGTGAAGACCGCGCTGGCCTATTCGCTGAAGCGCCTGCGCACCGATTACATCGACATCTACCGCCCGGCGCGGCTGGACCCGAACGTACCGATCGAGGACACCGCGGGCGCGATCGCCGATCTGGTCAAGGCCGGTTACGTGCGCGCATTCGGGTTGTCGGAGATGGGCGTCGCGACGATCCGTCGCGCACAAGCCGTGCTGCCGGTCGCCGACCTGCAGATCGAATACTCGCTGATCTCGCGCGGCATCGAGGCCGCGATCCTGCCCGCCTGCCGCGACCTGGGCATCGGCATCACCGCCTACGGCGTGCTGTCGCGCGGGCTGATCAGCGGGCACTGGTCGCCGCAGCGCAGTACCGACGCCCGCGACTTCCGGACCCACTCGCCGCGCTTCCAGGGACCCAACCTCGATCACAACCTCGCGCTGGTCGAACAACTGCGCGCGATCGCCGAGGCACGCGGCATCAGCGTGGCCCAGCTCGCGATTGCCTGGGTGCTGGCGCGCGGCGACGACATCGTGCCGCTGATCGGCGCGCGTACCCACGCGCGCTTGCGGGAAGCGCTCGGCGCGGTGGACGTCACGTTGAGCGCGGACGAACTGGCGGCGATCGAGCGAGCGGTGCCGCCCGGCGCCGCGGCCGGCGAACGCTACAGCACCCAGGGCATGGCTTCGCTGGACAGTGAGCACGGCTGATCATCGCAAGCGGTGAAGTGGCGCAATCCGCTATGATGAGCGGTTGCTTGTGACAATCCGGCCCCGTCGCGGCCGGACAGTGCAGCCACGGAGCCCCAATGCAATACATCTACACCATGATCGGCGTGTCCAAGATCGTCCCGCCCAAGCGCGAGATCATCAAGGACATTTCGCTTTCGTTTTTCCCCGGCGCCAAGATCGGCCTGCTCGGCCTGAACGGCGCGGGCAAGTCCACGGTGCTGCGGATCATGGCGGGCGTCGATCCCGATTATCAGGGCGAGGCGCGTCCGGCTTCCGGCATCAACATCGGCTACCTCGCGCAGGAACCGAACCTCGATCCGGACAAGACCGTGCGCGAAGCGGTGGAGGAAGGCCTGTCGGCGATTCTCGGCGCGCAAAAACGCCTCGACGAAATCTACGCAGCCTATGCCGAGGAAGGCGCGGACTTCGACGCGCTGGCCGCCGAGCAGCAGAAGCTCGAAAACATCCTGGCCGCAGGCGACGCGCACACCATGGAAATGCAACTGGAAGTCGCGGCCGACGCCCTGCGCCTGCCGCCGTGGGATGCGAAGATCGGGCCGCTGTCGGGCGGCGAGAAGCGCCGCGTCGCGCTGTGCCGCTTGTTGCTCAGCAAACCCGACATGCTGCTGCTGGACGAACCCACCAACCACCTCGACGCCGAATCGGTCGACTGGCTGGAGCAGTTCCTGCACGACTACCCCGGCACCGTGGTCGCAGTCACGCATGATCGCTACTTCCTCGACAACGCCGCCGAGTGGATCCTGGAACTCGATCGCGGCCGCGGCATTCCGTGGAAGGGCAACTATTCGTCGTGGCTGGAACAAAAGGACGATCGCCTGAAACAGGAAGCCTCCACTGAAAAGGCTCGCCAGAAGGCCATCCAGAAGGAACTGGAGTGGGTGCGTTCGGCCGCCAAGGGCCGCCAATCCAAGGGCAAGGCGCGCCTCAACCGATTCGAGGAATTGAACGCGGTCGATTACCAGCGCCGCAATGAGACGAACGAAATCTTCATTCCACCGGGCGAACGCCTGGGGCAGGAAGTGATCGAGTTCAAGCACGTCACCAAATCGTTCGGCGACCGTTGCCTGATCGATGACTTGAGTTTCAAGATTCCACCCGGCGCGATCGTCGGCGTGATCGGCCCCAACGGCGCCGGCAAATCGACGTTCATGAAGATGGTGATGGGCAAGGAACAGCCCGACTCCGGCGAAATCGCGCTGGGCAAGACCGTGAAACTTGCGTACGTCGATCAGTCGCGCGGCATGCTCAACGACAAGCACAACGTGTGGCAGGAAGTGTCGGGCGGCCTCGACATTTTGAAAATCGGCAACTTCGAGATCCAGTCGCGCGCCTACATCGGCCGTTTCAACTTCAAGGGCGCCGACCAGCAGAAAATCGTCGGCCAGTTGTCGGGCGGCGAACGCGGCCGCCTGCACCTCGCCAAGACGTTGCTGGAAGGCGGCAACGTGCTGCTGCTGGACGAACCGTCCAACGACCTCGACGTCGAAACCCTGCGCGCGCTGGAAGAGGCGCTGCTGGAATTCCCCGGCTGCGCGATCGTGATCTCGCACGACCGCTGGTTCCTCGACCGCATCGCCACCCACATCATCGCCTTCGAGGGCGATTCGCACGTCGAGTTTTTCCCCGGCAACTACAACGAATACGAAGCCGACAAGAAGCGCCGCCTAGGCGAGGAAGCCGCGCAGCCGCACCGGGTGAAGTACAAGAAGCTGGCGTAAGGGTGAAAACCGGAAAACCGGGGTCAGAGTGCACTTTCCCGCGCAGGTGGTTCACTCTGCCTAGTACCTTCCATCAAAGGAAAGTGCACTCTGACCCCGGTTTTCTGACCCCGGTTTTCATACGCCGGGAGGCAGCAGCTCCATCGCCATCACGATCGCGTCTTCGCGTCCGCGTCGCGCCGGGTAGTAACCGGGCCGGCGGCCGATCTCGTTGAACCCCGCCCGTTCGTACATCGCGTGCGCGAGCTGGTTGGATGGCCGCACTTCCAGGAACACGCGCTCGGCGTGATGCCAGCGCGCCAGTTCCAGTATCCGCCGCAGCAGCTGCGCGCCGTGGCCACGCCCCTGGTGCAGTGGTGCGACGCAGACGTTCAATATGTGCGCTTCGCCCGCCCCGATCGAAAGAATGCCGTAGCCGATGATTTCGCCCGCCTGCTCCAGCACCCAGCAGTGGTGGCCGTTGTCGAGGCAACTGTGGAAGATGCCGCGCGACCATGGAAATTCGTAGGCGGCAGCCTCGATGTTGGCGACCGCCGATACATCCGCCTGCGCCATCGGGCGCAGGCTCGCCTCCAGTGGCGCGACGGCAACCATGTCAGTCGCCGCGACCCAGCGCCTGCAACCGCTCCCAAAGCAGGCGCTTGCGTTCTCGATCGGCATGCAGCACCGAGAGCGGGTCGACGCGCAACACGCGCACCAGCGGCACGCCTTCGGGAACCGCGGCCGCGCCGAACACCATCACCGCCGCCGCCGGATCGTCCCTGACGTCGCACACCCGCACCCGCTGCAAGCCAGCCTTGCCGACCGCTTCGGTCAGGGCGGCATACATCTTGCTGAGCGCGGGATCGGCCAGCTCGGTCGTATCAGGCTGCAGCGCCAATTTGCGGATCGAGGTCGCCACCGGCATCGTTGCCTGCTGCGCGGCAACGGGTGCTGCATCCTGCACGACAGGTGGTTCGACCACTGCACCGACCACGTGCCGCCGCAACCGCAGCGGTTCGACGCCCAGGGCGCGCAACCGGCGTTCGCGCAAGGTCATCGCCACCCCATTCACTGGTGTGCTTCCTGCGACGACCGCCGCCGCTGCATGCGCAGCCGCCGCCGCGATGAGCGGCTGCGCAGCCCCCACAGCGTGATCACGATGCCGGACAGCGCGTACACCACCGCCAACGCCAGCAATACCAGCGCGGTATTCAAGGTCAACGCGATGATGACGATGACCGCGAGAATGATCCACACGAACGGCACCCGGTCGCCGACCGGCAGGGTCTTGAAACTGAAGTAGCGCACCCGGCTGACCATCAGCAGTCCCGCGATCACGGCGAGGATCGGCGTGAAGAAACACAGCCACTGGCCCTCGACGCCGAAGTTTTCCATCGTCCACACGAACGACATGCACAAACCGGCGGCGGCGGGGCTGGCCAGCCCCTGGAAATAGCGTTTGTCGGCTACGCCGACCTGGGTGTTGAAACGCGCGAGGCGCAGCGCGGCGCAGGCGGCGTACAGGAATGCCGCGCACCAGCCGACCTTGCTCCAGACCGGGCCGTAATCGCGCAGGTATTGCAGCGACCACGTGTACATCACCAGCGAAGGCGCCAGTCCGAAACTGATCAGGTCGGACAGCGAGTCGTATTGCACCCCGAATTCGCTCTGGGTGCCGGTGAGGCGCGCGACGCGGCCGTCCATGCCGTCCAGCAGGGCCGCCACGAACACCGCGATCGCGGCATGCGTGAAATACCCCAGGAATCCCGCCACGATGGCGTAAAAACCCGCGAACATCGCGCCGGTCGTGAACAGGTTCGGCAGCAGGTAAATGCCGCGGCGCAGGGATTTGCGGGGAAGCTGGTCGGTCATCGGGGCAGCGATCCAAGTCTCCGAACCAGTTTAGCCCATGCCCCGGCCACCCGCCCGTGGGCGCCGGCGTGCGTGACGGCATTCCGGATGCGCAACGGCGGCTGTGGCATACTCGCGCCACCGTTCAAGGCGCCAGGGGAATCCTCCATGCAACTGCGCACCATGCTTGTCGCGTCGGTCATCGGCTTCTCGCTTGCCTGCGTGGCCGGGGCCGCCAGCGCCCAGCAGATCTACAAGTGGAAGGACGTCAACGGCGTCACCCATTTCTCGCAGACGCCGCCCGCCAACGGCACCCATTACACCAAGATGCACCTCACCAGCGAGCCCGAGGTTTCATCGAACCCGCCGCCGTCCCCTGGCGGCAGCGAGAATTCCGAGTCCGGCACCAGCGCCCCGCAACAAGCCACGCCCGCAAGCAGCAGCCAGCCCGACACACCGACCAACCGCGCCGACTTGTGCAGGCAGCTGAGCTCCAACATCAGTCTCCTGCAGAGCAAGCGGCCGGTAGTAACCAGTGGGGCGGACGGCAAGCAGGTGGTGATGAGCGACAATGCGCGCGAAGCGCAACTCGCCACCGCGCGTGCGCAGCAGACGCAATACTGCTCGTCGAAGGGCGGTTGACCGCGCTGCCGCCCGCGTGCGATATCTGCAAGACTTTGACCACGCCCCCTGCGCAAGCGCGGAGGGCGCGGCACCGGTGTGCGCCGGGATAGCGGAAGGGTCAGCCGAGCGCCTTCAGCGCCGCCGCGTAATCCGGCTCGTGGGTGATCTCGTCCACCAATTGGGCGTGGACAACCTTGTCGTGCTCGTCCAGCACCACCACCGCGCGCGCCGCAAGGCCGGCCAGCGGGCCGTCGGTCATCGCGACGCCATAGTCCTTCAGGAATTCGCGGCCGCGCATCATCGACAGCATGGTGACGTTCTGGATGCCCTCGGCGCCGCAGAAACGGCCCTGTGCGAACGGCAGGTCGGCCGAGATGCACAGCACCACGGCGTTCTTGAGGCCCGCCGCATCCTTGTTGAAATGCCGCACCGAGGCCGCGCACACGCCGGTATCGACGCTCGGGAAGATGTTCAGCACCTTGCGCTTGCCGGCGAAATCGGCGAGGGATTTTTCGGACAGGTCGCCCGCGATCAGCTTGAACGCCGGCGCCTTGTCGCCGACCTTCGGAAAGTGGCCGTCCACGTGGACGGGGTTGCCCTTGAACTGGGTGCCGGACATGGCATGACTCCTTGGGATGTTGTTCGGAAGCGCTGGGCGATCGAAGACCGCCGCGATCCGGCCAGTCTAGCCGACCGGGTCGCGCGTCGTGTTCATGCGGCGTGATGCTGTGCGGCGGGCTCCACCGGCTTTCCGCCCGCTCCGCGATCGAGCAACGGCAACTTGTCCGGAATGCCATCCCACAGGTCGGCGCCTTCCATCGCGGGAATCTTGCTGGCGATCACCGGCCACTTTTTTGCAAGCTCCGCGTTGATCGCGAGGTATTTTTCCTGCCCGGCCGGCACGTCCATCTCGGGGAAGATCGCGTTGACCGGGCATTCGGCCACGCACAGCGTGCAATCGATGCACTCGTCCGGGTCGATCGCCAGGAAATTCGGCCCTTCGTGAAAGCAATCGACCGGGCACACCTCGACGCAGTCGGTGTATTTGCAGTTGATGCAGTTGTCGGTGACGACGTGGGTCATGGCTTGGCGTCCAGGGCAGGCAACGGCACTGTGCGCCGGTACGCCGCGCGCGGCATTGATGCGGGTCATTGATGCAGGTCATGGCCCGGCGCGACGGCGCGCGCGACGCTGGCGGCATGTCGAATGCCATTCCCGCCACACTGGACGAATCGAAACTCGCGGTGCTGGTCGACCGCTTCTACGACAAGGTGCGTGCCGACCCGTTGCTCGGCCCCGTGTTCGATGCGCAGGTCGACGACTGGGATGCGCACAAGGTGCTGATGACCTCGTTCTGGGCTACGGTCGCGCTGCGCACCGGGCACTACCGCGGCAACCCGCTGGCAAAGCACCAGCCGCTGCCGATCGGCGTGGCGCATTTCCAGCGCTGGCTGGCGCTGTGGCGCGAAACCGCGGGCGAAGCGCTGGACGCGGAATCGGCCGCATTGATGATCGGTTATGCCGAGCGCATCGGCTACGGCATGCGGGTCGGGATGGGCTTGACCGGGCATCTGCGTGGGCGCGAATCCGGCATCCCGATCCGCGCGCGCCAGGCGCCCGTGACCGCCAGGGCAACGACCTGAGCCTCAGCCGCCCGGTTGTGCGGTCGCGCCGGCCTGGTTCAGCAATTGATTCACCCGATGCGCCACCACCACCTGATCGCGGCCACGCGCCTTGGCCGCGTACATCGCATCATCGGCGGCACGCAGCCAGCTGCCGACATCGTGGCAGCGGGTTCCATCGAACAGGGCCATGCCGATGCTGATGGTGACGCACAGTTCCTCGGGGGCGTTGGGAAACACCAGCGCACAGATGGCCGCGCGCATGTCCTCGGCAAGCTGCAGGGCAGCCGTGCCCCCGAGATGCGGGCACAACACCACGAACTCCTCGCCACCCAGGCGCGCGAGGCGTCCGTGCCCGCCCACCACATCGCGCAGGCATTGCAGCGAGACATTCAGCACGATGTCGCCGAACGGATGCCCATAGCGGTCGTTGACGCGCTTGAAGTAATCGAAATCAAACAACAACAGCGCATGCAACCGCGACCGGTCGCTGTCGCGCGTATCCAGCAGCGCCTGCGCCCGTTTGAAGAAGCCGCGCCGGTTGTCCACGCCCGTAAGCGGATCCTCCAATGCCTGGCGCCGCAGCTCGCGGGCATGCCGCCACTGCGAACGCAGCAACAGCAGCAGCGAGACAAGCCCCACCACCAATCCCGTCGTCGCCACCAACACCGCGACGAGGGTGGTGCGCTGGCGCCGCAACTGCATCGCGTTGCGCTCGACATCGGCCTGCGCCGCCTGCAACTTGAGGTTCTTGATCTGGTTGTTGCGTTCCAGTTCGCGGATGCGGATTTCCTTTTCGCGCGCCGCGTAGCGCGCCGCGAGTTCCGCCTGCTGCGAATTGAGGCTGTCCGACCAGTGCTTGTGCATGACCGCGAAGGCCTCGCGCGAGGACGCCAGCGCAAGCTTCAGGTTGCCGTCGCGCTCGGCCATCCGCGATTGTTCCTGCAGCAGGTCCGGCAACTCGGTGTCGAGGTGCGCCTTGCGCGCTTCGTCCACGGTCGAGGCGATCAAATCCATGGCGCCCTTGTGTCGGCCCATGGCATCCAGCGCGCGGGCGATGTCATACTGTGAATTCAACGCGTCGAATTCACGCCCTGCGGCGCGCTCGTCGGCAAGCGAAGCGCGCGACAGCACGATCGCTTGGCTTGGCTTGCCCTGCTTCAGGTACACCTGCGCCAGGTTGTCGCCCACCATCAGCATCTGCGAGTGGTCGCCGACCTTGTCGTACAAGGCGCGCGCCTGTTGGTAGAACGTGCCTGCCTTCGCGTAGTCGCCCAGACCATAGGCATTGTTGCCTTCGTCATTCAGGGCTTGCGCCTGGTTCCAGTCGTCGTGCAGGGCCACGAAAGCCGCCTCGGCCTGCTGGCACAGCGGCTGCGAGTGGTGGTACTGGCCCGCCATGCTGTAGGCGTCGCACAGTTGGAACTTGGCGAGCGCGCGATGTGCGGGGTCGGGGCTGTCGAGTTGCAATGCCGCAGCCTGCAGGGCATCGCTGACGCCGCCGCCATCGCCCCGCGCGATCCGCAGGTCGGCGGTCAGAAAACCCGCGTAGGATTGGGCGAGCTTGTCGTGGCCCACGCTGCCCAGGCTCTTCAGGCGCGCCACGGCTTCGGTCACGGCGGCATCGTCGGAAACATTCACGCCGGCATGCCCCATCCACCACAGGGCCTCGCGCTCGCCGCCTGGATCGTTGAGGTAGGCTCCGCTGTCGAGGGCCGCCCGGACCTTGGCGATCAGGCCATGCGGGTCGCTGACCGAAAGCGTGCGCATTGCCACCGGAGACAACCCGGCCGCGGCCCACGCTGCCGCCAGCATGCCCCACAACACCAATGCCAGAAGAAGCTTGCCCATTCCCCCTCCATGCCGGGCCATGATCCCGTTCAAACCTGTCCCGTGCAAGGATCGGGCCACTGCGCCGCATTAAACTGGCCGTATGCAAATTGGCACAATTTCCATCGATCCGCCGATCGCACTGGCACCCATGGCCGGGGTCACCGACAAGCCGTTCCGCCAGCTGTGCAAGCGGCTGGGAGCGGGGCTGGCCGTGTCGGAAATGACCACTTCCGACCCGAGCCTGTGGCAGACGCGCAAATCCTTGCACCGAATGGACCACGCCGGCGAGCCCGACCCGGTTTCGGTGCAGATCGCGGGCTCCGATCCTTTGAGGCTGGCTGAAGCTGCACGCTACAACGTCGAGCACGGCGCGCAATTGATCGACATCAACATGGGTTGCCCGGCCAAGAAAGTCTGCAATGCCTGGGCCGGCTCGGCACTGCTGGCCGATGAGGCGCTGGTGGCAAGGATTTGCCGCGCGGTGGTCGCAGCGGTCGAGGTGCCGGTGACACTGAAGATCCGCACCGGGCAGGTTCCCGAACACCGCAACGCGCTGGCCGTGGCGCGCATTGCCGAGGATTCCGGCATCGCCGCGCTGGCCGTGCACGGCCGCACGCGTTCCCAAAAATACGAAGGCTTCGCCGAGTACGACACCATCGCGGCGGTGAAAGCGTCCGTGCGTATCCCGGTGTTCGCCAACGGCGACGTCGATTCGCCGGCGAAGGCGCGCGAAGTGCTGGACTACACCCGTGCCGACGCGCTGATGGTCGGCCGCGCGGCCCAGGGACGGCCGTGGATTTTCCACGAGATCGCCCATTACCTCGCGACCGGCGAAGTGTTGCCCGAACCCGACGTCGCGGAAGTGCGCGACATCCTGCTGGGGCATCTCGATGACCTCTATGCGTTCTACGGTGAAATCGCCGGCGTGCGGATCGCCCGCAAGCACCTCGGCTGGTACGCCAAGGACCGACCCGAAAACGCGGCGTTCCGCGCGGTCGTCAACGCCGCCGAAAGCGCCGCGGAACAGCGACGGCTGACGGCTGAGTATTTCCGGGAAACCGGGGTCAGAGTCGACTTTCGCGATACAAGCTGCAACTCTCGCCGCCCTTGCACGAAAGTCGACTCTGACCCCGGTTTCCTGAACGCGCTACCCTGACCGCTGCACCACCGCGCATGACCCTGTATCATGGGCGGCCTGTTCCATCCTTCCATCCGTATCAAAGGATATAACCCACGATGAGCCGTTACCTGTTCACCTCCGAATCGGTGTCCGAAGGGCACCCGGACAAGGTCGCCGACCAGATTTCCGATGCCGTGCTGGATGCGATCCTCGCGCAGGACAAGCGCGCCCACGTGGCCTGCGAAACCATGGTCAAGACCGGCGTCGCGATCGTCTCCGGCGAAGTCACCACCGATGCATGGGTGGACATCGAGGCGCTGGCGCGCCGCGTGATCCTCGGCATCGGCTACGACTCGTCGGTGGTCGGTTTCGACGGCGCCACCTGTGGCGTGTTGAACCTGATCGGCAAGCAGTCGCCCGACATCAACCAAGGCGTCGCGCGCAAGAAGCCGGAAGAGCAAGGCGCCGGCGACCAGGGCCTGATGTTCGGCTACGCCTGCAACGAGGCGCCGGAATTCATGCCCGCGCCGATCTATTACTCGCACCGGCTGGTCGAACAGCAGGCGAAGATCCGCAAGGCCGGCAAGTTGAAGTGGCTGCGCCCGGACGCGAAGTCGCAGGTTACCTTGCACTACAACGACGACCACACGGTCGCCGGCCTCGACGCGGTGGTGCTTTCAACCCAGCACGATCCGGAAGTGAAGTACGCCGACCTCGTCGAAGGCGTGCGCGAACATATCCTGAAGCCCGTGCTGCCGAAGAAGTGGCTGGACGCGCTGCCGAAGAACAAGGTGCACATCAACCCGACCGGCAAGTTCGTGATCGGCGGTCCGGTGGGCGACTGCGGCCTCACCGGCCGCAAGATCATTGTCGACACCTACGGCGGCATGGCCCGCCACGGCGGCGGTGCGTTCTCGGGCAAGGATCCGTCCAAGGTCGACCGCTCGGCGACGTATGCCGCGCGTTACGTAGCCAAGAACATCGTCGCGGCCGGCATCGCCGATCGCTGCGAAGTGCAGATCAGCTACGCAATCGGCGTGGCCGAGCCGACCTCGATCTCGGTGACCACGTTCGGCACCGGCAAGATCAGCGACGACAAGATCGAGAAGCTGATCCGCGCACACTTCGACCTGCGCCCGTACGGCATCATCAAGATGCTGGACCTGATCCATCCGATCTACCAGGCCACCGCATCCTACGGCCACTTCGGCCGCAAGCCGTTCAAGCACACCTACAAATGGGAAGACCTGCACGACGGCAAGCGCGTCAAAAAATCGGAAGTTGCCACCGCGTTTTCGTGGGAAGCGACCGATCGCGCGGATGCCTTGCGCAAGGCAGCGAAGATCAAGTGATGTTGCCACCCCCTTCCGCAGGAAGGGGGTCGCCGCGCAGCGGCGGGGGGATGATTGCTCGCTACTAAAAGCCATCCCCCTCAATCCCCCTTCGTACCGAAGGGGGAAGTTTTGCTCGCCGAGGGGCGCTGCAACTTGTGCCTGAGACGCACGAGTGAGGCTCGGCATCCATCCCGCAACAGCGTCCGACGAACCGGAGAAACCGCATGAACGCAGTGCCCCAAGTTTCGACAAAGCAAGATTCCTCCACGCAACACGATTACAAGGTGCGTGACATCACGCAGGCCGACCTCGGCCGCAGGCGCATCACCATGGCCGAGCAGGAAATGCCGGGCCTGATGCAGATCCGTGCCCGTTACGCACCGCAGAAACCGCTGAAGGGTGTGCGCGTCACGGGCTCCTTGCACATGACCAAGGAAACCGCGGTGCTGATCGAGACGCTGACCGCGCTCGGCGCTTCGGTGCGCTGGGCCTCGTGCAACATCTTCTCGACCCAGGACGACTGCGCCGCCGCGATCGCGGCCAGCGGCGTGCCGGTGTTCGCGTGGAAGGGCGAGACGCTGGAGGAATACTGGGAGTGCACGCTGGATGCACTGACGCATCCTGGCCATAAAGGCCCGGAACTGATCGTCGACGACGGCGGCGACGCGACCCTCTTGATCCACAAGGGCGTCGAAATGGAAGACGGCTCCAGGTGGGTGGAGGAAAAAGGCGCCAACCACGAAGAGCAGGTCATCAAGGATCTGCTGAAGAAAACCCGCACGGAGCGCCCCGGTTTCTGGAAGAAGGTCGCGTCCGAATGGCGCGGCGTGTCCGAGGAAACCACCACCGGCGTGCATCGCCTCTACCAGCTCGCCGAAGCGGGCAAACTCTTGGTCCCCGCGATCAACGTCAACGATTCGGTCACCAAATCCAAGTTCGACAACCTGTACGGCTGCCGCGAGTCGCTGGCCGACGGCATCAAGCGCGCGACGGACCTGATGGTCGCGGGCAAGGTTGCGGTGGTGTGCGGTTACGGCGACGTCGGCAAGGGCTGTGCGCATTCACTCAAAGGTTTCGGCGCGCGCGTGATCGTCACCGAGATCGACCCGATCTGCGCGCTGCAGGCCGCGATGGAAGGCTTCCAGGTCGCGACCGTCGAAGACACGCTGGGCCAGGCCGACATCTACGTCACCACCACCGGCAACCGCGACGTGATCACGCTGGAGCACATGGCGAAGATGAAGAACCACGCGTTGGTGTGCAACATCGGCCACTTCGACAACGAGATCCAGGTCGATCGCCTGCAGCAGGCCGCGAAGCAGACCAACATCAAGCCGCAGGTGGACCTCTACACCTTCCCCGCAGGCAACTCGATCTACCTGCTGGCCGAAGGCCGCCTCGTGAACCTCGGCTGCGCGCACGGCCATCCGTCGTTCGTGATGTCCAACAGCTTCAGCAACCAGACCCTGGCGCAGATCGACCTGTGGACGAACAAGGACAAGTACGAGAAGACCGTCTACCGCCTGCCCAAGAAGCTGGACGAGGAAGTTGCCCGCCTGCATCTCGGGCAGATCGGCGTGAAGCTCACCAAGCTGTCCAAGGACCAGGCCGACTACCTCGGCGTGCCGGTGGAAGGGCCGTACAAGGCCGAGCATTATCGTTATTGAATCCGTAGCTCGATGAATTGCAACACAAGGCGCGAGAGGCGGCGTCAGTCGTACTTTCTGTCCTGACCCGCCGACAAACTCGGTCACTCGAACCCGGGCCCGCTGCTGGGTTGGCCTATGCCTTTCCGGCCAGCGGTCGTCCTACAGATGGTTTAGTAGCCAGCTGGCATGTATCTAAAGCGCAGCATTTGCTCTCGATGATCATGGACTATGCGCTCCACCTGATCGCGATTCAATGCTTCGCGCCATTGGTTGGCACAGCCTCGGCGGAAAAAATTGGTCTTCTCATCAACCGTTTCCACAAAGCCATGCTTCTTTTCCAGCGCAGAAAGCGTCTGAAACCTGGCATGTGCAATCGCGCGCGCTACACGGGCCTTGTCCTTTCCAAGCCCAATCAATTTGGCTGCTTTCGCGAAATTCTTCGCCGGTCTTTCAAGTAAATCCTCATATCGCAACACGATGATCTTGCCTGGCACTCGTTCGGCCATGTCAGCCCAACTCTTCACATGTGTCGACCACGAGCAGATGAAGTCACTGGCAAGCGCCGTGTCATTGATCGACACTACCCTGTCATCCCCGAGTCGATCGACTGCCGCATCGACCGTAACCCCAAAGTGGTGCGTCATACTGACGGCCACATCCAACGGATTCCTCACCACGTAAATCGCACCTGCGGTAACTTGCCAGTTGACTAAGGGATGTCCCTGAAAGCTACCGTTGAAATTGTGTGTCTTGACCAGTCGAGTTCCTTGTGCACGCTGTGCAATCAGCGCATGAACCTGCAAGCGCAACGCCGCTAGCTCTTCAGCGGCAAGTGTAGTACTGGGCCTGCCCGACACCTCCGTATACCGCTCTGCGCTTGCCTCTGCTTCCCCGTACTCACTTAGCTCATTGGGTTTCAAGGGTGTGCTCTGATCAACAACGAGGTTCGCAAGGAATGCGCGCAACCAAGTATTTCCGGATTTCGGATACGACGCTAGCCAGAGAATATTTCCCATACGCGACCAGTCAATCATACGATGTTGAACAAGGTACCCGCTACGTCGGTGCCGGCGCAGCATTTCGGTAACCGTAAGAGCTTTTGCGCAAATGCCCGTGTGAACTCCAAGGGCAAAGGACGTGAACCCACTACTATTTCGCTACCGTGGGTGTGCGCGGTTCGTCGGGCAGCCAATTCCCATTGGGCGAATGATGCGACGCTTGCTCGGCGCGTGCGACAGTCTTGGCCATTCGGGTCAACTGTGGCAGGACTTCATGCTCGCGTTGGCGCCACTTTTCCCGGCGCGGCGCGGATACTGTATGGCTCGCCAGCGGAAGGCCGCCACCGAGCACTTGATCCCATTCGAAACCCAAGAAGGTGCAAAGCCTGCGAACCTCAAAATCCGGATTGGCCAATATGCGATCGTAACGTACCGAAATCCAGCTATCCGCAGGCAATTCAGCAAGATCATCGAGCAGGGTATCCGTAACGGCTTGCCATTGCGCAGCCACTATGTTGGGTAATGGCTGGCCGATCAGCTCGCGCCAACCCGGCGTCAGGGCCATCGACCACGGGAGGCCCTTCCAGCCTGGCAATTGCGGATAGCTCCTGAAGCCACCCGACTCCCATGCCTCCAACATGCTCGCCAACACTTCCCGCGGGTCGCGGTACAGGTAAACGAACAACGCATCCGGAAATATCTCGGCAAAGAAGGGTATTCTCAATGCATTCTTGGGCGTCTTTTCCAGAAACCGGATGCGCCCTGTGGGTCTCTCTCCGTTCCGGTTGAACGCGCGTCTGCGGAAACGCTCGCGGAGAGCCTCAACGACAGCAGGAGAGGCATCCTTGGCATCTAGCCGGTTCGAATCATAACCGCGCGCTGCCGCACCCAGCACGCCGGATGCAGTGTTCCCCTCGATGATGCCATGGCTTTCTTCACCAATCGTCGACGCGCTGGGGCTTTGTGCCAGTGTTTCGAACAACAACGAGGATCCCGAGCGTGGTGGAGAAACAATGAACACGGGTCGATCGAATTCGCAGTTTGGGCGCACCTTGACCAATGTGCGAAGCGGTGATGTACGCGCGGCTTCCTCTCCGACACACGCATCACCCGCCCCGCGGACCGCCTGACCGAGCAAGCCATTAAACGCCGATGCGAGCTGCGTGTGGTTATTCAACAAGATGTCACCGCCAACCCTTTGCATGCGCGCAAGGAATTCCGTAAGCACCCTCCGAAACTCTGAGAGGCCCTCCGGATCAGCGCCGTAGCGGAACCAAAGCGTCCGCCAGTCCATCACGAATTCGTTCGCGTAATGCTTGATCACCGGCAACAAAGGGTGTTCATTGCACTCGTCCAACACAAACTGTACGTGTTCGCGCAATTCCCAGTAGCTCAGCGGCGACATCAGATTCACTGACTCGAACATCAACTCGCCCGCCAAGCCACCTTGGCCCAGGCCTGGTTCCACCGTGCGCGCATTCCATCCGTCCTTCGTCTGTATGTGCGGGCGTCCAGCATTGATGAGCTTGCCGAATGCAGTGCTCCCAATCGTATCGACAACAAGATGCACCCGGGCGTGATTCCCCGGATTGACCACACGGTGCAGGCGCCAAGTATCAAAAATCCAACATTCGCCTTCGCCCATGTGTACCTGCGCATCGCCACAAGTGAACAGAACAACAGGATCCGTGACGATCGGGATATGCACACGCACCCGCTCCCTCCAGTAATGGTTGGTATCGACATGTGGAGCGACCTCCGCCCCCGGATCCAACCGCATGAGACGAACGCGACCCAATATCGTTCCCAATCCGCCGAGAACTTGCTGCAGGTAATGGCAACGAGCCAAAGCCGGGGTCGGGTGCATGATTCCAGAGAACAAATCACCACGACTGGGATCACCTTCGGAGGCAACCAGGGGAATCGCAGTATTGCCAGGAAGGCCACTTGGGTGTGGTTGCCAAAGCGATGCTTCCAATGCGTTTACTTCGGCGGCAAGAAGATCGGCATCGAAAAACAGCGGTAATTGAATAAAGGGAACCGGGAGCTTCATGGCAAACGATGTGGTGGCACGTTAGTTTCGCACTGCGCGACGATCAAGCAAACCTGAAGTCGTCGCCATCCATGTTTCAATTGACACTTGGAGTATAGCCGATGGCATCTGGGCATGCGGGCTTGAGCTTGATCTGCACGAGCAGCTTCTTCATCGCAGAAGCGCAAGCGCCGGCGCCGTAGCGGCTGCGTCCGGGCACCAAAGTAGCCTGTTACAATCATGTGCCATAAGTTCGCATATCGACTTTTCGCGGTGGCGTCGACTCCATCAACCATGTTTGAATCCACAACCAACAGCGATCTCGAAATCGCCCGCACGCATGTACGTCATGGCGCTCTGGCTGAAGCGGAGCAGTTCTACAGGCGTGTGGCGAACAAACAACCGGAACAGGTCGAAGCCCTTCGATTCCTTGCCAATGCCGCGTTGTCACGAGGGGAAGTCAGCGAAGCGGTGACTCTGCTCAGCCACGCTGTCCAAGTCGATCGCAGCAATACATGGGTGCTGCTGGAACTCGGGGTTGCCTACCGCAGCGCTCAACGCATGGATGAGGCGCGCTCTGTATTCGAGGCCGCCCTCGAATCAAGCCACGGCACCAACACCACGGCACGCCTGTTGTTGGCCAACGTGTATGAATTGGACGGACGTCCAGAAATGGCGTTGCTTCAATATTTTCGAGCCATCATCGACGCCCAGACCCATGGGCTGTGGCAGAACGACTCGACGACGGAGCCAGGCTTGCGCCAACTTGTGAAGCATGCGATGCAATATGTGGACGCAGGCAGGCACAAGTTATTCGATGACGCCCTGCAGCCTTTTCGCCACGGCATCAATGTCGCGCGGCTCGGCCGCGTCGACACGGCTCTCGCTGTTTACCTGAACGAACGGCTTGCGACACCGGCCGACCCGCATCAACGACCAACCTTTCTGTATGTGCCGGATCTCGGCGTGACTCGCTTTCTCGACACCTCTGCGTTTGACTGGCTCTGCGACTGGGCAGCGCGCGTTGTCGCCACCTGTCGCGTGGGCACACTTGATCGCTGCATTGGCAGCACGGCGCAGGAGGACACTACCCCCGCCCTCTTCAGCCTGACTGCCTTGACGACGACTCGCATTGCCGATGCTAGTGGCGAGCACCAACGTTCGGTACCATTGTACCAGCGTGGCATTCCTCAAGAGTCGATTCAATCTTGGCCCCTTGGACTGCGCAACCTGGTCGACGAAGCGCCTCTCGTGCGCATCCCAAACTATGCCCCGGATGTGGTGGTACTGGATATGCCTTCCGGAACAACTACGTCAATTCGTGTTGGACGTACCAATGCCTTCTGCATGATTGTTGTAGCTTTCGAGGGAAGCGCTCCATTGCGGGTTTCGGTCGGCGGAGAAGCCAAACAACTGCACGCAGGAAATGCACTGGCGTTCGATCCAAGCTTTGGATTCAATTACGCAGCGAGCGATGGCCCGGCACGCGCGCTGGTTGTTGAGGTTTGGAACCCGGGTATTTCTTCCTTGGAACGCGACGCATTGACCGCGCTGACCACCTCGGTCGTGGATTTCGATTCGCGACTGCAGGATCTTGCCTGAACAAGGCGCATGACGACTCCAGATCCAGAGATCCAAGCGACACGCGATATCACCCGCTACGTGCAGTGCTTTGACGGCGCCTTGGAGCCTGAGTTCTGCCAGCGCTTGCTCGAATCGTTCAACCGCCTTGCGCGTTTTCACACGCGCAATGGTCGGGGTGCCATGGCCCGGATCGAAGAGAGCACGTGGACAGAACTCAACGTGACCAAAGTGGCTGATCCCTCATTCGAGGCGTTCTTCCGCGAGCAGACCGTGCGATACCTCGCCGCCTACAACGAGCGGGTGGCATTGACACTGCCGATACCGGCGCGCAATCGACTTGAGAACCTGCGTGTCAAACGTTATTCCGTAGAGGCGGGGGACCGCTTCCAACCCCACTTCGACGCCTTGGATTACTGTTCGAACCGTTACATGGTGTTTCTGTGGTACCTCAACGATGTAAGCGAAGGCGGCGAGACAGAGTTCTGCGACTTGGGGCTGCGTATCGAGGCACGGCAGGGCCGCCTGTTGATGTTCCCCCCCTATTGGATGTTTCAGCACGCGGGCTTGCCGCCGCGATCCAACGACAAATACATGATTTCCACTTACCTTTTGTTCTGACACGCATCGAACAAGGCCTGAGGAAGGAGCAATGGTGGTTTCTCGTCTGCACGGACTAAGCATGGACGCGGCACAACAAGTGATGGCGACCGCACAGGCGATCGAAACAGGAGGGTCCGACCTGGCTATGGCAAGACTTGCCCCATTGCTGGCCTCCCACCCCAACCATCCCGAAATCCTGCGCCTGCACGCTGGCATCCTGAACCTGCGCGGCGATTTTTCCGGCGCAGTTGCTTCGATGAGGCGTGCGCTCGCGCAGCGTCCAGATGATCCCCTTTACTACAACACCTTGGGGACGATTCTCGGGCAGGCGGGAGAATTCGACGCGGCGATCGATGCACTGCGGCATGCATGTGGATTACAGCCGGATCTTGCGATCGCCTGGTTCAATCTTGGGGTGATGCTGACGCGCTGCATGCGTCGCTCGGAGGCGACGACGGCGTTGAGGCGTGCAACGGATCTCGACCCGCACTACATGCCGGCACGTATATTGCTAGGCGACATGTTGCGCACGGAAAGCCATTTCGAACAGGCTGCCGTGGAATATCGCAAGATCACCGCCGAGCAACCTTGGAGTGGAATGGCATGGTGGGGGCTAGCCGACCTCAAGACCATGCGTTTTTCACTCGGCGACATCGAGCAAATGCGGCACGCAATGCGTGACAGCCGCGCCAATGACAGCGACACGATCGCCATGGGACTTGCGCTCGCGAAAGCCCTGGATGACCACGGTCGCTATGCCGAATCTCTTGTCGCCCTGAGGCAGGCACACGCCAATGCACGTCGTAGAAGGACATGGGATGCACAAGCTTTCAGTGATGGCATCTCGATGATCCTCGACGCCTTCACGCCTTCCCCCCCACCTTCACCCGATTCAGCCGCCGGCCACAACGTCATCTTCATCGTCAGCTTGCCGCGATCTGGCTCAACCCTGATCGAGCAAATCCTCGCATCACATTCCTCGGTCGAAGGCCCCGGAGAATTGCCGGATATTCCGGCAGTCCTTACCGAAGAATCGCATCGCCGGGGATCGCCTTATCCTGTTTGGACGTCCCAAATGCAACCCGGGGATTGGAAGCGACTCGGCGAACGGTACCTTCAACGCACCTCCCTCTGGCGTCAACGCAGGCCGATATTCACAGATAAATTGCCAGCCAACTGGTATTACATCGGCGCGATACGAGCAATGTTGCCGGCTGCAAAGATCATCTGTTGTCGACGCGACCCCCTGGAAACTTGCTTCTCATGCTACCGCCAGCACCTCGACAATAACGAGTACGCGCGGACATTCGAGGGCCTTGCAGCGTACTGGCGAGACTTCGACCGCAGCATCAGACATTGGCATTCCCTTCATCCCGCGCATATCCACGAGTTGATCTACGAAGATCTGATCGCCGAACCCGAGAAGGCCATCCGTGCACTGCTGGATTTTTGCAGCTTGCGATTCGAGGAAAATTGCCTCCACTTTCACGAGACCCAACGCGATGTAAGCACGCCGAGTGCCATGCAAGTACGCCAGCCCTTGCGTTCAGACACCGCCCGCGCGGTACGTTATGGATCCCTGCTAGACCCATTGCGTGCCGCGCTGGGGTTGAGGCCGTTTTCAGGTTGAGCAATGGCTTTCAGCGCAAATGCCGAGCAAGAATGGCTGGACTTGGCGCGTACATTGATGTTGCGTGGCAAGTATGTCGAAGCGGAATCCACAGCCTTGCAGGCCCTTCGGAAATATCCACGCTCATTCGAACTACGCCGCCTGCTGGCCGGAGTCTGCATGCAAACTGGCCACCAACCAAACGCGGAGGCGCTATTGGTGGAACTATCGACCGAACGTCCGCGCGATGCGGGGGTCATGTTCGCACTGGCGCGGATGCTTATTGCCCAGTCCCGGAGCGGGGCGGCGGCGGCGGCCATACGCTCCTTCTTTGAACATCCAAGCCACGATACGGAACTGGTCATACAAGCTGTCGAGCTTCTTGACGCCTGCAACCATGCGCGCGATGCCGAAGCAATCGTCGAGCGCGCCATCCAGGCAATTCCGGACGAGGCCAGGCTGCACGCATACGCCGGGATGCTGGAACTCAAACTGGGTGAATTCCGACGCGCCAGAGAGCACTACCTGTTCGCACTCGACCACGCCCCACAAGCCTGTGAATGGCACATACCACACGGTATTGCCCAGATGCAGCGCTACCACGACGCGCAGCATCCCGACTTCGTACGTTTTCACGATTACCTGACCCGTGGCAATCTGAGTGACAAGGCGCGCTCGACTCTTTTGTTCGCGTTGGCCAAGGCCAACGATGACATCGGCGATTTTGCAGAGGCCGCAGCGCACTCACGCCAAGCCAACGCCATCGCCCACGCCACTACAAAATGGACGCGAAAGCAGTGGCGGCGAGCTGTTGAGGCGCGCCTTAATGCCAGCGCTGCCATTTGCGGACTGGAACCGCAATCGAATTTCATTCCTGTCTTCGTGGTGGGCGTCCCTCGCTCTGGCACCACCCTGGTAGCGGAACTCCTCGCACGTCGCCCCATGGTATGCAATCGCGGTGAGTCTCGCTGGCTGGCCGAACTGGCACAGCAGGCGGACCTCGTAGGCAATTCGAACCGTACCACGCTCCAGCGTGCCGCCAAGACCTACGTCACGCAACTTCGACAAGACGATGCAAATGAGATGTGCTGGTTCATCGACAAACAACCGCTCAATTTCCGCTACATCGACCTGGCACTAACATTGTTTCCCAATGCCAAGGTTATCCACTGCAGGCGCAATGCACGTGATACCGCCTTGTCCCTGTGGATGCAGTCCTTTGATGAGGAAGTGCAGGGCTATGCCTACGATTTCGACGATATCACGCTCGTGATGCGAGATTGCGAAAGATTGATGGAACGCTGGCGCGACCTGTGTGGAGATTCAATCCGCGCGGTGGATTACGAAACGCTGGTGCACAGACCGGACACGGTTATTTCTGAACTCGCGGCATGGCTTGACTTCCCGCCGGCCGAAGGGCAAGCCATCAGCCAGCCAGCCTCCGGCGTCAGCACTGCCAGTGCGTGGCAGGTTCGGCAGCCGATCTACGCCCGCTCCGTCGGGCGTTGGAGAAATTACACTCAATACCTCCCGGAGCTGCTGAGATTCAAGTGCGAGGATCAGTAGTCGGTGCGAGTCAAAGTTGCACCATTGGGAACAGCATGTAAGTTGACAGGATGAATTTTTCACCCGATACCGGCGGCCGTCCGCTGTGTTGATACATCCAGTACGGCGGGAACATCAGTAAGCGTCCTGCTTTCGGGCGCACTTCCAGTTCAAGGCCGCTGAATTCGGTTTCGCCACCTATCTCGACATCGTTGAGATACCAGAGAAAAACCAGATATCGATTCGCCACCTCTCCGATCGAGTCGAAATGCAACTGGAATCCCTCACCGGCATCCGGCAAATAGCATTTGATCCGAAGAGGCGCGAGCAGAGACGATCCGGGGATTAGAATTGGCAACCCCACGTCATCGTTGTAGCGCGCAAGGGATTCGTTGATCTTGTGCGTGAAAAATTCCTTCAACGCCGCATCGGCCAACGGCGTGATGTCAAGTTCGGTCCACGCACTCTCTTCAAGACCTGCGCGCCAGCCACGCTCACGCTTGACATGATTAGCAGTGGCCTGCCTGAACGCCGCAATCATCTTCTCGCAAAACGCGACCGGCAACGAATCGTCGTACCAACGCACGTAGTGGCGTAGGTCTGCTGCGGTCGCAACCGATGAGCTCGTTGTTCGGTCAGGCATCATAACCCCAGTGCCGCATGGCAGGCTCGAGCAGCGGCAGAACCGGTGCGAAGTACCCACGATACCGATGCCAGCGCCCGATTGAACTAGCGTACACAGGCTGCACGACTTGTGTGTAGCTCGGCGTGCCGATGTACCCCTTGCGTTTTGCGTGTTCGCTGAACCGGCGCAGCGGCTCGGTGTCATCCAGCTGCAAAAATGTGCCAAGTTGTTCCACGTGAGCATCAAAGTCGCGAACGACTTCTTCATAACGCCACTCGAATACCTTCGGCCTGAATAATTCGACGTGCCGATTCCAGAACCGCATCGCAGCCGCGTAACCGCTCGCCAATCTCTGCAGCGTAGAACACAACGCTATGTAGGCCGGAGCATTGAAGTGCTGCATGTAATTGCTGAACACGACATCACACGGATGGCGCACGACGAAAATAATCTTCGCGTTCGGGAAGATGCGCACCAGTAGTGGCAGTCTCAGCATGGTCAGGGGATTCTTGTCCACCAGGCGCTGTCCCGGTCGCAAGTGCACGAGTTGCGCGACTGCGCGCCAGTAAATGTCGCGCAATTGATCGCACTGCGCAGAACCAAGCTCGCCTAGCTGCTCGGGATATTGCAACTGCATAGCTTGCATCGCCTCGACCACACGCTGTGCGAAGGGTTGCTCGTCCATCGACACCATGTCGGGATGCGCATCCAGCATCTGTTCGAGCATGGTGGTGCCGGAACGCGGGAAGCCGAGGACGAAGATCGGCGAATCCTCGAGCGTCGGTGCATCAACCGCCTTCCAGTTGCGGTATTCGGCTTCGCTTACGGCGTAACGGGTGATGTCCATGGGGTCACCGCTGGGTTGGGCAAGCTCCGGCATCAACTGAACCGCGAGGTTCATCTGGGATTCGTGGGCGAGCCGCAGGTACTCCATGCACGCCGAGGTATCATCGAGTTTGTCGCACAACTTGGCCAATAAGAACCAGGTCATAACGTCCCGGCGCTCAGCCCCAGGCTCACCAAGCAGTTTTTCGAGCAATTTGCGTGCGTGTGCCGAGTCCTTGCCGCGCGCGGCCATGATCGCCTGAGCCTCCATGATTTCGCCGCGAAGGTCAGGATCCGTCACCGACGCGGGCTCGGGCAATTGCTCAGCCATGCCACGCGCTTCGTCCAGACGGTTGAACCGTTCAAGTGTCACCACCAACCGTACGCGTGCCATGTCGCTGCATTGCGGGTCGGTCAGTTGCTGGCGCAGCAGTGCCTCGCCTTCTTCATTGCGCCCAGTCCGCAACAGCATCGCGGCGAGCTCTACCCGCAACGGACCACCAACCTGTTCTTTCCATGCTTGCCAATTCCCGAGAATCTCTCCGGCTCGATCGTCATCCCCACACTCGAGGCACATCTGACATCCGAAGATACGCGCTTCGTAATCCGTCGGATCCAGCTGAACCGCGCGCCACAGACAGTCTCGAGCCGCGACCACCCGTTTCAATTCGAGGTAAAGTAGTCCCATGTTGGCAACAAACTGCGGGTTGTCCGGCTGCAGTTGCAGTGCCTTGGCATAGGCCTTCTCGGCGTCGTGCAATTCACCATTTTGACGTCTGGCCGTACCAAGGTTATTCCAGTGGAGTGGATTGCCCGGAAACCGCTTGACGATTTCCTGGTACGTCTCGGCAGCTTCGCTCACGCGTCGCTGCTGCAACTGGCTGTAGCCAAGAACGCTCCACGCCATTTCGTCATCGGGTCGCCGTGCAAGATAATCACGTGCCGCACATTCGGCTTGCAGAAATTCCCCACGTTCGGCCTTCGCGACAAGCGCGTCAAGAGGGCCGCTCAAATTTTCGGACATCGGATCGGCGTGCCTTTGGTTTGCGACACTAGACTATACATGCAGCTGCCTGCTAGGTTTTCCTGATTCACGCGTGCATCAGCCCATTACATCCCACGTCGTCCTCACGGCGCCAGCAGAACATTCCCGTTTTACCTATTCCCCTTCCGCAACACCTTGACTGCATGTCCGATTCCGCCTCCGCGACGACAGAACGGTTGAGCTCAGCAGCCCGTCTGATGCAGGCCGGCCAATTCGCCGAGGCGAGACGCGTCTTGCAGGCTTTCCTGCAAACGAACCCCAATGTGGCAAGGGCACATTGGCTGCTGGGCGGTGCCATTCTGCATTGCGGCGATCTCGCTGCAGCCGAACGTGCGCTGCACACTGCGCTGCGACTGGAACCGGACAATGCTTCGTCACTCGCCCTGCTCGGCGAGGTGCTCGCGGCTCAAGGGCGGCTGCAGGAAGCTGAAGCCGCGTTGCGCCAGGCGCTTGCGATTGAGCCACGGCACCAGCCCGCGACCGCAACCCTAGCGCAGGCCTTACTCGCGCAGCAGCGTGCCAAAGAAGCCCTCCAACTCATCGACGAGTTTATCCGCGGCGCACAGGCGACTCCCGGCTTGCTGCTGCTGCGTGCCCATGCGCTGCTGTCGCTGGCAGACTACACGCGAGCCATCCCGGCTTTCCGTCAGGCCGTCGCGGCCGATCCCGGCAACAATTCGGCACAAGTCGGACTCGCGGCTGCTCTCGCCGATGATGGGCAACACGCCGCCGCCGAGCAAGTGATACGCAGCACCCTAAGACATCGCCGTGACGGCGGCGCACACTCGCACTTCGTCCTGGCACGCGCCTTGCTTGGCCAGCGGCGGCTCGAAGAAGCAGAATCGGAATTTCGAGTGGCGATGCGCCTGAGCCCGAACTACGTCCAGGCGCATGTGAATCTTGTGGAGACACTGTGGATGCGCACCGGCGATGTCGACGCCGTGGCGACACAGATCGATGCATCGTTGCGCACTGCCCCCGCGATGTTGCCACTACGCATCCTCAAGGCCAAGCTGATGGAAGCCGCGGGCAGGCCGGAAGTCGCACTTGCAGTGTTGGATTCCGCACTTGCGCAAATGGGCGACGACCCCGCCTTGCACGTCGCAGCCGCGCAAACGGCTGTCAAGGTCGATGGTGCCCGTGCGCTGACACACGCCGAGCGCGCATGGAAAGCGGCGCCGGATAATCCCTTGATGCTTGCCACCTATGGGAATGCCTTGTTGGCTGCCGGCCACCCCCAAAAGGCCCTGAAATTGAGCGACAGGCTGCTCGCACTCGACTCGAATGACGGACTTGCATTGGCGTTGCAGGCCACGGCGTGGCGGATGCTTGGCGACCCGCGGTACCAGGCACGTTACGACTATGGCCGCTTCGTACAGCCCGGCATCATCGACACCCCGGCCGGCTGGTCGAACCTACCTGCTTATCTCGATGATCTCGCGCGCGGGTTACTCAAACTGCACACATCGTACGCCCACCCCATCGCTCAGTCCTTGCGCAACGGAACCCAAGTGGACCTGGCACTGCAGCACGCCGGCGACCCGGCAATCCGCGCGTTCGCGCAAGCCATCGACGGGCCGGTCCGGCGCTACATGCAGGCCATCGGCAGCGGCGACGGCCCATTGCGCCGACGCAATACGGGCCGTTACCAGATCAAGGGCATTTGGTCCGTGCGCCTGCGTCCGCACGGCTACCACTTCAACCACTTTCACCCCGACGGCTGGTTGTCGTCGGCCTGCTACATCGATATCCCGTGTACCCTCGGAAAGCACGGCGGCGAGGGTTGGCTGCAATTCGGCGAGCCGGCTTTTCCCACCACCCCGCCGACCCCGCCCGAATATTTCTTGCGCCCCGAACCGGGCTTGCTGGTGCTGTTTCCTTCCTGGTTCTGGCACGGCACTGTCCCCTTCTCGGGCGGTCCCGAAGACTATCGCCTGACGATCGCGTTCGACGTCGTACCTGCTTGAAAACGACCCGAGCATTCTTCGCCGAGATTGTGTCCCACCGCGTGGTGTAGCTTCTGGTCTCGGCGATGCCGGGCAGGTTTGAGCGGCGGTGGTCAGTTTGCCATGGCGGGCAACTCGGCGGCGGATTGATCCGTGACGTCGCCCAGCGTCTCGCGTGGCATGTAGCGAGCACGCTGGACGGCCCATTCATCGGTCTGCTCCAGCAGGATG
>SCQS01000023.1 GCA_004299705.1 Rhodanobacteraceae bacterium | reverse complement strand
CAAACACCCGATCAGGTCTACTTCAACCAACCGCTGCCTCTACCCAAGGCAGCTTGAACCGAGCAGGCATCCACTTATCGAACCGGGTTCGACTGTTCAAACGAGCGGGGCCACTTCTCCCTGCAATCTCTGGAATCGAGAGCAAAGGCACTGGATTCCCGCTTTCGCGGGAATGACGAGGGTACGCATATGAAATACTTCCATCTGGTCTGGTCGGCGTTGATGCGGCACAAGACCCGTACGATGTTCACCATGTTCTCGGTGCTGGCGGCGTTCCTGCTGTTCGGGATGCTGGATTCGGTGCGTACCGCTTTTGCAGACGCGGGACACAGCGTAAGTGGCGCCAGCCAACTGCTCACGTTGTCGAAGCTCGGCCTCGGCCAGCAACTGCCGCTGAGTTTGCAATCACGGATCGAGACGGTGCCCGGTGTCACGGCGGTGGCGTACGTGAACTGGTTCGGCGGCATCTACCAGGATCCGAAGAACTTTTTCCCGAACGAGGCGGTCAGCGCGAATTATTTCGCCGTCCAGGACGCGGTCGTATTGCCGCCCGACCAGGTCAAGAAATTCCAGTCCACGCGCGACGGCGCGGTGGTCGGTGCCGCGCTCGCCAAGAAGTACGGCTGGAAAATCGGCGACCAGATTCCGCTGCAGGCGACCATCTGGCCCAAGAAGGACGGCAGCAATGCCTGGACCTTCACGCTGGTCGGCATTTTCACGGCCAGGCACGCCAGCGAAAAGAACATCGAGAACGCCATGTTCTTCCGCTGGAAGTACTTCGACGAGGCGCGCCAGTTCGGGAACGGCAGCGTCGGCTGGTACCAGGAAAAGATCGCCAATCCGGATCAAGCCAGTCGCATCACCACGGCGATCGACGCGATCAGCGCGAATTCCGACCATGAAACCAAGACCGAGACGGCCAACGCTTTCACCGCGTCGTTCATAAGCCAGTTCGCCAATATCGGCCTGATCGTGGCGGGCATCATGGCGGCGGTGTTCTTCACGCTGATCCTGTTGACCGGCAACACCATGGCGCAGGCGGTGCGCGAACGCGTCCCGGAACTTGCGGTGCTGAAAACCATCGGCTTCAGCAATCGCAGTGTGCTGGGTTTGGTGTTGGCCGAATCCGTGCTGCTGGTGGTCATCGGCGGTGTGGTCGGGATGCTGCTGTCGATGGTGGTGGTGGGCGGCGTCAAGGCGGCGCTCGGTCAAACGTTGCCGATGGCCGACGTGGGCAGTTCGATCTGGGGCGTCGCGATCGTGTTGATGATCATCATCGGATTGATCGTGGGGGTGCTGCCCGCGCTGCACGGCATGCGCCTGAAAATAGTCGATGCGTTGGCCGGTCGCTGAGGGATAACCCATGAAACGTTTCCTGCGTGGTTTGCTGCTGGTCGTGATCCTGGTCATTTGCCTCGCGATCTGGTCGGTGTTGCCGTGGTACGGCGCGGTCATCGCGGCGATCGTGCTGGCGCTTTGGCTGGTGCTGACACGTGCTGGACGGCGCACGCTCAGCGTCACGGGCGTCGGCATTGCCACGCTGCCGTCGCGCTGGGGCGCCTCTTCGGTGATCGTGATCGGGATCGCTGGCGTGGTCGGCGTGCTGGTGGCGTTGTTGGCGATGGGCGAGGGCCTGCAGGCCACGTTGCAGGGAACCGGCAATGCCGATACCGCGATCGTGCTGCGCGGTGGTTCCCAGGCCGAATCCAGCTCGGTGTTGCTGCACAACGACGTCGTCCTGATCGCGCAGGCGCCGGGCATTGCGCGCGACGCGCAGGGCCATGCGATGGCCTCCCCAGAGCTTCTGCTCGCGGCCAATCTGCCCAAGAAGAATGGTCAGGACGCCAACGTTTCGGTGCGTGGCGTCGGCCCCGAAGCGTGGGCCGTGCGCCCGGGCCTGCACATCATCGCCGGGCGCAAATTCAAACCAGGCACGCTGGAACTTGACGTTGGCAAGGGCGTGATGCGGCAATTCGCGGGAATGACGATCGGCTCCTATGTGCAACTCGCCAACCAGCGTTGGAAGGTCGTCGGCGAGTTCGATTCCGGGGATGCCTTCAATTCCGAAATCTGGGCCGATGCGGACACCATCGCCCCGATTTACCACCGCGGCGCCAGTTCATCGTCCGTGACCGTGAAGCTGACCTCCCCGGCTGCTTTCAATCAGTTCAAGGCGGCGCTGGCGGCCAATCCGCAATTGAAGGTCGACGCGGAAACCACCCACAAGTATTTCGCGGACCAATCCGGCGGCATCAACAAGGTCATCAGGATTGTCGGCACCACCATTGCGATCATCATGGCGATCGGCGCGGTATTCGGTGCCCTCAACTCGATGTACGCAGCCGTGGCGACACGTGCGCGCGAAATCGCCACCTTGCGCGCGGTCGGTTTTCGCGGCACGCCGGTGGTGGTTTCGGTATTGCTCGAAACCATGCTGCTGGCGCTGGCGGGTGGTGTGCTGGGCGCCTTCGTCGCGTGGGCGATCTTCGGCCACTACACGGCGTCGACCTCGGCGAGCGGGGGCTTCAGCTTCACCCAGATGATCTTCCAGTTCCGCGTCACGCCCGAGCTGGTATGGAACGGCCTGAAGTGGGCGCTGGCGATCGGTTTCATCGGCGGTCTGTTCCCCGCCGTGCGCGCGGCGGGGCTGCCGGTGACGACGGCGCTGCGGGAACTGTAGCTCTTTTCCCCCTTCGGGAGAGGGGATTACAGCATCCGCCACGGCACGAAGATGGCCGCCAGGATCGCCGCCAGGATCGACCACTTGGCGGCGTAGTAAAGCTTGCGGTTGCGTTGCTTCAGCGACTTGCCGACGCGGCGCACGGCGAAGGCGTATTTGAAGATCTTGTTGACGCCGCCGGTGCGGTCGCCGGCCTCGTTGGGCGAGGCGCCGGCGTGCAGCAGGGTGCGCGCGACGAAGTGGTTGATGGCTGCGGCCCAGCGGTATTGCATCGGGCGTTCGAGGTCGCAGAACAGGATGATGCGGTCCTGGTCGGTTTCGTTGGCGGCCCAGTGGATGTAGGTTTCGTCGAACACCACGCCCTCGCCGTCGCGCCAGCTGTAGGATTTGCCGTCGACGTTGATCCAGCAATGATCGTCGTTGGGCGTGATGAGGCCGAGGTGGTAGCGCAACGAGCCCGCGAACGGGTCGCGGTGCTTGCCGAGCTTGCTGCCGGGCGGCAACTGGGTGAACGCGGCGGCCTTGATGTTGGGCGAACCTTTCAGGATTTCGACGGTGCGCGGGCACAGCTTCAGCGCCGAGGGATGCGGCGCGTCGTCGTACCACTTGAGATAGAAGCGTTTCCAGCCGGTGCGGAAGAACGAGTGGAAACCGGCGTCGTTGAACTGGTCGGAAGCCTTGATCTGGCTGGCCTTGGCCAGGGCGATGGCTTCATCCCGAATGGTCTGCCAGTTGCCGCGCAGGTTTTCCAGTTCAGGGAAGTCCGACGGCGTGAGGTACGGTGTCGCCGGCACGCGCGAGAACGCGTACATCAGCACGTTGATCGGCGCCATGAAGGTCGAGTGGTCGGTGATCTGGCGCAGGAAACCATGCCGTACCTTGCCGCGGAAATGGATGTACAGCGCGCAGGCGACCAAGATGGCAAGAACGATCCACTTGATCATGGTGTGGAAAGCCAAGGGGTGGAAAGACAGCGGTTCGCGAAGTGCATATTTTAGTGCTGCGTGCTGGATGCGGTGCCCGCAAAGGTAGGGCCGGTTCAGCCGCGTTCAAGCGAGCGCGAGTCGGGGCTGCCGACCCGCTTCGCGGTGTCCGCAATGCCCGGAAAGATGTGTTGCGAAGTGTCCGCGGACTGTCCGCGGACACTTGTTTGTCCGAACGACACTTTCCATGTGATTGAAAATAAATAATAAAAATCCGGCCGCAGGTTGGCATCGGACTTGCTCAACAAGAGATGTGGCCGCGCTTTTGCGGCCGGAGACCTTGCATGAGCATTCGCGATACTTCCGCCCAGGACCGCATCATCGAAAAACGCGTCAGCAAGAAAAAGCTGGCGATCTTCGCGGGCATCGGCGTCGTGGTGCTGGCCCTGCTGATCTGGCTGGTGCCGGGTGCGGTACGCCTGTTCTCGGCGGGTGCGTCGGTCAGTGCGTCGCGCTTGCAGATCGCCACGGTCGAACGCGGCCCGTTCGTGCGCGACATCGCCGCCGACGGACGCGTGGTCGCGGCGGTCAGCCCAACGTTGTACGCCAACGCCGCCGGCGCGGTGACCCTGAAGGTGCACGCGGGTGACAAGGTCGCCAAGGGCCAGGTGCTGGCGGTGATCGCGAGCCCCGAGCTCACCAACAAGCTGGCGCAGGAGCAGAACAACGAAGACGGGATGGAGGTTGCCTACCAGCAGGCCAAGATCGACGCCAACCAGCAGAAATCCAAACTGCAGGAAGCCTTCGAGAACGCGCAGATCGACGAGAAGAGTGCCGCGCGCGACCTGCAGCGATACCAGGAGGCGTACCAGAAGGGCGCCGTGCCCAAGCTTGAAGTCGATCGTCACCAGGACGCGCTGGAGAAAGCCAAGATCCTGCTGGGCCACGCCAAGTCCAACCTCGGCATGGACGATTCCAGCCTCGCGCTCGAGATCCAGGCCAAGAAGCTGGCCTACGAACGCCAGAAACTGCTGGTCGCGGACTTGCAGCGTCAGGTCGAGGACTTGAACGTGCGCTCGCCGGTGGACGGCCAGGTCGGCCAGTTGTTCATCGCGCAGACCGCGACGGTTCCCAAGGATTCCAAGCTGCTGACGGTGGTCGACCTGTCCGCGCTCGAGGTGCAGGTGAACGTGCCCGAGAGTTTCGCGCGCGACCTTGCGCCCGGCATGCCGGCCAAGATCAGCGGCAACGGCAACGACTGGCAAGGCGCGGTCAGCGCGATTTCACCCGAGGTCGTGAATGGCGAGGTGGTCGCGCGGGTGCGCTTCGAGGGCAAGAAGCCCAGCGACCTGCGCCAGAACCAGCGGCTGTCGGTGCGCATCATCCTCGACAAGCGCGAGAACGCGCTGACCGTCGCGCGCGGTTCGTTCGTCGATGAATCCGGCGGCCGCTACGCCTACGTGGTGCGCGACGGCATCGCCTACAAGACACCGGTGACGCTGGGCCCGAGCTCCATCGACAAGGTCGAAATCCTGCAAGGCCTGAAGGTCGGCGACAAGGTCGTGATTTCCGGTACCAGCAACTTCAATGGCGCGGCGAAAGTCGCGATCAGCAACTGACTTCAAACCCTCCCCTTCAAGGGGAGGGAATGGGAAGGGATGGGTTTGCATCACCGAGCAACCCATCCCCATCCCGGCCTTCCCCTTGAAGGGGAAGGAGAAAAGCGAAACACCACGTCAAGTCCAGTTCCGCAACGCAGCACGCAATCCATCACCACAACCGAGGAACCTCCAATGCTCAAGATGACCCACCTGTCCAAGGTCTACCGCACCGAAGTGGTGGAAACCTACGCCTTGCGCGACTTCAACATCGACGTGAAGGAAGGCGAATTCGTCGCGGTGATGGGGCCGTCCGGCTCCGGCAAGACCACCTTCCTGACCATCGCGGGACTGCTGGAAAGTTTCACGGGCGGCGAATACCTGCTGGACGGCGCCGACGTCAGCCACTTGGGCGACAACGCGCGCTCGAAGATCCGCAACGAAAAGATCGGTTTCGTGTTCCAGAGCTTCAACCTGATCCCCGATCTCAACGTGCACGACAACGTGGAAGTGCCGCTGCGCTACCGCGGCATGAAATCCGCCGAGCGCCAGAAACGCATCCAGGACGCGCTGGAACGCGTGGGCCTGGCTTCGCGCATGAAGCATTACCCCGCCGAGCTGTCGGGCGGCCAGCAACAACGCGTGGCCATCGCGCGCGCACTGGCAGGTTCGCCGCGCCTGCTGCTCGCCGACGAACCGACCGGCAACCTGGATACGCAAATGGCGCGCGGCGTGATGGAACTGCTGGAAGAAATCCATCGCGGCGGCGCCACCATCGTGATGGTCACCCACGACCCGGAACTGGCGACGCGCGCGCAACGCAGCGTGCACGTGATCGACGGCCAGGCCGTGGACATCGCCGAGGAGCCGCGCTTCCACGCACACGCCGAGCATGCGGAAGCGGCCACCACCCAGGCCAACGCTTGAAACCGAAGGGGGACGGGGCTACCCGAACTTCGAGGACTGCAACCATGATCCGCAAACTCATCGCCATCGCCGCCGCCATCGCCATCAACTGCGTGGTGCTCGCGTGGTTCCACGCGTGGGGCGCCGCGGCCGTCGCCAAGGTCGATCCGCCGGCCAACACGCAAAAAATCCTGACGCTGCCCACGCTCCACGTGCATCCAAGCGCGGAACAGCTGCGCGAATTGCGCAAGGAGCGCATGCAGACGGCTCCGGAGCAGGCCAGTGCCGGTGGCGGTGGCGTCGCCTGCCTCGCGATGCCGTACTACTCGTTCGCGCCGCAGTGCGATGCGGCGGTAAGCGGGTGAGCTTTCACCCCCTTCGGAACGAAGGGGGTCGGCGCGTTGCGCCGGGGGGATGTGCTCGTTTGGCACGGAAAGCCATCCCCCTCGATCCCCCTTCCTTCGGAAGGGGGAAGAGAAGCGACCCCTTCGCACGCGAAGGGGGAGGAATTGAATCGGAGCGCATGCAGTGTTTGCCTACTACCTCGACCTCGCAATCCGCAGCCTGAAACGCAACCCGGCGTTGACCGTGCTGATGGTGGTGGCGATCGGTTTCGGCGTGGCCGCTTCGATGATCACGTATTCCGTGTTCCGCGCGGTATCGGGCAATCCGATTCCGGACAAGTCGGCGCGGTTGTTCACGCCGCAGATCGACAGTTGGGGGCCGCAGTACAACGACAGGGGCGAGCCGCCGCAGGCGTTGGACTACACCGACGCGATGGCGTTGATGCGCGCGCACGCGGCCAGGCGGCAGACGCTGATCTATCCGGTGCAGTTGTCGGTGCTGCCGGGCGGCAACCGCAGCCTGCCGATCAAGGCGAACGGCATCGCGGCCTACGGCGCATTCTTTCCGATGTTCGAGGTGCCGTTCCGCTACGGCAGCGGCTGGAGCGAAGCGCAAGACGAAGACCGCGCGGCGGTCGTGGTGCTGGGCGCGGCGTTCAACCGCAAGCTGTTCGGCGGCGCGAACAGCGTGGGGCGCGAGATCACGCTTGGCGGCCACGATTACCGCGTCGTCGGCGTCACCCGGCACTGGAATCCCGTGCCGCGCTTCTATGCGCTGTTCGGCGGCGGCGACATTTTCGGCAAGCCCGCGGATTTCTATATCCCGTTTACCCGCGCGCTGGATTTGCAGATCAGCACGACCGGCAACAACAGTTGTCGCCAGCGCATCCCTGCGACAGGCTGGGAAGGCTGGCTGCACAGCGATTGCGTATGGATCAATCCGTGGGTGGAACTGGATACGCCTGCAGCGGTAGCCCGTTACCGTAACTTCCTGGAGGGCTATTCCGCCGAGCAGCAACATGCCGGCCGTTTCGGCTGGGCGCCCAACGTGCGCCTGCGCGACGTGACGCAGTGGCTGGCGTACATGCACGTGGTGCCGCCCGAGAGCCGCATTGCCCTGATGGTGTCGCTGGGCTTTTTCCTGATCTGCCTGGTCAACACCATCGGGCTGCTGCTGGCCAAGTTCATGCGCCGCGCCGGCGAGATCGGTGTGCGTCGCGCGCTGGGTGCATCACGCCTGCAGATTTACCTCCAGTTCTTGGTCGAGGCAGCCACGGTGGGACTGGCGGGCGGCTTGCTGGGCCTGCTGCTCACGGCCGCAGGCGTATCGGGTGTGGGCTTGCTGTTTCGTCCCGAGATCGCGCGGCTGGCGCACATCGACCTGTCGCTGGTGGGATTGACGCTGGCGGTCGCGATCGGGGCCACCGTGGTCGCGGCGTTCTATCCCACCTGGCGCGCGGCGCACGTGCAGCCGGCGTGGCACTTGAGAAGCAATTGAGGGCCGGCCGTCATGCAGATCCAGCCCATCCTCGCAGCGCTTCGCCACCACAAGGCCGGCACCATGCTGATCGCACTGCAGATCGCGTTGACGCTCGCGATCGTGTGCAACGCACTGTTCATCGTCCATCAAAAACTGGCGCACCTCTCGCAACCCACCGGCATCGACGAGGCCAACATATTCGTGATCAACAACCAGTGGGCGGACTCAATGTCCGGTCCACAGATCGATGCGCAGATGCAGGCCGATCTGGCTGCGCTCCGTCAATTGCCAGCAGTACACGATGCGACGGCCAGCGAATCCTATCCGTTGAGCGGGTACGACTGGGACGATTTCATCACGATGAAGCCCGGGCAGGTGCAAAAGACCACCGATGCCGCGGTCTATTTCGGGGACACGCACTTCCTCGACACATTGGGTCTGAAACTGATCGCCGGCCGCAACTTTCGTGCTGACGAGATCGCGCCGTTGGCACCGCACCACGACACGGTGCCGCCAGTGGCAATCGTGACCCAGAAGCTGGCCGACAAGTTGTATCCGAACGGGTCGGCGCTGGGCAAGACGTTCTATGCGATGAACCCGGCGCCCGTCACCATCATCGGCATCGTCCAGCGTCTGCAGCGACAGGAAGTCGAGACATGGTCGGCGCCATATGCCTATGAATCATTGATATTCCCGCGGCGTCTGGATGGAGACGGCACTTACTACATCGTGCGCGCGAAGCCGGGCGAGATGGCGGCTGCGATGCGCGAGGCGGAGCAGGCGCTGATCGCGCAGAACCGGATGCGCATCATCGATCCCAAGGATGGCGTGCTGACTTTTGCGCAGGTTCGCCATCGCGCCTACGACAGCGATCGCGGCACCGCGATTCTGATGGGCATCATCTGCGCGGTGCTGCTGGTGATCACCGGCGCCGGCATCGTGGGCTTGACCAGTTTCTGGGTCGGCCAGCGCCGCAAACAGATCGGCATCCGTCGCGCGCTGGGCGCGACGCGGCGCGACATCCTCAATTATTTCCTGACCGAGAACTTCCTCATCAGCGGTGCCGGCGCGGTGGCCGGCATCGTGCTCGCGATCGCCATCAACCTGTGGATGATCGCGTACGTGCAGATGACGCGGATGCCGTGGTTCTACGTGCTGGCCGGCGTGGTCGTGTTGCTGTTGCTTGGACAGGGCGCGGCGCTGGCGCCGGCGCTGCGCGCCTCGCGCGTGTCGCCGGTGGAGGCAACGCGGAGCGTGTGATGAATACCCCCTTCCGAAGGAAGGGGGTCGATGCGAAGCATCGGGGGGATGTGCTGGCGTGGTGCAAAAAGCCATCCCCCTCGTTCCCCCTTCCTTCGGAAGGGGGAGGAATCAAACTGGAGCGACCCAGATGTTTGCGTATTACCTTGACCTCGCCCTGCGCAGCCTGAAGCGCAACAAGGCACTCACCGGACTGATGATCCTCACCATCGGTTTCGGCGTGGCCGCGTCGATGACGACGTGGTCGGTGTTCCGCGCGGTGTCGGGTGATCCGATTCCGCAGAAATCCGCCGAGCTGTTCGTGCCGCAGATCGATCCCTGGGGACCAACCGCGCGCAACGTCGACCCGACGCAACCCGGCGACATCGGGCCGCCCGATGCACTCACCTACGAGGATGCGACGGCGTTGATGCGCGATCACCGCGCGTCCTTGCAGTCGGCGATGTACCAGGTCGGGCCTTCGGTGGTGCCGACCGATCCCGCCAAGCATCCCTTCAGCGTGCCCGGCGAGGCGGTGTTCGGCGAATTCTTCCGGATGCTTGACGTGCCATTCAAGTACGGAACCGGCTGGAGCACGAACAGCGACGCCAGCCGCGCGCAGGTGGTGGTGATCAGCAGCCATCTCAACGACCAGGTGTTCGGCGGTGGCGACAGCGTCGGCAAGATGCTGAACATCGAAGGGCATGATTACCGCGTGGTCGGTGTACTAAAGCATTGGAATCCGCAGCCGCGCTTTTACGACGTGGTCAACGCCGGCACTTTCAACAGCCAGCCCGACGACCTGTTCCTGCCCTTCAACACGGCCATCGCCATGGGCATGACCAACCAGGGCAGTACGAATTGCTTCCAGTCGCCGAAACAAACCGGGTTCGTCGGCCTCCAGCATTCCAGTTGCATCTGGATCGCCTACATGGCGCAGCTCGACAACGCGTCGGCGGTTCGGCAATACAAGACGTATCTGGATGGTTTCGCACGCCAGCGCTATCCCGACTGGGCACCGAACGTGCGCCTGCGCGGCCTGATGGCGTGGCTGGATTACGAGCATGTGGTGCCACCCGACACGAAGATTTCCTTGTACGTCGCGCTGGGCCTGTTGCTGGTGTGCCTGGTCAATACCGCGGGCTTGTTGCTGGCCAAGTTCATGCGCCGCAGCGGTGAGATCGGCGTGCGCCGCGCACTCGGCGCGTCGCGCCGCCAGATTTACGCGCAATTCCTGATCGAGGCCGGGATGGTCGGGCTGGCCGGCGGCGTACTGGGACTTGCGTTGACCGCGTTCGGCATTGCCGGCATCGGCTGGGTGTTGCCGCGCGACATCGCCGCGCTGGCGCACCTCGATTGGTCGTTGTTGCTGATCACGCTCGGCGTCGCGATCGTCGCGGCGATGCTGGCCGGCCTTTATCCCACCCTGCGCGCGGCGGCGGTGCAGCCGGCGTGGCAGTTGAAGTCGAATTGACGAATGGCTCAGCAATCAATGCGAATCCCGCATAAATGTTTTCGTCATTCCGGGGCGGCCCGATGGGCCGAACCCGGAATCTGCTCTTGCCTCTGCGATCCGAAAGAGCAGATTACTCGCGCCGTCCTTGGCGCTCGCCCTGCGGGCCTCCTTCGGCGTTCGCGTTTGCAATCCTGCAAACGCAGTCCGGATCGCCGCTGCGCGGCGTCCGGAATGACGACACGATGAGGACACGAACATGAACCTTCCCCCCATCCTCGCCGCGCTGCGCAAACACAAGGCCGGCGTCACCCTGATCACGCTGCAGATCGCGCTGACGCTGGCAATCGTGTGCAACGCGGTGTTCATCATCAATTCGCGCATCGACCGTATCCAGCGCCCGACCGGGATGAACGAGAACAACCTGTTCCTGCTCATGCAGCAATACGTGGGCGCGCCAACCGGCGACGATCCGGCCTCGATCCAGAAACTCGACTCGATGCAACTCACCGATCTTGCGACGCTGCGCAACCTGCCCGACGTGGAATCCGTGATTGCGATCAACACGCTGCCTTTGTTCAACAGCACCTGGAGTGGAGGCATCGGTTTGAAACCCGATCAGACCAATTCCACCACGCACGCGGCGGACTATTACAGCGGCGGTGATGCGATCCGCACGCTGGGCCTGCACCTGGTCGCCGGGCGCAATTTCACCGCCGACGAGTACAACCACAAGGGTTTTCGCGGTCACCAGAGGCCGCCCGTCGTGATCGTGACCAAGGCGTTGGCCGACAAGTTGTTTCCGAAGGGCGACGCATTGGGCAAATCCATCTACCTGGACCGCACCACCCCCAGCACCATCATCGGCATCGTCGCGCGGATGTCGGCGCCCAGCGTGGGCAGCTGGGCCAACGACTGGTTCTGGAACTCGGTGCTGATCCCGACCCGGCTCGACGCCGCCTTTTCGCGCTACGCGATCCGCGCCAAGCCGGGACGCATGCAGGCCGCGATGCGCGAAGCGGTGAAGGCGCTGTATGCGGCCAATCCGATGCGGGTGATCCAGGCCAGCGGCGGCTACAACGATCGCAGCATCTGGTCGTTCGCCTCGATCCGCAAGCACGCTTATCGCGCCGACCGCGGCATGGCGATCCTGATGGGCGTGATCTGCGTGATCCTGCTGTGCATCACCGGCGCGGGCATCGTGGGGCTCACCAGTTTCTGGGTCGGCCAGCGGCGCAAGCAGATCGGCATCCGCCGCGCATTGGGCGCGACCCGTCACGACATCCTGCGCTACTTCCAGACCGAGAACCTGATCATCGCCGGCGCCGGCGTGGTGCTGGGTGCGATCCTGGCGGTGGGCCTGAACCTGTGGCTGATGAAGCAGTTTTCGATGGACAGGATGTCGCTGGCGTATGTGGTGGTCGGGATCATCGTATTGCTGCTGCTCGGACAGGGTGCGGTGTTCGCACCGGCGCTGCGTGCATCGCGGGTGTCGCCGGTGGAAGCGACGCGGAGCGTGTGATGTTTACCCCCTTCCAGCGGAAGGGAGAGGAAAAATCCACCCCCTTCCAAGGGAAGGGGGTCGCGCCGCAGGCGCGGGGGGATGTGCTGTTCGATACGAAGAGCCATCCCCCTCGATCCCCCTTCCTTCGGAAGGGGGAGAAAATGAAATGGAGCGAATGAAATGTTTGCCTACTACCTCGAACTCGCCCTGCGCAGCCTGAAACGCAACAAGCTGCTGACGGTGTTGATGGTGCTGGCGATCGCGATCGGCATCGGCGCCAGCATGACCACGCTGACGGTGATGCATCTGCTTTCAGGCGATCCGTTGCCGGGCAAGAGCGCGCACATCTATTACCCGCAGGTCGATCCGACCCCCAACAATTCCAATTGGCAGCACAAATATCCGTTGCCGATGATGGATTACCGCTCGGCGGTGGACTTGTGGAGCGCGCATCGCGCCGACCGCCAGGCGCTGGTGGTGCAAAGCCCCGTCAAGGTCAGCGCGCCCGAAGTGAATCGTCCGCCGTTGATGCTGACGATGCTTTCCACGACCTCGGATTTTTTCCCGATGTTCGACGTGCCGTTCGAATACGGTGCCGCGTGGACGCCCGCGGATGGCAAGGACCGCGCACATGTGGCGGTGATCTCCAGCGACCTCAACGACAAGCTGTTCGGCGGCAAGGACAGCGTGGGCAAGAGCCTGCGCATCCGCAACAGCGACGTGCGCATCGTCGGTGTGCTGGCGCCGTGGCGGCCACACCCGTTGTTCTACGACGCCGAGGGCAGCATCACCGGAAACATGTCGTCGACGGGCTATTACGGCAAGCCGGAAGACGTGTTCATGCCGTTTTTCTCCAGCATGGAAGTCAACGACGGCAATTTCTTCCAGTACACCTGCTGGGGCGGCGGGCCGACGGTGCCGGGGCATCTGGAAAACGCCCCGTGCGTGTGGGTGGCGTTGTGGGTGCAACTGGACAGCGCGACCAAGGTGGCGGACTACCGTGCATTCCTTACGAACTATGCGCAGCAGCAGAAGGTGTTGGGACGTTTCACGCATACCGAAACGCGCATGCTGGATTTGATGCAGTGGCTGGATTACGAGCAGGTGATTCCGTCGAACGTGAAGTTGCAAACCTGGCTGGCCTTTGCGTTCCTCGCGATCTGCCTGTTCAACATGGTGGGCCTGCTGCTGGCGAAGTTCCTGCGCCGCAGCGGCGAGATCGGCGTGCGCCGCGCGCTGGGCGCATCGCGACGGTCGGTGTTCGCGCAATGCCTGACCGAAGCCGGTTTGATCGGGCTGATCGGCGGCATCGGTGGCTGGCTGCTGACGCTGGTCGGGTTGTGGCTGGTGCGCCGTCAACAGACGCCGTATTCCGACCTGGTGCACATGGACGTGTCGATGTTCGTGGTGACGTTCGTGCTGGCGGTTGGGGTGAGCCTGATCGCGGGCGCTTTGCCGGCATTGCGGGCCAGCCGCGTCGCGCCGGCGTTGCAGTTGAAGACGCTATAGGAAGTTGCCGTGCAGACGATACATAAAACCATTTCGTCATTCCGGGGCCGTTCGCGGTTTATCTGCGAACGGAACCCGGAATCTGCTTCTACTGCGTCCAAGAGCAGATTCCGGAACGCCGCTTCTCGGCGTTCGGAATGACGTTCGGGGAGACACGCCATGCAAATTCAACCCATCCTCGCCGCATTGAAAAAACACAAGCTCGCGACCTTCCTGATCGCAATGGAAATCGCGCTGGCCTGCGCGGTACTGTGCAACGCCTGCTTCCTGATCGCCAACCGGTTGTCGGCGATGCACCTCAACAGCGGCGTGGACGAAGCTTCGCTGGGCGAGATCGTGGTGACGGGCTTCGATCCGAAGCAGGCGACCGATCTGAATGCGCGGATGTTGGCGGGCCTGGGTGCGATTCCGGGTGTCGAGTCGGTGCACGTCATCAGTTCCATACCATTCGGACCACCGGCGGGTACGGCTGGTATCACGCTCGACCGCAAGCACTACAACACCGTGGTTGAGTTTTATCTGGGTGCTCCGGGCACACTCAAGGCGCTGGGTCTGAAGGTGGTGGCTGGGCACGTGCCTGCAGTCGATGACTATCAACCCGTAGAGGGGCATGACTACATGCCGCTCTCGTCGCGAGTGCTGATTACAAGTGGGTTGGCTGAGCGGCTGTGGCCGGGCGAAAACCCGCTCGGGAAAGAGTTTTGGGCAGCTAAGTATCAGTTTCGCGTGATCGGCGTGGTCGCGAACCTTGTGATGTCTCAGCCACAAAAGTTCGGCAATCGTGAGCCGGGATGGTCCGTGTTCGTGCCCACGCTGCCGGGCGGCCCGTTGGCCGGAACCTATCTGATCCGCGCCAAGCCGCAAGTTTTGAATCACGTGATGGTCGAAGCGCGTGCGGCGGTCGCGAAGGTCGCGCCGGATGCGGTGCTGGATCACGAGGACAGCCACACGGTTTCGTTCCTGCGCGAGCGCTTCTTCAAGGCCGACCGCTCGATGGCAGGCCTGCTGGTCGGCGTGATTGTGGCGCTGCTGGCGGTGACCGCGTTCGGGATCGTCGGGCTCGCGAGTTTCTGGGTTTCGCAGCGCACCAAGCAGATCGGCATCCGCCGCGCGCTGGGTGCGACGCGCGCGGACATCCTGCGTTATTTCCAGACCGAGAACTTCCTGATCGTGACATTCGGGATCGTGGTGGGGATCGTGCTGGCGATCGGGATCAATCTTGCGTTGATGAAGTTCTTCGAAGTGCCGCGCCTGCCGCTGTGGTACCTGCCGGTGGGCGTGGTGGCGTTGTGGCTGCTCGGGCAACTGGCGGTGCTGGTGCCGGCGCTGCGTGCCGCCGCGGTACCACCGGTGGTGGCGACCAGGAGCGTGTGATGTTCACCCCCTTCCGCAGGAAGGGGGCAGATATTCACCCCCTTCGGCACGAAGGGGGTCGCGCCGCAGGCGCGGGGGGATGTGCGCCGTGCGAAAAGCGCATCCCCCTCAATCCCCCTTCGCAAGCGAAGGGGGAGAAGAGAACGCCCCCCTCCTGCGGAAGGGGGAGGATTTGAATGGGAGTGAGTGACATGTTTGGCTATTACCTCGACCTCGCCTTGCGCAGCTTCAAGCGCAACCGCGTCATCACCGCGCTGATGGTGCTGGCATTGGGCCTCGGCATCGGTGCTTCGATTACCACCTTGACGGTGCTGAAATTGCTGTCGGGCGATCCTCTGCCGCAGAAAAGCGCCCGCGTGTTCACGGCGGAACTTAATCCTTATCCAGCAGCGGTTACCGAGCCCGCGGAGAGAGTGTGGCAACAGAATGGCGACCTGACATCGTATACCGACGCGATGAACCTGCTGCACGCGCACCGCGCCGAGCGTCAGGCGGTGATGGCGTTGACCGGCGCCAAGATCGCGCCAAAGCGGCTCAACGAACATCCCTTCTTCAGCAACGGGGTGATGACAACCGCGGATTTCTTCGCGATGTTCGACGTGCCGTTCGAATACGGCAGCGGCTGGAGCGAGCAGGACGATGAGAGCCGCGCGCGGGTCGCGGTGATCTCGAACGTTTTGAACGACAAGCTGTTCAATGGCAGCAACAGCGTCGGCCAGACCCTGCGCGTCAACGATCATGACTACCGCATCATCGGTGTACTGAAGCATTGGGCGCCGCAGCCGCGGTTCTATTCGATCAGCCTGGGCGGCCACAATTACGGCAAGGGCGATGCGGTGTTCATGCCGCTGCAATCCGCGCTGGCCGACAAGATGAGTCCGCAGAACACCAATTGCTGGTCGGCGGAAGCGGACATGGATCATCTTGAAACCGCGCCCTGCGCGTTCGTGGCGCTGTGGGTGGAGCTGAAGCACGCCACCGACGCGGCGGCGTACAAGACGTTTCTCTCGAACTACGTGGCACAGCAGATTTCGCTGGGACGTTTCCACCATCGCGACGTTGCCCTGCCGGACCTGATGGGCTTTCTGGGCCAGCAACAGGTGGTGCCTGACGACGCCAAATTGCAGACCAATCTTGCATTCGGGTTCCTGCTGATCTGCATTGTCAACACTGTGGGACTGTTGCTGGCCAAGTGCCTGCGCCGCTCGCGCGAGATAGGCGTGCGCCGTGCATTGGGCGCGACGCGGCAAGCGATCTTCGCGCAATTCATGATCGAGTCCGGCATGGTCGGCGTCGCCGGCGGAATACTCGGGCTGATCTTCGCGGAACTCGGATTGTGGGCGATCCGCCACCAGCCCGCCGAGTACGCCAAGCTCGCTCACCTCGACCCGACGATGTTCGTCGCCACCTTCGTGATCGCGTTGATCGCGAGCCTGATCGCGGGCCTGTTGCCGGCGTGGCGCGCCTGTGTGGTGGCGCCGGCGCCGCAGTTGAAGAGCGTGTAGGAGCGTGCCGGCGCGCGACTTATGAAAATCCGACCGAAAACCGTCGTCATTCCGGGGCCGCTCGCGGTTTCATCGCGGGCGGAACCCGGAATCTGCCTTTCGTGCGAATCGAAATGAGCAGGTTACTCGCACCATCCGTGGCGCTCGCCCTTTGGGCCGCCTATGGCGTTCGCGTTTGCAATCCTGCAAACGCAGTCCGGATCGCCGCTGCGCGGCGTCCGGAATGACGAGAGAACTGAGGAAACACACCATGGAAATCCAACCCATCCTCGCCGCACTGAAGAAGCACAAGATTCCGGCCACGTTGATCGTGCTTGAAATCGCACTGGCCTGCGCGGTGCTGTGCAATGCCGTGTTCATGATCGGCCAGCGCATTTCGGAACTGCATTTGCCCAACGCGATCGACCAGGCCGGCATCGTGGACATGAACGTGCAGGGCGGTGACCCGAAGCTGGCCAACGCCGATATTCCACGCGACCTCGCCGCCTTGAGGGAGATTCCCGGCGTCACGGCGGCGACGGGGATCGACATGATCCCGCTGGGCCACAGCAGCTCGAACAGCAACATCGCAACATCTCCGGGCGGGGTCTTCCAGAAAGACAGCCCGAACGTCGCGATCTACATGTTCACCAAGGGCGGGCCCGAAGCACTGGGCCTGCGTTTGCTGAAAGGGCGCTTTTTCAACGACGACGAATACGTCGACAGCAAACCCGGCAACAACAGCTACGTGCCGGGCGGACACGCGGTGATCCTGACGCAAGCCCTCGCCAAGCGCATGTGGCCGAATGGCGAGGCGTTGGGCAAGCAACTCTGGATCGGCCCGCAAAACAACTACACCGTGATCGGTGTCGTGGCCAACGTGCTGCGGCCCAACCAGAACGGCGGCGGCCTCAGCCAGTTCTACTGGTCGGCATTCTTTCCGATCGGCCCGTATCCCGTAGTGTCGGATTACATCGTCCGCACCACGCCGCAGGATCGCCAGCGCGTGTTGCAAGCGGCGACCGCGAAGCTGGAAGCGTTGTCACCCGGCGTGGTGGTCAAAGGCAAGGCCTTCGCCGACATCCGCGACGAGTATTTCGCCACCACCCGCAGCATGGTGTGGATGCTGGTGCTGGTGTGCGTGGTGATGCTGGCGGTTACCGCGTTCGGCATCGTGGGGCTCACCAGCTTCTGGGTCAGCCAGCGGCGCCGCCAGATCGGCATCCGGCGCGCGGTCGGCGCCACCCGCGCGCACATCATGCAGTACTTCCAGACCGAGAACTTCCTGCTCAGCACCGCCGGCGTGGTGATCGGGATGATCGTTGCCTACGGCATCAACCTGTATCTGATGCAGCACTACCAGTTGACGCGATTGCCCTGGTACTACCTGCCGGCCAGCGCGATCGCGCTGTGGGTGCTGGGCCAGCTTGCGGTGCTGGGCCCCGCGCTGCGCGCCGCCAACGTGCCGCCGGTGGTGGCGACGCGGGGGGTGTGATGGAACCCCCTTCCAAGGGAAGGGGGTCGGCGCGCAGCGTCGGGGGGATGTCGTTGTGAAACGGAAATGCGAATGATGGAGCAAACAGAATGTTCGCCTACTACCTCGACCTCGCCTTACGCAGTCTCAAGCGTACGCCCATCCTCACCGCGCTGATGATGCTGGCGATCGGGCTGGGCATCGGCGCATCGATGACCATGATCACCGTGCTGCACGTGATGACCCAGGATCCGCTGCCGGGGCGCAGTGCGCATTTGTATTACCCGCATCTCGATCCGACGCCGCTGAACTTCAAGGGGTTCAGTATCGCCGGCGGCCCGGCCAACAATCTGACTTGGCCAGATGCAATGGCACTGTTGCATGCACATCGCGCGGTGCGGCAGGCGGCGATGGCAGGTGGTTCGTTATTGGTGTGGCCGCAACGTACGGACTTGCAGCCGTTTTATGCGGACGGGCGCTATACGACGCATGCGTTCTTCGCGATGTTCGGGGTGCCGTTCGTTGCAGGCAGCGGCTGGACCGCTGCGGACGACTAGGCCGGCGCGCATGTGGTCGTGCTGACGGAGGCGCTGGCGCGTAAACTTTTTGGTGTCGCAGATGCCGTGGGGAAGACAGTCCGCCTTCAGGACATCAACTACAGGGTGACTGACATTAACTACAGGGTGATTGGAGTAACCACGAACTGGGCACCCAAGCCGCTGTTCTACGCCGATGCTTCGGTCAGCTTTTACAGCGATGCCGACCAGTTCTTTCTGCCGTTGTCTGTTGCGGTGGACAACGAGCTTTCGATCAGCGGCAATGTTTCGGGCTGGGGTACCTCCAATGGCAACAACATGCGTGATCCCGACACCACCTGGCTGCAGTTCTGGGTGCAACTGGATACGCCGGCGCAGGTCAAGGTGTACCAGCAGTTCCTATTCAATTATTCCGCAGAGCAGAAAGCATTGGGGCGTTTCCAGCGTCCGCCCACAGACGCCAAGCTGTACTCCCTGATGGGTTGGCTGCGTCACGAGAACTTGGTGCCAGACGACGTGCGCCTGCAGTTCTGGTTGGCGATCGGGTTTCTCGGGGTCGCCATGCTCAATATTGTCGCGCTGCTGCTGGCGAAGTTCCTGCGCCGCAGCGGCGAGATCAGCGTGCGCCGCGCGATGGGCGCGCGCAAGCGCGACATCTTCGTACAGTTCGGCATCGAATCCGCATTGATCGGCGTGGCTGGTGGGTTACTGGGGCTTAGCATCGCGCAGGTCGGCTTGTGGAGCATCCGCCAGCGCCCCGACGGTTACGCACACCTCGCGCACATGGATTTGCCGATGCTGATCGGCACGGTCGTGCTGGCGATCGTCGCCAGCGTGCTGGCCGGGCTGTTGCCAGCCTGGCGTGCTTGCAGGGTGCCGCCGGCGATCCAGTTGAAAACCTTGTAGGAGCGCGCTTGCGCGCGACAGTCGCCGGGGAGGCCGGTTCCTACGAAAAGCGGGAGACAACCAATGGAAATCCGACCGATTCTTTCCACGCTGCGTTGCCACAAGCTCACCGCGACGCTGCTGGTGCTGCAGGTCGCGTTCACCTGCGCGATCGTGTGCAACATTGCTTTCATGATTGTGCGACGCGTGCAGCGGATTTCGCTGCCCACCGGTATCGCCGAGAACCAGTTGTCTGTGATCCACAGCCGGTTTATCAGCGAGGGCGACAAGCCCCTGGAGAAACTAGAGCAGGCCGACTGGACGGAACATCAGATCGATCTGGTGGCATTGCGGGCGATCCCCGGTGTCGAATCCGTCGCCGCGGTGCGCTTTGCGCTGCCCTTGAACAAGAACGAGGCCTCCTACGGCACCTGCCCTAGCCAGCAGGCGCTGGATCGTGCGATGCAGATCAAGTCGGTGCATGGCACGAGCTGCATTGATGTCAGTGTTTACGATGGCTCACCCGGCTTGATAGCGACCTTGGGCCTGCATCTGGTTGCGGGCCGCAACTTCAAATCCGATGAATACGTACTGGGACAGAAAACCCCGCCGGTCGCGATCATCAGCAGTGGGCTGGCGCGGCATCTGTTCCCGGGGCAAAACGCGCTTGGCAAGGAGCTGTATGTTGGCCCGAAACACATCGTACGGGTGGTCGGCATTGTGGGCACGTTGTTACGGCCCAATCTGCATGGACCCGGCCAGAATTACGACAGCATGATATGGCCTCAGTTGCCCGAAACTACTGGAGTGTTCTATGTGCTGCGCAGCGCGCCGCGGGATCGTGCGCGAATCCTGAAAGACGCAAAGGCAGCGTTGCTCAAGCTTGATCCCAGCCGCATGATCAAGAAGAAATACATGCAAACCTATACGCAAATTCGCACGCAATATTTCCAGCGCGACACCACGATGATCGGTCTGCTGGTCGCCTCGGCGTTGGGGCTGCTGTTCGTCACCGCGCTCGGCATCGCGGGCCTCGCGAACTTCTGGGTGCAGCAGCGCACCCGCAGCATCGGCATCCGCCGCGCGATCGGCGCGACGCGTGCGGACATCCTGCGCTATTTCCAGACCGAGAACTTTCTGGTCGTGAGCGGCGGCGTGATCCTGGGCGTGCTGCTGGCGATTGGCCTGAACCTGTTGCTGATGAAACATTACGAATTGCCGCGCCTGCCGCTGTGGTACCTGCCGGTTGGCGCGATCGCGCTGTGGTTGCTGGGGCAACTGTCGGTGCTGGCGCCGGCCTTGCGCGCCGCCAACGTGCCGCCGGTGGTGGCGACGAGGTCCGTATGAAAAATTTTGTAGGAGCGCGCCCGCGCGCGAACAGCCGCCATCCTTGGCCAAGAGCTCCGTGGTCGCCAGCAGGCTGGCTCCTACAAAGAATCAACGGCTTGGTTCGGTATGTTAGTATCTTCAATGTATCTACATGAGGCTTGAGTCATGCGAACTACCGTCAAGAAATGGGGCAACAGTGCCGCCGTGCGGATTCCCGTGACCGTTCTCCAGGGTGCGCAATTGAACCTGGAAGACGCGGTGGAAGTGCGTGGCGAGGATGGACGCATCGTGATCGAACCGGTTCGCCCGCGCGGCTATGACCTTGCGCAACTGTTGGCAGGGATCACGCGCAGGAACCTGCACGATGAGGTGGATTTCGGTGGTGCGGTCGGCAAGGAAGCGTGGTGATGGCGGCGCGTTATGTGCCCGATGCGGGCGATATCGTGTGGCTGCATTTCAATCCGCAGGCCGGGCATGAACAGGCCGGACATCGCCCCGCGCTCGTGCTCAGTCCCGCGGGCTACAACGGCAAGACCGGTTTGATGTTGTGCTGTCCCATGACGACGCACGTCAAGGGTTACCCCTTCGAGGTGCGGATCGCGGATGGCCGCGACGGTGTCGCGCTGGCCGATCAGGTGAAGAGCCTGGACTGGACGGTGCGCAAGGCAATGCGCAAGGGCCGGGCTGCGGCCGACGAACTGGCCGAAGCGCGCGCCAAGGCCATGGCGTTGATCGCGGGGCAGAAATGAAAGCGAACGTGACTGAATCATGCGCACCGTATTGATCATCGACGACCAGGCCGCGGTGCGCGACGCGCTGTCGCTGCTGCTGTCGCTCAACGACATCCGTCCGCTGGCGGCGGCGACGCCGGAGGAGGGCCTCGCGCGCCTGAAACGCCATCAGGTGGATGTGGTGATCGCGGACATGAACTTCAGCGCCGATACCACCTCGGGCGAGGAGGGCGTCGCCTTGTTCCATGCGATCCGCGAAAGCCATCCCGACTTGCCGGTGATCCTGCTGACCGGCTGGTCGCACCTGGAAACCGCGGTGCAACTGGTCAAGTCCGGCGCCGCCGATTACATGTCCAAGCCGTGGGATGACGCCAAGCTGCTGGCGACGGTCGAGAACCTGCTGGAGCTTTCCGAAAACGCGCGTGCCGCCGAAACGTCGCGCGTCGCGCGGCGCCGTCGCCGCGAAGTGCTGGAACGCGATTACGACCTGCGCGGCATCGTGTTCGCCTCGGAGGAAATGCTGCGCGTGGTCGAGCTGGCCTGCCAGGTCGCGCGCGCCGAGGTGCCGGTGCTGGTCACCGGCCCCAACGGCGCCGGCAAGGAGCGCATTGCCGATATCGTGCACGCGAACTCGGCGGTGCGCGCGCGGCCGCTGGTCACCGTGAACTGCGGCGCGCTGCCCGGCGACTTGATCGAGGCGGAATTATTCGGCGCGGAGGCGGGCGCGTTCACCGGCGCCACGCGCGCCCGCGAGGGGCGCTTCGAAGCCGCCGACGGCGGCACCGTGTTCCTGGACGAAATCGGCAACCTGCCGGCCGCGGGCCAGATGAAACTGTTGCGGGTGCTGGAGTCCGGCGAATTCGAGCGGCTGGGTTCCACCCGCACGCGCAAGGTGAAGGTGCGCGTGCTCAGCGCGACCAATGCGGACATTCCACGGATGATCCGCGACGGCCAGTTTCGCGAGGATTTGTTCTATCGCCTGAACACCATCGAGATCGCGCTGCCGCCACTGGTCGATCGGCCCGACGACATCCTGCTTTTGGCCGAGCATTTCCTGGCTGGCGACGCAGTGCTGTCGGACGACGCGCGCGACGCGCTGCTGGCCTACATGTGGCCCGGCAACGTGCGCGAGCTGAAGAACACCATCGATCGCGCCAAGCTGTTGTGCGGACCCGACGAGATCACGGTGAAACATCTCGGGTTGCCGATGGCCGTGGCGCAGGGCGCGCCGCGCAACCTCGACGATCCGCCCCGCGAAGTCGTGGAAGCGGCGCTGCGCCGGGCCGGTGGCGTGATCAGTCGCGCTGCGCGCAGCCTGGGCATGTCGCGGCAGGCGCTGTACCGGCGCATGCAGCGTTTCGGCATTCCGACGGAACCGTGATGATCGGCATCCTCGCCAAGGCGTGCTTGTCTTCCCCCTTCCGCAGGAAGGTGGATTGAGGGGGATGGCTTTGCACAGTGCGACGACATCCCCCCGCTGCTCCGCAGCGACCCCCTTCGTGCCGAAGGGGGTGGTCTATGTTTCCCCCTTCGCTTGCGAAGGGGGATTGAGGGGGATGGTTTTGCACAACACGACAGCATCCCCCCGCGCGCAGCGCGCGCGACCCCCTTCCTCTGGAAGGGGATGACGCCTGTGCGTTTCACATCCCTCGAAGGCAAACTTGCGCTGTTGTTGTTCGGCGCCGCGATCGTGGCGGCGGTGCTGGCGGCGGTGCTGGCGGAACTGATTGGCAGCGCATGGCTGGGCGCGGTGATCGCGATTGCCGCGTGCCTGCTGCCGCTGGCGTGGGCGGCGCACGCGGCGATGCAGCCGGTGCGACGACTGTTGCGCGCATTGTCGGGCAGCGTCGCGAGTTACCGTGATGGCGATTTCAGCATTTCCCTGCGCACCCGCCGCCGCGACGAACTGGGCCAGTTGATCGAGGCGCACAACGAGCTGGGGCACGCCCTGCGCGAACAGCGCCAGAACCTGGTGCAACGCGAGTTGCTGCTGGACACGGTGGTGCAGCATTCCCCGACCGCGCTGGTGCTGACCGACGCCAGCGACCACATCGTGTATGCCAACCTCGCGGCGCGGCAGTTGTTCAACGAAGGCAAAAGTCCCGCGGGGATGCGCTTCGAGGAACTGCTGGATGCGTGCCCCGAAGCGATGCGGCATGCGCTTACCGCCAGCGAGGACAGCCTGTTCGGCGTCGAGATGGGCAGCGACGAAGAGTATTTCCACCTGTCACGGCGCGACTTTCGCCTGCAGGGACGTCCGCACCAGTTGTACCTGGTGCAACGCATGACGCGCGAATTGTCGCGCCAGGAAGTTGCGGTGTGGAAGCGCGTGATCCGCGTGATCAGCCACGAGCTCAACAACTCGCTGGCGCCGATTTCCTCGTTGGCGCATTCCGGCGCGGAGCTGGCGCGACGCAACGATTTGGCCCGCCTGCCACGCGTGTTCGAGGGCATCGGCGACCGCGTGCGCCATCTGCATTCGTTCACCGCCGGCTACGCGAGTTTCGCCAAATTGCCGCAACCGAACCCGGCGCCCGTCGAGTGGGCGGCGTTCCTGGATTCGCTGAAATTGCACTGCGAGTTCCGCTTGGTCGGCGACGTGCCCGACGAGTCCGCGCGTTTCGACGCGGCGCAGATCGAGCAGGTGCTGATCAACCTGGTCAAGAACGCCATCGAAGCGGGCGGCGATCCGCAAGAGGTGACGCTGGCGATCAAGCACGCCGCGCTGACGTGGCGCGTCGAGGTGGCCGACCGCGGCCCTGGCATGACCGACACGGTGCTGGCGCAGGCCTTGCTGCCGTTCTATTCCACCAAGCGCTCCGGTACCGGCCTGGGGCTGGCGCTGGCGCGCGAGATCGTCGAGGCGCACGGCGGCCGCATCACGCTGGCCAATCGCGAGGGTGGTGGCCTGCGGGTGACGGTGGCTTTGCCGGCGGCGCGGGTGTAATTCTTCATCCCCCCCCCGCGTGCCTTCGGCACGCGACCCCTTTCGTTCCGAAGGGGGTGATTTGCCTCCCCCTTCGGAACGAAGGGGGAATGAGGGGGATGCGCTTTTTGCCGGCGCTCGCTGGCTATACTGCGCCGACCAGCACAGAGGGAGCGCATCATGGGGCCGTCCGTCATTGTTGCAATCGTCGTCGTCATCGTGGCGATCATCGTGCTGGCGAAGTGGGTGCGGATCGTCCCGCAGGGCTGGGAATGGACGGTGGAGCGTTTCGGCAAGTACACGCGCACGCTGCCGCCGGGCCTGCACTTCCTGATGCCCTTCATCTACGGCGTCGGCCGCCGGATGAACATGATGGAGCAGGTGCTGGCGGTGCCCTCGCAGGACGTGATCACCAAGGACAACGCGGTGGTGCGCGTCGACGGCGTGGTGTTTTACCAGGTGCTGGACGCGGCCAAGGCGGCGTACGAAGTTGCCAATCTGGAACAGGCGACACTGGCATTGGTGATGACCAACATCCGCACCGTGCTGGGCTCGATGGATCTGGACGAATCCTTGAGCAAGCGCGACGAAATCAACGCGCGGCTGCTGAAAGTGGTCGACGAGGCCACGCACCCGTGGGGCGTCAAGTGCAACCGCATCGAGATCAAGGACATCAGTCCGCCCAAGGATCTGGTCGACGCGATGGCGCGCCAGATGAAGGCCGAGCGCGAGAAACGCGCGCAGATCCTCGAAGCCGAAGGATCCAAGCAAAGCGCAATCCTGAAGGCCGACGGCGAAAAACAATCCACCATCCTGCAGGCCGAAGGCAAGAAGGAAGCGGCGTATCGCGAAGCCGAGGCGCGTGAACGCTTGGCTGCGGCGGAAGCCAAGGCCACGCAATTGGTGTCCGATGCGATTTCGGCCGGCAACCTGAATGCCATCAATTATTTCGTCGCGACGAAATACGTCGAGGCACTGAAGGCGATGGCCGATTCACCGAACCAGAAAATGTTGATGCTGCCGTTCGAGGCTTCGGGCATCCTTTCGTCGATGGCCGGCATCGCGGAAATCGGCAAGGAAGTACTGGCGAAGAATTCATCCGTGGCGACACCGCGCTGAGGAATGGCGTCCATGTGGGGCGTACCCTTGCATTACTGGTGGTGGGTGCTGGCGCTGATCCTGATCGCGGGCGAGGTGCTGGCGCCCGGAGTCTTCCTGTTGTGGATCGGTATCGCGGCGGCGGTGATGGGTGTGCTGACCTGGGTGGTGCCTGGCTTGGGCGCGCTGGCGCAGGCGATCGCGTTCGTGATCCTCGCGTTTGCATCGTGCGTGTTCTACTGGAAGTTCGTACGCGCGCGCCTCGCCCGCAACGACGATCCCGTTGCGCGCACGCTCAGCCGGCGCGGCGAGCAGATGGTCGGCCAGCGTTACGTGTTGATCGAGGCCATCGTCAACGGTCGCGGCAAGGCGCGCGTGGGCGACGGCCAGTGGCTGGTCGTCGGCCCGGACCTGCCGGCGGGTACGGAGGTCGAGGTGATCGGCGTGGATGGCGCGTTGCTGAAGGTGCGCGCGGTGGCGCCGTGATGCCGCGGATGCAGGTGTGACTGTGCCCGTGTCTGCCACGGACTCTCCCGGCACGCTGGCGCCGCTCGACGACAACGAACGCAGGCGCGTGCGCATCGGCTTCGTGATCGAACTGGCGCGTCGCCTGCACCAGTACGGCGCCGCGGCGCCGCGTCTGGAACAGGCGGTCGGCAACGTGGCCCAGCAACTCGGTTTCGCCTGCGACGTGCTCTCGACGCCGACTTCGATCGTGCTGTCGTTCGGTGCGCAGGATGGCGACGGTATCGCCGACCTCACCCAGGTGGTGAGGATCGCGCCGGGCGACGTGAACCTCACGCGGTTGTGCCGCGTCGACGAAATCGCCGACCAGGTGGCCGACGGCAGCCTCGAACCGCGTCGCGGCATGGCGCAATTGCGTGCGCTGGGACGGCCGCTGCCGCGCGCGGCGCTGTGGGCGACGATCGTGAGCTACGGGCTGTCCGCGGGCAGCATCGCCGTGTTGTTCCGTACCTCATGGCCGGACGCGCTGGTTGCGGGCGTGATCGGTTTGCTGATCGGCGCGCTGGTGGTGGCGGGCTACGGGCGCCCGCGCCTGTCGGTCGCGAACGATGCGATCGCCGCGCTGGTGGCGACCTTCATCGCGACCATGGTCAGCGCGTGGCTGGTGCCGCTGGCGTTGAAACTGGTGGTGCTCTCCGCGCTGATCGTGCTGGTGCCCGGCATGTCGCTGACCAACGCAGTGCGCGAACTGACCAGTCAGCACCTGGCTTCGGGCGTGGCGCGTTTCGCCGGCGCGGCGGCGACGATCCTGAAGTTGACCTTCGGCACCATCGCGGCGGCGCAGATTTGTACGGTGTTGCACATCGTGCCTGCGGCGCATTCGCTGCCGCCGTTGCCCTTGTGGACACAGTGGCCCGCGCTGCTGGTGGCCGCCGTGGCGTTTGCGATGCTGTTCCAGACCGCGCCACGCGATTATCCACTGGTACTGGCGGCGGTGATCGTCGGTTACCTGGTGACGTATTGGGGCGGCAATGCCCTCGGCACGCCGTTCGGCGTTTTCATCGGCGGGCTGGTGTTGAGTGCGGGCAGCAATCTGTACGCGCGCACGCGCCATCGTCCAGGCGCACTGGTGCGCGAGCCGGGCGTGTTGTTGCTGGTGCCGGGCAGCGTGGGTTTTCGCAGCGTCTCGGATTTGCTCAACAACCAGATCGCGAGCGGCAGCCACATCGCGGTATTGCTGGTGACGATGTTGATCTCGCTGGTCGCCGGGCTGCTGTTCGGCGATTTATTGGTGGCGCCGAGAAGGAGTTTGTAGTTCGCGCTTTCATCCCCCCGCGCCTGCGGCGCGACCCCCTTCCTGCGGAAGGGGGTGGTTTACGCTCTTCCCGAATCCCGATTATTTGATCAAGAGATCCTTTTCCTTCTTGCCGGCCTTCAGTGCGGCCAGGAACCAGCGCGGGCGCTTGCCGCGGCCGGACCAGGTTTCGCTGCCGGCGGGATTGCGATACTTTGGTGCGACCTTGCCCTTGCCGCCGCGCTTCTTGCCGTAAACCTGCGCGAACGTCACGCCTTCGGCCTTGAGTACCGCGTTGACCTTGGCCTTGACCTTGGCGACTTTCTCCTTGTCCATGTTCTTCATGCGTCCCTTCGCCTTGCGGATGAGGTCTTTGAGTTGCTTTTCGCTGAGCGAACCGACATCGATGGCCATATTGACTCCAATCGTTGAGGTGAATGAAACCACGCATCGACCGGTCAATCCTTTCGATTAACCCCATCGACTGCGCTATTTTCACCCAAAAACAGGGCGGTTGCAAAAAAAGTCGAGGTCAAGGCGAATGGGGTGGCGAGAGCAGCGCCAATAGCGCTTCCCGATCGAGATTGCGACTTTCCGTGTCGCGACGGCCTCGATATTCAAAGCTGCCGGCCGCGAGCCCACGCTCGCTGACGACAATGCGGTGCGGAATGCCGATCAATTCCAGGTCGGCAAACATCGCACCGGCGCGCAATCCGCGATCGTCGAGGCAGGTTTCGATGCCGCGTGAATTCAATTCCGCATGCAAGGATTCCGCAGCGTCATTCACGGCCGGGTTGTGCTTGGGATTGATCAGGCACACGACTGCACGCCACGGCGCCATCGGCTCGGGCCAGGCGATGCCCGCGTCGTCGTGGTTCTGCTCGATCGCGGCCGCGACGATGCGCGTGATGCCGATGCCATAGCAGCCCATGTGCAGCACGCGGTTTTGCCCGGCGTCGTCGAGCACGCTGGCGCCCAATGCCTCGGAATATTTGGTGCCGAGCTGGAACACGTGGCCGACCTCGATGCCGCGCGCGATGCCGAGCGTGCCCTTGCCATCGGGGGACGGGTCGCCCGCCACCACTTTGCGCAGGTCCTCGATGCGCGCGATGCGCGCATCGCGCTCCCAGTTGGCGCCGGTATAGTGCGTGCCCGCGGCGTTGCCGCCGCACACGAAATCGGCGACCACCACGGCAGCGCGATCGACGATCACGGGGATGTCGTCGGGCAGTCCTACCGGGCCGAGGAAACCGGGCACGCAGCCGATGCGCTTGACGATTTCGGCTTCGTCGGCCAGCACCGATTCGCCTGGTAGTTCCGGCAGCTTGGCGGCCTTGATTTCGTTGACCTCATGGTCGCCGCGCAGGCACAGCGCGACCAGCCCGTCGTTGCCGCGCACGATCAGGGTCTTGATGCATTGCGCCGGCGGCACTTTCAGGAACGCGCTGACGTCCTCGATGGTTTTCTGGGTCGGGGTATCCACGCGCGCGAGCGGCCGCGATGCCGCGGGGCGCGGCGTTGCCGGCGCCAAGGCCTCGGCGCGCTCCACGTTCGCGGCGTAATCGGAGCCGGTCGAAAACGCCAGGGCATCCTCGCCCGAATCGGCCAGCACATGAAACTCCTGCGAGGCGCTGCCGCCGATCGCGCCGGTGTCGGCCTGCACGGCGCGAAATTTCAGCCCGAGCCGTGTGAAGATGCGCGAATAGGCGTTGTGCATGATGCGGTAGGATTCGGCCAAACCCTCGGGCGTCAGATCGAACGAATAAGCGTCCTTCATGATGAATTCGCGCGCGCGCATCACCCCGAAACGCGGGCGGATTTCATCGCGGAACTTGGTCTGGATCTGGTAGAAATTGATCGGCAATTGTTTGTAGCTGCGCAGCTCGTTGCGCGCGTAATCGGTGATCACTTCCTCGGCGGTCGGGCCGTAGCAGTATTCGGCTTCCTTGCGGTCCTTTATTTTCAGGAGCTGTCCGCCGAATTTCTGCCACCGGCCGGTTTCCTGCCACAGTTCCGCGGGCTGGATGGTGGGCATCAAAAGTTCGATCGCGCCGGCGCGGTTCATTTCCTCGCGCACGATCGCCTCGACCTTGCGCAGCACGCGCAGGCCGAGTGGCGACCACGTGTAAATGCCCGACGCAAGCTTGCGGATCATGCCCGCACGCAGCATCAGTTTGTGGCTGACGATTTCGGCGTCGGCGGGCGCCTCGCGGGTGGTGGCGAGGTGGAATTTCGACAGGCGCATCGCTGTTTTCCGGCGTGAAAGCGCCGAATTGTAGCGGTGAAAAGGGGTGTGCCTGGCGCGGGACCGGCCGTTGCCCGTGGTTGGGCCCGATCCCGCGCGGCCCGTGGTGCCTGGGCCGCGCGGGCGGGGTGCCTTGCGACGCCCGGCTACTTCGCCTTCGCGAACGCCAGGGTCATGTCCAGCATGCGGTTGGAGAAACCCCACTCGTTGTCGTACCAGCCCAGCACCTTCACCAACGTTCCGCCCATCACGCGCGTTTGCGTGGCGTCGTAGGTGCACGAGGCAGGGTTGTGGTTGAAGTCGATCGAGACCAGCGGCTTGGTGTTGACGGCCATCACGCCCTTCAGCTTGCCGTTGGCCGCTTCGTTGATCACCGCGTCGATTTCTTCCTTGCTGGTCGCGCGCTGTGCGACGAAGGACAGGTCCACGCACGACACGTTGATGGTCGGGATGCGCATCGAGAAACCATCCAGACGTCCATTCAATTCCGGCAATACCAGGCCCACCGCGACGGCGGCGCCGGTCTTGGTCGGGATCTGGCTGTGGGTCGCGGAACGCGCGCGACGCAGGTCCTTGTGATAGACATCGGTCAGCACCTGGTCGTTGGTGTAGGCGTGGATCGTGGTCATCAGCCCATGCACGATCCCGATCTTCTCGTGCAGCACCTTGGCAAGTGGCGCGAGGCAATTGGTGGTGCAGGATGCATTCGAGATGATGGTGTCGGTGGGCTTGATCTTGTCTTCGTTGACGCCGAACACGAAGGTGCCGTCGACGTCGGTGCCGGGTGCGGAAATCAACACCTTCCTGGCACCGGCTGCAAGGTGCGCCGCCGCCTTGTCGCGCTTGGTGAACAGCCCGGTCGATTCGATCACCACATCGACGCCCAGATCCTTCCATGGCAACTTCGACGGATCGCGTTCCGCGCAGACCTTGATGCGGTCGCCGTTGACGACCAGGTCACCACCCTCGACGCCGACCGTGCCTGGGAACTTGCCGTGTGCGGTGTCGTACTGGGTCAGGTGGGCGTTGGTCTCGGCGTCGCCCAGATCGTTGATCGCGACGACGCGGATCGCGCCGGTGCGGTTGGATTCGTACAGCGCACGCAGGATGTTGCGGCCGATGCGGCCGTAACCGTTGATCGCGACCTTGATCGCCATGGTGTGTCCTTTGCGAAAGCTGGCTGATGGAACCGCTTATTTTAGCGGGTTTGCCTTGGATCTTCATGGCCGAAGCCGGCATCAGGCGTGGCAAACTGATGCTTTCGGGTGGAGTCGCCGTGGGCCGATCATTGCACATGCAGCGCCTGTTCTCGACCTTCGCGTTGGCGCTTGTCGCGACGCTGCTGTGCGCGCCGCCGGCGCTGGCGTGGGGCCCGCGCGGCCACCGCATCGTGGCCCGCTTGGCCGAGGCGCAGTTGACGCCGCAAGCGTGGGCCGAGGCGCAAAGGTTGTTGGCGTTGCGCGGTGCGCAACACTTGTCGGACGTCGCCAACTGGGCCGACGATCTGCGCAACACCGATCCGGCGTTGTTCCAGCGCACCAGGCGGATGCACTTCGTCAATTTCCATTCGGGCGACTGCATCTACGATCCGCCGCGCGATTGCCGCAGGGGCGAATGCGCGGTCGCGGCCATCGAGAAATATTCCGCGATCCTGGCCAACCGTGCGAACCCGCCCGCCAAACGCGCCGAAGCGCTGGCGTTCGTGGTGCATTTCGTGGGCGACATCCACCAACCACTGCACGCCGACTATCGCCACGACGCGGGCGGCAACGATTTCCAGGTGCGCTGGCACGGACGCGGCACCAACCTGCACAAGGTCTGGGATTCGCTGATGCTGGATTCGACGCACCTGTCGGCCGCGCAGTACACGCGCAAATTGCAGGCCGAGGATTCTTCCATCGCGACCGGCGGCACGCCCGTCGAGTGGGCCGAGGAGAGTTGCCGGATCGATCGCGACGATGGTGTGTATCCGCGGACGCATTTCATCGATCAGGCTTACGTGGATCGTGAGTTGCCGATCGCGGAGCAGCGCTTGCGGCAGGCCGGCGCGCGGCTGGCGGCGTTGCTCAATCGCGATTTGGGAAACGGGTGAGCCGGAAAGGGAAAACCGGGGTCAGAGTGCACTTTTTCGGAGGGGATTGGCCGGACTGGGGTTCCAAGTGAAAAGTGCACTCTGACCCCGGTTTTCAATACGCGATGCCCAGCCTGCGCATCAGCTTGCCCATCAGCCACGCCGGACCGATCAGCAGTTGCACGATGTTGGTGAGGAACGCGGGGCGGCGGCCTTCGATCGCGTGCCCGATGAATTGCCCGATCCACGCCAGCACGAACAGCACCGCGGCCAGGATCAGCAGGCCGCGCGGCCCGAGCGCGCCGTACAGCGCCCATGCGATCGCATAACTCACGGCAAACACGATTGCCATTGCGTAGCCGAGGTTGTGCGACAGGCGGTGGTAGAACAGGTAGGCCGCGAGCATGGCAAGTACCGACCACAGGCCGGGACGGGTCCAAGCCGAGATCGACGGAATCGCCCACAGCGCCGCAATCACCGCCCACATGATGGTCGGCACGCACACCCAGTGGATCGCGCGGTTGGTCGGATTCTGGTGGTCGGCGGCGTAGCTGCCGAACCAATCGTTGATGCTGCGCATGGCGGGCTCATCTCAAGCCGTTCGCGCCGAGCGTAGCGCGCGCAGCGCGTGAAGTCGAAGCACTGCACGCGGATGCTCGTCGGGCAGGCCCAGCCTTCAGTCCAGCACGATGCCCGCAAGCTTCTTCAGCGCCTCGGCGTATTTCGCGGCGGTTCCGGTTATGACTTCACGCGGCAGCTTCGGGCCGGGCGCGCGCTTGTTCCAGTCGAGCGTTTCCAGGTAATCGCGCACGAACTGCTTGTCGTAGGACGGCGGGCTGATGCCGGTGCGGTACTGCTCGGCCGGCCAGAAGCGCGAGGAATCGGGGGTGAGCATTTCGTCCATCACGTACAGCTTGCCCGCGGCATCGGTTCCGAACTCGAACTTGGTGTCGGCGATCAGGATGCTGCGCTCGCGCGCGTACGTGGCGGCGAACCTGTAGATCGCCAGCGTGGCGTCGCGCACCTGTGCCGCGAGGTCGGCGCCGACCAGCTTCACCACTTCATCGAAGCCGATGTTCTCGTCGTGGGTGCCCTTGGGCGCCTTGGTCGAGGGCGTGAAGATCGCCTCGGGCAATTGCTGTGCCTGCTTGAGCCCGGCGGGCAACTGGATGCCGCACAACGATCCGCTCTTCTGGTAATCCTTCCAGCCCGAACCGATCAGATAACCGCGCGCGATCGCCTCGACCGGCACCGGTTTCAGGCGCTTCACCACCACCGCGCGTTTGGCGTACAACTTCGCGTCGACCCCCTTCGGCAGCACTTCGGCCACGGGCGTGCCGGTCAGATGGTTGGGAACCAGGTGCGCGGTCTTGCCGAACCAGAAGTTCGAGATTTGCGTGAGCATCTCGCCCTTGCCAGGGATCGGGTCGGGCAGCACCACGTCGAAGGCGGAAAGCCGGTCACTCGCAACGATCAGCAGTCGGTCGTTCGGCAGCGCGTACACGTCGCGCACCTTGCCGCGGTGCAGAAGTTCGAGGCCGGGCAGATCGGATTCGAGCAGGGTGGTGGGCACGACGACGCTCCGTGGTCGATTAAACGCGCATTGTAGCGATGCGTGCCGATGCCGGCGGTGGCGCTGATAAACTTGGTGGATGCGTAAACTGCCTTGGATCGCTCCGCTGCTCGCGCTGGCGCCCTGCGTGCTCGCGCAGGCGGCCACCGAATCGCCGACGCCGCCCCCGCAACTCGGGCTGTGCGCGGCCTGCCATGGCGAGGATGGCCACGCCCGCATCCCGGGCGCGCCCAATCTCGCGGGGCAGCCGTATCAATATCTCCTGCAGGCGCTGCATGAGTACCGCAACGGCGAACGCAAGGTGCCGGTGATGCGCGCGGCGGCCGGCCCGTTGACCGAGCAGGACATGCAGGCGCTGGCGCACTGGTTCTCGGCACAATCGCCCTGCAAGCCGAAACAGGCGGACGCTCCATGAGGATCTGGGGCAAGCTGATCGGGTTCGTGATCGGCTTGGTGGTGACGCACGATTTCGGTGGCGCACTGATCGGGCTGGTGATCGGGCATGTGCTGCTCGACAGTGGCCTGCTGGCGGGCCTTACCCACACCGGCGGCAAGGACGGTTACGTCGAACCGCTGTTCGCGGTGATGGGGGCGCTGGCCAAGAGCGACGGCCGGGTTTCCGAAACCGAGGTTGCCGTCGTCGAGAAGCTGATGACGCGGCTGGAGCTGGACGCGCTGTGGCGCCGACGCGCGATCGACGCGTTCAACAAGGGCAAGGCCCCCGGATTCGACCTGGCGCGGGCGCTGGTCGACCTGCGCGCATGGTGCATGCCGCGGCGCAGCTCGGTGATGCCGTTCCTGGACATGCTGTGCGACGTGGCGCTGGCCGACGGTCCGCTGACCGACGACAAATTGCAGGTGTTGAAGCGCGTGGCGTTCTCGCTGCGCATCAACGAAATCCAGTTGGTCGCGTTGCTGGCGATGAAGGGTTTTGCCTGGAGCGCAGGGCCGCGCGCGGGCGACTGGGCGCACGCCGGCGCGTATTCGCAGCAGGGCTATCGGCCGGCACCGCGCAGCAACGGCCCCGACCCTTACACGGTGCTGGGCGTGACGCACGACGCCGACGAGCGCACCATCAAGCGTGCCTACCGCAAGCTGATCAGCGAGTACCATCCCGACCGGTTGGGCAACATGCCCGAAGACCTGCGCCGCCGCGCCGAAGCGCGCGCCAGCGAAATCAATGCGGCGTGGGAGCGCATACAATCCGAGCGGGGCTTCAGGTAGGAGCGCGCCTGCGCGCGACAGGCTTGTCGTCCCCTCCATCGAGGTCGCCGGCAGGCCGGCTCCTACAAAGGAAATCCATGGCCAAGCAGCCCTGCATCATCGCCCCCTCCATCCTCTCCGCCAACTTCGCCAAGCTGGGCGCGGAAGTCGATGCCGTGATCGACGCCGGCGCCGACTGGATCCACTTCGACGTGATGGACAACCACTACGTGCCCAACCTCACGATCGGGCCGATGGTGCTGAAGGCGCTGCGTGATTACGGCATCACCGTGCCGATGGACGTGCACCTGATGGTCGAGCCGGTGGATCGCATCGTGCCGGACTTCGCCAAGGCCGGCGCCACTTCGATCAGCTTCCATCCCGAAGCCACACGCCACGTGGATCGCACGTTGTCGCTGATCCGCGAGCACGGCTGCAAGGCTGGCCTGGTGTTCAATCCTGCAACGCCGCTCGATTGGCTGGATTACGTGCTCGACAAGCTCGACATCGTGCTGGTGATGTCGGTCAACCCCGGTTTCGGTGGGCAGTCGTTCATCCCGTCGGCACTGGAAAAGTTGAAACGCGCGCGCGAAATCATCGACCGCAGCGGGCGGCCGATCCATCTGGAAGTCGATGGTGGCGTCAAGACCGACAACATCGGCGACATCGCGCGTGCAGGTGCCGATGCCTTCGTCGCCGGTTCGGCCATCTTCGGCAGCGGCGATTACAAGAAGACGATTGCCGCGATGCGCAGTGTGGTCGGTTGAATCCTGTTGAAAAGCAAAACAGTCCGCAAATGAACGCGAATCAACGCAAATGAAAGCACGGCACGAACTGTCCCGAAGCGTGCCATGAATGCCGCGATCGAAGCGGCTGTTGTGAGAAGTCAGTCCATGGATGGACGCTCTGGACTGGCGGAGTGCGGTGATCCTGGTGCTCGCAGAGCGCCGATCGAAGCGGCGTTCAGGGATGAACGCACAAAAAACGCCCAAGACCAACGGCCCCGGTGCTTGCGCACCGGAACCGCGGCCGACCAGGAGAGGATCGAAACGGAAGGCTGGAGGGGGACAGCCTTCTTGTGGTGGTCCACCGCGCTGGACACCTTCCGGTGTCAGTTGCCGGTCGCGTCTCTGGCGCCAGCGCGGGGGTATTCCACAGTCGACATCCACGGCAGGAGTACCGACGGCTGTCATTAGGCGATCCGCGCGCGCCGGCGGCGGGGCGGGTCAAGGGCGGCGCGCGGGCGATTTGTGGCAAAACGCGGGCAACGTGTCCGGCCGGGCTTGCGCAACGTGCCGGTATGCCGCAGGCTCGCGCTCTGCGGCTCCAGGGTGGGCCACGTCTTGGGAGAAAACCGCATGGCCCGCGCCATCGCCATCGTCGAGGATGAACCATCCATCCGTGCCAACTACGTCGAGGCGCTGTCGCGCATCGGCTACGACGTGCGCGGGTTTGCCTCGCGCGGCGAGGCTTCGGGCGCATTCGCCAACCGCATGCCGGAACTGGTCATCATTGACATTGGTCTGGGCGACGAGCCGGAAGGCGGCTTCGACCTGTGCCGTGAGCTGCGCGCGCGCTCGGCCACCCTGCCCATTATCTTCCTGACCGCGCGCGATTCCGATTTCGACGTGATCTCGGGCCTGCGCCTGGGCGCCGACGATTACCTTTCCAAGGACATCAGTTTCCACCAGCTCGCGGCGCGCATCGGCGCGCTGTTCCGGCGCGCGGAATCGCAGAAGGCGCCCACCGCCGCCGAAACGGTGGTCGAGCACGGCCCGCTGAAACTGGAAGCCGAACGCATGCGCGTGACCTGGAATGATGTCGAAGTGCCGTTGACCGTGACCGAGTTCTGGATGGTGCACACGCTGGTGCGATTCCCCGGCCACGTGAAGAACCGCGATCAGTTGATGCGCGATGCCGAACTGGTGGTGGATGACGCCACCATCACCTCGCACATCAAGCGCATCCGCAAGAAATTCCTGGCCGTCGATCACGCGTTCGACGCGATCGAGACGGTGCATGGGGTGGGGTATCGCTGGAAGCCGTGAAGCCAGGAATCCTGAGTTCGCGAGGGCATTCCAATCTTCGTCGTCATTCCGGGGCCGCCCTGTAAGGGGCGGAACCCGGAATCCATTTTTTGTATCTCGCGTTTCGATGACGACCAAAATGGATTACTCGCCGCATCCGCGGCTCGCCCTGCGGGCCATCGGCTCCGCCGATGTTCGCTTCGGCATCCTGCCTTCGCAGTCCGGATCACCGCTGCGCGGCGTCCGGAATGACGGCATGATGGTGTGATTGGCATGGTGCTCTGTCTCGAATGACCCTCCGCCGCAAACTGCTGCTGGTTGCACTGTCCACGCTGGCGTTGCCGTGGGCGGGTTGGCTGTATGTGCGGCAGATGGAGCAACTGCTGCGCAACAGCCAGGAACAGGCGTTGCTGGCGATCGCGTTCGCGCTGGATCGCGGGCTGGTCGCGGTGGGCGCGGAACTGCCTCACGCCGAACAGGGCTGGTATGTTCAGAACGTCACCCAGCCGATCATCATCGACGGCAACCCTTCGGACTGGAAGTCGTTGGCGCGCTGGACCCAGCATCCCTGGCCGGGGGTGGACGTGCAGTTGGCCGCCGATTCGGCGTGGCTGTACATGCGTATCGACGTGGCCGATGCCACACATACGCGGGTGAATGCCTACGATGCCGCGGCGATCGAATCCGACCACGTGTTGCTGCAGTTGGAACGCGGCAATCGCCAGCGAAGTTACCTGCTGGCCAGCGCCAGTTCGGGGGCGGTGCTGGCGCGCCCGCTGGGATTGAAGCAGCACGGCCTGCCGGACCAGATCAGCGGCCAGTGGCAGGACGCCGGCAAGAGCTACCACATCGAGTTGCGGATTCCGCGCGCGCAGGCGCCGGACCAACTTGGCATCGGCGTGTTCGACGCCGATGCGCCAAACCGTTTCGACGGCGGCAAGCCGGAACTGCGGCCGCTGCTCAGCCTGTCGCCGGCGCTGTCGAACGACCTCACCCAGCTCGCGCCCAGCGGCGTGCGCGTGCGCTTGCTCAGCGCTGATGGCTGGGTGATCGGCGAGGGTGGCAGCATGTTGGAGAAGCACAAACCCAAACACAGCCGCTTCCCGTGGCTGCAGCGGGTGCTGTCCGACCTGCTGGTGGTGCCGTCGCTGGACCAGCGCCAGCACTTGCCACGCAACATCCCGCGGCTGTCCGAACCCGACGTGCTGCAAGCGTTGGACGGGCAGGCCACCGCCATCTGGCGCGGTGGCGACACGCCCGGCAGCGTGGTGCTGACGGTGGCGGTGCCGCTGGACGTGCGCGGGCAGAATCGCGGCGCGCTGGTGCTGGAGCAGTCCAGCCAGGCGCTGCCGCTGCTGACCAATCGCGCACTGCTGGGCTTGATGCTGGCCAGCATCGCGGTGCTGTTGATCGCGGGTGCGGTGCTGTTCGCCTTCGCGACCTGGTTGTCGGTGCGCATTGGCCGGCTGCGCGACGCGGCCGAGCATGCGCAGCATCACGAAGGTTTGGAACTGGCCAGGTTGCCGCTGGTGGACGATCGCGACGAACTGGGCGACCTGGCACGCAGCCTGTCGCGCCTGCTGGAATCGGTCGGCACCTACACCGAATACCTGCGCAAGCTCGCCTCCAACCTGTCGCATGAACTCAACACGCCGCTGGCGATCGTGCGTTCGTCGCTGGAAAACCTAGAGCACGCCGACCTGCCCCGTGAGGCGGTGTCCTACCTTGCGCGCGCGCGCGACGGCACCGCGCGCATCGGCACCATCGTGCGCGCGATGAGCGAGGCCAGCCGCATGGAGCGCGCGATGGCGTCGGCGGACGGCGAGGACATGGATCTCGCGCAGGTGGTGCGCGGCTGCGCCGAAGCCTATCGCCCGCTGGCGGCGCCGCGCCGGCTGGAATGCGACATCCCGGATCGGCCGGTACCCTTGTACGGCGCGCCCGAATTGATCGCACAGGCGCTGGACAAACTGTTCGACAACGCGCTGTCGTTCACCGCGCCCGAGGGCTGGATCCGCATCACGCTGGAAATCGGCGACGAGGGCGAAGCGCACATCCTGGTTGCCAACAAGGGTCCGCACTTGCCCGACTCGATGCAGGGCCAGTTGTTCGACTCGCTGGTCAGCGTGCGTGGTACCGGTGCCAAGGCCGGCGCGCCGCACCTGGGACTCGGCCTGTACGTGGTGCGACTAGTGGCGGAACTGCACCAGGGTCGGGCCGTTGGTCGCAACGAGGCAGCGGGCGTGGTGTTCGAAATGAGCCTGCGCGGGATGCGACACGCTGAAGACCAGTAAAGCAGGGTTGTCCGCAAATAAACGCAAATGAACGCGAATAGTTCTTCAGGCGATGTGGGATCCCCGGCATTTGCGTTCTTCGCGTTCATTTGCGGACTGATTTGCTTTTCAGCACGTTGAGATACCCATGTTTTCCAGTCGCTTGGCGTGCGCTTCACTTGCGCGCGGCGCTACTGCAAAATCTGCGATCTTCCAAGGAACCGCACCGTGATCGACCAAATCCAATTTGATGCGCTCGCCCGCGAGGGCCACAACCGCATCCCGCTGGTGCGCGAGGTGCTGTCCGACCTCGACACGCCGTTGTCGGTGTACCTGAAACTCGCCGACGGCCCGTACACCTTCCTGCTGGAATCGGTCGAGGGCGGCGCGAACTGGGGACGCTATTCGATCATAGGCCTGCCGGCACGGCGCGTCTTCAGTTTTCGCGCACACACGCTCAGCGTGATCGAAGACGGCGCGGTGGTCGAAACGCGTGAGGTCGCCGATCCGCTGGCGGAAGTCGAAAAACTGCGCACGCAGTATCGCGTGCCACATTTGCCCGACCTGCCGGCGTTCACCGGCGGACTGGTGGGTTACTTCGGTTTCGAAACCGTCGGCTATGTCGAATCGCGGCTGGCGAGCTGGGATCGCGCCGATGAGCTCGGCACGCCCGACATCCTGCTGATGCTGGCCGAGGAAGTCGCGGTGTTCGACAACCTCAAGGGGCGCTTGTACCTGATCGTGCATGCCGATCCTTCGCGGCCGCACGCGTACGCACGCGCGCAGCGGCGCCTCGATGCGCTGGCGCATCACCTGCGCCAGGGCGGCGCCGCGTATCCACAGCCCACCCATGGCGCGGCGCTGGACGAGCGCGATTTCAAATCGTCGTTTACCCAGGAAGCCTTCGAGGCCATGGTGGAGCGCTGCAAGGAGTACATCCGCGCCGGCGATGTGTTCCAGGTGGTGCCTTCGCAACGCCTGAGCATCGGTTTCAACGCAAGGCCGGTGGACGTGTACCGCGCGTTGCGCGCGCTGAACCCGTCGCCTTACATGTATTTCTTCGACCTGGGCGAAACCCAGATCGTCGGTTCGTCGCCGGAAATCCTCGCCCGCCTGAAACATGACAAATTGAAGCAGGGCAAGGTCATCGTGCGCCCGCTGGCCGGCACCCGCAGGCGCGGCGCAACGCCGGAACAGGACGCCGCGCTGGAAAAGGAATTGCTGGCCGATCCCAAGGAGCGCGCCGAACACCTGATGCTGATCGACCTCGGCCGCAACGACATCGGCCGCATCAGTGAAACCGGAAGCGTGGAAGTCAGCGATTCGTTCGCCATCGAACGCTACTCGCACGTGATGCACATCGTCTCCGAAGTGCAAGGCACGCTGAAGCCGGGCCTGAGCTACATGGACGTGCTGCGCGCGACGTTCCCCGCGGGCACCGTGTCCGGCGCGCCGAAGATCCGCGCGATCGAAGTCATCCAGGAACAGGAACCCTTCAAGCGCAACGTCTATTCCGGCGCGATCGGCTGGATCGGCTGGTGGGGCGACGCCGACACCGCCATCGCGATCCGCACCGCCGTGATCCAGAATGGTCGCCTGCACGTGCAGGCCGGCGCCGGCATCGTCTACGACTCCGACCCTGCCGCCGAGTACGAGGAGACGATGAACAAGGGACGTGCGCTGTTCCGCGCGGTGGCGCAGGCGGTGCGGGGTCTTTGATGCTTTGCCCTCTCCCTCCGGGGTGGGGAACGGCTCTTGTGAACTGCTGGCGGCAGTTCACGCCGTCTCGAACGCCCGAGGCAGAAAGCAGAGGGCCGAGTTGCTTGGCGGGCGCCGGATGCGCGAGCTTAGCAACGGTGCCCGAAGGGCGGGTGAGGGTACGCACCCCGCGAACTGAGCCACCGCTCCCTTTGTAGGGCGGGTGACAACCCGCCTTCGGCGGGATTCGCTACGCTTCTCCCGCCCTACGGGCTTGCGCGGGGCGAAGGTTTACGTCATGCCAGCGCGCGAATCTTCACCACCGCCGGATCGTCGGCGTGGTCGATCAGCATGCGGCGCACGCGATCCTGCCACAGGCGTCCGAACTCGCGGCGCTGCGCGGCGTCGGCCTGGCCGGCCATCGCCAACTGCATCAGCGGGCGCAGCATCGGGTCGCCGGGCACGGGTGCGGTGTCGATTTCGACTTCGACCGATTCGTCGTTGTCGTTGCGGGTGAAGCGTACGCCGGCGACGTCGCCCTGCGCGTATTGCAGCAAGTGGCTGCGCACGTGCCGTCCGCCCAGGCCGTGGAAGCCGTTGCCGGCGGCGGCGCCGGTGACCAGCGTCAGTACCTGTCCGATCACGCCGGTGACGCCGGCGTTTTCCGCGTCGTTCAAGTACACGCGGATGTCACCACGTTCGGGCATGTCATCGCCATACAAGTGGCGCAGCGCGGCGCGCGCGCTGAGCCACCCGCCGGCGACGGTGGGGCAGGAGTGCCCGGCCAGCCTCACCGCGTCGGCGTAGTGGTACTCGACCACGCCGTCGTCGCTGGCGCCCAGCAATTGCGCGAGTCCGTCGTGCAACCTGAGCGCCGGTACTTCGGCGAAGAAATCCGGGAATGCCATTACTGCGTGACCACGAAATCGATCACGATCGGGCCGTCGCCGCCGCGCTGCCGGTAGATCACGTCGATGCGGCCGCCGTAGCGCTGCTGCATCTGGTGCAGCAGGGGAATCGGGTCGTGATCGTTGACGAAGCGCATGGCCTCGCCGGCTTCCAGCACGTCCAGCGCGCCGAAGATCGCGGAGTGGCGGAAGCGGTGCGCGATCGCGCGTGCGTCGAACGGGTAGGACTTGTAGGACTCGGTCTGGAGAGGTGCGCTATCGGCAGGGGTGCTCATGGCATGGCTCGTATGGATCGGAACCACGCAAGCATGCGCCGCCGTCGCGGCGGTCGTATTGACCTGAATCAGGGCGAAGCGTGCCCCGCGTTCGCGGCTGCGCTGGCCAGGAACGCATCGCGTTGCGCGGCGGGTTCTTTGCCGATCTCGCGCACGGCGGCGTAGAAGCGCGTCCAGTCGCCGTCGCATTGCTCGAACAGCTTGGCGAATGCCGGGACGCCACGGTCGTACAAACCGAACGGCACCAGCCTGGCGTTGTTGAGCGGCGAGTCGAACCAATGGTCGTAGCCGTCGTAGCCGTGCCACGTGGTATCGCGCAGGTGTGCGTACTCGCGGCGCATGTCGGCGAAGGTTTGCTGCTTGCGTTGCAGCTTCACCGTGTCGGACAGGTCGCTCGCGTACAACGCCTTCAGTTTCGTGCGCGTGGCCAGCACCAGTTGCGTGAATTGCTTCTGGCGTTCGGCCTCGGCGGGATCGGGTGGCGGCAAGTGGTTGTCGGCAAGCCACTGGCGCAGGCCTTCTCGCTGCACGAAGGTGGCGAAGGACTCGTTGAACGCGGTGTCGTTCTTGACGTAATACTCCTGGTGTGCGAGCTCGTGGAAGACCGTACCGACCAGTTCGTCGTCGCTCCAGCGATCCATGCTGCTGAGCACGGGATCGGCAAAGTGACCGAGTGTGGAATACGCGGGCACGCCACCCACCCAAACGTCGTCGCCCCGTTTTGCCAGTTTGTCCGCCAACGCTTGCGCGCGATCGTGGTGATAGAAACCCTGATAGGCCACGCAACCCGCGAACAGGAAACAGTGTTCGACGGGTTTGAGCGACAGCGCGGGTGTCGCGAATACGTTCCACATCACGAACGGGCGGTGGATGTCGGCGTAGGTGGTGTAGCTCTTGTTGCGCGGCAGCTTCAGCGTGTCGGACGCGAACACGCGGGCGCGCAGCGCCAGTTCCAGCCGTGCGCGTAATGCCGGATCGACATGAGGGTCTGCGACCAGTTGCCGGATCGGCACCCGCGCGCGCAGCACGGCCATTTCGCCGGCCGTGAGGTGCGCGTAATAGCCCAGCGTCGTACAACCGGAGAGGGCGACGGCCAGCGCCGACGCCAGCAGGGCGCGCGCGATCGTCTTGTGTCGTGGCCTGCGTGCATTCACACTTGCGTTCTTGCCCGGACGGCGGATGTTCATGTTGCTGCTGATCGACAACTATGACAGCTTCACGTTCAACCTCGCACAGTATTTCGGTGAGCTTGGACAGGACGTGAAGGTGGTGCGCAACGACGCGCTGGATGTCGCCGGTATCCGCGCGCTGGCGCCCGAGCGTATCGTGATTTCACCGGGCCCGGGCACGCCCGACCAGGCCGGCGTCACGCTGACGCTGCTCCGCGAGCTGGCGGGCGCAATCCCGATCCTGGGCGTGTGCCTCGGGCATCAGGCAATCGGGCAGGCGTTTGGAGGCAAGGTGATTCGCGCGAAAGAAATCATGCATGGCAAGACCTCGCCGGTGCGGCATCGCAGAGAAGGCGTGTTCGCGGGTCTGCCCGACCCATTCGTGGCGACGCGCTACCACTCGCTGGTGGTCGAGCGCGCGAGCTTGCCGGAATGCCTTGAAATCACCGCCTGGACCGAACACGCGGACGGGTCGTTCGACGAGATCATGGGCCTGCGCCACAAGACTCTGCCGGTGGAAGGCGTGCAGTTTCACCCCGAATCGATCCTGACCCGGCACGGCCACGACCTGCTGCGCAATTTTCTGGGGCAGGCGTTGCCCAAGGCGGCATGAACATGGGCATCACGCCGCACGAAGCGCTGCAACGCACGATCGAGCATCGCGAGATCTTTCACGATGAAATGATCGACCTGATGCGCCAGATCATGCGCGGCGAAGTGTCGCCCGCGATGACGGCGGCGATCCTCACCGGTCTGCGCGTCAAGAAGGAAACCATCGGCGAAATCGCCGGTGCCGCTGCGGTGATGCGCGAGCTGGCCGAGCGCGTCAACGTGCCCGCGCACACGCAGATGCACATGCTGGACATTGTCGGCACCGGCGGCGACGGTGCGCACAGCTTCAACATTTCCACCGCTTCGATGTTCGTCGCGGCGGCGGCGGGCGCGCGCGTCGCCAAGCACGGCAATCGTGGGGTGTCATCCTCGTCGGGCAGCGCGGATGTGCTGGAAGCATTGGGCGCCAAGATCGACCTGGGGCCGGAACAGGTTGCGCATTGCATCGAGCAGACCGGTATCGGCTTCATGTTCGCGCCGCGCTTCCACCCGGCCATGAAGGTGGTCGCGCCGGTGCGGCGCGAGATGGGGGTCCGCACGCTGTTCAACATTCTCGGCCCGCTGACCAATCCGGCCGGTGCGCCGAACATCCTGATGGGTGTGTTCCACCCGGATCTGGTCGGCATCCAGGTGCGCGTGCTGCAACGCCTCGGCGTCGAACGCGCGCTGGTGGTGCACGGCAAGGATGGACTCGACGAGATTTCATTGGGCGGCGCGACACTGATCGGCGAATTGCGCGAGGGCAAGGTGCGCGAATACGAAATCGAGCCCGAGCAATTCGGCATCCCGATGGCGTCCAGCCGCAACCTGCGCGTGGCCGACGCTGGCGAGTCAAAAGCGATGTTGCTGCAGGTGCTGGATGGCGCCGAAGGTGTGGCGCGCAATATCGTATTGCTGAATGCCGGCGCGGCGCTGTATGCGGCAGGGCTGACTGCATCCATCGCGGAAGGCATCGCAATGGCGCATGCCGCGATTGAAAACGGATCGGCGCGCGCGAAGCTCGATCAGTTCGTTGCCGCTACGTGCTCGCTCGCTTCGACCGAGCCCCGAGCCGCTCGTCCCGAGTCCCGTACATCGTGAACGACATCCTGCAACGCATCCTGGATCGCAAGCGCGAGGAGGTGGCCGAGCGCAAGGTACGTGTACCGTTGCATGAATTGCGCGCGCGCAACGCCGGTGCCGCACCAGTGCGCGGCTTTGCCGCGGCAATCCGGGAACGCGTGCGACAGCGGCACGCCGCCGTGATCGCCGAAATCAAGAAGGCCAGCCCGTCGAAGGGATTGATCCGCCCCGACTTCGACTCCGCCGCGATCGCGCGCAGTTACGCGGCCGGTGGCGCGACCTGCCTGTCGGTGCTGACCGATGTCGATTTCTTCCAGGGCCGCGACGCGTATCTGTGCGAAGCACGCGCCGCGTGTGCGCTGCCGGTGCTGCGCAAGGATTTCACCGTCGATGTCTACCAGGTGCACGAGGCGCGGGCCATCGGCGCCGACGCGATCCTGCTGATCGCCGCCGCGCTCGACAATGCGGCGTTGGTCAACCTGCATGCGCTGGCCATGGAGTGCGGGCTGGACGTGTTGCTGGAAGTGCACAATGCGGCCGACCTGCAGCGCGCGCTGACGTTGACCCATCCGGCGCGCACCCTGATCGGCATCAACAACCGCGACCTGCGCAGCTTTGAAACGCGCATCGAAACCACCCTGTTGTTGCGCCCCGACGTACCGGTCGACCGTCTGCTGGTGACCGAGAGCGGCATCGCCACGCGCGACGATGTCGCGCGTCTGCGTGCGGCCGGCGTGCATGCATTCCTGGTCGGGGAAACCTTCATGCGCGCGGGCGATCCGGGCACGGCGCTGGCGCGGCTGTTCGCGGAATCCTGAGCAATGGAACAGGGGGTGTCAGAAGCATCACGACATGTGGTGCTGTTCGATTTCGACGGCGTGCTGATCCACGACGACACGTTCTGGATGTTCATCCGCGACCGCTACGCGCGGGCGTGGTGGCGCAAGGCGCTGGTGTTGCTGGCCAGTCCGTGGCTGTTGCTGGTGCTGCCGTTCTCGTGGCGGCGCGTCCTGCGCACCGTGGTGCGCATTGGTCTGCTGGGGCTGGGCGAGGCGCGTTATCGCGAATCGGCACGCGCGTTCGCCGACACACTGGTGCATCGGCCGCGCCAGTTCATCCGCGCAGGCGTGCGCAGTGTGCGCCGGCATCTGGCAGACGGCGACCGCGTTTTGATCGTGACGGGTTGCGAGGACACGCTGGTGCGCGCCGTGCTGGACGGCCTGGGCGTGACCGAGGTCGAGATACTGGCGTCGCGGCTGCGCGGGGGCCGGACGGGCATGCGCTGGGAGTGGCACAACATCGGTCGGCGCAAGGTGGAGTTGCTGGCCGGGCACGGAGTCGAAGCGTGGCGGGTAGCCTACAGCGATTCGTATCAGGATTTGCCGATGCTGGCGTTGGCCGCCGAACCCGTGCTTGTGAACGCGAACCAGAAACTTTGCAAGCGCGTGGAAAAGGCGCTGGGGCGCAGCGTGACACGCGTCGGGTGGGATTGAGTTGGTTTCCCTTCTCCCTTTGGGAGAGCCGCCATCCATGGCCGAGAGCTCCGTGGTGGCGCGACTACGGCCGACTGGATCGGCCGTGAACGGCGTAAGCCGGCCCGCAGGGCGAGCGCCAAGGATGGCGCGAGTAGGCGCCGGATGAGGGTCCGGGTTTTCGCGAAGCTGCGAGCGGGCTCGGACCCTCGCCCCAGCGCTACGCACTCGGCCTACGGCCGCCTCTCCCGAAGGGAGAGGGGTTCAAATCATCGTGTCCCCCGCACCACGATCGTCTTCCCCGACACGTCGATCCCGCCATCGGTTTCCAGCTGCTTCAACACCCGCCCCGCCATCTCGCGCGAGCAGCCGACGATGCGCGAAAGTTCCTGCCGCGAGATGCGGATCTGGGTACCTTCGGGGTAGGTCATGGCATCCGGTTCCTGGCACAGGTCCAGCAGCGTGCGGGCGATGCGGTTGGTGACATCCATGAAGGCCATGCGGCTGACCTGGCGCGAGGTGCGCAGCAGCCGGTGGGTCAGTTGCAGGCCGATCGCGAACAATACGCGTGGGCAGTCATCGCGCAACGGGCCCGCGAACAACTGGTAGAGCTTGTCGTAACCGATCTCGGCCAGTTCGCAGGTGGTGCGGGTGCGGATCAGCACCTCGCGTTGCGCCTGCTCGACGAACAGTCCCATTTCGCCGATGAATTCGCCGCGGTTGATGTAGGCCAGGATCAATTCGCGTCCCTGTTCGTCCTCGCTGCAGACAGTGACCGAGCCGTCGATCACGTAGAACAGGGTGTTGGCGGGGTCGCCCGGGCGCAGGATCGCGGTCTTGCCGGGATAGCGGCGTCGGTGGCACTGCTCCAGCAGTCTTTGCATCGCGGCCGGGTCGGGCGCGAGCATCGCCGGCGCGTGCGACCGTTCGTAGACCTGCTGGAGGAGGTAGCGCAATTCGGACATAATTTCCCTGCACTGCGTCACACTTTTCGAGTGTGAGTCTAGCACCGTTGTGAGGTTATCCGCACATTAACAGAGTGCGCCCCGCATGGGTGCGTTGGCGGCAGATTTCCCGCATACTTCCGCCTTTCCGAATACCCGCCGCGTGCGCGCCCGCCACGGTTCGCGCATGCCTCCCTTCCTGCCGCCGGTTCCGAGGATACTGCCGTGGTCAAGCCGCTGCCCCGCTTGAAACTGCAGGGGTTCAACAATCTTACCAAAGCGCTCAGCTTCAACATCTACGACATCTGCTACGCGGTCACCAAGGACCAGCGCGACCGCTACATCGATTACATCGATGAAGCCTACGATGCCGACCGCCTGACCCAGATCCTCACCGATGTCGCCGACATCATCGGCGCGAACATCCTCAACGTCGCGCGCCAAGACTACGACCCCGAGGGCGCCTCGGTGACGATGCTGATTTCCGAACACCCCGTGGTCGACAAGCTCGGTCGCGATGTGATCTCGGATGCGGTGGTCGCGCACATGGACAAGTCGCACATCACGGTGCACACCTATCCGGAAACGCATCCGCACAACGGCATCGCGACCTTCCGCGCCGACATTGACGTCGCGACCTGCGGGGTGATCTCGCCGCTGAAGGCGTTGAATTACCTGATCGACAGCTTCGAGTCGGACATCGTGACCATGGACTACCGGGTGCGCGGTTTCACCCGCGACATCCACGGCAAGAAGCACTACATCGACCACAAGATCAATTCGATCCAGGATTACCTGGCCAAGCACATCCGCCAGAAGTACGAGATGTTCGACGTCAACGTGTATCAGGAAAACATGTTCCACACCAAGATGCACGTGAAGGATTTCGATCTCGACACCTACCTGTTCGAGGCGCACGCCGAAGACCTGTCGTTCAAGGACCGCCAGCGCATCGAGGCGCTGCTGAAGCGCGAGATCGAGGAACTGTTTCACGGCCGCAATTTGATGTAGGAGCGCGCCTGCGCGCGACGGATGTTCCGCGCACGAGAGCGCCACACGGACGTCGCCTGCAGGCAGGCTCCTACAGGCGATAGGCGACCGCCTTCATCACCTTCGAGGCCGCGCGCATCAGCGCCGGAACCGGCGGCGGCAATTTCGCGCCGCCACGCGCCAGCGCGTTGTCGGCATGGCGGGCTTCGTCGGATTGCATGGTGGCGAGGATCGCGCGCGAGCGTGTGTCGGCCGTGGGCAATCGTTCGAGATGCTCGCCCAGATGCGCTTCGACCTGGCGTTCGGTTTCGACCACGAAACCCAGGCTCCAGCGATCGCCGGCCCAGGCGGCCAGCGCGCCGATCGCGAAGCTGCCCGCGTACCACAGTGGATTGAACAGGCTCGGGCGATCATCCAGTTCGCGCAGGCGTTCGGCGCACCACGCCAGGTGATCGGTTTCCTCGGCGGCGGCGGTTTCCAGATGCTCACGCGTCGCGGGATCGCGCGCCAGCGCCGCCTGGCCATCGTACAGCGCCTGCGCGCATACCTCGCCAGTATGGTTGACGCGCATCAGGCCAGCCGAGTGCCGGCGATCCTTGGTGTCGAGGTCGGGGATCGGGCGTGTCTCGCCCGGGGAAGGCCGGGCCGCGACGGCTGCGCCCGCCACGGTGTCCAGCGCGCGCTGGAAGTCGGCCAGCGCGCGGTCGAGCGGATTGAGGTGGCGCGCCACGTGGCTCATGGCGCCAATTGTTGCGCGAGCAACACCAGCGGGTGCTGAATCCGCATGGGTGCACCGCGTTCGTGCAGGCCGACGCCAAGGTGCAGGCGGCAGCCGATGTTGGCGGTCAGCAGCAGGTCGGGCGCGGGATCGGGCAGGTGGCCAAGCAGGCGATCGCGCAGCGCCGCGGCGCGTTCCGGGAACTCCAGCATGTGGCTGCCGGCCGCACCACAGCACATGCCCTGGGTGGGCAGTGTGTCCAGTTCCAATCCGGGAATCCTGGCGAGCAGCCGGCGCACCGCTCCGTCCGCGCGTGCGACGTTGACCTGGGTGCAGGGCAGGTGCAACAGGGCCTTGCGTGCCAGAGGGCGGAATTGCAGACCGTCGCCGTGCAAATCCAGGAATGCCATCGCGTCCTGTACTTGTGCGCCCGGCAGGTCCTCGCGCAGGGTGCCGAGGCAACCGGGCGTTGCAGTCAGCAACGCGTCCACCTTGCCGGCCGCGAATGCGGCACTCACCCGTTGCTTCTTGCCTGCCGCGTCGGCGGCGTCGCCAGTGTGGGCGCCCAGTGCGCCGCAGCACAACCCGTCGATGCGAACCACCTCATAGCCGGCGGCGAAAAGCAATCTCGCCGCGGCATCCTGGGCGTCGCGTTCCAGTGCGCCCTGGATGCAGCCGCCGAACAGGGCGACCCGACCATGGGTCGTGGACGGCGCCTTGATCGGTGTGGGTGAGGCGCGACTGGGTTCGGGGAAGGCCGGGAGCAGCGAAATCGCCGCCCGCAGCACCGATCCCTGTGGCAACAATCGGGCCAGTGGCGACAACCAGCGGCGTGCGCCGGTCGCACGCGCCGCGCCGACGCCGAAGCGCAGCAAACCGGGGCGTGTCAGCAACCGCAGCAGACGGCGCGGGCGTGGTCGGGCAGGCGGCAGGGCGGCACGGTAGGCAGTCAGCAATTCGCCGTAATGAACCGGGACCGGGCACACCCGCTGGCAGGCCATGCAGCCGAGGCAGTGGTCCAGGTGCGCCCTGAGATCGGCATCCGGCGCGAGGCTGCCGTCTGCGACATGGCGCGACAAGGCGATGCGGCCGCGCGGGGATTCGGTTTCGACCCCGTCCAGCGCGTAGGTGGGGCAGTATGGCAGGCATAGCCCGCACTTCACGCAGGCATCGGCGAGATCGATGATGGGATTGTGCGGGGCTGAATCGGCCATCCCGTGATGCTAGCATTCTTGATTGTGCGATCATCCGTGATCGCTGCACAAGGGGAGTGTTTGAACTCCTGCAGGCTGTCCCTCGCTGCTGCTCCAGAGCGCCCATCCTTGGGCTGGTTTCAACAACAGCCGCTTCGAGCGTAGTGTCAGTCTTGCACAGCGACCGCATCGCCGGTATCCTTGGCGGTCTTTCGTTGCTGGCAACCCCTGTCGCGCCCCCGTGGCGCGGCCCCGCATCACGTGCGGATCAAACAACCTTACGGATCCATCCCATGAAGACGTTCAGCGCCAAGGCCGAGTCGGTCAAGCGTGACTGGCTCATCGTCGATGCCGACGGCAAGACCCTGGGCCGGCTGTGCTCGGAAATCGCGCGCCGCCTGCGCGGCAAGCACAAGCCGGAATTCACCCCGCATGTCGACACCGGCGACTACATCGTCGTCGTGAACGCGGAAAAGGTGGCGGTCACCGGCAACAAGCTGGATGACAAGCAGTATCACCGTTTCACCGGCTACGTCGGCAACCTCAAGACCACCAACCTGAAGGATCTGCTGGCCACGCATCCCGAACGCGCCATCGAGTTCGGCGTCAAGGGCATGCTGCCGAAGAACCCGCTGGGGCGCGCGATGTTCCGCAAGCTCAAGGTTTACAGCGGATCCGCACATCCGCATACCGCACAACAGCCCAAGGCGTTGGAGATCTGACGATGGCGACCACGCAACAAAATGCCGGCACCGGCCGCCGCAAGACCTCCGCCGCACGCGTGTTCCTGCGCAAGGGCAATGGCCAGATCGTCGTCAACGGCAAGTCCCTTGACGATTTCTTCGGCCGCGAAACCTCGCGCATGATCGTGCGCCAGCCGCTCGAACTGACCCAGATGGCCGACAAGTTCGACATCAAGGTCAACGTTGCCGGTGGCGGCATCACCGGTCAGGCTGGCGCGATCCGCCTGGGCATCGCCCGCGCCCTGGTCGAGTACGACGAAACCCTGAAGGCGCCGCTGCGCCGTGCCGGGTTCATGACCCGCGACGCCCGCGAGGTCGAGCGCAAGAAGGTCGGCCTGCACAAGGCACGTCGCGCCACCCAGTTCTCCAAGCGCTAATTTGTGCGATCGTCCATGATCGCTGTTCCGATGGACTCCATGGTGTTTTACGGATTTCTTGGTCAGCGATCATCAGAGCGCCCTTCAGAGCCGCCATCCATGGCCAAGAGCTCCGTGGCTGACTTTCCACAACAGCCGCTTCGCTCGCAGCGCTTTTCGCTCTGCCCTACAATAGCGAACGATGCAGGAAATGCGGCACAGGGAGGTGCCGGCGTCAGCCGAAGGCTGACGAGGCAAACGTGGCGCGGCTTCGCCGCGACCGTTTGCAATGCACTGCACCCGTATGGAGCGGGTGCGAACGGCGAAGCCGGCCCGAAAGGGCGAGCGCCATGGATGGCGCGAGTCAACCGCGGCAGGATGCCCGGTTTCGCTCACTTATAGCCCCGTCGCCAAGTGGTAAGGCACCTGACTCTGACTCAGGCATTCGGAGGTTCGAATCCTTCCGGGGCTGCCAATCCGCCGATGGCTTTCCGGATCTCGGCAAGCCAGCTACGAAACCCGCCCTTCCGGCGGGTTTCGTGTTTTCAGGGAATTCGCCGCGCCGGATTTGCGAACGGCATCAAATATCGGGTTCGGAAGTTGGCCGTATCGTGCGAAGGTCGCCAAATGGCGACATTCCCCTTTGACAGAACCCGGAGGACGACCATGAACGTCTCGATGGAGGCACCCCGCACCCCGCAGCACGACCTGGTGGCGATGACGGCGGCTTTGCGTGGAGCCCTGATGCAACGCGTGGAGCAGGGTATCCAATCCAGCGGTCTGGAAAGTTACTACTTGTACCTCGTTGCCAAGCGGTTGACATTCGCTGGCCCGCAAACGGCAGTCGTGTTGTCGGAGCAGTTGCGGCAGAACCCGCTGGTCATCGAGGACAACCTGCACCGAATGCTCGTGAAGGGCATGGTGACCCTGGAAGGCGATACCTGGAGCATCACCGATACCGGTCGCAATGCATTGACCGCCGCCAACGACAGCGGTACCGAGGTGTTGAACGACATCCGCGAAACCATCGGCGCGGAGGCTTGCGATCAACTGGTTGCCGGCATGCGCAACGCCTTGGCGGCGTTGCGCCGGGTGGCGTGATCTGCCAGAGCTACTTCAACCAATGCTCCGATCGGCGCGGCAGGCAGGTTCCTAGAACCTCCTGCCGTCGCCGACCAGCACCACGTCCGCGGGTCGGTGGGCGAACAGGCCGACCGTCACGACGCCCGTGATCTGGTTCCAATCCGACTCGAGTTTCAGTGGATCCTCGATGTGCAAGCCATGCACGTCGAGGATCCAGTTGCCGTTGTCGGTCACGCAGTCCGCGCGCCACACGGGCGTGCCGCCGCGGCGCTGGATTTCGCGCGCCACGTAGCTGCGCGCCATCGGGATCACTTCCACCGGCAGCGGAAACTTGCCCAGCACGTCGACGCACTTGTGCGCGTCCACGATGCACACGAATTTTTTCGCGATCGCGGCGAGGATTTTTTCCCTTGTCAGCGCCGCGCCGCCGCCCTTGATGAGGCAGCGCTGCGGATCGCACTCGTCGGCGCCGTCGATGTAAACGGGGATCTCGCCCACCGCGTTCGGGTCGAATACCTTGATGCCGTGTGCTTCCAGCAGCCGGCTGGATTGTTCCGAGCTCGACACTGCGCCGTCGATGCGGTGCTTCACCCTGGCCAGCGCGTCGATGAAGTATTTCACGGTCGAGCCGGTGCCGACGCCGATCACGGCCTTGTCTTCGATGAATTCGATCGCGGCTTCGCCGGCCGCACGCTTCTGTGCGTCGATGTCCATGTTCATTCCAGTGCCAGGATGGCGTTCCATTGCTTGTCGGTGACGGGCAGCACCGACAATCGGTTGCCGCGGCGTGTCAATGCGAAATCGCCCAGTCCCGTGAGTGCCTTGATTTCGTCGAGCGGCACCACGCGCTTGAGTTTGCGCACGAATTGCACGTCCACCAGCGTCCAGCGCGGGTCTTCGCGCTTGCTGGTGGAATCGTAGTGATGGTTTTTCGGATCGAACTGGGTCGGATCGGGCTTGGGCGCGCTCGCGACCTTGGCGATGCCCGCGACACCCGGTGCGGGGCACGCCGAGTGATAGATCAGCACCGCATCGCCGCGCCGCATCGCGCGGATGAAGTTGCGCGCCTGGTAATTGCGCACGCCGTCCCAGGGCTCGGTCTTGCGCGTGCGCAAGTCGTCGATGGAAAAAGTGCCCGGTTCGGTCTTCATCAGCCAGCGCTGCATGCGGAATCCTTCATGCCGGTCGGGAATCGTCGCCACAGGCCAGCAAGCCTTCGTCGGTGGCGAGGTAGTCGAGCGGCACGTCCCAAGGCTCGGTGGGAATCGCTTCGACCTGCTGGAAAGCGTAACCGATGCCGACCAGCAGCGGCGAGGCCGGGCGCTGCGCATCGCGCAGGAAGGCAAGGTTGGTGTCGTACCAGCCGCCGCCCGTGCCGAGGCGATGACCGTGGCGGTCGAAGGCCAACAACGGCAGCAGGATCACGTCCATGTCCTGCGGCGGCAAGCACTGGTTCGCGGGAACGTCAGGCTCGGGGATGCCGAAGCGATTGTGGACAACCGGAGCCCCGGTTGCGTATTCGGCGAAATGCAATTGACGTGATTCGCCCAGCACAGGCAGGAAATAGTGCTGGTCGCGGCGCGCCAGCGAGGCGACCGCGAGGTTCAGCGGCAGCTCGCCGCGGATCGCCCAGTAGCCGGCCACGTTACGGTCGGTCATGAATTCGGGCAATGCTTCCAGACTGTGCAGCACACCCGCCGCTGCGACGATGCGTTGCTTCGCATCCAGTTCATTGCGCCGCACCGACATCCGCGCGCGCAGCAACTCGCGACCATCACTCATAAAAAACCGGCATCCTCCACGATGACGATGCGCGCCGAGCGACCCTGATCCCCTAGGATCAAGTGGGCAGGCTGGCCGGATTTTCAGGCTTTCCGCACGCAGCGGACATGCGCAACGATCCGGTAACCGCCGGCCCCAGGTCGTACATTAGGAACAAGGCACATTGCTGGGGGCGCGCTGTCGTTCACCGCAGGGGACGCCAGCAGGGTCATTCTACGGGCGCGTTGAGGGCATCTTCAAGCTTGCGCCGCAGCATCGTGATGTGCTCGCCGGCGCTGTCGGACAGCGCGTTCTGGCTGCGTCGCAGCATCAGCAATTCGTGGGTGATGTCGAGCGCGGCCAGCACCGCGATGCGGTCGTAGCCGGGGCTGCGCGAGGCGTGCCGGATTTCGCGCATCTTCTGGTTCAGGTGTTCCACCGCGGCCAGCAGGCCCTCGCGTTCGTCGGGTTTGCAGCCGACCATGAATTCGCGATCTAGCAACTTGACGGTGACGGTGACGGTTTCGTCGGTCATGACGTGGGTCAACCCGCCGCTTCGAGCGATTTCAGCCGTTCGATCATGGCTTCGACGCGGGTGCGCGCCTGTTCGTTGCGTGCCATCAGCGCGGCGCGTTCGCCGGCCATCTGGTCGCGGCCACGCCTGAGGCTGGCGTTCTCCTCGGCCAACCGGCGCATCCGTTCCAGCGCCGCGTCGAGCGCGCGTGACAGTGCGCCGAGTTCCGCTTCGAAGTTCATTGGTTGGCTGTCCATGGTTGCCGACTATAAGGCAAAAACCCGATGCGTGGCATGTACCTTCAAGTGATGTCTATGCTGGTCGCCGCATGGCGGTCCAGGAACTCCAGGCACGCCTCCGCCGTGAGCGGTCGAGAGACCCAGTAGCCCTGGATTTCGTCGCAGCCCTGCGCGCGCAGGAAGGCGAGTTGCTCGGCGGTCTCCACGCCCTCGGCCACTACCTTGAGTTGCAGCGAGTGTGCCATGGTGATGATGGTGGAAGTGATCGCCGCGTCGTCCGGATCGGTGGTGATGTCGCCCACGAACTCCTGGTCGATCTTGAGGGTGTCGATGGGCAGGCGTTTCAAATAGGCAAGCGAGGAATAGCCGGTGCCGAAATCGTCGATCGCGAGGCGCGCGCCGATGGATTTGAGTTCGCCCAGCAGGCGCACGGATTGTTCGGCATTGGCCATGACCACGCTCTCGGTGAGTTCCAGTTCCACCTGGTTGGGCGCCACGTCGTGCTCGGCCAGCATGTCGCAGATGTGCAGGGTCAGGTCTGGCCGGTTCAGTTGCGCCACGGACAGGTTGATCGCCATGGTCAGGTTGCGGTGGCCGCCTTCGCGGAAGCGGCGCAGGTCCGCGCAGGCGGTCGAGAACACGAACGCGCTGATGTCGTGGATCTGGCCGGTTTCCTCGGCCAGCGGGATGAATACGCTGGGCGGAATCTCGCCCAACTCGCGACTGTGCCAGCGCAGCAGTGCTTCCATGCCGGTGATGCCGCGCTCGCCGCGGATCGCCAGCTTGGGTTGGTAGACCATGCTCAGTTCGTCGCGCTCCAGCGCGCGTCGCAACGCGGTGACCAGCGTGGCGTGGTCGCGCGCACGCGCGTCCATGCCGGCGTGGTACACCGCCCAGGTATTGCGGCCGCGTTCCTTGGCCTGGTACATCGCGGTGTCGGCGCACTTCAGCAGGTCGGCCGGGGTCTGGCCGTGGTCGGGGTAGAGTGCGATGCCGATCGACGGCGAGATCACGGCTTCCTGGGTGCCGGTGATCGGCAGCGGCCGCGCGAAAGCCTGGATCAATCGCTGCGCCATTTCCTCGGCGCCGCGCACGTCGGCGAGGTTCTCCAGCACCACGGTGAACTCGTCGCCACCAAGGCGCGCGACCACGTCGGTTTCGCGCACGCACTGGCGCAGGCGCGCGCCGGCGGCTTTCAGCGTGCGGTCGCCGGTGGTGTGGCCGAGCGAATCGTTGATGTGCTTGAAGCGATCGAGATCGAGGAACAGCAAGCCGACCTTCTGGCCGCTGCGGCGCGCGCTGATCACCGCCGCGCCGAGTCGCTCGCCCAGCAGCGCGCGATTGGGCAGGCCGGTGAGGGTGTCGTAATTGGCGAGGTAGCGCAGTTCCTGTTCGGCACGCTTGCGGTCGGTGATGTCGGTCAACACGCCGATCATGTGGGTGCGCTGTCCGGAGGCATCGCAGACTTCGTTCAACTCCACCCAGCACAGGAATTCCTCGCCGTCCTTGCGGCGTTGCCACAGTTCGCCGCGCCAATGCCCGGTTTCGGCCAGGGTCTGGCGCAACTGTCCGTAGCTGGCGGGGGCGTGGCGACTGCCGTTGAGGACGGAGGCGTCGCGGCCCAGCACTTCGTGTTCGGCGTAGCCGGTCATGCGGGTGAACGCGGTATTGACCGAGATGAAGTGGAAGTCGAGGTCGGTGACCGTGACCGCTTCGCTCATGTTGCGGATGACTTCCGACGCGATGCGGCGGTCGCGATCGGCGGCGCGCAATGCGCTGATGTCGCGCTCGGTGCCGCAGATGCGCAAGGGTTTGCCGTCCGCGTCGCGCTCGACGACCCGTCCGCGCGAGATCACCCAGGTCCACTCGTCGTCGCGACCGCGCACGCGGTGTTCGACCTCGAAGTGTTCGGTATGCCCGGCGATGTGCTCGGCCAGCGCGCGATTGAGACCGGCAAGGTCGTCGGGGTGCACCATCGTGGCGCGCCATTCGTCGGCCGAGATGGATTCCTCGTGGTGGCCGCCGGGGACGCCTTCGGGGCCGAGCCGCAGGATGGTGCCGTGTTCGAGGTTCCAGTCCCAGAACTCGTCGCCCGAGCCCCAGAGGGCCTGGCGCAACCGGTTTTCACGCAAGCGCAACTGCCGGCGATGGCGGGCTTGTTCCAGATAGTGGCTGCGCCACCCAAGCAGCGCGATCAATACCAGCAGCACGAAGGCCGCGGCGTAGACGATGCGCATGGGCAGGTCCCACCACCACACGCTCGGGATGCGGAAGCGCAAGCTTGCGGCTCTGCCGAAGCTGCCGTCGCGCAGGACCGACTGGACTTCCAGGCGATAGTCGCCGGGCGCGAGGTCGGTAAAGGCGGCGGTATGGTCGGTCGTCGGCCCCACCCAGCCCGGGTGGCGCGAGCCGAGCAGCCGGACGCGGTAGCGATTGTGATCCGAGGCCGCGTAGTCGAGCGTGCTGAATGCGACATACACGCTGCGCTCGCCGGTACCCAGCGTCAGTATTTCCGAAGTCGCGGGCGACACGGGAATCGTTCCCGTGCCGTTGTGGAACGCGGTAAACACCACTGCTGCACTGGGGGTTGCGGAGTGCACCCGTTCCGGATTGATGATGTCGAAACCGTGCCCCCCGAACAGCAGGGTGCCGCTGGCCGTGCGCAGGCACGCCCCCGAGTTGTATTCGTTGCCCTGCGTGCCGTCGGCGATGTTGAAGCCGCGGACCCTGCCGGTTTTCGGGTCGAGTCGGACGATGCCCTGGTTGGTGCTGAACCAGATGTCGCCCGTGGCGTCTTCCAGCATGCAATCGATCGTATTGTCGGGCAATCCGTTGGCAAGGCCGTAGCGCTGGAATTCGGCACCACCGGCATCGATGTGTTCCAGCCGGCTGAGGCCGGAAAGCGAGCCGATCCAGATGTGTCCGTCACGGGTAACCAGCAGGCTGGCCACTGCGCTTCCCGCAAGGGAGTGATCGTTGCCGGGGATCTCACGGAAAGTACGCAGCTTGCCGGTGCCTGGATCGATCACCGATACGCCACGGGTGGTGCCGGCCCAGATGCTGCCCGCGTGATCCTGGACGATCTCCACCACGTCGTCGCTGGCCAGGCCATGCACGCTGTCGAAGCGTTGCACCGCGTGGCCGTCGTGGTAGTGGACGAGGCCTTCGCCGTAAGGGGCAACCCAAAGGTCGCCGTTGCGGGTTCTCAGCAAGGCGCGTACCGATGCGGTGGCTGGCTGACCATCGAGGCGTGCGTAGTCGGCGGTTCCGGTGGCTGGATCGAAACGCAGCAGCCCGTGGTTGGAGGGCAGCAGCAGGTTGCCATCGGCGTCCTCCACGATGCCGAATACCTTGAGGTTCTGGAGGCGCGGAAGGTTCGCCAGCCGTCCCGCGTCTCCTCGCGCGATCGTGGCAGCGGGCCGTACGGGCTGGCCGGCAGGGGCGGTGCCGAGCGAATCGATCGCCTTGTCGAGTGCTGCTTGATAGCTCGTGACTTCGTGGGTGGCGGGGTCGTAGCGAACCAACCCGAAGCCGTACATCGTGACCCAGAATTGTCCGTTGCCGGCGGGCAGGAAAGCGCTCACGAAGGTCTTGGTGCGCGGGTCGCCGGTGAGGTTGAGTACGGCACTGATCGGGCCGCCGTCGGTGCGGGTCCACACCACCCCCGCCGACAGGGTGCCGACCCAGAGCAGTCCGGTACGATCGACGAACAGCGTGGTGATGGGTGAATCGGGCAGGCCGCCGTTGATGCCCAGTGGAGCCGGGTCGACGCGAACGCTGGAACCGTCGGCACCCATCCGGACCAGGCTGTGGTCGTTGAGTCCCAGCCAGATCCGGCCTGCGTGGTCAGCCGCGATCGCAACGACGCCGGCGCCGGTAACGCCGGCCTCCGGCCACAGTGGGTCGAGCGTGCCGTTTTTGCGATCGACGCTGGCGAGGCCCGCCGCGTTGCCCGGCAACAGGCGACCCGCCGGATCGCACAGCAGGGCGTTGATGGCCGAACCGGTACTGGCGAGGACGTGGCCGCCAGTCCTGGCAGGGTTCAACTCGATCACCTCGTCGCCTGCGCTGGCATAGACATCGCCATTGCTGCAGCGGGTCATGGACTGCACCGCCGCCGGGTTGCCGGCGGCTTCCGCCCAGATCGGTTTGAGCGATGGCGCGGCGCCGCTGTCGGTCAGCACGTCCACGCCGTGCCGCGTGCCCACCAGCAGCTTGCCGTCGGGCAGCTTCAACAGGCTGGTGACGGGTGTTCCCTTGCGTTGCACGTCAGCCGGCAGCGGGACGACGCGGTTGCCGGTCGGGTCGAACAGGGCCAGGCCGCCGGTGGTGGATCCGATCCACAGACGTCCTTTGCCGGCATCGGCCAGCGAGGTCACCCGGTAATCGTCGGGCAGGCTGTCGGTGCGATTCGGGTCGTGGGTGAAACGCGTGAGGTTGTAGCCGTCGTAGCGGAACAAGCCACCCTGCGTCGCGAACCACATGAACCCAGTGCGATCCTGGAAGATCAACGACACCGAATTCTGGGTCAAGCCGTTGCGGTCATCGAGTTGCTGGAAGTGGTAGTTGCGCTGGTACGCACGCCAGGTCGCGGGTTGCGCGGGCGCGACGGTCGGCTTGTCGTGCGCGGCGGCGGGCGCGGCAGGCCCCAACCAGGCTGCCGCGAAAACCAGCACCGCGCCCAGGCATCTGGATGACTGGAGGGTCACGGATGATCCCGTGTAACGCAGCTCATGGCGGCAAGTTGGCCCCTGCAAAGTCGTGGCGGGCCTCGCTCGATCACCTGATGGCAAGATGACGGGAAAAGCCGGGTACGCGTCAAGTTTACTCAAACCGCCGTGGGGCGTCGTGGGTATGAAGTCGGGGTCGAGCATGCCCTAAAATGGCTTCGCGAACGCCCAATCGGCACGGCCACCCGGTTCATCACGGCATGACGTCAGACACCTATTCGGAATGGAACGCGGCGCTCGCGCAGGCGCGGCTTGGGGTTGCACCCGCAGAGTTGCACGGCTCGGTGACCGGGTTCCTGTGTGCGGGCTGGGCCGGGCATGCGCACGAACTGCTGGCTTCGCTGGCGCTGGAAAGCGAAGCAGACGAGCCCGTCGACAGCGATGCGTTGCATGCGCTGCTGGAGCGTGCCGTTGCGAACATCGGCGCGCGCCTGCGCACCGGCAAGCCGGTCGAGCTGTTGTTGCCCGGGGCACCGCTGGCGGCGCGTGCGGATGCGGCCGTGGACTGGTGCCGCGGCTTTCTCGGAGGCCTTGGCCTGACCGGGGTGCTGGAGGACGGCGCGAACGGCCCGGCCATCCGCGAACTGCTGCGTGATTTCGGCCACATCGCCGCCAGCCACCTTGCTGTCGATGAGGACGACGAAGCGGCGCTCGACGAGGTGCTGGCATTCATTCGCGAAGGCGTCGCGCACTTGCACGCGACATTCGCGCCGACGGGGCGGGCATGATCGCGCCGTCGGAATTCGCACGCAGGCGCCTGGAATTGATGCGCATGGCGGGGCCGGACGCGGCACTGGTGGTGGCTGCCGCCCCGCGCCGGATGCGCAACGCGGATGCGGCGTGGCCGTATCGGCAGGATTCCGATTTCCACTACCTCACCGGTTTTCCCGAGCCCGATGCGGTGCTGGCGCTGTTGCCGGGCCGTGGCAAGGGCGAGGTCGTGCTGTTCTGTCGCGAGCGCGATCCCGAGCGCGAACGCATCGACGGCGCCCGGGTCGGCCCGGAACACGCGGTCGCGCGCTACGGCATGGACGACGCGTTTCCGGTCGAGGACATCGACGACATCCTGCCCGGCATGCTGGAAGGGCGCGCGCGCCTGTACTGCCACTTCGGGCGCGAGAACGAGTTCGACGCGCAGTTGTTGCGTTGGCTGCGGCGCCTGCGCGCGGCGCGCGGCGGCGGCGTGGTGCCGCGCGAGTTCGTCGCGTTGGGCCATCTGCTGCACGAATTGCGCCTGTACAAGTCGCCGGCCGAACTGGCGTTGATGCGGCGTGCGGCGAAGATCGCCGCCGACGCGCAGCGGGCCGCCGTGCAGGCGGCGCGTCCGGGTGCGGCCGAATACGAAGTCGAAGCCGCGTTGCTGCACGCGATGCGCGCGCACGGCGCGGTGCCCTCGTATCCACCGACCGTTGCCGGTGGTGCCAACGCCTGCGTGCTGCATTACACCGACAACCGCGCGCGCCTCGCGCGTGGCGATCTGTTGCTGATCGACGCCGGCGCGGAAATGGAATGCTATGCCTCGGACATCACCCGCACCTGGCCGGTGGGCGGAAAGTTTTCACGCGAGCAACGTGCGCTCTATGAAGTCACGCTGGAGGCGCAGTATGCGGCGATCGAGGAGGTACGCGCGGGGTGCCCGTTCACGGCCGCGCACGACGCCGCGACGCGCGTGATCGTCAGGGGGCTGTGTGCGCTGAAGTTGCTGTCGGGCGGCGCGCGCGCGGCCCTGAAGTCAGGCGACCACCTGCGGTTCTTCCCGCACAAGACCGGGCACTGGATCGGCCTCGACGTGCACGATGTCGGCGACTACCGCGTCGACGACGAACCGCGCCTGCTGGAACCGGGCATGGTGGTGACGGTGGAGCCCGGCATCTACATCCCGCCGGATGATGTCAGCGTGCCTTCCAAGTGGCGCGGTGTCGGCATCCGCATCGAGGATGATGTCGCGGTGGACGCACACGGCAACGAGGTGCTGACCGCAACACTGCCCAAGGACGTCGGCGAAGTCGAGGCGATCGCCGCGGCGTGATAGCCGTAGCGTGGCTGCGCAGTGGCAGTCGCCCGATCCATACTTGCAAGCGCTACACTCGCCCGGCCAAATCATCGCGAGGAGGGCCCCATGGCCGGCAATTCGAATTTCTGGACGCGGCAGTCGCCGTTCCTGCTCAGCATCCTGCGCATCGTGGTCGGTTTCCTGTTCATGCAGCACGGCGGCGAGAAACTGCTGGGCTTTCCGGGCGGCAATCATCTGGACCTGATTTCACCGGACAAGATGCTGACGCTGGTGCCGGGCCTGGCCGGCATTCTCGAACTCGGTGGCGGCTTCCTGGTGTTGATCGGCCTGTTCACGCGCCCCGTGGCCTTCATCGTGTCGGGCGAGATGGCGTTCGCGTATTTCATGGCGCACTTCCCACACAACCATGTCTTTCCGCTGCTCAACGGCGGTGGCATGGCGGTCGCGTTCTGCTTCGTGTTCCTGTACCTGTCGGCCGCCGGCCCCGGCCCGTGGAGCGTCGATCGCGCACGCGGGCGCGCGTGAACCCGAACGGAGATACGCCATGCATCGCAGCCGCTTGAGCAACTTCATCATCGATTGCAAAACCGATGATCTGCAATCGGCCGCGCGGTTCTGGTCGGCCGCGTTGGGGCGGTCGGTGAAACAAGCGGATCCCGCACAGGACAACTACGTTGGCCTCGCGATGCACGACGATGAGCCGATCGTCGAGGTGCAGAAGGTCGATCACGCAAGCCGCGTGCACCTCGACATCGAGAGCGACGACATCGAGGCGGAAGTGAAGCGACTGGAATCACTGGGCGCGAAGCGCGTGGCCGCAATCAAGACCTGGGTGGTGATGGAAGCCCCAACCGGCCAGCGCTTCTGCGTGATCCGGCCGCAGCGCAACGGCCAACTCGGGCCGCATGCGAACATTTGGGAGTGAAGGTACTGCTTTCGTGAGAAGTCAGGCCAGGGATGGCCGTTCTGGTGTTCGATGGCCGAGGATATTGGTTCGCTCGGCCAGTCCGCGCAATGCAGCGATCAGGGATGATCGCAAAAATCACCGGTTGAAGACCATGTTCACCATCACCACCGTCACCACCAGCATCAGCACGGTCAACGGCAGGCCCACGCGCGCGAAGTCGCGCGGCTTGTAGCCGCCGGGCCCGGCCACGATCAGCAGGGTGGGGCTGGCGCCCGGCAGCATGAAGGTGTTGGACACCGACAGCGCGACCAGCAGCGCGTACACCGCTGGGTTGCCGCCGGAAGCGAGCGCGATGTTGATGGCCATCGGTACCATCATCACCGCGGTGGCGACGTGCGAAATGATCTGCGAGAACACCAGCGCCAGGATCGCGACGAAGGTCTGGATCACCCACTGCGGCAGGTGCCCGATGTAGCGCAGGATTTCCTGCGCCATCCACGCCGCGGTGCCGGTGGAATCCATCGAGGCGCCCAGCGGAATCAGGCACGCCATCACGAAGATGGTCTTCCACTGGATCGTGCCGTAAGCCTCGTCCATGTTGAGCACGCCGGTCAGCAGCATGCCGACCGCGCCGGCCATCATCGCGACGCCCAGATGCAGGTTGGTGAACAGGCCGAGGCCCATCGCCAGCGCGAAAAACACCAGCGCGTAGCGCACCTTGCCGGGGCGCTGTTCCTCGCTGGGGATGTCGGTGACCGGCACCAGGTCGCGGCTTTCGGCGGCCAGCGTGAGGTCGCGCCAGTAGCTGTGCAGCACCAGTGAATCGCCGGCGCGCAGGGTCATCTTGCGCACGTCCTCGCCGCGGGTGACTTCGTCGCCACGGTTCAGCGCCAGCACGGAGATGCCGTAGCGCTTGCGCAGGCGCAGCTCGCCGACCTGGTGCTTGATCCACTTCGAGCTGGGCGGGATCACCACCTCGGAAACGCCCGCGCGCGTGGGGTTGAACATGTCGGCCAGCGCCTGGATGCGGTTGCCCACCCGACATTGCAGCGCCTGCGCGAATTCGTTGACCTGCGCGCGCGGTGCCAGCACGCCCAGCACCGTGCCGACCCAGATCATCTGGTCGGAAGGCGGCGCGAGGCGCGCCTCGTTGCCGTTCTTCACCGCGAGGATCAGCGGCGCCTTGTCCAGCATTTCCGCCTCGCCGATGCTCATGCCGACCAGCGGACTGTCGGCGGTGACGGTGAGTTCGATCACCTCGCCCTCGATGCCGTAGGTGTCGGCGAAGTAGCTTTCGGTGCGCCCGGGCGTCACCTTGGGCTTGTCGTCCTCGTCCGGCATCAGGCGCTTGGTGAGGAACGCGAAATAGCCGATGCCGACCAGCAGCAGCGGGATGCCGATCGGCGTGATCGAGAACAGCGAGAACGGCTGGATGGTCTGCGCGCCGGGCGGCAGGTTGCGGTCGGCGCTGGCGATCAGGTCGTTGAGCAGGATCAGCGGCGAGTTGGAGATCAGCGTCATGCTGGTGCCGGCGAGGATGCAGAACGCCATCGGCAACAACAGACGTTTCAGCGGCACGCCGGTGCGCGCGGAAAGGCGGCTGGCGACCGGGATGAACAGCGCCGCCAGCGCCTGGCTCTGGATGATCGAGGACAGGCTGCCCACCGTGGTATTGAGCAGCAGCGACACCCGGCTTTCCACGCCGCCCGACAGGCGCAGGATGAACGAGGCCGCCTTGTTGAGCACGCCGGTGCGATCCAGCCCCGCGCCCATGATCATGATGCCCATCAACGACAGCACGGCGTTGGAGGCGAAGCCATCGAACAGTTGCTGCACCGGCATCAACCCGGTGATGCCGATTACCACCAGCACCAGCAGCGCGATGATGTCGGGCCGCACCCAGTCGAGGATGAACATGATCACGGTGAAGCCGACCAGCCCGAGCACCAGCATCATGTCGGGGGTGAGGGTCAGCTCCATCGTGTACGGATCCGTCAGGGCAGCGTGGGGGCGAGCACGTGATTCTCACACACGGTCGTACAACAGATCGGTAACCGCGTGGCCGAGTTTGAGTCCGCGCTGCTCGAAGCGCGTCTCGATTCGCCATGCCGGTCGTCTTGATTCACCGCTGTCCCCTTCGCGCAGTCGCCAGCCCGCTTGCGTGGCCAGCACTTCCCGCATGTGCAAAGCATACTCGGCCCAGTCGGTCGCGAGGTGCAGCAGGCCACCCGGTTTGACGCGTGTCGCCAGCAATTCGACGAAGGCCGGCTGGATCAAGCGCCGTTTGTGGTGGCGCTTCTTGTGCCAGGGATCGGGAAACCAGATGCGGACTTCGTCCAGCGCGGCTTCGGGGATTTCGTTGCGCAGCACTTCGACCGCGTCGTGGCTCCACAGGCGCACGTTGCGCGCGACGCGCGCGGCCAGCGCATTCATCAGGCGACCAACGCCGGGGCGGTGCACTTCGATGCCGAGGTAATCGCGTGCGGGGTCGTGTTCGCCCGCCCAGGCCAGCGCTTCGCCGTTGCCGAAACCGATTTCCAGCACCCGTGGGGCGTGGCGATCGAACAACGTGTCCAGATCGCGAAAGGTGCCCGTGTAATCGACGCCGTAACGCGCCCAATGTTCGGCGAAGGCGCGCTGCTGCGCCGGCGTGATCCGGCCCTCCCTCAATACGAAGCTGCGGATGGCGCGGTGGTGTTTGGGCGCTTCATTGTTCAAGTAGAACCCCTCTCCCCTCGGGAGAGGGGCAGGGGTGAGGGTACGAATCTTGTACAAGACCCGAACCCTCACCCGGCGCTTTGCGCCACCATGAAGCTCTTCCGCCAAGGATGGCGGTTTTTCCGAAGGGGGAGGGGAATGTCATTCAATCAACCCGTCGACCGGGCTGGATGCCGAGGCGTAACGCTTGCGCGGGATGCGCCCGGCGCGGAAGGCCGCACGCCCGGCCTCGATCGCGCATTTCATCGCGTGTGCCATCAGCACCGGATCCTTGGCGTGCGCGATCGCGGTGTTCATCAGCACGCCGTCGCAGCCGAGCTCCATCGCCAGGGCGGCGTCTGATGCGGTGCCGACACCGGCGTCAACGATCACGGGAATCTTCGCGTTCTCGACGATCTCCAGGATCGTGTACTTGTTCTGGATGCCGAGGCCCGAACCGATCGGTGCGGCCAGCGGCATCACCGCGGCGCAGCCCATTTCCTCGAAGCGGTGCGCCAGCAGCGGGTCGTCGGTGGTGTAGACCATCACGTCGAAACCGTCCTTGATCAATACCTCGGCGGCCTGGAGCGTCGCGATCACGTCCGGGAACAGGGTTTTCTGGTCGCCGATGGTTTCCAGCTTGACCAGCGAGTGTCCATCCAGCAGCTCGCGCGCCAGCCGGCAGGTGCGCAGGCATTCCTCGGCGGTGTGGCAGCCTGCGGTATTGGGCAGCAGGGTGTAGCGGTCGGTCGGCAACGCGTCCAGCAGGTTGGGTTCGTCGGGTTTCTGGCCGAGGTTCATCCGGCGCACCGCGAAGGTAACGATTTCGGAACCCGCGGCCTCGGTCGCGCGCTGCGTTTCGTCGAGATCCTTGAACTTGCCAGTGCCGGTCAGCAGGCGCGAACGGAACGTGCGGCCGGCGATCACCAGCGGATCGGGGATGTCGGGAGAAACGGTTTGCGGCAGGGCGTTCATGGCGGGTGCGCGTCAAAAAACAAAGCACGATTGTAACGCCGTGTGCGCTGTGGCCACGCTCGGCCATCGGCCAAAAGCGAACAGGCAAGCAACCGTCCATGGTGCGGGGCGCCGGCCCGGCCATCCTTGGCCGGGCGTTCGTCGACGCGCGACCTGCCACCGGCAGGTCGCAAGCACGTCTCCTCACCCACCGCCAATGGCTTGCACGATTTCCACGCGATCGCCTTCGTGCAAGACATTTTGCGCGTGTCGGCTGCGTGGCACGATTTCACGGTTGACCTCGACCGCCACGCGGCGAGCGCCGTGTCCGGTTTGTTCCAGCAACCCGATCAGCGTGGTTGCTGTAGCGCATTCGTGCGGTTGCCCGTTGAGAAAAATCTGCATGCGCGAAGTGTAACGCCCCGCGAGCCTGCACAGTTTGATCAGGCGTCCATACGAAGCGGTTGTTGCGGAAAGTCAGACCATGGATGGTCGTTCTGGTGTTCACTAGAGTTGGTGGCGACCCACGGCCATTCGCTCCGCGTAGCAGCGATCATGAACGATCGCAAAAATCATCGATTGCCACTGCTCGGTGGTGGGCTTTTCCGCGGCGGCGGCTGGCGGCGTTCGGGCGCGGGCTGGGCATGACGCGGCGGCGGCGCATAGTGCTGCGGTGCCCGTTGGATCTCGCGTTCGCGCATTTGCTGCATTTCCATTGCGCGCTGCTGCTGCATCTGCCTTTGCTGCTGCATGGCCTGGTCGCGCGCGCGTTGCTGGGCCTGCATCTCGGCTTGGCGTTGTTGTTGCATCCGTTGGTCGCGCTGCTGGGCTTGCATTTCGGCCTGGCGCTGCTGCTGAACCCGTTGGTCGCGTTGCCGGGCCTGCATCTCGGCCTGCCGTTGCTGTTGCATTTGTTGCGTGCGGACGCGCTGTTGCGCCTGTTGCTCACGCGCACGCTGTTGTTGCATATGCTGGTCGCGTGCGCGTTGTTGCGCCTGCTGTTGCACGGCGCGGTTGTCCATCGCTTGCGGGGCGCGCTCGATGGGCCGCACCACGGGCAGGCGCCCGGAAGCCGGCGCCGTGCGTTGCGCTTCGCCGGCAGGGCGGATCACCGCCGCGCGCGGCAGGGTCGCGGGCTCGCGCGGGTGCACGAAGCGGGCGCTGGGCAACTCGCCGGGGCGCAAGTTGCGCTGCACGGGCTGGTTGCGTGCCGGGATCGGGTGCACGGTGTTCCTGAAAGGTTCCGCCGGACTGGTACGGCGGTCGGTCGGTTCGGCGGGGCGGGGTGCGGCGACCGTGCGTGCCGGCTGATTGTGTGATGGTGCCGTCACCGGTCGTGGCGATGTTGCGCCATGACGCATCGCGGCGATCGCTGCCGCGCCCGCGGCTCCGGCGGCCAGCGCTGCCGCGCCCGCGGCTCCGGCGGCCAGCGCCGGAACCAGCTTGACGCGCTCGTTGCGCGCGGCTGGTACCGGGTGCGCCTTGCTCAGGTTCTGCATTTGCGCCGTGGTCAGTGGCTGGCCGTGCTGACGTGCAATGACCTGCTCGCGCGCAGCGAAGGCGACGGGCCGCGGCGGCGGTGTACGTCGCGCGACGACCGGCCGCGCGAATGGTTCGCGGCCCTTGAGCACGGCCGGGCGTACGCTCGGGCGGCGCAGGCCCAGGCTGGCCGCGCGCGGGTTGACATCGGGGCGCAGCGCGACTTCGCTGCGCGCAAGCTGGCTGCGGTTCAAACGCAGCACCGCCGGATGCACCGGCCGCGCTTCTGTGAACACGTTGCGGGGTACCGCCGTCACCGCGCCGGGCATCCTGCGATATGCGTAGTCGCCCCGGCCAAACGGCGGCCTGCGGCCCGCGCGGTAGTCGCCGTAGAAGTTGTTGATCACCGTCTTGTTGACGTACACGTTGCGGATGTTGGTGACGTTGACGTTGGTGAAGTAACGCTGTGAAGCGTGGAACCACGGCACGTACACGTCACGGGGGCCGAGCGGGAACCAGCCGACGGGTCCGCCACCGCCGAGGTTGATCGACAGCGAAAAACCCGACCCGCCGATGAATCCGACCAATGCCGGCGCATAGACCGGCTGCACGTCGACCGGCCCTGGCATCCAGCCCCAGCGGTTGCTGACGTACACCCAGCGGCCGTAGTGGAACGGTGCGAAGCCCCATGGCTCGTCGCCCACCCAGGTCCAGCCCCATGGGTCGATCCAAGCCCAGTGGCCGTAGCGATACGGCGCCCAGCCGACCGGCACCGAGCTCGGATACCAGACGTTGCCGTATTCGGGCGTGTCGTCCCACTGGCCATACTGGTACAACTGATCGCCGCCGATCATGTCCGGCGGCACGTACTGTTGTTGCTGCCGCGCATAGCGGTCGTAATTGGCATCGCGCGTTTCGCAGAAGCGATCGAAGTCGTCGGGCTCGGGCAGGCCGTTGACGTCGACGCTGGTCAGGGACGAGTCGTTGAAGCGGTAGGAAGTGCCGGCAGCAACCTGCCGGCTGACGCCGTTCTCGCCATACACGGTACCCGAACCCTGGAACACAGTGACCATGCTGCCGGTGCCGGTCGGGTCGTCGTCGATGCGGTAGATGCCGGGTTGTGCCGCGACGAAGGCCACGGTCGGTGTGTCGACCTCGAAGTTCTCGCCGTTGGCCATTTGGCGCACTGCAAGGTTCAAGGTGCCCTGCGAGAGCTCGATCTGGACGTTGTCCTGGGTGAGGTTGAGGAAATCGAAAGCCGAATCGTTGTCGATGCGTACCGAGGCGTCGCCGAGCTCCAGCACCGCGCGTCCGTCGTCGCCCGTCAGCAGGCGGTCGCCGATCACCATCGGGCGATTGACTTCGACCGAGCCCCAATCGCTTTCCCCGGCAGGTGCGAACTGTACCTGTCCGGACAGATAGGCCAGGCGCGCCACCCGCCCGGGCGACTGGTCGGAAGTGGCGGCATCCCGGGATTGGTCGTAAGGTTGCGAGCCGTCGTACTGCTGCGCGTGCAATGTGGCCCCGCACACCAGCAGGGCGCATACGCCACAGGCGACCAGCAGCGAACGCGAAAGACGGAAGCGGAACATGGGAAACCCCCGTTTGATCCGGGCGCCTTTGACTGCGTCGGTGCGGCGCCCTTCGCCGACGCGTTCATCACAATCCGGCCGCGCTGAATGCCGGCCTGCTGCCTGCATTGTGCTAAGCGCCGCCTAAGAAATCGGTTAGCCGCCGGTTAGCGAACGTTGCACGGCATGCGGCACGCTCGCTAACATCGCCACTCCGGTGCGGGTGTAGCTCAATGGTAGAGCTGTAGCTTCCCAAGCTACTGACGAGGGTTCGATTCCCTTCACCCGCTTGAACCTTCAAGCCGCGCGAACGCCGGTCATTCGCCTCGCGGTGGGTGCCGGCATGAAGCTCGCGATCCTGTCCCGCAATTCGCGCCTGTATTCGACGGCCCGTCTCGTCGCGGCAGCGCGCGCACGCGGACACCGCGTGCGGGTGCTCGATCCGCTGCGTTGCTACATGCGCATTTCGCGCGACGGTTTTGCCGTGCACTACGGCGGGCGGTCGTTGAATGGCGTCGATGCGGTGATCCCGCGCATCGGCGCTTCGGTGACGTTCTACGGCACCGCGGTGTTGCGCCAGTTCGAGATGATGGGGGTGTACACGCCCAGTTCGTCGGACGCGGTGTTGCGCGCGCGCGACAAATTGCGCAGCCTGCAGATCCTCGCCAGCCACGGCATCGACCTGCCGGTGACGGTGTTCGGCGACAACCCTGACGACACCGCCGATCTTTTGAACATGCTGGGCCCGCCGCCGCACGTGATCAAACTCAACGAGGGCGCGCAGGGCTCAGGCGTGGTGCTGGCCGAGAAACCCGCGGCTTCGCAGAGCGTGATCGAGGCGTTTCGCGGCCTGTATGCCAATTTCCTGGTACAGGAATTCGTGCGCGAAGCGGAGGGCCGCGACATCCGCTGCTTCGTGGTGGGCGACCAGGTGGTCGCAGCGATGCAACGTGCGGCGGTGGATGGCGACTTTCGCGCCAACCTGCATCGTGGTGGCACCGGCAGCCGGGTGAAGCTGTCGGCGGCGGAACGGGACGTGGCCCTGCGTGCGGCCAAGGTGCTGGGGCTGGGCATCGCCGGGGTCGATCTGTTGCGTTCGAAGCGGGGGCCACTGGTACTGGAAGTCAACGCCTCGCCGGGACTCGAAGGCATCGAGGGTGTGTCCGGGGTGGATGTGGCGGGGGCGATGATTGAACATTTGGAACAGCACCGGGCGCACGGGCCTGGAACCGCGAATCAACGAGACACATAGTACGAAATTGATCGTTGACAAGCCGTGTTGTAGGTATTAGCGTGAGGAAAACTTGCGCCGGGTGGCGCAAGCATTACTCACTGGGGTGGGGCTCATGAAAACATCTGGTTGGTTGATCGCGATTGCCGTGGTCACTGTGTTGGTGTTGCAGGGTTGTGCTGGAACAGGTTCTCTCACTTACACCAATGGTGCTGCACCACCTCTCGAGCAGTCGAGAGCAGATAACAACAGCAAGCCGATCGTGAAGGCCGACAACAAAGCGGACTTCGAGGCCGTGGTCGCCGCAATCCACAAGCAGATGGAACCGGGCGGGCGTTGGCAGTATGTCGACAAGGGCGAACGTGCCACGATCGATGGAAGCTTCTCCGACATGAGCAAGCTTTTCGACCAATACGGCAGCGTGGACAAGATGGACCAGGCCGCAAAGGTACGACTGCTGGCCGACCAGAGCACGGTGAATGCGATCCTGACGAAGAAGGACGGTGATCGTCTGATTTGCCAGAGCCAGATCCCGGTCGGTTCACATCTGCCGGTGAAGACCTGCAAGACCTACGCGCAGATCCAGGCTGAGCAGCGTAACGCGCAGGAAACCCTGCGTATTCGCTCTGCGCAGAATTCCGAACAACTAAAAACAGGGCATTGACGCCTGGCACGGATGATGGTGGGTAAGGGCGGCTCGTTACGTCCGAGGACTCTGAAGTTTGTAGGAGCAACGTGGCTGCTGGATAATCGAATTTGAATGTTTTCGCCGCGCTGGCCATCGGGCGCTGATGGCGCCACGGTAGCGTTGGGTTCGGTTGTGACTAACATGACTGGCTTCAAAACATCATCTCGCCCCACTGAAGCTGAACTTGAAATCCTGCAGGTACTGTGGGAACACGGTGCCTGCACGGTGCGTGACGTGCATGACGTATTGCATCGGCGTGGTGGCACGGGTTATACGACTGCGCTGAAGATGTTGCAGATCATGTTCGACAAGGGCTTGGCCACGCGCGACGAATCGCAGCGCGCGCACGTGTATCGCGCGGCGGTCAGCAAGGAACGGACCCAGAAAAGGTTCCTGTCGGACATGCTGCAACGCGTGTTCGACGGCTCGCCCTCGCGCCTGGTGTTGCAGGCGTTGGGCGACCACAAGGCCAGCCGCGAGGAGTTGCGTGAGATCCGGGCACTGTTGAACAAGCTCGACAAGGACCATGGCCCATGATCGACTTCGCCGCCGTTGCAACCGGGGTGTCGGTGCTGGGCTGGTGCCTCGTGCATTTCCTGTGGCAGGCGGTCGTTGTGGGCGCGCTGTATGCGCTCGCCCGCGGTCTGCTGCCACGCGGCAACCCACGTTATCTGGCCGCGATGCTGGCAATGTTTGCGCTGGCCGTGGTTCCGGCCGTGACGGCGTGGCATGAATGGCGGGTGTTTGCGGCGCCTGTCGACCCCGCCGGCATGGTGGTGACCGAAACTTCGCTGACGGTGTCGTCTCATCCGGCGGCATCGACGGCGACGTGGCTGGCGCTGCTGGATGCCGCGCTGCCCTGGCTGGTGCTGGCCTGGGCGCTCGGAGCGGGCGTGCTTGGCATCCGCCTGTTCCGGCAGTGGCGCCGATTGCGTGCGTTGTTGCACAGCGCTTGCAGCCTGCCGGAATGGCAGGCGCGTGCCCGGGCGTTCACCGAGCGCATGGGTTTGCGGCGGCCGGTGCCGGTTTTGGTGAGTTTGCGCATTACGACGCCGGCCCTGATCGGTTGGGTACGCCCGGCGGTGGTGTTGCCGCTGGCGGTGCTGGCACGGATGCCGACGGCGCAGATCGACTTGATACTCGTCCACGAGCTTGCCCACCTGCGCCGCCTCGACCATCTCGCCAACCTGTTCCAGGTATTGCTGGAAACGTTGTTTTTCTATCACCCGGTGGTGCACTGGATCTCCCGCGATGCGCGCAACGAGCGCGAGTTGTGTTGCGACGCGCTGGCGTTGCGCGTCACGCGCGGCGAACGTCGCGTGTTCGTCGCGGCCTTGGCCAACCTGGAATCCTTGCGTGCCGGCCATGCCGATCTCGCGCTGGCGGCGAACGGCGGGGTGCTTGCGGAACGCGCGTGGTTCATTGCCGGTATCGCCCCGCAGCGCCCACGCCAGCACCTGCGGGGGAACGCGATTGCCATCGTCTTGGTGGCCACGCTGCTGGGGGTGGGTGGCTTGTGGTGGCGCAACGCCACATGGCAGCAACAAGTCACATCGCCTGTGGCTGACAACAACGCACCAGCGCCACGGTGGATACAACAAGACGTGGTGCAGATGCCAAGACTGGCACAGGTATCACATGAGCCGGTTCGCCCGCGTTTGCTGCCACCGCCTCGTGCATCCGCATTCGTTCAGGCGGATGGCTCCGCGACGCAGGGGATCCATGTCCGTATCGCGCCGGTTGCCCATGCCACCTTGGTTCTTGCTGCCACGGCGGAGCATCCGCTGATACCGATCACGATGCCGGATTTGTCGATCCATACCTCGGGTTCGACCCCGGCAGCGATTGCGGCATCCAGTGTGCCGCGACCGTTGCGCACGGTGCAGCCGGTCTATCCGCCTGAGGCGGAGTTGGCCGGGATCCAGGGCAAGGTGGTGGTCGAGTTCGCGCTGACGGCCGCGGGCGTGCCGCAGGATCTCGAGGTCGTCGGTTCAAGCGCAGGGCCCTTCGATGCCGCCGCGTTGCAGGCGCTGGCGAATTGGCGCTTTGCGCCTCCCGCGGTGCCCGGCCAGCGCTATCGCCAGTCCTTCACGTTCCGGCTCGGGGCCGGGGCAACCGATGCTGCCGGCGCGCGCGATTGCCTGATCCTGACCGGTACGCACATCTGCCGCCATGTGACCGGCAACGCCGCTGGCGTGCACGTGCTGGGGCCGAATCACTGAACGGGCGTCGGGCACCTGCAGCGCAAACGCGCGTTTCTCGCTAAGCTTGCGGCATGGCGCTGCAAGCGCGTCCAATGGAATCCGCCATGCGCGTGTTGGTGATCGAGGACAACAACGACATCGCCACCAATATTGGTGATTACCTTGAAGATCGCGGCCACGTGGTCGATTTCGCGGGCGACGGCGTGACCGGGTTGCACTTGGCGGTGGTCAACGATTTCGACGTGGTCGTGCTGGATCTGACCCTGCCCGGCATGGACGGCATCGAGGTATGCAAGAAGCTGCGCAGCGAGGCACACAAGCACACGCCGGTGTTGATGCTGACCGCACGGGACGCGCTGGAGCAGAAACTGACCGGCTTTGAATCCGGCGCCGACGACTACATGACCAAGCCGTTTGCGTTGCAGGAACTGGCGGCGCGGCTGGAAGTGCTGGCGCGGCGCGGCAAGGGCCCCAGGAGCCGGGTGCTGAAGATCGCCGACCTGACCTACAACCTCGACACCCTGGTGGTGACGCGCGGGGGCCAATCGATCCAGTTGAACCCGATTGGCCTGAAGTTGTTGCAGGCCTTGATGGAAGCCAGTCCCTCGGTGGTCACGCGCCAGGACCTCGAGCAAAAGGTCTGGGGCGAGGAATTGCCCGACTCGGATTCCCTGCGTGTGCACATCCACGGCCTGCGCGCGGCCATCGACAAACCGTTCGACAAGCCGCTGATCCATACCCGTCACGGCATCGGCTACCGCATGGTCGATCCGGATGCAGTCCCGGCGTAAGCTCCGCTTCCGGCTGATCGTCACCTTCACGCTGTTCGGCTTCTGCCTCAGCGCGCTGTTCGCTGCGGCCTCGTTGTATGTGCGCGCCAAGGTCGAGAACCAGTTGATCAACCAGAGCCTCGAAGCCGACCTGCAGCAGGCGGTCGAAAGCAAGCACCTGCATCCGGACGAACCGTTGCGGTTCCAGCTGATTGAAGCGTGGATGTGGAATGACCAGACGGTGTACCTGGCGCCGTTGGCTTGGCAGGGCCTGAAACCGGGTGTGTACGACATGCACGGTGGCAGCGGCGGGTTGCCGAACCAATACAAGCTGGTGGTGGCGCGCAAGTACGGCATCGACGCCTTTCTCACCTATGACACCAGCCGCGAGAGCCTCGGCAAGCGGCAACTGATCACGGGGCTGGTGGCGGCGGTCATCCTGTTCACGCTGCTGTCGCTGGCGGTCGGCTACTGGCTGTCGCGGCGGGTCATGCGCCCGGTGACCGATCTCGCGCAGCGCCTGCGTGCGTTCCGCAGCGGCCACAAGCTGGAACCGCTGGCGCCGCATTTCGCGGAAGACGAGGTGGGCGAGCTGGCCGCCGCACTGGACGATTACGCGCAAAGGCAGAGCGCGTTGATCCAGCGCGACCGCGAGTTCAACGCCGACGTCAGTCATGAATTGCGCACGCCGCTGGCGGTGATCGCCAGCACCACCGAGTTGCTGATGGCGACGCCCGACTTGCCGGAAAAACTGCAAACGCGGCTGCAGCGGATCGGACGCGCGGTGCGCCAGTCGACCGAACTGACCCAGGCGCTGCTGCTGTTGTCGCGTGCCGAAAAATCCGGGCCGGTCGATGGCGAAACCACGGATGTGGCCAAGGTGGCCGCGGAAGTCATCGACACCCATCGCCCCGACGTCGGGCGCAAATCGATCGAACTGCGTGCCGTGGTCGAGGCGCCGGTCACGGTGGAGGCGCCGTCCTCGGTGGTGGCGGTGGCGCTCGGCAACCTGGTCGGCAACGCCTGCAAATACACCCAGGAAGGCGAGGTCGTGGTGCGGGTGCAGGCGGGGCGCGTGCGGGTCGAGGACACCGGGCAGGGCATCAAGGCGGAAGATGCCGAACGCCTGTTCCAGCGTGGCGTGCGTGGCGAGGGTGAAACCGTCAAGGGTGCGGGTTTGGGACTTGCGATCGTGCGCAGGTTGTGCGAACTGTACGGTTGGCGCGTTTCGCTGGCGCCGCGCGCGGAGCGGGGCACCGTCGCCACGCTCGACTTCGGCGGCGAGGCGGGAACCGGCGATGGAGATGCCGAAACCTAGCGCGCGTCGCGGTTTTCTAGGCTGGGGCGGGGCGTATACTTCAGCCGCCCGCGGGTCGGGGTGTTGGGCTTGCGGTGCGAGTCGGCGTCATGCAGAGTGAGGCCGGCTGACAGCGCTTGGCGTTGATATTGCAGCGGTTGCAACACACACTCGTAGGGGGGTTCATGGATATCGCCGAACTGCTGGCCTTCTCTGTCAAGAACAAGGCCTCCGACTTGCATTTGTCGGCAGGGCTGCCGCCGATGATCCGGGTCGATGGCGACATCCGCCGCATCAACCTGCCCGCGCTCGAGCACAAGCAGGTGCACGCGCTGGTGTACGACATCATGTCGGACAAGCAGCGCCGCGATTACGAGGAGTTCCTTGAAGTCGACTTCTCGTTCGAGATTCCCGGCCTCGCGCGTTTCCGCGTCAACGCCTTCAACCAGAACCGCGGCGCGGGCGCGGTGTTCCGCACCATTCCCGCCGAGGTCTGGACGCTGGAGGATCTCGGCACGCCCAAGATCTTCAAGGACCTCATCGAACAGCCGCAGGGCCTGATCCTGGTAACCGGCCCGACCGGCTCCGGCAAATCGACCACGCTCGCCGCGATGGTCGACCATGTCAACAAGAACCACTTCGGGCACATCCTGTCGATCGAGGACCCGATCGAGTTCGTGCACACCGCGCAAAAGTGCGTGATCAACCAGCGCGAAGTGCACCGCGACACGCATGGATTCAACGAAGCCCTGCGTTCGGCACTGCGCGAAGACCCGGACTACATCCTGGTCGGCGAAATGCGCGACATCGAAACCATCCGCCTGGCGCTGACCGCCGCTGAAACCGGACACCTGGTGTTCGCGACCCTGCACACCAACTCGGCGGCCAAGACCATCGACCGCATCATCGACGTGTTCCCGGCCGGCGAAAAACCGATGGTGCGTTCGATGCTGTCGGAATCGCTGCGCGCGGTGATCACGCAGACCTTGCTGAAGAAGGTCGGCGGTGGCCGCGTCCCTGCATGGGAAATCATGGTCGGCATCCCGGCCATCCGCAACCTGATCCGCGAGGACAAGGTCGCGCAGATGTATTCGTCGATCCAGACCGGCCAGCAGTTCGGCATGCAGACCATGGACCAGTGCCTGCAGGATCTGGTGCGGCGCGGTTTGATCACGCGCCAGGATGCGCTGTCACGCGCCAAGGTGAAGGAGACATTCAAATGAGCGCAGTCGATTTCACATCTTTCCTCAAGCTGATGGTGCACAAGAAGGCATCGGATCTCTTCATCACGGCCGGCGTCGCGCCGTCGATCAAGGTCAATGGCCGCATCGTGCCGATCACGCAGACGCCGCTGACCGCGCAGGAAGCGCGCGACATGGTGCTGAACGTGATGAACCCGATCCAGCGCGAGGAGTTCGAGAAGACCCACGAATGCCAGTTTGCGATCGGCGTTGCCGGCGTGGGTCGCTTCCGCGTGTCGTGCTTCTACCAGCGCAATTGCGTCGGCATGGTGCTGCGCCGGATCGAATCCAAGATCCCGACCATCGAGGAACTGAACCTGCTGCCCATCGTCAAGCAGCTGGCGATGACCAAGCGCGGCATCGTGATCTTCGTCGGCGCCACCGGATCGGGCAAATCCACGTCCCTGGCGTCGATCGTCGGCTACCGCAACCAGAACTCGACCGGCCACATCATCACCATCGAGGATCCGATCGAGTACGTGCACAAGCACGAAGGCTGCATCATCACCCAGCGCGAACTCGGCATCGACACCGACAGTTGGGAAAACGCGCTCAAGAACACCCTGCGCCAGGCGCCGGACGTGATTCTGATCGGCGAGGTGCGCACACGCGAGACCATGGAATACGCGATCCACTTCTCCGAAACCGGCCACTTGGTGCTGTGCACCCTGCATGCCAACAACGCCAACCAGGCATTGGAACGCATCATCCACTTCTTCCCGGAGGACGTGCGCGACCAGTTGTACATGGACTTGTCCTTGAACATGAAGGGCATCGTCGCGCAGCAGTTGATCCCGACCCCCGACGGCAAGGGCCGGCGTGTGTCAATGGAAGTGATGCTGGGCACGCCGTTGATCCAGGACTACATCCGCAAGGGCGAAATCCACAAGATCAAGGACGTGATGAAGCAGTCCAGCAACCTTGGCATGTGCACCTTCGACCAGAACCTGGTCGAGCTGTACCACGCGGGCCATATCAGCTACGAGGATGCGTTGCGCTATGCCGACTCGGCCAACGAAGTGCGGCTTGCGATCAAGCTCGCGCAGGGTGGTGATGCGCACTCGCTGTCGCAGGGGCTGGGTGACGTGGAACTGGTGGAAAACCGCGAGACAGGACACCGCCTATAGCGACCGACCTCCCCCTTCGCATGCGAAGGGGGAATGAGGGGGATGATGGCTTTCAAAGTCATGCACATCCCCCCCCCGATGCTGCGCATCGACCCCCTTCGTGCCGAAGGGGGCGAGATGTCAACGGTGCTTCACGTCGCTCTCGACATGCAAGCCACTGTCGTCGAGTTTCACGTCGAGGTCGACGGCGCCGATCATCCTGCTCATCTGGTTGAACATCGCGACCTGTCCTTGCACCTGTGCCTGATTGGCGGCTGGCTGCATCGCGGCGACGCGGCCGATCCAGCTGCCGAGCACCTGGTACATCTTGCCGTCGAAGTGCACGCGCATCAGGGTGTCGCCGTTGCCTGCCGGCGCAGACAGCGCGCCCGCGAGCTTGCTGTCCTCGCCATCGCCCACGCCTACCGCGAGAGCCTTGTCGTTCGCGGTGATCCAGCCCTGACTGCCGCTGCCCAGCATGGCCTGCAGGCGTGGCGGCAGGTTGAATGCCACCGGCTTGCCATTGGTCGGGATGGTCTTGAGCGCGAATTGCGGCAGGGTTTGCTGGATCTTCTGCGCCAGTTCGGCCGGGTTGGAACTGGCCACCAGCACGCGCCCCGCGATCTGCGGGCCGATGTCCCATTTGTCCAGCACCACGCGGAAGCCCAGCAGCGAAGCTGCTTCCGGCGGCATCTGCACAGGTGGATTGGCTGCGGTTTTGGCAAAGTTGTTGAGCGACTGCAGCGCCGGGCATTGGTAGGTTTGCTTCGCGGCGGCCTCGGCCCGGCCCTTGATGAAGGCCTGCCACTTCTGCAAGGGCAAGGCCAGCACCATGTCGAACATCGAACCATCGGATTGCTCGTCGATGCCCGGGACGGGTTGTTTCAATGCGGTCAACGCACCCAACAGGGCAGGCGACAGTTGCACATCGAGATTCCCGCTGATTTCACTGGCGGTATAAGTGTGCATGCCGCCGCTGATCAACGGCACTTGTCCGGCCAGCGACTGGAATTCACTGGCGCACGCCGGATTGGTCAGCGAACCGCCCAAGTCCTTGGCGAATTCCTGGGTGACCGCATCCTTGCCGTCGAACAGGTTGGCGAACAGTTTGGGCGGGTCAAGAAAGCCCGAACCGTAATCGCTGTAGTCGTGCTGGCCGTCGATGCGCGCCAATTTGTCGGCGGCGTTGCTGGAAGGTTTGGTCAGGCCCAGCAACTGTTCCAGCATCGCCGGGCTGGCGTTGGCCGGGGCCAGGGTCAGTACCAGCTGCTTGCCCTCGATGGCCACCAGGAAGCGCAGTTTGCCGTTCGCGCTGCCGATGACCCGGTAGGTCTGGTTGTCGAGTGTGGTGGTGGGTGTGGTGATGCCCGCGCGTTTCTCGACGCGCGCCCAGAATGCCTTGAAGGTGTTGTCGGGCGAGGCCAGTTCGATGCGCGCCACCGGCACGTCGCCGACGCCGTAGATCGCGTACAACGCGGATCGCGAGAAACCGGTCGCCTGCGCCAGCTGCTGGCTCGAGTGCACGTCGGCAAGCTCGGCCTGGATCGCGTTCAACACCGCGGCCACGGTCGGATCCTGCTGGCTGATCGCGTCGGCGAAGCGGCCGAATTGCTGGATGCGTGCCGACATCATGGCGTCGCCGGCTTCGCTCCATGCCTTGGTGACGTCTTCCGGCGCGCCCTTGAAGTTGGCGAACAGGTAGGGCGTATCGGCGGGCGCGAACGTGATCGGCGCGTTCGAGGCGAGGTGCTTGCCGCAACCCGCAAGCACGAGGGCAGAAGCGCAGACAGCCACAAGGGCTGCGTGGTGCAGGACAGGACGCATGGGTTTTCCTCGTTCCCCGAATCAGGGGTCGATTATGAGCGTGCCGCGAGCAGTTCCGCCAGCACCGCCATGCGGGTCGCCACGCCGTTGGCGACCTGGTCGAGGATGCGCGATTGGGGGCCGTCCGCCACTTCCGGCGCGATCTCGATGCCGCGATTGATCGGGCCGGGGTGCAGCACCTGGCAATTCTTGGCGGCCAGCGCGAGTCGGCGCGTGTCCAGACCGTAGTGCGCGTGGTAATCCGCGGCCTCCGGAAACTGCGCCGCCGCCATGCGTTCCTTCTGGATGCGCAGCATGATCACGACATCGGCATCGGCCAGCGCGGCGTCGAAATCCTCGGTGGTGTTGCTGCCTGGAAACTCGTCGAGCGATTCCGGCAGCATCGTGGCGGGCGCGCACAGGCGGATGTCGTGCGAGCCCAATGCGTGGAATGCCTGCACGTCGGAACGCGCAACCCGCGAGTGACGGATGTCGCCGCAGATCGCGATGCGCAGGTTTTCAAAGTCGGGACGGCGCTGGCGGATCGTCAAGGCATCCAGCAGGCCTTGGGTCGGGTGCGCATGGGTGCCGTCGCCGGCATTGATCACGGCGACGTCGCTGTTGGCGTGTCCAGCCAGATACGCGGGCATGCCGTTTTCGTTGTGGCGCACCACCAGCGCGTCGAGATGCATCGCCTCCAGTGTGTGCAGGGTATCCAGCAAGCTTTCGCCCTTGCTGGTCGATGAGTGCGTGAGGTCGAAGTTGAGCGTGTCGGCGCCAAGTCGTTTCGAAGCCAGCACGAACGAAGTACGGGTGCGGGTGGAGTGTTCGAAGAACAGCGTCAGCACCGTGCATCCGGCCAGCAGGTCGCGGGGCGCGCCCTCGACGCGGAAACGTTCGGCGCGATCCAGCAGACGCGTGATCGTGGCGTGGTCGAGGTTTTCGAGGGTCAGCAGATGCTGCATGGTCGCACTCAAGGTGTCTGCGTCAGCCAGCTCTCTAGGATAACGGCGGCGGCCAGCGAATCGATGTTCGCGGCATCGCGGCGGCGCGCGGAACCGGCCGTGCGTTGCGCGGCAAACCGGCGCGCGGCCTCCTGTGAAGAGTGGCGCTCATCCACCAGGTGCACCGGCAGCCTGCTGCGTTTTCCCAGCGCGTCGGCGAAGGCGCGCGCGGCCTTGCTGGTTTTCTGCTCGCTGCCATCCCGCGCCAGCGGCAGGCCGACGATCAAGGCTTCGGGTTTCCACTCCGACAGCAGGGCATCGACGCGCGACCAGTCGGGTTGGCCCGACTGTGCGGTCAGCGCGGCAAGCGGTCGCGCGGATTGGCTGATGCGGTTGCCGCTGGCGACGCCGATCCAGCGTGCGCCGTAGTCGAAGCCCAATACGCAGGACGTCATACCGGGGAGCGTGAAACCAATCGTCCCCCGTTCCTGGGGAAGCGATGCGAAAACATACCCCCTGCCACAGGAAGGGGGTGAGAGTCGGCGCTTGTGAACTGCCAGCGGTAGTTCACGCCGGCTCGAACGCCCGAGGCAGGATGCCGAGGGCTGGGTTGCTTGGCGAGCGCACGATGCGCGAGCCTGGCAACGCCGACGCAGGCGGCGGGGGGATGCCCTCGAAGCAAGCAAGCGATCGCGAGCCATCCCCCTCGATCCCCCTTCCTGCGGAAGGGGGAGGAAAAGCGCACCCCCTTCATCCCGACAGGGGCGGTCATGCGCGACCGGAGTACGAGGTGAGATTCGCGGGATTGATCCCCACCAGCGCCACCGCCGCATTCCAGCGTTCATCGAGCGCGGTGTCGAACAGGATGCGGTCGTCGGCCTGCACCGTGAGCCAGGCGTTGTCGCGCAGCTCCTGTTCCAGCTGGCCCGCGCCCCAACCCGCGTAACCCAGCGCCACCAGGACGCGTTCCGGGCCCTCGCCGTCCGCCATCGCGGCCAGGATGTCGCGCGAGGTGGTGACGGCGAGCGCGTCGTTGACGCGATAGCTGGATTCCCATTCGCGCTTGCCCGAAGCGTGCAGCACGAAACCGCGCTCGGGTTGCACGGGGCCACCCACCAGCACCGGCGCGGCAGCGACTTCGGCGCGCTCGCAGGGCATGTGCATCTGCTGCAGCACGTCGCCGAGCTTGAAGTCCGACAGGCGGTTGACCACCAGACCCATCGCGCCTTCCTCGTTGTGCTGGCAGATGAAAGTGATGCCGCGCTCGAAGTTGGGATCGAGCATGCCCGGCATCGCGATCAGGAAGTGGCCGGTCAGCGACGCCGCGTCCGCCAGTGAGGCCTTGTCGGTTGTGCGCGCGGGCTGCGCTTTCGCTTGCTTGCGCGGCGGACGGCTGGAGGTGGTCTTGCCCATGTAGCGCATTGTACGCCGCAAGGCCAGACTCACGGCACGGCGGTTCCGCGCGTCTGCAGGTGATTGCCCGGCAGGAATTGCCAGGTGCGCGTGATCACCAGCTCGGTGATGCGATGGCCGTCGGCGTCCTTCTCGCGCGGGATCGGCGGGAACGGCGCCGCCAGGTGCACGATGCGGATCGCCGCGTCGTCGAGCACGCGGTAACCGGAACTCGTGTTGATGGTGACGCCGCGTACGTGCCCGTCCGCTCCGATCGTGACACTCAGCACCACGTTGCCGTGCAGGTGGCGGCGACGCGCGGCATCCGGATAGTTGAGATTGCCGATGCGTTCGATGCGATGCACCCATGCGACTTGGTAGGCGGCGTCGGCGACGCTGCGGGTGTTGGCGGAGATGTATTTCCGGCGCGGGCGGCGCGCGTAGGCTTGCTGTTCGTCGCGGACTTCCTGCGCCAGCCGGGCCATCTCCAGCCTTTGCTGGACCGGGATCGCCGCGACGCGTTCCTGTGGCGCGGGTTCGGCGCGGGTATCGCGTTGCTGCACGGCAGTGGTCTTGGCCGCGCCGGTGGTGGTGAGGATGTGCGGTCCGCTTTGGGTTTGCTGCGCCGGTGCCGCCGGCATCAACGGTACCGGGGCGATGCCAGCCTGGGTGACGGGCAGCGGCCCGGAGAACGGCGCGCCGGGCCGATGCGCCTTGTCGCTGTTGCCGCCGCCGGCGTTGTTGGCCTGCGCGAGAAAATCCGCCTGCTTGGGCGTCTCGGCGTTGGAGGTATTGATCAGGGTGACGTCCAGCGTCGGCAGGCTGGGCGCGGGTTTGGCGAAATGCCAGCCGATCCCGAGGATCAGGATGCCGTGCAGCATCAGCGAGAACAGCAGCGCGACACCCATGCGATCCGCGTTGGTGACCGGGTGGGGTATCGATGTCGCGACGGCGTTCATGGCTGGGGACCAGGGACCGGGGGCCGGGGACCAAGAGCAAAGTGTCCGTAACCGGGCAGCGATGGCTGATGGCATCGTTCCGTGCGACGAGTGTTATGTGACAGACGCGCGAACATGGCAATGAGCTCAGGCGCTTCGTGTTTCCCCGGTCCCCGGTCCTCGGCCCCCGGTCCCCGACTCGATCGCATCGAACACCAGCCCCGCGATGTTCAGGCCGAACTGCGCATCCAATTCACGCGCGCAGGTGGGCGAGGTGACGTTGACTTCGGTGAGATAGTCGCCGATCACGTCGAGGCCGGCCAGCACGATGCCGCGCCGTTGCAGTTCCGGCCCCACCTGGGATGCAATCCAGCGGTCGCGTTCGGACAGCGGCTGGCCAACGCCGCGGCCGCCGGCCGCGAGGTTGCCGCGGAAGTCGGTGCCTTGCGGGATGCGCGCCAGCGCATACGGCACCGGCTCGCCGTCGACCACGAGGATGCGCTTGTCGCCCTGCTTGATTTCCGGGATGTAACGTTGCGCCATCACCAAGCGCTCGTCGCGGCCGGCCAGCGTTTCCAGTATCGAGTTGAGGTTGGGGTCGTCGCCGGCCGACAGGAACACGCCATGTCCGCCCATGCCGTCCAGTGGCTTCAGCACGATCCGACCATGCTCTTTCGCGAAGCGGCGCAGCTCGGCGCGTTCGCGTGCCACCAGCGCCGGTGCGCAGCACTGCGGAAACCATTGCGCCGCCAGCTTCTCGTTGAAATCGCGCAGCGCCTGCGGGTTGTTGACGACCCGCACGCCCGCGCGCGCAGCCAGGTCCAGCACCAGCGTGTCGTACAGGAATTGCGTGTCGAAGGGCGGGTCCTTGCGTTCCAGCACGATGTCGGCGGCCTCCGCCAAGGGCTGCCAGCGCGCTTCGCCCAGCGTGAACCAGTCGTCGCGGTCGTCGCGGACTTGCAGCGGCGCGAGCCGTGCCCAGGCCACGCCGTCGCGCACCGCCAAGTCGCCCTGCAGCAGGTAGCGCAGGGCGTAGCCTCGGCGTTGCGCCTCCAGCAGCAGGGCCAGGGTGGTGTCCTTTTCGGGGTGGATCGTGCCGATGGGATCCATCAGCACCGCAACGGTGGGATTCATTGGCACATATTACCGACAGGTAGTGCGAGCAAGACGCCTCCTCGAGTCAAGGCGGCGGGTCGGCCTTTGCCTGCAACGGTCGGCCGGGGGTTGTGGAGGCACGGGTTTGTGAGGGCGGAAACGCAGATCGTCATACTTGCGCAGACCCCTCATGGTGTATCTTGGCACACGCGGCCGATCGGGTGCCCAAGGGAAGGCGTCCGGCTGCCGCCTTCAGGGGATCGACGGAAAGGGGAATTCCGGGAATCAACGTGATGGTCGTCACAATCACCTGCGGTGTGGCATCCATGTTGCATGGATTCTCACCGCCTCCAGCGAGGTGGAATCCTGACCGTGAATGACAACGCCAACCACGATGGCCTGACCGGATTGAAGGTGATGGTCATCGACGATTCGAAGACCATACGCCGCACCGCCGAAACCCTGCTGAAGAAGGAGGGCGCGGAGGTGCTGACCGCGGTCGACGGCTTCGAAGCCCTGGCCAAGATCTCCGATCTGCGGCCCGACATCATCTTCGTCGACATCATGATGCCGCGCCTGGATGGCTACCAGACCTGCGCGCTGATCAAGAACAACCACGTGTTCCGGGCGACGCCGGTGATCATGCTGTCGTCCAAGGACGGGCTGTTCGACAAGGCGCGCGGCCGCATCGTGGGTTCCGAGCAGTACCTCACCAAACCTTTCACCCGTGACGAACTGCTGGACGCGATCCGGCAGCACGTCGCGACCGTCAAATAGCGCGTGCCGGAACCGGCCACGCCCAAGGGGAATTCATTCAATGGCACACATCCTGATCATCGACGACTCGCCGACCGACGTGAAGATTTTTTCCGGCGCGCTGGAGCGGGCCGGGCACAAGGTCAGCGCGGTCGCGACGGCCGAGGCGGGCATCGACGCGGTGCGCAAGGACAAGCCCGACCTGGTGCTGATGGACGTGATCATGCCCGGCATGAACGGCTTCCAGGCCACCCGCAGCCTGACCAAGGATCCCGATACCAAGGCGATCCCGGTGCTGATCGTCACCACCAAGAGCATGGAGACCGACCGCATGTGGGGCATGCGCCAGGGCGCCAAGGACGTGCTGGTGAAGCCGGTCAGCGAGAAAGACCTGGTTGCCAACGTCAACAAGCATCTTGCCGCGGGCGGCTGAGGCAGGCGATGAGCAAGAAGCACCATTTCCATTCCAAGCCCGAACCGCACCACGGCGAGCCGCCGCACGTCGGCGCCGAGGCGGCGGGGGTGACTGGGAAAAAAGTGGTGCGGCCGCAGGGCGCCTACGCGCTGCTGGCCGACTACGAACAACGCAGCCTTGCGCACGACCCCGGCGTGCCGGAGCAGATCGAGGCACCTGGACTGTGGCGCGCGATCGGCTTCCGGGTGGGCGAGCATCACTTCGTCAGCGGCATCGACGAGATCAGCGAAATCCTGATGTCGCCGCCGCCGGTGACCAGCATTCCCGCGACCCGTTCGTGGTTGCTGGGTGTCGCCAACGTTCGCGGCAACCTGATCGCCCTGGTCGATCTCAAGCAATTCCTGTTCGAACAGCGCACCCACGTCACCGGCCGCGCGCGCGTGCTGGTGGTGAAACAGGGCGGCGGCAACGTCGGCCTGCTGGTGGATGAACTGATCGGGCAACGCAACCTGACCGACGCCGATCGTGCCGATGCCGAGGGCGAGGCCGATCCGGCGCTGGCGCGCTTCGTGACCGAGAATGTCACCTTGGGCGCGACGCGGCTGGGCCGATTCAGCATGGTGGAGTTGACGCATGCCCCGGAGTTTCAACACGCCGGGGTTTGAAGGGGTAACAACGATGCAAGCGAACAACATTGCGATGAGGTGGCAATCATGAGCGCGAATTCCGGTGCGGTTCGCAAGGGCGCGTCCCTGCAGACCTGGCTGATCATCCTGCTGCTGCTGGCGATCGTGCTGGCGGGTGCGGACTTCTTCCTGTTGAACCGGCACGACAGCCAGGATCGCCAGGCGGCGCAGCTCACCACCCAGATCCAGGTGAACTCGCAGCAAGTCGCGAACTTCGCCTTGCAGGCGGCCAACGGCAACATCGACGCCTTCAAGGAGCTCACCAGCACGCGCGCGGTCATCGCCGCGGCGGTGCAGCACTTGAACAAGGGCGACCCCGCGACCGGGTTGCCGGCGTACGGCGACGCGATCGGCGTGCGCGGCCCGATGGGTGCGCTGAGCAAGTCCTGGAGCCAGTTGAGCCATGACCTCGGCGCCATCGAAGCCAACAAGGACGCGGTGCTGGATTCCGCCGCGCAGGCGACGCAGTTCAACCAGCAGATGCCGAACCTCAACTCCAAGATCAACCAGGTCATCAGCATCCTGCAGTCCAAGGGTTCGGCGTCCAGCATCTACACCGCATCGCAACTCTTGGTGTCGGGTGACCGCCTGTTGCGTCGCGTGGGCGACGTGCTGCAGGGCGGCGCGGATTCCGCCACCGCCGCCAACGGCCTCGCGCTCGATTCCACCAACTACGGTGCGACGCTGAAGCAGCTTTCCGACAACAGTTCCGGCGAAGCCGCGAGGATTCTGTCCAGCGTGCAGCAGTCCTGGAGCGGCCTGGAAGCGCCGGTGCAGAAGGTGATCGCCGCCGCCCCGACGCTGGTCGCGGTCAAGACCGCGGCGACCCAGGCCTCGGTGGACGCGCAGGACGTGTTGCTGAAAGCCAACAGCGTGTCCACCGCGCTCGGCAGACTGCCGCAGACCCGGCCGTTCCCGAACGTGTGGTGGGGCCTGCTGGGTGCCGTGCTGGCGGTGCTGCTGGCGGTGGTGCTGGCCTTCAGCTTCGTCGGTGCCGAGCGCAAGCGCGCCGCCGAAAGCCGCAGCCTCAACGAACGCAACCAGCAGGCCATCATGCGCTTGCTGGATGAAATGGGCACCCTCGCCGAAGGTGATTTGACGGTGAAGGCGACCGTGACCGAAGACATCACCGGCGCGATCGCGGACTCGGTGAACTTCGCGGTCGAGGCGCTGCGATCCCTCGTTACCACCATCAACGAGACGGCGGTGCGGGTGTCGTCGGCCGCGCAGGAAACCCAGGCCACCGCCAAGCACTTGGCGGACGCGGCCAACCAGCAGGCCGAACAGATCACGTCCGCCTCGTCCAAGATCAACGAAATGGCGGTGTCCATCGACCAGGTGTCCAAGAACTCCGCGGACAGCGCGGAAGTGGCGCAGCGCTCGGTGCAGATCGCGTCCAACGGCGCGCAGATCGTGCGCCAGACGATCAGCGGCATGGACTCGATCCGCGAGCAGATCCAGGAGACGTCCAAACGCATCAAGCGGCTGGGCGAGTCGTCCCAGGAAATCGGATCGATCGTGGAACTCATCAACGACATCGCCGAGCAGACCAACATTCTGGCCTTGAACGCGGCCATTCAGGCCGCCTCGGCGGGCGAGGCGGGCCGCGGTTTCGCGGTGGTCGCGGACGAGGTGCAGCGATTGGCCGAACGCGCGACCGGCGCCACCAAGCGTATCGAAACGCTGGTGCAGACCATTCAGTCGGATACCAACGAGGCGGTCAGTTCGATGGAGCAGACCACCACCCAGGTGGTCAACGGTGCGCGCCTGGCCGAGGATGCCGGCACCGCACTGGGCGAAATCGAAAAGGTGTCGAACAACCTCGCCGGGTTGATTCAAGGCATCTCCAGCGCGGCCAGGCAGCAGTCGGCGGCGGCCAGCAACATCACCACCACCATGAACTCGATTCAGCAGATCACCGCGCAGACTTCGGTCGGCGCCAACCAGACCGCGGAGTCGATCGGCAACCTGGCGCAACTCGCGCAGGAGCTGCGCCGCTCGGTGGCCGACTTCAAGCTGCCGGCATAAGCGGCGGGGATGCACATGACAGCGGGTGACGACATGGTTTCCACGGTAACCGGCAGCGCCGGCGTGGCCCTTGTTGCGCCTGCCGACACGGCAGCGGTAGCGGATGGTGCTGACCGGAAACCGACGATGCGACTTGAAGAACACATCGACTTTTCGACCCTCGGCTGGGTCAAGCCGCAAATCGACGAACTGCTGTCGGAGGCGCGCCAGGCCCTCGAAGCGTTCGCCGAGGACGGCACCGATACCGCCGCGATGCAAAGCTGCGTGGGCTTGCTGCACCAGGTGCTCGGCACCTTGCGCATCGTCGAGTTGTACGGGGCTGCCGAACTCGACCAGGAAATGGAACACCTGGCCCAGGCGGTTCTGGATGGCCAGACCGCCGACCGTGACGAGGCCATGGGCGCGCTGATGCGCGGCCTGGTGCAACTGCCCGATTACCTCGACCTCATCGAAAGCGGGCACAAGGACATTCCCATCGTCCTGATGCCGTTGTTGAACGAATTGCGCGACGCGCGCGGGGCGGTGCCGGTCGACCAACTCGTGGTGTTCCACCCCGACCTCGACGCACCGCTGCCATCCGACGCCGACGGCGCACGCGCAGCCTATCCGTTCGCCGACCTGCGCCAGCGCGTGACCCAGATTCGGGCACGTTTCCAGGTGCAACTGTTGGCGTGGACGCAAGGCAAACAGCCGAATTTCGCCGAGATGCGCGAGTGCATGGACGGCCTGCGCGCGGTGTGCCATGCCGAGGCCGCGCGGCGCCTGTGGTGGATTGCGGGTGGCGTGCTGGAAGCCCTGCAACAGGGGCGGCTGGACCACCATGTCACGAGCCTGCGCCAGCAATTCGGCCATCTCGATCGCAGCATCCGCCACATGCAGGACCAGGGCGAGGAGGTTTGCGACGACGAGGACACGCGCGAACTCGCGCGCACGCTGCTGTTTTCGATCGCCCAGGCGGCACCCGGCGAAGGTCGCAGCGAAATCATTTCGCGCGGTTTCGGCCTGGACAAGATGGTGCCCACCGAACTGGAACTCGAACGCGCGCGCGCGGCGATGTCCGGGCGCAACCGCGCGTTGCTGGATACCGTCGCCAAGGCGGTGCGCGAAGACCTGCTGCGCGTCAAGGAAGGGCTGGACATCTTCCTGCGCCGCGAAGACCACAATCCACAGCAGCTTGCCCCGCAGGTGGAAATCCTGCAACGCGTGGGCGACACGCTGGGCGTGCTGGGGCTGGATTCGCCCGCGAAGATGATCGGCGAGCAACGCCAGGCCGTTGTCGAAATCATCGACGGCAAGCGCGACGCCAGGCCAGAGACCATTCTCGACATCGCCAGCGCGCTGCTGTACGTCGACGCGTCGCTGGACGAGCAGATCGACCACATGGGCACCGACGGCCAGGCGGACGAAATGCTGCCCGCCAGCGAAGCGCGCAAGATCATGCGCGCGCTGATGCGCGAGGCCGGCGCCAATCTCGGCAAGGTCAAGGAACACATCACCGCGTTCATCGAGTCGGCGTGGTCGCACGAGCAGTTGGCCGGCGTGCCTGGCCTGCTGGCCGAAGTCGGCGGCGCGTTGCGCATCCTCAATCTCGAACGTCCGGCGCAACTGGTCGATGGCATCGACCGCTACGTCGGCAATGAATTGATCTCCGACCGCAAGGTGCCGACCGTCGACGAAATGGATCACCTGGCCGACGCGGTGGCCGGGGTCGAGTACTACCTTGAAATCGGTCACGACGCGAGCGCCAGCGACAGCCGCATCCTCGATGCCGCCCAGCACAGCCTTGAACTGTTGCATTACTGGCCGGTTCCCGCGCGCCGTGAATCCGTGCAGCCCGCGGCGGTCGATTCCGTGCACACGCAGACGCTGATCGCGGGCGCTGCGGCGGCAGCGCCCGCGCAACCCGTCACGGCTGCAGAGATCCCGGTGGCGCTTGCAACGCAGGCAGAGCCTGCGCCTTCCGCCCCGGCGCCAGTCGAACACGTGGCTGCCGCCGCCGTGGTTCCGGGCGTCGGACCCGGCAAATGGGTCGAGGTCGATGAGGAAGTGCTGGAGCCGGTCAGCGGCGAGGGTGCCCCGGTCGACACCTCGTTCCAGGACGCCGCCGGCATCGACGAGGAAATCCGCGAGGTTTTCGTCGAAGAAGTCGGCGAGGAAATCGCCAATATCAACGTCAACCTGCCGGCCTGGAAAACCAACCCCGAGAATCTGGACACGCTCAAGAACGTGCGCCGCTCGTTCCACACCCTCAAGGGTTCGGGGCGGCTGGTGGGTGCCATGGCGCTGGGTGAGTTCAGCTGGAAGGTCGAGAACATGCTCAACCGCGTGCTCGACCAGACCATCAAGCCCGATGCGAACGTCGCGGCGCTGGTGGATGCCGCCGTGACGACGCTGCCGAAATTGCATGCAGGTCTGCAAGGCGAAAGCGTGCTGCTCGATCCGCCTCTGGACGCGATCATGCAGACCGCCGACAAGTTGGCCGCGGGCCAGCCGGCACGCATCGAGGATCTCGCGCAGGGCTACCGGAAGGTAATGCGCAAGGTACGTCGCTGGGTGCCGGCGACCGCCGAGTCCGTGCCATCGGTCGAGCCGGTGGCAGCCACGCCGTTCGAATCCATCATCACCTCGCCGGAATCAGGACTGCCGGTGGTCGATCCGATCCTGCTGGACGTGTTGCGCACCGAGGTCGCGCAACATCTCGACGGCATGCGCGGTTACCTTGCGCGTGATGCCGCGTACGACGCCGGAGTCGACGACGAACTGGTGCGCTCGGCGCACACCCTGCACGGCGCCGTCGCGATGGTCGGCATCGAATCGCTGGCCGACATGCTGGCGCCGCTGGAAGTCTGGACTCGCCGGGTGCGCAGCGCCGATGCGGCGCTCGATCGCGAAGGTTGCGACGCACTGCGCGATGCGATTGCGATGACCGAACACGTGATGGCGCAGTTCGACGCGCCGATCCCGGATGTGCCCGACACGACGGCCCTGACCGAGCGCCTGGAAGCCCTGCGCGACCGTTGGCCGGAAGCGGCGCCGCTGGGCGCGCCGCGGCATGTTCCGGTGGCGCCCGTTGTGGCGGCGGAACCTGTCCCTGAAATCGAAGATACCGGTGTGGCGGCGGTCGGTCTGGCCGCGACCTCCACCCTGCCCACGGAAGACGACGAGGAAGCGCTCGCCGCGCGTGCAGCCGCTGAACGTCTGGCTGCCGAGAAAGCCGAGCAGGAGCGCGTTGCCGCGGAGCAGGTCGAGCGGGAACGTATCGCTGCGGAGCAGGTGGAACAGGAGCGTGTTGCCGCGGAGAAAGCGGAGCAAGAGCGAATCGCCGCGGAGCAGGCCGAACAAGCGCGTCTGGCTGCGGAAAAGGCCGAGCAGGAACGCATCGCCGCGGAGCAGGCGGAGCGCGACCGCGTGGCGGCCGAGCAGGCCGAACAGGCGCGCATTGCGTCGGAGCAAGAGGAACAAGAGCGTCTTGCGGCGGAGCAGGCGGAGCGCGAACGCATCGCGGCCGAGCAAGCCGAACAGCGGCGCCTGGCCGCCGAACAGGCCGAGCAGGCGCGCATCGCTTCCGAACAGGCAGAACAGGCACGGGCCGCAGCGGAAAAAGCGGAACAGGATCGCCGGGCAGCCGAGCAAGCCGAACAGGCGCGCATTGCCGCCGAGCAAGCGGAACAGCGGCGTCTGGCGGCGGAGCAGGCCGAACGGGAGCGCGTTGCCGCGGAAAAAGCGGAGCAGGAGCGTCTTGCCGCGGAACAGGCCGAGCGCGAGCGTGTTGCCGCCGAGCAAGCCGAACAGGCGCGCATCGCCGCCGCGAAAGCCGAACAGGAACGTATTGCTGCCGAGAAGACCGAGCAGGCGCGCCTGGCCAAGGCACGCGTCCAGGCCGAGAAGGACCTGGCCGCCACCGCGTTGCCGCCGTTCCCGGACGATCCGCAGCCGGAGGGCGCGCTCAACGTGCCGGATCTCGATCCGGAACTGGCCGAGCTGTTCACCGAAGAGGCTGGCGAGTTGCTGGATGCCAGCGACGGGCTGCTGGCCAGCCTGCGCGGTGCGCCCGATGACCTCGAATCCGTGCGTGGCCTGCAACGCAACCTGCACACCCTCAAGGGTGGCGCACGCGTGGTCGGCATCGCCCCGGTGGGCGACCTCGGGCACGCAATGGAAACCCTGCTGGAGAAAACGGGCGATCGCAAACGCGGGCTCGAGCCCATCGAAGTGGATTCGCTGGAACGCGGCTTCGACCGCCTGCACGAACTGGTCGAACGCATCCGCCAGGGCCGCGCCGTAGCGACGCCTGCCCATGCCATCGAACGCTTCAATGCGCTGGCCGAAGGCCGCCCGGCGGGTGGCAAGGCGGCAGCGAAACTTGCGGCCGTGGTCGAACCGCCCAAGCCGGCGCCGGTTGCCGCACCCGCCCCGCGCGAAGCACCGCAACTGGTTGATACCGAGGCGCGAGCTCCGGCGGAATTGATCCGCGTGCGCTCGGATCTTTTGGATTCGCTGGTCAACGCCGCAGGCGAAGCCTCGATCTATCGCGCTCGCTTGGAACAACAGGTCGGCAACTTCCGCTTCAACCTGGTCGAACTCAACCAGACGGTGTCGCGCCTGCGCGAACAGCTGCGCAAGCTCGAAATCGAAACCGAAACCCAGATCCTGTCGCGTTACCAGCGCGAGAACGAAGCCGGCGAGGGCGCGGCGTTCGATCCGTTGGAACTCGATCGCTTCTCCAATTTGCAGCAATATTCGCGCGCACTGGCCGAGTCGGTGTCCGACCTGGCTTCGATCCAGGACATCCTGGACGACCAGACCCGCCAGTCCGAAACGTTGTTGTTGCAGCAATCGCGGGTGAACTCGGATTTGCAGGACGGCCTGATGCGCACGCGCATGGTGCCGTTCGATTCTATGGTGCCCAACCTGCGCCGTACCTTGCGCGGTGCCGCCGACGAACTCGGCAAGCGCGCGCAGCTCAAGGTGCTGGGCGCGCACGGCGAAATGGATCGCAGCGTGCTCGAGCGCATGAAAGCGCCGTTCGAGCACATGCTGCGCAACGCCTTGACCCACGGCATCGAGGCGCCGGCCGAACGCGTCGCGCACGGCAAGCCGGCGGAAGGCACGGTGACCATCCAGGTCGGTCGCCAGGGTACCGAGGTGCTGGTGCGGGTGTCCGACGATGGCGCCGGATTCGATCGCGAAGCGATTCGCCGCAAGGCGGTCGAGCGCGGCTTGTTGAAGTCGGACACGCCGATCTCCGACAGCGAACTGTTCAACTTCGTGCTGCAGACCGGTTTCTCCACCGCCAGCGAGGTCAGCCAGTTGGCCGGCCGCGGTGTGGGCATGGACGTGGTCGCCAACGAGATACGCCAACTCGGCGGTTCGCTGGCGATCGAATCCGAGCGCGGCCACGGCACCACTTTCAACATCCGCTTGCCGTTCACGTTGGCGGTCACGCAGGCCATCACCGTGCGCGCGGGCGAAACCACCTTCGCGATCCCGATGACTTCGGTGCAGGCGGTGTCGCGCATCCGCCGCCAGGAAATGGCCGAGCGGATGGCGTCGGGCGAACGCACGGTCAGCTACGCGGGCGAGGCATACGCCCTGCACGACTTGTCCGAATTGCTGGGTTTCGGCGCGGCCAGCATGCCCGAGGAGGGTGGCGGCCAGTTGCCGCTGCTGATGGTCCGGGCGGGCGACCTGCGTGCCGCGATCCACATCGACAGCGTGATCGGTTCACGCGAAATCGTGGTCAAGCCGGTCGGCCCGCAGGTCAGCAATGTGCCCGGCATGTTCGGCGCCACCATCCTCGGCGACGGCTCGGTGATGTTGATCCTCGACCTCGCGCCGCTGGTGCGGCATGCCGTCGCCAAGCAAGCGGTCGACATCGTGGTTCCCGAAACCGCGGACGCGCTGGAAGTGCCTGAAGTGCCTGCCTTCGCGCCACGAGCGGAACCGCAGGGGCCGAGCGTGGTGATGGTGGTCGACGATTCGATCACGATGCGCAAGGTCACGACCCGCGTACTCGAGCGCGAACGACTGGAAGTCGTCACCGCGAAGGACGGCGTGGACGCGCTGGAAAAACTGCAGGAACGCATCCCGGACGTGATGCTGCTCGACATCGAGATGCCGCGCATGGACGGCTACGAGTTGGCCACGCACATGAAGAACGACGCGCGCTTCCGGCATGTGCCGATCATCATGATTACCTCGCGTACCGGCGAGAAGCACCGCCAGCGCGCGTTCGAGATCGGCGTCGACCGCTACCTCGGCAAACCGTACAGCGAGGCCGACCTGCTGCGCAACGTCGGCGAGATTCTGGAGGCCCGCCGTGTTTGAGCCGATGCATCCACCCCGTCCGCGCGTGGCGCTGGTGTATGGCGATGCGGATCGCGTCGGCCATCTGCGCGACGTCGTGGCCGGGCTCGTGGAGATCGTGTACGAAACCGCGGCGACGAATTTCGATGCGACGCGGCTGGCGGATTCGCATGCGACCGCCGCGCTGGTGAACCTCGACGAGGGTGATTGGCTGGATCCCATCGAGGCGCGCCTCAACGAAGCGGGAGTCGCGGTGGTGTTCAATGACCCCGAGATTTCGCATGGCCTCGAAGGTTGGGCCCAGGCGCGCTGGCTGCGGCATTTGACGGCGAAGCTGAGTGGCAGCTGCGATTATGATCCGCCGCGGCCGGCGATTGCCGCTGCGGCGCAAGTGGACGCGGCACCCATGGCGAATGATGCCGCGATCCCCGTGGAGCTGCCAGAAGTGGATGCCCTGGCCATCACCGAACGTCCGTTGTCGCCGACTGAAATCGAATCCATGACCGCCAATTTCGTCGCCGTGCAGGAGCCGTCGGGTACCGCTGCGAACCTCGGCGACATGAGCGCCGTCGAGGCGCCATCATTCCCGGAAACCATGGAGCCCACCCCGGCTGCCGCGATTGCGGAAGCGGAACCGGTATCCCCCGATGCCGCTCCAGAGACATGCGGCTCGCCTGATGCCGTGCCATCACACGCCGCCCCGGCCGGCACGGATGATAGGGAAGTCGCCGCGCTCGACGTGGACACCGAGGCCTTGTCGGCCATGATTGATGCGCGCCTCGCGGAGCCGACGGCGCACGTTGCGCACGAGGCGCCGGAGGTTTGGCGCCTCGTCGAGGGCGGAGACGTGTCCACGGTCGAGGTCGATCCAGCCGCCGCGGAACACGCGCCGACAACCGCAGCGGCCGGCACCCAAGACAACGCGCAGGCGCCATTGTCATCACTGCCGGTCGATGATTCCGATGTCTTGAACGCATTGCCATCGCTCGGGGACTGGCAACTGGTCGATCCCGACGCACCGCTGGCACCGGCTGCCGGCAAGAAACCCCAGGCCCGGATCGAACCCACGTTCTCGCTGGATTTCGCGGGCCTGGAGTTGGTGCCGATCGAAACCGCTTCGCCAGTCGCCCACGCGCAAGTCGAGCCCATTGAGCAGTGGATGCACGTGAACGACGACAAGGTTGCGGCTGACAAGCACCGGCACCCGGATGCGAACGGAGAGCGTGCATGAGCGCGGCACAAGCCCTGCCGGGTGAAATCCGCGGCGTTATGCTGCCGGTCACGCACGGACGGCTCCTCGTGCCCAATACCACGATGGCCGAAGTCATCACCTACGCGCACCCCGAACAGGTCGAGCATGCGCCCGCCTGGCTGCTGGGCCGCCTGGCGTGGCGCGGCTGGGGTCTGCCGGTGCTGGCTTTTTCGGTGCTGGCGGGCGCAAGCGAACGCGAGCCCGTCGAGAACACCCGGGTCGCGATCCTGAAGGCTCTGAGCGGCCACGCGCGACTGCCGTATTTCGGCGTGTTGTGCCAAGGTTTTCCACGCCTGACCCTGATCTCGGAAGCGATGCTGGTCGCGGACGAGACGGCCGATACTCCACCTGCGGGCGTGCGTGAACAGGTGCGCGTGCACGACGAGCCCGCATGGATTCCCGACCTCGCGGCAGTGGAGGAGCTGACGGTCGATGCCTTGGGCGTCGCCTGAGTCAACCCGCGGGCGATCAGAAATCGCCGTAAAGCGCCTGCAATGCAGCCAGTGCTGCGATGCCCGCGGTTTCGGTGCGCAGGATGCGCGGTCCCAGCGTGAGTGCACGGCAGTCGTGCGCGCGCAGGGTGGCGAGATCGGTTTCGCCGAAGCCGCCTTCCGGGCCGACGGCAAGTTCCGTCGCCGCCGATGCGTCGATCCCGAGCTCGCGCGGGCGGATGGCGCCTTCCGGGTGCAGCATCCAGCGTGTGGTCGATGGCGATGGGGCGTGCGCGTCCAGCCACGCGGCCAGTGTCACGGGAGCTTCGACCTCGGGCAGCGTATTGCGCCCGCATTGCTCGCAGGCGGCGATGGCGATCGCCCGCCAGTGTTCCAGACGTTTCTCGCCGCGCGCGGCATCCAGTTTCACCTCACTGCGTTCGGTCGAAACCGGCACGATGCGGGCGACGCCGAGTTCGCTGGCCTTCTGCACGATCCAGTCCATTTTTTCGCCGCGCGCCAGCGACTGCAGCAAGGTCAGGCGCAGCGGCGATTCCCGAGTGGGTGATTCGACGGTTTCGATGCGCACGCGGGCGACGCGCGGGTCGGCGGTCAGCAAGCGTGCCGGGTATTGGTGGCCATCGCCGTTGAACAGGGTCAGCGGGTCGCCCGGTTTCAGGCGCAGCACCCGCAAGGCGTGCTGGGCCGCACCGGCGGGCAGTGGCAATTCAAGGCCGGTTTGCAGGGGAACGTCGGCGAACAGCCGTATATCGCGCATGTCGGGGAATCTTCCTCGTCCGAAACGGTCGAAAGTATGAATGAAGTCTGTCGTGCCTGTGGCCAACATGGGTCGCATGACCCCGGCAGGCGCACAATGGCGTATCGGAGCCTGAACGGAGGCCGATCATGAAAAAGCAACTGCTTTGCACCGCATTGTTGGCACTGTGCGGCGGCGTCGCGCTGGCTTTGCCCGCGTTTGCGCAGACCGCGCAAAACAACGCACAAACCCAGTCGGCCACGACGACGAGTTCATCCAGCAAGATGCATGCGAAGGACAGCAAGCGCGCCGTGCCGCCGTTGAATTCGCGCATGTGCATACGCGACACCGGCAGCCACATCCCGCCGCCCAAGGGCCAGTGCCTGCCGGTCGCCGGCAACAGCTACAACCAGCACGACATCCGGCGCACCGGCGCGACCAACGTCGGCCAGGCGCTGCAGATGCTGGATCCGTCGGTCACCGTACACGGGCATTGAGCACGCGTCAGGTCGTCGCGATTCCAACAGATTCGATCGCGACATCGACCATGCAGTCGATGTCGCCTTCGTCGATGCAATACGGCGGCAGGAAATACACGGTGTCGCCGAGCGGGCGCAGCAACAAACCCCGTTCCAGCGCGTGTTTGTAGAAACACAGGCCGCGGCGTTCGGCCGGGGGCCATGATGTGTGCGAGGCCTTGTCCTTGACGAGGTCGAAGGCCGCGATCCATCCAGTCTGACGCAGTCCCGAAACGTGTGGATGCTCGCGCAACGGTTCCAGTCGTTGCGCCAGATGCGACGCCAACGTGCGGTTGCGTTCCAGCACCGGTTCGTCGTGAAAGATCGCGAGCGAGGCCAAGGCCGCCGCACAGGCGATGGGGTTGCCACTGAAGGTGTGCGAGTGCAGGAACGCATTGTTGGCGGCGTAATCGCCCAGGAATGCGTCGTAGACCTTGTCGGTGGTCAGCACCGCGGACAACGGCAGTGCGCCGCCGGTAAGGCCTTTCGACAGGCACAGGAAATCGGGCGTGATTTCAGCCTGCTCGCAGGCGAACAATGTGCCGGTGCGCCCGAAGCCCACCGCGATTTCATCCGCGATCAGGTGCACGTCGAATTCGTCACACAGCTTGCGTAGCCCGGTGAGGTAGGACGGCGCATGCATGCGCATACCGCCCGAACATTGCACCAATGGCTCGATGATGAGCGCGCACACTTCCTGCGCGTGGCGTTCCAGCAGCGCGCGCAGGTCGGCCAGCCGGCGTCGCGCCACGTCGTCGGGGTTCTCGCCGGGTTCCGCATCCAGCCAGTCGGGCGATGGCGCCACGATGGGGTCGAACAGCAGCGGCCCGTACACCGCGCGATACAACGGCAGGTCGCTGACGCTGAGCGCGCCCAGGGTTTCGCCGTGGTATGCATTGGCCAGTGCGACGAAGCGCCGGCGCCGTGGTTGCCCCGTGTTGTGCCAGTAATGGAAACTCATTTTCAGCGCGATCTCGACCGCGCTGGCGCCGTCGCCCGCATAGGACACCCGGGTCAGGCCGGGCGGCGTGATTTGCACCAGTTCCTCGGCAAGCCGCAGGGCGGGCTCGTGGGTGAACCCCGCCAGCATCACGTGGTTGAGCTTCTCGGCCTGCTCCGCGATCGCGGCGGCGACGCGCGGATTGGCGTGGCCGAACAGGCAGCTCCACCACGAACTGATGCCATCCAGGTAGCGCTTGCCATCAGCGTCGATCAGCCAGGCGCCGTCGCCACGCACGATCGGAATCAACGGAAACTGCGCGGCATGCTCGCGCATCTGGGTGCAGGGGTGCCAGACGTGCGCGAGGTCGCGTGCGGCGAGTTCCGCGTTGCGGGAAGACGTGTCGGTCATCCCGCCATGATCGCTGCCGGGGCGCACCGGCTCAAGCGCGCTAAGCTAAAGCGCCCGGGGCGCGGCGCCGACAGATACCAGCATGACCGACAGGCTTGATGCAACGTTTCTCGACCACGCGCTGGAAGTTGCGCTGACCGCCGCGCACGCTGCGGGCGAACGCATCGCCGGATATTTCGCGCGGGGCGTGGCGGTGGAAATCAAGCCCGACGCCTCGCCCGTCACCATCGCCGACCGCGAGGCCGAAGACATCATCCGCGCCACGTTGCTGCAAGCTTTTCCCGGCCACGCGATTTACGGTGAGGAGCGTGGGCGGACGGGAACCGGCGACTTCTTGTGGCTGGTCGATCCGCTGGACGGCACCAAGAGTTTCGTGCGCCGCACGCCGTTTTTCTCGACCCAGATTGCCCTGATGTACGCGGGCGAACTGGTGATGGGCGTCTCGCACGCATCGGTTTATGGCGAAACCATGTGGGCGCGACGCGGCGGCGGTGCCTTTTTCAAAGGCACGTCCCCGGATGCCCAGCGCGTGCGCGTGGCCGAAACCCGTGAGGTGCAGCAATCTGCGCTGTCGCTGGGCAACATCAAGTCGCTGACCAAGGATGCGGCGCAGTGGCATGCGCTGGGTGCGCTGATTGGTGAAGTCAACCGCGTGCGTGGCTACGGCGACTTCTGCCACTATCACTTGCTGGCCCGGGGCGCGCTGGATGCGGTGATCGAGTCCGACGTGAATATCCTGGACATCGCCGCGCTGGCCGTGATCGTGCGCGAGGCCGGCGGGGTGTTCACCGATCTGGATGGGGCGGCGCCATCCCTGGAAACCCGCAGCGTGCTGGCCGCGGTGCCGGGACTGCACGCCGGGCTGCTGGGGCGCTTGACAAAAGCGTGAAACATGTCACGGTTGACCGCGTATGCCACGCGCACTGAAGGTTTTCGCAGCCAGAAAGGAGAGCCAGCATGTCCGTTACCAAGGTCATCGAGCTGAGTGCATCGTCCTCCAAGGGCATCGAGGACGCGGTTCGCCACGGGTTGGAAAGAGCCGGCAAGACCGTCAAGAACATCAAGGGCGCGTGGATCAACGACATCAAGGTCGCGACCGACAATGACGGCAACGTGCGAGAATGGCGCGTGAACATGCGCATCAACTTCGAAGTCGATTGATCGGGATCAGGAACCGCGGGCGAGCATCTGATGAAATACGGGCGTGATGGAACCATGCGGCTGACGGGGGCGCGGAAACGACGATGAGTGCGGTGACGTGGACGGTCGGTTGCGTCGAGGACGATCCTGACCAGGCCGAGCTGTTGCGCCTGTGGCTGGAACACGCTGGTTACGGTTGCGCGTGGTTCCGGACGGCCAGCGATTTCAGGCGACGCCTTGGCAACGAGGCGGTGGATCTGGTGTTGCTGGATCGCAGCCTGCCCGACGCCAAGGGACTGGACGTGCTGGCCTGGATCCGGCAATCGGCCAACGCCAGGTTGCCGGTGATTTTCCTGACGGCCAGTGGCGACGAATCCGACATCGTCGAAGGGCTGGCCGCCGGTGCCGACGATTACGTGGTCAAGCCGCCCAAGCAGGGCGAATTGCTGGCGCGGGTCGCCGCGGTTTTGCGTCGTCGCGGCGGTGACAGCGATGGCAGCGAGGCGCTGGAACTGCCGCCGTATCGGATCGACGCGCAACGCCGCGTGATCAGCGTCAACGACCAGCCGGTGGAGCTGACCCAGCGCGAATACGAGCTGGCTTGCTACCTGTTTCGGCGCCAGGGCCGCATCGTCAGCCGGGACGCCTTGCTGGAGAACGTCTGGAACCTTGCCGGCGGTGTCAGCACCCGTACCGTGGATACCCACATCAGCCGCCTGCGCAAGAAACTCGGCCTGTCCGGCGAAAATGGCTGGCGGCTGACGGCGGTGTACCAGCACGGGTATCGAATCGAACAGGGGTGAGCCGGAGCTTTCGCGAGATGCCGGGGGCACTCGCGCCGGTAACGAGGCGCGCAGGAGCGCGCCCGAACGCCGCAGGCGGCCCGCAGGGCGAGCGTCACGGATGGCGCGAGTAGCGCCTGCACATGGAAGTGCAGGCCGGGTGTACGCCGCAGGGACGCTTGCTTGCCGTAAATCGGTGGCGTGTAAACTTTGCGGCTCACCGTGAACTGGTGGATCAGCCTTGCCACTCGACCCGACGATTCTCGAAACCCTGCAGCGCCTGCACGCCGCGGCTTGCGCCAGCGGCGACCCCGAACCCAACGCCATGACCGTCGCCACCGCCGATGCGGAAGGCCGCGTGCATGCGCGGATGGTGTTGCTGAAAACCCTCGACGCACGCGGGCTGACCTTCTTCACGCACTACACCAGCGACAAGGGCGCGCAACTCGCCGTCAATCCGCGCATCGCCCTGTGCCTGCACTGGAAATGGTTGCAGCCGGCGGCGCAGGTGCGCATCGAGGGCCGGGCGGAAAAATTGTCAGCGGTGGAATCGGACGCCTACTTCGCGACGCGCGAACGCCTGAGCCAGCTCGGTGCGTGGGCATCGCTGCAATCGCAAACCCTGCCCGATCGCGCCGAGCTGGATACACGCATCCACGAGTTCGAACAAAAATTCGCAGGTCGGGACGTACCGCGTCCGGCCGAGTGGGGCGGCTACCGCGTGGCGCCCGACATGGTCGAGTTCTGGTACGCCGGCGCGCACCGCTGGAACGAACGCGAGCGCTGGGAGTTGCAGGACGGCGACTGGCACAAGCGGCTGCTGTACCCGTGAAGTCCGGGCCGCGGCGGATCGTCTGCCTTACCGAGGAACCGACCGAAGTCCTGTACGCGCTCGGCGAGCAGGATCGCATTGTCGGGATTTCCGGCTTCACCGTGCGCCCGCCGCGCGCTCGAAAAGAAAAGCCGAAGGTCTCGGCCTTCACCAGCGCCAAGATCGATCGCATCCTCGCGCTCGAACCCGACCTGGCCATCGGGTTCTCCGACATCCAGGCCGACATCGCGCGCGAGCTGATCAAGGCGGGCGTCGAGGTGTGGATCAGCAACCATCGTTCGGTCGCCGGCATTCTTGCCTATGTGCGCCGGCTGGGCGCGTTGGTGGGCGTGCCGGACAAGGCCGAGGCGTACGCGCGTGGGCTTGAAGCGCACCTCGACGCGGTGCGCGCGTTGGGTGCGGCGTTGCCGCGGCATCCGCGCGTGTATTTCGAGGAATGGGACGAACCACCGATCACCGGCCTGCGCTGGGTGGCCGAGTTGATCCGCATCGCGGGCGGGGAAGACGTGTTTCCCGAGCGCGCGGAACAGTCGCTGGCGAAGCACCGCATCCTCGCCGACGCGTCCGAAGTCATCCCGCGCCAGCCCGACCTGATCCTCGCTTCCTGGTGCGGCAAGAAGTTCCAGCCGGAGCGCGTGGCCGCGCGCCCGGGCTGGGAGGCGATTCCCGCCGTGCGCGATGGCGAGTTGCACGAAATCAAGTCACCGATCATCCTGCAGCCCGGCCCCGCCGCGCTGACCGACGGGCTGGATGCGCTGCACGTCGTGATCGCGCGCTGGGCGCAGAAGCAGTAGCGAATCGCGCGCAGGCGCGCTGCTACGAAAAGCGATGGGACGTGCTCTTTGGTAGGAGCCTGCCTGCAGGCGACCGCTCTTCGTCAGATCGTGTGCCCGGTGTTCAACAACCACGCGACCACGACGACCTGCAGCAGCAGGATCACCAGGATTGCGAGCACGGGCGACAGGTCGAAGCCGCCGATCAGCGGCAGCACCTTGCGAAAAGGTTTAAGGGCCGGTTCGACGATCTTGCCGAGCAGCGGCACCAGCGGGTTGCGCGCGTCGATGTTGACGTAGGAGAGCAGCGTCCACGCGAAGATCATGATCAGGTAGACGATCAGGAAGAAGTTCAGGAGATCTGCCACCCCCAGCACTAGAGTTCCGCCATTGGATGCCCAGAAATCGCCCGCGACGAAACGCAGCAGGAAGTTCTTGATGACTTCCAGTATCCAGGCGATCAGCAGCGCGGCCAGGTTGGTGCGCCGCCAAGTCGGGATCACGCGGCGGATCGGGGTCAGGATCGGGTTGGTGGCGCGGTACAGGAACTGGCAGATCGGGTTGTAGAAGTCCGCGCGCACGGCTTCGGCGAGCAGGCGGAACACGAACAGCGCGACCGCGCAACCGAAGGCGAACTGGATCAGCAGTGCCAGGGCATTCGCGAGATAGGTCATGCGTCGGAGTCCAGTTCGGCGGACATTTCAGCGCCACGCCGTTGCGCCGCCGCCAGCGCCCGCTCGACCAGTTTGCGGAAGCCGCCTTGCTCGAACGCGTCCAGCGCGGCCGCGGTGGTGCCGTGCGGTGAGGTGACGCGTCGGCGCAACTCCGCCGCGGTTTCGTCGCCATCCGCCAGCATGTGCCCGGCGCCGAGGCAGGTCTGCGCGGCCAGTGCGCGCGCCGTGTCGCGCGGCAAGCCCAGTTGCACCGCGGCGTCTTCCATCGCCTCGACCAGCAGGAAGAAATACGCCGGGCCGGAACCCGACAACGCGGTCACGGTGTCCATCTGTGCTTCGTCATCGATCCAGCGCACGATGCCGGCGGCGTCGAGGATGCTTTCCGCCAGCGCACGCTGCTCCGTCGAAACCTTGTGGTTGGCGCACAAGCCGGCGGCACCGGCGCCGACCAGCGCGGGCGTGTTCGGCATGCAACGCACGATCGCGTGTCCGGCGCCCAGCAGGTTTTCCAGTTGCGCAATGCGGATGCCGGCGGCGATGGAAATCACCAACGGATGCGCTTTGCGCAATGGCCCGGCAAGACCCTCGCAAACCTTGCGCATCATTTGCGGCTTGACCGCCAGCACCACGCATTCGGCGCCCGCGACCGCCTCCGGGTTGTCCACGAACACCGGCACGCCGAATTCGCGCGCCAGCGCCTCGCGTGCGTCCGCGCGTGGTTCGGCGACCCGGATCGATGCAGCAGATACACCACGTGCGCGTTGTGCGCCGATCAGGCTGCGCGCCATGTTGCCGCCGCCGACGAAGGCGATCGTGCGGGACTCGGGGCTCGGGATTCGGGACTCGCTGTTGGACGGCATGGCATTTGGCGTGGGAAAGGCCGCGCAAGCATAACAAGCCGCGCGCGCCCGCGTGGCTTGACTATGCTGGAGTTCTCAGGCCCGCCCCAATGCCGTCTTGCGCTTCAATGCCCGCTGCGCCTTGCGCTCGCGCCGGCGCCGCGCCCACGAGGCGAACACCAGGTAGATCGCCGGGGTCGACAGCAAGGTCAGGCTTTGCGAGAAGATCAGGCCGCCCAGCATGGCGATGCCGAGCGGGCGGCGCAGGTTTGCGCCGGTACCGATGCCGACCACCAGCGGGATCGACGCCAGGATCGCGACCATCGTGGTCATCATGATTGGGCGAAAGCGCACCAGGCACGCTTCGCGCACCGCGTCCAGCGGCGTCTTGCCTTCGCGCTCGGCCACCACCGCGAAATCGACCATCATGATCGCGTTTTTCTTGACCAGGCCGATCAGCAATATCAGCGCCATCATCGCGACGATGGAAAGTGGCGTGTTGGTCAGCAGCAGGGCCAGCAGCGCGCCGACCCCGGCCGCGGGCAGGGTGGACAGGATCGTGATCGGGTGCACCAGGTTCTCGTACAGCATCCCCAGCACCAGGTACACCGCGACGATCGCGCCGAGCAACAGCAGCGGCATGGTTTCCTGTTGTTGCTCGAAGCGGCGGAAGAAATCGCCGAAACCCAGGGTGATGTCACCCGGCATGCGCATGTCGGCGATCGTTTTCCGGATCTGCTGCATTGCCTCGCCCATGGTGATGCCGGGTGCGAGGTTGAACGACAGCGACATGCTGGTCATCTGGTTGATGTGCCTGACTTCGCTGGGCGCGACGCCGGCTTCCTGGTGCGCGATCGCGCTGATCGGGATCATCTGCCCGCTGGAAGATCGCACGTGGATGTTGTTGAGCGCGGCGGGCGAGGCCGTCTGCGAAGGCAGCGCGGTCAGCACGACCTGGTAGTTGTTGTTGTCCGAGTAGATGGTGGAAATCTGGCGCTGCCCGAAGGCGTTGTAGAGCGCGTCGTCCACGGCCGCCATCGAAACGCCGAGCGCGGAAGCCTTGGCGCGGTCGACCACCATGTTCTGCAGCAGCGCGCCGTCGTCGAGGTCGGTGCCGACGTCGCGGAACGACGGGTTCTTCTGCAACTGCGCCTGCAGTTTCGGCAGCCATTCCTCGAGTTCGGTAGCGCTGTTGCCCTGCAGGTTCACGCTGTACTGGGCACCCTGGCTGGTGCCGCCGCTGCCGCTGGGCAGATCCTCGTGCGGCCGGAAGCGCACGTCGAGGTCGGGGTATTGCGCGGCCTTGGCCGACAGCCGCGCGACCACCTGCTGGGTCGAATCCTTGCGGCCATCGCTCTTCGGTTTCAACTGGATGCTGAACCAGCCGCTGGGCCCGCGCCGGCCGGTGCCGATCGATGCGCCGACGTATTCCACCGCGGGGTCGGAGCGAATCATCTGCATCAGGGTCTTGGTGCGGGCCTCGAGGTCGGTGAACGACATCGTGGTGCTGCCGCTGGCGCGGCCCCAGATCAGGCCCGAATCCTGTGGCGGGAAGTTGGTGGCGGATACCTTGGTGAACAGGAAGATGGTGAGCGCCAGCAGGATCAGTGGCGACCACGCCATCAGTTTCGGGTGCTTGTGCAGGGTCCAGTCGAGCGTGCGCGTGTAGACGGCCAGCATGATGGCGTGGAAACGATCGAGCGCGCGCGAGAGTTTCGAGGGGCCCTGCTCGGTAGTCGCATGGTGGCGCAGGAACCGGCCGCACAGCGATGGCGTCAGGGTCAGCGACACCAGCATCGACACGAAAATGGCCGCGACCACGGTGACCGTGAACTCGCGGAAGAACACGCCCAGCATGCCCGGCGCGAACAGGATCGGGCTGAACACGGCGATCAGCGATGCGGTGATCGCGACAATGGTGAAGCCGATTTCCCGGGCGCCTTCGAGCGCGGCCTGCATCCGCGTCTTGCCCTCGTCGAGGTGGCGGATGATGTTCTCGATCACCACGATCGCGTCGTCCACCACGAAGGTCAGCGCGATCACCAGCGCCAGCAAAGACAAATTGTCCAGCGTGTAATTCATCGCGTACATCACGATGAATGCACCGCACAGCGACAACGGCACCGCCGCCGACGCGATCAGCGTGGGCGCGAGCCGGCGCAGGAACACCGCCATGGTCAGGATCACCATCGCCAGGCTGATCAACAGCGTGATCTGCACGTCGTTGACCGAGTCGCGGATGGTATTGGTGCCGTCGAAGTAGGGCGTCAACTGGGTGCCCGGAGGCAGCAGGTTGCGCAGGCCTGGCAGCTCGGCCTTGACGCCATCGACGGTCTTGATCACGTTCGCGTCCGGGCGCTTGAAAACCTGCAACTGGATCGAGCGCTTGCCGTTGAAATACGCGGCCTGGAACTGATCCTGCGCACCCTGGTAAACGTGGGCGACGTCACGCAGGAACACCGGCGTGCCGTTGTGGATCGCGATCACCAGGTTGGCGAAATCCTGCGGCGTGTGCAGTTGGTCGTTGGCGGTGATCGCGGTGGCGATGTTGCCGTTGGTCAGGAAGCCTTGCGGCGAGGTGACGTTGGCCGCGGTGATGGCGTTGCGGATGTTGTTGGTGGAAAGCCCCAGCGCTTCCAGCTTGTGCAGATCCACCTCGATGCGCACGCCCGGCTGCGCGCTGCCCGACACGTCCACCGACGCGACGCCCGGCAATTGCGACAGACGCGGGCTCAAAAGCGTGTTGGCGGCGTCGTAGAGGTCCGACATCGGCTGGGTGTCGGAGGTCAGCGCCAGTTCGATCACCGGGTCGTCGTTCGGGTTGGCCTTGTGCCACTGCGGCATCGCGAGGCCCGAAGGCAGGTCGGGTACCGCGGCGTTGATCGCGGCATCGACCTGCTGCGCGGCGGAATCGATGTCAACGCCCGAATCGAAGAACATGATGACCACCGCGCTGCCGTCGGAGCTGCGCGAATTCATCATGTCGATGCCGGGAATCTGGCCGAGGTGTCGTTCCAGCGGCGCGGCCACCGTGGCCGCCATCGTGGTGGCGCTGGCGCCGGGCTCGCTGGCCGACACCCAGATCGCCGGGAACGACAACTGCGGCAGCGCACTGATCCCGAGCATCGTGTAACACAGGATGCCGATCGCAAGCACACCGGCCGCCAGCAGCGAGGTGCCGATCGGACGCTTGATGAAGGGCGCGGAGATGTTCACGGCAGGCAGGGACCGGAGACCGGGTACCGGGTACAGGACGAAAAGCCATCCCCCTCGTCGCGCTGCGCGCGCGTTCGCATTCGCTCCGCCCTTTCTGCGGAAGGCGGAAGAAAATTCCACCCCCTTCGGAACGAAGGGGGTCGCGCCGCAGGCGCGGGGGGATGCAGGCGCCGCAGGCACGGGGGAATGTCATACCACGCGCGTTTCATTTCCCACTCTCGGAAGCCAGCTCGGCGCGATGCCGCCCCAGCCGTTCCTGCAGCCAGTCGTTGAAGCGTTCCATGTACAGGTAAATCACCGGGGTGGTGTACAGCGTCACCAGTTGTGAAAGCAGCAAACCGCCGACGATCGCCACGCCCAGCGGGCGGCGCAGTTCCGAGCCGATGCCGTTGCCGAGCGCCAGCGGCAGCGCACCGAACAGCGCGGCGAAGGTGGTCATCATGATCGGGCGGAAGCGCAGCAGGCAGGCGCGCCGGATCGCGTCGTGCGGGCTCATGCCGCGGCGCTGCGCGGTGATCGCGAAGTCGATCATCATGATCGCGTTCTTCTTGACGATGCCGATCAGCAGCACGATGCCGACGATGCCGTCCACCGACAGCGGCATGCCGAACAGCATCAGCGCCAGCAGCGCGCCGACGCCGGCCGGCGGCAGGGTCGAGAGGATCGTCAGCGGGTGGATGTAGCTTTCGTACAGCACGCCCAGCACGATGTAAATCACGATGATGGCGGCCAGCAACAGCAGCGCCTCGTTGCCCAGCGATGACGAAAACTCCGCGGCGGTACCGATGAAGCCGGCGCGCACCTGCGGCGGGAAGTGCAAGGACGCTGCCGTGGCGTTGATCGCGTTCACGGCCTGCGACAGCGAGTAGCCCGGCGCGACGTTGAACGAGATGATCACCGCCGGCAACTGGTTCTGGTGCGCGATCACCAGCGGCGCTTCGGTGACGGTGGCGGTCGCCAAGGTCGAAAGCGGCACGGTGCTGCCGCCGCCGAGCTGGATGCCGATGTTGGATTGCCCGATGCCGGTCGCGGTCGACGAGTTGGACGAGGTGAGCTGGCCGAGGCTGGTGGCGTTGCTGCCGGTCAGCGCGCCGCTGGCGCCGTTCGAGCGCACCCGCAACAGGTTCATCAGGTCGGCGCGGTTGCGGAACTGCGGTTGCACTTCCAGGATCACCCGATACTGGTTCTGCTGGGTGAAGATGGTCGAGATCTGGCGCTGGCCGTAGGCGTCGTACAGGGTGTCATCGATGGTCTGCACCGGCACGCCGAGGCGACTGGCTTCGGTGCGGTTGATGTCGAGCTTCAGCGCACGACCGTTCATCGACAGGTTGTTGGAGACGTCGGCCAGTTCCGGCAATTGCTTCACCGCCTGCACCATCTGCCGCGCATAGATCGCGAGATCGCTGGAGCTGACCTCGGAAATCGCGTACTGGTATTGCGTGGGCGCCACGGTGGTGTCGAGGGTGATGTCCTGCACCGGTTTCAGGAACAGTTGCACGCCGGGAATGTCGGCGACGTCCTTCTGCAGGCTGGCCACGACCTGATCCAGGCTGCCGCGCTGGCCGCGCGGTTTCAGCACGATGCTGACCTGACCCTGGTTCAAGGTCGGGTTGATGGTGCCGGCGCCAATGAAGGACGCGACGCCCGCGACCGCCGGATCGCGCCGCAGCGCCGCGGTCACGGCCTGGATGTTTTTCGACATCGCCGGAAACGCGATGTCGTTGTCGGCCTGCACCACCCCGGTGATCAGGCCGGTGTCCTGTTCCGGCAGCAGATCCTTGGGGATCGCGATGTACAGCAGCACGGTCACCGCGACCGAGGCCGCCGCGACCAGCATGGTGGTGCGGCGATGCGCCAGCACCCAGTCCAGGCTGGATTCGTACCATCCCAGCATCTTCGCGTAGAAACCCCGCCGCTGTTCGAGCGCCGCCTCGTCGCCGGCCGGCAGCGAGCCCTGTTTCAGCAGGTAGGCGCACATCATCGGCGTCAGCGTCAACGACACGCCCATCGAGATCGCGACCGCGAAGGTCAGCACCCACGCGAATTCGTGGAACAGCCGTCCGGTCACGCCCGGCATCAACAGCAGCGGCAGGAACACCGCGATCAGGGAAACCGTCAGCGACAACACCGTGAAGCCGATCTCGCGTGAGCCTGTCTCGGCGGCGTCGCGCCCGCTCTTGCCGGCCTCGAGGTAGCGCACGATGTTCTCGATCATCACGATCGCGTCGTCCACCACGAAGCCGGTGGCGACGGTCAGCGCCATCAGCGACAGGTTGTCCAGCGAGAACCCCGCGAATGCCATGATCGCGAAGGTGCCCATCAGCGACAGCGGCACCGCGACCGCCGGGATCAGCGTGGCCCACAGCCGGCGCAGGAACACGAAGATCACCGCGACCACCAGCGCCACGGCGATAAGCAGCGTCAGCTCGACGTCACGCACCGACGCGCGGATGGTGACCGTGCGATCGGCGAACACCGAAAGCTTGATGCCGGCCGGCAGCACCGCGCGCAGGCTCGGCAGGGTCTGCTCGATCTGGTCGACGGTCTTGATGATGTTGGCGCCGGGTTGGCGACGGATGTCCAGCAGCACCGCCGGCTTGCCGTTGGCCCACGCGGCGAGCTGGTCGTTCTCGACGCCCTCGACCACGTCGGCGACGTCGGAGAGTCTGACCGGCGCGCCGTTCTTGTAGGAGATGATGGTGTTGGCGTACTGCTGCGCGCTCTGCAACTGGTCGTTGGTGCCGATCTCGTAGGTCTGCACCGCGCCGTTCAAGGAACCCTTGGCGGCGTTGACGTTGGCCTGGGTGAGCGCGCTGCGCACGTCCTCCATGGTGAGGCCGAGGCTGGAGAGTTTGCCGGGATCGACCTGCACGCGGATCGCCGGGCGCACGTTGCCGGCGATCGACACCAGGCCCACGCCTGGCACCTGCGCCAGCCGCTGCGCCAGGATCGAATCGGCGTAGTTGTTGACGTCGCGCAGCGGCACCGTGTTCGACGTGAGCGCGAGGGTCAGGATCGGCGCGTCGGCGGGATTGACGCGTTTGTAGACGGGCGGATAGGGCAGGCTGTTGGGCAGGCGCGCGGTGCGCAACGCCGACTGCACGTCCTGCGCCGCGACGTCGAGGTTGGTGTTCATCGCGAACTGCAGGGTGATGGTCGACAGCCCGGCGGCGCTGTTCGAACTCATCATCGTGAGGCCGGAGATCTGTCCGAGCTGCTGTTCGAGCGGCGTCGTAACCAGCGTCGCGATGGTGGTCGCGCTGGCGCCCGGATATTGCGTCGTCACCACCAGGCTGGGGGCTTCGATTTCGGGCAGGGCGGAAACCGGCAACGCCTTGTAACCGATGATGCCGAGCAGCAACACCGCCGCCATCAGCAGCGACGTGGCGATCGGACGGCGGATGAAGATGCTGGAAAAACCCATGGCGTGTCAGCGATCAGATCGCGATTCGTTGGCGGCTGGCATCCCCCCGCCGCTGCGCGGCGACCCCCTTCGTCCCGAAGGGGGTGGGATTCTCTTCCCCCCTTCGGAACGAAGGGGTACCGAGGGGGATGGCTTTTCATTGCGAGTGACGATCACATCCCCCCGATACGCCTGGTGTTGCCAGACGTATCGACCCCCTTCCGTTGGAAGGGGGTGTCGCATCAATGCCGCCCACCACGCCCGCCGCTCGACATCGCCGCCTTGATCTGCGCGGTGGTCGGCGGTGGGGGAATCTCGCCCGGCTTCATCGGCGTGACCTTGCTGCCTTGCTTCAGGCGGAACTGGCCCGCGGTGACCACGAGGTCGCCCGTTTTCAGGCCCTTGGTGACGATCAGGCCGGTGTCGCCGGCTTCACCGCCGGTAGTGACCGCCTGCATCGTCACGTATTTGGCGGGCTTGTTGTCGGCCGCGCTGCTGTTGGGGGCGTCTTTTCGGGCAGAGCGTCTGCCGCGGCCGGTCTTGTCACTGCTGTCCGGCGACGCGCTGCTGCCGGGCGGTGGCTTGTCGGTGATCAGCCACACGTAATCGCCGTTCGGGCCGCGCTGCACCGCCGCGGTCGGCACCACCAACGCATTGGAGTCGATGCTGACCTCGACGCGGGTATTGGCGTACTGGCCCGGGAAAAGTTGGTTGTTGGCGTTCGGGAACTCTGCCTTGAGCTGGAAGGTATTGGTATCGGCATCGATCTGGTTGCCGATCACCTTGAGCGTGCCATCGGCTTCGACCACGTTGCCGTTGGCGTCCAGGATCGCGACCTTGAGTGGCGCCTTCTGCTGGGCGTTACGCACCTCGTCGAGATACTTGCCCGGAAGGGTGAACAGCACGTCGATCGGATGCATCTGCACCACGGTGACGATGGTGGTGCTCGTGGTCACGACGTTGCCGGGTGTCACCTGGCGGATGCCGACCACGCCGTCGATGGGCGAGGTGATGCGCGTGAAACCGAGTTGCACCTTGGTGCTGTCGATGGCGGCATTGTCGGCCGCCACGGCCGCCTTGTATTGCGCGACGGTGTTCGCCTGCGTGATCTTGTCGATCTGGGCGACGTATGGTGCGTACTTGGGGTTCTCCGAACGTTCCAGGTTGGCGACCGCGGTCGCGAGCTGGGTCTGGTCCTGGTTGCGCTTGCCGATGGCCTGGTCGAGCTGGGCCTGCAAGGTGCGCGGATCGATCTGCGCCAGCAACTGCCCGGCGGTCACGGGTTTGCCTTCGACGAAGTCCAGTTTCAGCAGCGTGCCGCCGACCTGCGGCTGCACGTTCACGCTGTTGATGGGGGTGACCGTGCCGGTGCCGGTCACGTAGACGGGAACGTTCTGGTCGGCCGCGGGCACCACCGTGACCGGAACAGGGGCGTTGGCGCCGAAGTCACCTGGGCCCTGCGCCTTGCCGTGGCCCGAGAAAATGCGCCACAGGATCAGTGCCACGATGACGATGCCTATGACCGTCAGGATCCATTTCGTTCGCGACATGCGGGTGCTGTCCAGATTTCAAAACATCCATTCGACCGTGCCCGCGGCAGGGGGTTCGCCGGGCACGGGTCATGCGGAGGCTTTAAATTAACCGATCAGGCACCCGCTCGCCCCTGCCGTTCGGCATGGGCGTGGCGTGTATGCCTTTTGGCAGGGTCGTGCGTTGCCGCCCGGCGGGTGACAGGACAGGCGATCCTGTCACACCGAAGCGGAGTGGGCCTGCGCCGCATGCCTGGTTTCCAGCCGGCGCAGCACCGGCAAGACCGCCAGGGCGAGTACCGCGATGATGAGGCTGACCACGCCCAGCCAATTGAACAGCCGGGTATAGATCGGCAGCATCTGCACCGCGCTGGTACCGGCACTCGGGGTGCTTGCGAAATTCGCGACCAGTCCGCCCAGATACATCGCGATGCCCACCCCGACGAAGTACGCGCCCATCATGAAGCCGCCCATGCGTGAGGGCACGTAGCGTGCGATGAAGGCGAGGCCCAGGCCGCTGATCAGCAGTTCGCCCAGCGAAGTCAGGCCGTAACCCCAGATCATCACCCACTGGTCGGTTTGGCCGGGCGAGGTGGTGAAGTGGCCGGCGGCCCCGAACACGAAGAAGCCGAGTCCCACCACCACGAATCCGAGTACGAACTTGGTCGAGATCGAGAGATCTTTCCCGTGCTTGGCGAAGCTCGTGTAGATGGCTGCGAGGATCGGGCTGAGGATGAAGATCCAGATCGGATCGAGCGACTGGAATTGCGCGGGATCCCAGTTGAACAGATGCATGCCGAACAGGCGGAAAGCGGGATCGACATTGTGCAAGGCGAACAGGTTCAGCGAGGTCGGCATCTGCTGGTAGAAGATGAAGTACACGATGGTTTCCACCACCAGGATCAGCGAGATGGTGATGCCGGGCTTCTCCGAAGGGTGGCTTTTGGCGATCAGCCACCCGAAGATGCCCAGCACGCAAATGGCCGCGGCGATCACGAACGCCTGCGCGACGGCCTCGTAGTTGAGGATGAAAGCCGAGATGATCGCCACCGCGATGCCGCCCACGATCACCGCCGCGAGCTTCCACAGTTTCATCGGGTGATGGTCGGGCTCGGAACCGATGAAGTTCAGGGTGTGGCGCATCACCAGGTAGTTGCCAAGGCCGACCAGCAGGCCCACGCAGCACACCAGGAAGGCCACGTGCCAGCCAAGGTTGCCGCCGAAATAGAGGTGCGCGTTGGCGCCGAACAGCCAGGTCATCTGGCCGTGGAACGGCGCATTGAAATAGTTCTTGATGATCGGGGTCAGGATCATCGAGAACGTGGAGCCGATGTTCACCGCCATGTAGTAGATCGTGAAAGCCGCGTCGATCTTGCTGTCGTCGTCTTCGTAGATCTTGCGCACGAGGTTGCCGGCGTTGGCTTTGAACAGGCCGTTGCCGACCACGATCACGCCCAAGGCGATGAACAGCACGAAGGGATCGGACACCGGCACCGCCATCAGCGCGTAGCCGACCGTCAACACGCAGGCACCGAGCAGCATGGTGTGGCGGGTGCCGAAGAACTTGTCGCCGACCCAGCCGCCGATCGCGGGCGACACGTAGATCAGCGCCGCCGCCGCGCCCCAGGTCAGGTTGGCGCGGGAGTCCTGGAAACCGAGGCGCTGGATCATGTAGTACACGATCAACACCTGCATGCCGTAATAGCCGAAGCGCTCCCACATCTCGATCAGGAACACGGTGGAGAACGAACGGGTCTTGGAGACGGCGGGCGTTGCGGAGTTCATGTTCGGGAGGCGCCCCTGTTGACAGGTAATCGGCCAAGACTACCCGAACCGTGGCTGAATGTCGCAAGAGCCATCCCCCTGTCACCCCCTTCCAAAGGAAGGGGGTCGATGCGCAAGCATCGGAGGGATGTTGTCCGGCGAAAAGCCATCCCCCTCTCGCGCTGCGCGCGCGTTCGCTTCGCTCCGCCCTTCGCAAGCGAAGGGGGGGAGGACGCAATATGCGACTGCTATGATTCTCGAGTCCTGAGTCACGAGTCCCGAGTCCCGCTCCATGCAGCTCTACCTCGACCTCCTGCGCGACGTGCTGGAAAACGGCGCCATCAAGGGCGACCGCACCGGCACCGGCACGCGCTCGGTGTTTGGCCGTCAGATCCGCATGGACCTGGCCAAGGGATTTCCGCTGCTCACCACCAAGAAACTGCACGTCAAATCCATCGTGCACGAGCTGCTGTGGTTCCTGCGCGGCGACACCAACGTCAAGTATCTCAACGAGCATGGCGTCAGCATCTGGGACGAGTGGGCGGATGCCAACGGCGACCTCGGGCCGATCTACGGCCGGCAATGGCGCGCATGGCCGGCGCCGGACGGACGCACGATCGACCAGATCGCGCGGGTAATCGAGCAGGTCAAGCACGACCCCGATTCGCGCCGGATGATCGTGTCGGCCTGGAACGTGGGTGAACTGGACAAGATGGCGCTGTCGCCTTGCCACGCGCTGTTCCAGTTCTATGTCGCCAACGGAAAACTTTCCTGCCAGCTCTACCAGCGCTCGGCGGATATTTTCCTTGGCGTGCCGTTCAACATCGCGAGCTACGCGCTGCTGACCTGCATGGTCGCGCAGGTGTGCGGCCTGGAGCGCGGCGATTACGTGCACACCTTCGGCGACCTGCACCTGTATTCCAACCACGTCGAGCAGGCGCGCGAACAGTTGACCCGCACCCCGCGCGCGTTGCCCAAGCTGGTGTTGAATCCGGACGTGTGCTCGCTGTTCGACTTCCGCTTCGAAGACATCCACGTGGTCGATTACGATCCGTGGCCCGCGATCAAGGCGCCGGTGGCGGTGTGAGGTTCAAGAGCCATCCCCCTCGATCCCCCTTCCTTCGGAAGGGGGAAGGAAAACACCCCCTTCCAAGGGAAGGGGGTCGCGCCGCAGGCGCGGGGGGATGTCGTTGTGCGAGGCAGGGTGAGGCGTGATCACTCTCATCGCCGCGCTCGACCGCAATCGTGCCATCGGCCGCAATGGCGCGATGCCGTGGCACTTGTCCGATGACCTGAAGCGCTTCAAGGCACTTACCTTGGGCAAGCCCGTCCTGATGGGCCGCAGGACCGCGCTGGCGATCGGGCGCCCGTTGCCGGGGCGGGCGAACCTGGTGCTGACGCGCTCGAACAGCGCGCCGTTCGAGCGCCAAGACGTCGTGCATTCGCTGGATGAGGCGATCGTCCATGCCAACGGGAGCGAGTTGTGCGTGATCGGCGGCGGCGAGGTCTACGCGCTGGCCTTGCCGCACGCGACGCGCATGCATCTCACCGAAATCGATAGCGCGACGCCGGACGCCGACACTTTCTTTCCGGCGTTCGACCGCGACGAATGGCGCGAAACCGCGCGTGAGCATCATCCAGCGGATGCTAAGCACGCGTTCGCCTTCGATTTTGTCGATTACGCGCGTCGATGATTGAGGTCGCAGCCGGCATCCTCGCCGATCCGCAAGGCCGCGTGTTGCTGATGCAGCGCCTGCCGGGCAAGCATCTCGCGGGGCTGTGGGAGTTTCCGGGCGGCAAGCTCGAACCGGGCGAAACGGGCAGGCAGGCCTTGCTCCGTGAGCTCGCCGAGGAACTCGGTATCGAGGTGCTCACGGCCGAGCCGCTGATTTCCCTGCCGTGGCATTACCCGGAAAAAACGGTACATCTGCACGCGTGGCGCGTCACCGCATGGCGCGGCGAACCGCATGCGCGTGAAGGGCACCCGCTGCGCTGGGTGGCGGTGCGCGACATGGATGTCGCCACCATGCCTGCGGCTGATGCGCCGATCGTGACGGCATTGCGATTGCCGCCGTATTACGTCATTTCCGCTTGTCCCCCTCTCCCTCAAGTGGCTGCGTTGCTTGGGGGTGAGGGGGGCGCAGCCACGCCCGTACTGTGGCAACTGAGAATGCCCGAAACGAGTCGCGAAGACACCAGGCGCGTTGCGCAGGACGCATGGGACATACACCCCGCATTGCGCGAATCGATGCTGATCAACCACGATGTCGAACTCGCGCGCGAGCTCGGTGTAGGCGTGCACCTAAAAGCCGCGCAGTTGCATGAACTGGATGCGCGTCCATTGCCGTGCAATGCGTGGGTAGGCGCGTCCTGCCACGACGCGGAAGAACTGGAACTCGCGGCGCGGTTGGGCGTTGATTTCGCAACCCTCTCGCCCGTGTGTGCGACGGCCTCGCACCCCGATGCGCATCCCTTGGGCTGGGAGCGTTTCGCGCAACTCGCCGCCGCTGCGCGCCTGCCGGTTTACGCACTGGGCGGCGTCGGGCCGGATGATCTGGCGCGCGCGCGTGCCGCGGGCGCGCAAGGCGTGGCGGGAATTCGGGCGTTCCAAATCTGCTCGTAGGAGCGCGCCTGCGCGCGATGGATGTCACAACGCGGCTTGAAACCCCACTGTCGCCGGCTGGCCGGCTCCTACGAAAAGCGTGCCGCGGCAGATGCAAGATATCGCGCATGCAGCGCCGCCACCTGCGCATCCAGCGCGGATTCCGCGCCATCGTTGACGATCACGTCATCGGCAATCGCGAGTCGTGCGGCGCGCGTTGCCTGAGCATCCAGCATTTGCTGCGCGGCTGAGCGTGTAATGCCGTCGCGCCGCATCAGGCGTTCGATCTGCGACGCTTCCGGCGCGTCCACCAGCAGCACGCGATCCACCCAGGCATAGTCGGTGCGGTTTTCCACCAGCAACGGAATCGCCAGCAGGCAGTACGGCCCACGATCCATGCCGACGCGTCGGCGCAGCCATGCGCGCACGCGCGGGTGGATGATTTTCTCCAGCTTGGCGCGCGCCACGGGATCGGCAAACACCCGTTCGCGCATCGCGCGGCGGTTCAACGTGCCGTCTGTATTCAGCACACCGGCCCCGAATACGAATTCGATTTCCGCGAGCGCGGGCTCGCGCGGTGCCACCACTTCGCGTGCCGCGACATCGGCGTCGTACACTCGCACGCCCATATCTTCAAAGCGCCGCGCCACGGCGCTCTTGCCCGACGCCACGCCGCCGGTCAGCGCAACAACGTAGTGCGTCGGGGGGTCAGAGCCGCGTTTCAAGACTGTGGCTCCGCCTGCGTACCGCCTGGCACGAAACGCGACTCTGACCCCGGTTTTTTGCCCGGCAACACCCGCTGGCAATCCTTGCCGAAGCGCGCGGTGTCGAAATCGATGTGGCGTGTCTGGGCGACCCAGCGCGTGTGGTAGCGCCAGTCCGGGCTGAACAGGCTCCAGGATTCGTCGTGGCTGGGGAAAGTGACGCCGGCCATGTCGATCAGCGATTCGAAGGTATCGGCGGAAAGCGTGCGCTTGTCGGCGTTCGACTTCAAGGCCGCGACGCGCTGCGGGAAATCCTGCTGGTACGCATCCGAATACCAGAACAGCGCGGGAATTTCGTACTCGGGCTTGGTGCCGACGCCGTGGCCTTCCTTGTCGCAGGTGGGTGTCGGGATCAACTCGCCGTGGTCGGACTCGTACCACAACGCAGTCACCGCACCGCTGGCTTTCAACACGCCGATCACCTGCGCCAGCACGTGATCGGTGTACAGGATGGTGTTGTCGTAGCTGTTGCGCGCTCGCTCGATGGTGCTGCCCTCGCCCGGCGGCGAAACCTGGGTGGGTTTGAAGTGCGTGAAGGATGGCGGGTAGCGATAGTCGTATTTCACGTGGCTGCCCATCATGTGCAACACGATGAACAGGTCGTGGTTGGAGGCGTGCAACGCATCCTTCAGCGGCTGGATCAAGTCCTCGTCGTAGCTGCCCGGCGCGGTCCACGAGGCGTGGTTCAACCATTCCACGTGTTGGGCCTCATAGGCGTACATCGACACCGGCGAATCGAACTCGCCGATCGCCTGCTGGTTGGAAATCCAGTACGTCTCGTAACCGGCTTCGGCCATAGCGCGCAGGACCGAGGCCTCGTGCCACGGCGCATCCCAGGCCATGATTGGCTTGCGGCGGGTCAGGATCATCGGGATCGCCGCGATCGATTCCGGCCAGCTGGTGATGAAGCGCCGGATCGGCACCAGGTTTTGCAACTTCGACAGTTCCGGATTGGTCGGCCGGTCGTAACCGAACAATTGCCAGTCCGCGCGCCGGCTGCTTTCGCCGATCACCAGCACGTACACCTGCCGCTGGTGCAGGGGCGGCCCGACGCGGCGGGCATGGAAGCTGAAGGATTTGAATTGCGCCGCTTCCGCGCGCATCCCGTCCCACTCGTTGCGGTATTCGACCACGCGCGGGATCACCCCGAACGGGAAACCCTGCTTGATCGAGTCGCCGTAATCGCGCAGCGGTGCCGAGGCCGAGGCCGATTCCGATGCGCTGGCAACTGCATGACGTGACGCCGCATAGCCGGCACCCAGCGGGATCAGCAGGGCCAGGATGCCCGCACAGAAAACGCCGATGCGTGAAGCCCCGCGCCAGCGCAGCCGCGCGCGGAAGCTCAGCCACGCTGCGAGCAATGCGAGTGCCAGTCCGGCCAGCAACACGATCGCAAGCGGCACAAGCACGCGGCCGAAATATTCGCGCGCTTCCAGCGGGTTGGTCGCGACGATCGTCGCGATGATCTGCGCCGAAGTCGGGTGGTGGTATTGCGCGATGTAGAACGTTTCCAGCGGCGCCAGCAACGCGAACGGCGCCAGCAGCAGGCAGGCCAGCCATGGCCAGCGTCCCAGGAATGCGAACAGCAAAGCCAGCAACGCCAGCGGCAGCACCAGCGCCGCGACCCACACGCTGCCTGTGGTGTCGTGCGCCAGCCATACCAGGTTGGGCAGCATCGCAAGCGCGATCAGCAACGCGATGAACGTTGCGGCGAGCGCGCGGCGCACGGGGAATTCGGTCATGGGTGGGTGGCGGAGGAGCAGGATGGATGGCGCACGTTGCCAAGTTTGGCAGGTTATCCATCGCCGGCTTAACGTAGCCCCGTGAGATGCATGTACGCCGCGAGGATAGGCTCGCCCCAGATCAGCCAGACCCACATCGCGATCGCGAGGAACGGCCCGAACGCGAACGGCACCGAGCGATCCTGTCCACGCGCGAACAACATCACGCTGCCGATGATCGCGCCCGACAGCGCCGCGATGATGATGACGGGCAGCAGCGCGGTCCAGCCGAGCCACGCGCCGGCCGCGGCGAACAGCTTGAAGTCGCCGTAACCCATGCCTTCCTTGCCGGTCGCGAGCTTGAACAACCAGTACACCGACCACAGCGCGAGGTAGCCGATCGCGGCGCCGATCACCGCATCACGCGTCGTCGCGAACAATGGCACCAATGACACCAGCAGCCCCAGCCACAGCAGCGGCAGGGTCAGTGAGTCGGGCAGCAGTTGCGTGCGGAAGTCGATGCCGGCCGCGGCAACGAGCATCCAGGTGCACAGCAACGCCGCGGCGGCTTGCCACGAGGAGCCAAAATGCCACACCACGATCGCACTGGCGACGCCGCACAGCAGTTCGACCAGCGGATACTGGATCGAAATCGGCGCCTTGCAGTAACGGCAATGGCCGCGCAGCAGCAGCCACGACAGCAGCGGGATGTTGTCCCACGCCGCCAGCGGGTGCTTGCAATCCGGGCAATGCGAGCCCTTGCGAACCAGGTCGGGTGGCGCGGGTTCGGCATCGCCGGGCAATTCCAGCATCTCGCGCGCGTCGCGCTTCCAGAACCATTCCATCCGCGCCGGCAGGCGCAGGATCACGACGTTGAGGAAGCTGCCCACGATCACGCCGAGCACGCCGGCCGCGGCGATCCAGAAGGCGATTGGAAGGTCAGGCATCGTGCGCGCCGCGGTCGCCGGCAGGCCGGCTCCTACAGCGGCGTTTGTAGGAGCGCGCCTGCGCGCGATCGCCGCAAGTCATCAGAACGTGCCGGCCAGCTTGAAGATCGGCAGGTACAGCGCGATCACCATGCCGCCGACCAGGATGCCGATGATCACCATGATCAACGGTTCCAGCAGGGTGGACAGGGTATCCACCGCGTTGCTGACTTCTTCCTCGAAGAACTCGGCGACCTTGAACAGCATCTTGTCGAGCGCGCCGGATTCCTCGCCGATCGACACCATCTGGGTGACCATGTTCGGGAACAGGCTGGTCTGGCTCATCGCAAGGTGCAACTGGTGGCCCACCGCGACGTCGTCGCGCATCTTGCGGATGGCCTGCCCGTACACCGCGCTGCCGGTGGCGCCCGACACCGAATCCAGCGCTTCCACCAGCGGCACGCCGGCGTGGAAGGTGACGCCCAGGGTACGCGCGAAACGCGCGATCGCGGATTGACGCAGGATGTTGCCGACGATCGGAATCTTCAGCGACAGCTTGTCGACGGTGTGCTGCATCTTTTCCGAACGCTTGTAGGCCATGATGATGGCCACGATCGCGATGATGACCACCGCGAGGAACGGCAGCCAGAAGTGCTGCATGAATTCCGACAGCGACACCACCATCTGGGTGAACGCCGGCAGCGCCACGCCCGCGCTCTTGAACACGTTCTGGAACACCGGCACCACGAACACCAGCAGGATCAGCATCACCGTGAACGCGACCGCCATCACCATCGCGGGGTAGAACAGCGCCTTCTTGATCTTGCCCTTGATGCTCTCGATGCGCTCCTTGTAGGTGGCGACCGTGTCGAGCACCGTGTCGAGCACGCCCGCCGATTCACCCGCGCGCACCAGGTTGCGGTACAGCTCGTCGAACTGCACCGGGTATTTCGCCATCGCCTCGTGCAGCGAGGCGCCGCCTTCGATGTTCTGCTTGACGTCGGTCAGCATGTTCTTGAAGCGCACGTTGCGCTGGCCGCCGGCGATGATCTCGAAGGCCTGCACCATCGGCACGCCGGCCGCCATCATCGTCGCGATCTGGCGGCTGAAGATGGCCACGTCGCGCGGCTTGACGCGGGAACCCGCCGAACCGAACAGCGGCTTGGGTTTTTCCTTCACCGCCTGCGGGTTCATGCCCTGGCGGCGCAGCTCGGCCTTGACCAGGCTGGCGTTGCGGGCCTGCATCTCGCCCTTCATCTTGACGCCGCGCTTGTCCAGCGCGGTCCATTCGTACACGGTCAATTGCTTGACCGCGGCACGGGCGGCGCCGAGGTTGGCGTTGGATTTTGCTGCAACGGTTGCGGTGGCCATGAGTCAATTCCCCATTGATTTGCTGCTGCGCTCCCAAGACACGGGAGCCTATGTCTTTCTTGATCGACTTCCTGCTTGGTTCGTCATTCCGGGGCTGCCCGCGCTGTTTGCGGGCAGAACCCGGAATCCAGCCTTTGCTCCACTTGGCAGGGAAGCTGGATTCCGGGTTCTCGCACCTGCAGAGCCGGCGCGAGCCCCGGAATGACGACGTAAAAGACTCTTCCGGGACACCACACTACTAATCCTTGGTGACGCGGTTGATCTCCGCAAGGCTGGTAACGCCCTGCTTCACCTTCATCAGTGCCGAACGCCTGAGGTTGCGCACGCCTGCGTGGCGCGCGGCCTCGGCGATCTGCATGGCATTGCCGCCTTCCAGGATGGCCCTGCCGATTTCGTCGGTCATCGGCATCACTTCATAGATGCCGACGCGCCCCTTGTAACCCTCGTTGCAGCCCGAACAGCCGACCGCATCGTACAGGGTGAAGCCCTTGTCGATTTCTTCCTCGGTGAAGCCCTCGGCCAGCAGCGCGGCCTTGGGCAGCTCGATCGGTTTCTTGCATTCGTGCAGGCGCCGCGCGAGACGCTGCGCGATCACCAGCGACACCGATGACGTCAGGTTGTAGGGCGCGATGCCCATGTTCATCAGGCGGGTGATGGTTTGGGAGGCGTCGTTGGTGTGCAGCGTGGATAGCACCATGTGGCCGGTTTGCGCCGCCTTCACCGCGATCTCCGCGGTTTCGAGGTCGCGGATTTCACCGACCATGATCACGTCCGGATCCTGGCGCAGGAACGAGCGCAGCGCGGCGGCGAAGGTCATGCCGCGCTTTTCGCTTTGCTGCACCTGATTGATGCCCTCGACCCGGATTTCGACCGGGTCTTCCACCGTCGAGATGTTGCGCCCGACCGTATTCAATATGTTGAGCGCGGTGTACAGCGACACCGTCTTGCCCGAGCCGGTCGGCCCGGTCACCAGCACCATGCCGTAGGGCTTCTCGATGGCCGCGAGGAACATGTCCTTCTGGTCTTCCTCGTAGCCGAGCTTTTCGATGCCCAGCTTGGCCGCGGCGGCATCCAGGATGCGCAGCACGATCTTCTCGCCGCCCAGCGTGGGCAGCGTCGAGACGCGGAAGTCGAACGATTTGGTCTTGGACAGGTTCAACTTCATGCGCCCGTCCTGCGGCACGCGGCGCTCGGCGATATCCAGGCGTGCCATGACCTTCAGGCGCGAGGAGATGCGCGGCGCCAGCTTCAGCGGCGGCGAGGACACCGCGCGCAACACGCCGTCCATGCGCAGACGCACGCGGTACTTGGTTTCGTAGGGCTCGAAGTGGATGTCCGAGGCGCCGCGCTTGATCGCGTCCAGCAGGATCTTGTTGACGTACTTCACCACCGGCGTGTCGTCGATGCCGTTGGCATCCGCCATCGTGCTGTCGGCGCTGCCATCGTCGTCCTCGCCGAGGGTCAGCCCTTCCAGCCCCTCGTCGGAGTCGTCGTTGCCGCCGATGCTGATGCTCTGCGCGTTCTGGGCCTGCTCGATGCCGCGCTTCAACTGTTCGGCTTCGACCAGGATCGGCTCGATCGCGCAGTTGGTGTGGAACTTGATCTCTTCCAGCACGCGCGGGTTGGCCGGGTCCTTCACCCCCACGAACAGGCGGCTGCCGCGTTTCAGCAGCGGCAGCGCGGTGTGTTTCTCGATCAGTTCCTCGGAAAGCTCCGCTATCGGCAACTGGGTGACGTCGATGGCGGAAATGTCCAGCATCGGCACGCCGAACTCGGCCGACAGCGCCTGCGCCATGCGCAGGCCGTCCACCATGCCGTTTTCGACCAGGTACGCGGTGACCGACTGCTTCTGCTTGGCGGCGTCTTCGACCGCAGAGCGCGCGTCGGTCTCCGTCAGCACGCCCTCCATCGCCAGGCGGCGCGGAATGCCCGTCAAGCCAGGCATGCTGGGCACCGGGTTCATCTGTGTTGCCATGAAGGTCGTCCAAGCCCCCGAATCGCAAGCTGAATGTAGCGCAAAACCCCGCGTATTGGCAGGCCATGGCGAGAAGCGCGTCGCAGTTCGCCACGACGTTTCTGCCAGGAAGCCCTGCATGGAGCGTGCCGACGGATGTCGCAGCTTCACGCCCACCCCCTTCGGTACGAAGGGGGTCGCGCCGAAGGCGCGGGGGGATGTCGCAGCCGAAAGCCATCCCCCTCGATCCCCCTTCCTGCGGAAGGGGGAGGAAAGACACCCCCTTCGCTTGCGAAGGGGGTCGGCGCGTAGCGCCGGGGGGATGTCATCGCATGCGCTAAGATGCCGCGGACTCAAGGGAATCCTCCGTGCTCAGCATCATCCTGCCGGCCAAGAACGAAGCCGCCGCGCTCGCCGAACTGTTGCCCCGGTTACGCGCGGCGCAGCCCGGTGCCGAGATCATCGTCTCCGACGACGGCTCGACCGACGACACCGCCACGTTGTGCGCGCAACACGGCGTCAAGCGCGTCGGCACACCGTACTCGATGGGCAATGGCGCGGCCATCAAGCGCGGCGCGCGCGCGGCGAATGGCGATGTGCTGGTGTTCATGGATGCCGACGGCCAGCACGATCCGGCCGATGTCGCGCGCCTGCTGGCCAAACTCGACGAAGGCTTCGACATGGTGGTCGGCGCGCGCGGCTGGGGCGACCAGGCCGGCGTCGGGCGCGGCATCGCCAACACTTTCTACAACTGGTTGGCCTCCCGGATGACCGGCCACCCGATCCACGATCTCACCTCGGGCTTTCGCGCCGCACGCGCCGACAAGTTCCGCGAGTTCGTCCACCTGCTGCCCAACGGCTTCAGTTACCCGACCACCTCCACCATGGCGTTCTTCCGCAGCGCCTATCCGGTCGCCTACGTGCCGATCCGGGCCGCCGAACGCGTCGGGCGCAGCCACATCAAGCCGCTGCGCGACGGCGTGCGGTTCCTGCTGATCATCTTCAAGATCGCCACCTTGTACGCGCCGCTGAAACTGTTCGCACCCACGGCGGTGGCGTTCTTCGTGCTCGGCTGGGCGTATTGGGCGTACACCTTCTTCGAATTCCACCGCCTCAGTCTCGTCAGTGTGGCCCTCTGGAGCGCCGCCGTGATCATCTTCCTGATCGGCCTGATTTCCGAGCAGATCACGTCGCTGACCTATCGGCGCGATGCGTGACTTTGACTTGGTTCACTTGGTGGACTAACCTTCGGGGCATGAACGAAATCATCAACGTCCACGAAGCCAAGACCCATCTGTCGCGCCTGCTCGACAAGGCCCATGCCGGCGAGGAAATCGTGCTGGGCAAGGCCGGCAAGCCGTACGCGCGGCTGGTGCCGTTGAAGCCGGTGCGCAAACGAGCGCTGGGATTCATCAAGGGCAAGCTCGACCCGGCGTTCTTCGACCCTTTGCCCGAGGAAGAACTCAAGGCTTGGGAAGGCAAGTGAGCTATCTGCTCGATACCCACGCGTTCTTGTGGGCTGTCATGCAGCCCGGCCAGCTTTCGCCCAGGGCGCGTAAACTGTTGGAAAACCCCGCAAGCGACATCGTCGTCAGCGCCGCCACAGCATGGGAAATCGCCACCAAGTTCAGGTTGGGCAAACTGCCGTCGGCAGCACCGATCGTCGCGGATATCGACGATGTGGCGAGACGGCTGGGCGCGCGTTGGCTTCCGATAAGCCATGCCCACGCCATGAAGGCAGGCGGATTTCCGCAACCCCACGGCGACCCGTTCGACCGCATGCTTGCCGCGCAGGCGCAAATCGAGCGATGGCCGCTGGTCAGCCGGGATCGTGCGTTGCGTCAGTTTGGCGTTGAGCTTCTCTGGTGACCCCGCCAATCGTTGTCGCCAAACGAACCGCACGCCGCTGCCCATGACCCAGGCACGTCCCACCCGGATCCTCATGGTTACCCGGAACCTTCCACCGCTGGTCGGTGGCATGGAGCGGCTCAACTGGCACATGGCCGACGAATTGTCGAAGGCCGCCGAAATACGCGTGATAGGGCCGGAAGGCTCCGCCACGCTGGCGCCTGGTGGCATAGATGTGTGCGAGGCGCCGCTGAAACCATTATGGAAATTCCTGCTGCGCGCGCGGGCGCTGGCACGGCGCGAGGCCAGGCAATGGAAACCGGATGTGGTGCTGGCCGGCAGCGGCCTCACCGCACCGATCGCGCGTGCCGCAGCGCGTGCATGCGGCGCCAAGATCGCCGTGTACGTCCACGGACTCGACGTCGCCGTGAAGCATCCCGTTTATCGTGCGCTGTGGTTGCCAGCGATCCGTGGTGCCGACCGCGTGATCGCCAACAGCCGTGCTACCGCACGACTTTGCAGCGACATCGGCGTGCAGGCCGATCGGATCGGAATCGTGCACCCGGGCGTAGACCTGCCAGATGAGTCCGCGCCTGGCCCGCAGAACGGCAGCGGCGAGGGTACGCGTGCCCAAGCCGCCGCACGTGAGGACGTGCTGTCATCCACCACGCACTCTTCTGTCGTCATTCCGGGGCGGCCCGCAGGGCCGAACCCGGAATCCAGCTTTCTACAGCCGCGTGCAGCAGAGTTCCGCGCGCAGCACAATCTCGGCAGCGGGCCCATCCTGCTCTCCGTAGGCCGTCTGTCCGCACGCAAGGGTCTGCGTGAATTCGTTGTCGGTGCGCTGCCGCGCATAGTCGCCGCGCACCCAGACGCCGTGCTGCTGATCGTCGGCGATGCGCCCTCGCAGGCGTTGCATGCCGAAGCGCAGACACCGGCGAGCATCCAGACCGCCGCCGAGGCGGCGGGTGTAGGCGGGCACGTTCGGTTCTTTGGCAAACTGCCGGAAGCGGAGCTGCTCGATGCCTACCAGTCAGCTGACTTGCACGTGTTCCCGATTCGCCACATCCCCGGCGATCCCGAAGGCTTCGGCATGGTCGCCGTGGAGGCCGCGGCCCACGGCCTGCCCACCATCGCATTCGCCACCGGCGGCGTGATCGACGCTGTCGCCGAAGGCGTATCGGGGTACCTTGTCGAGCCCGGTGACTACGCCGCTTTCGCCGATACCGTCATCACCGCGCTCGACCAGCGTGAAGCCCTGCGCGCGCCCTGCATTGAATTCGCTCTCCAATTCGCCTGGCCAGAATTTGGCGCACAGATCGTGCGGCAGCTTGGTCTGGCATAGAAGCGCGCATACGCTACGCTAGCCGCATCATGTCCATCACCACTTTCCAACGCCAGCCACATGCTGTGCTCGACTTGCCCTCGCGCAACTGGAAGGCGGAGAAGATCGCGCGTTTGCTTGATCTTGAACACCGTCCACAGCCCATGCGCCTGCTCGAAATCGGTACCGGTTCGGGCGGCATTGCGCACTGGTTCGCGACACACCCATCGCTGCGCTGCGATGTAACGGCCGTCGACGTGGTGGACAATCGGCTCGTTAGTGAAGGGTATGCATACCGGCAGGTGCACGGAGTGGCACTGCCGTTCGGTGACGCCAGCTTTGATGTCGTTCTCACCAACCACGTCATCGAACACGTGGGTGACGTTGACGCACAACAGCGACACCTTGCGGAAATCCATCGTGTACTGAAGCCGGAGGGTGTCGGCTATCTTGCAGTGCCCAACCGCTGGATGCTCACCGAGCCGCACTATCGACTGAAATTCCTGAGCTGGTGGCCGCGCACGTGGCGCACACCTTACCTGCGCCTGATGCGCAAGGGCACGCTCTACGATTGCGAGCCGCTGCAGTTGGAACAACTCGAGTGCATGCTTGTTACCGCAGGATTCCTCTATCGCAACCTCTGCATCGAAGCCTGGCGCGCGACGTTCGAGATCGAACGCCCCGGGTCAATCGGCGCGCGAGTGCTACATGTCACGCCCGCTGCGCTGCTAAAGCCACTGAAGCGCGTCATCCCAACCTTGATCTACCGCATTGAGCGGGGCCAACATGAAGCATGAACCGGCCGTTTGGTTTCCCGCTGTTCGCACGGGCACTGGTACCGATGTTTTCACCGAGACACTGGCCAGGGAGCTACAAAAACGTAGCCTATGTGCCGAAATCACGTGGCTGCCGCTACGGGCCGAATACGCACCCTGGACAGTGCCGGTACCCAAGCCACCGCCGTGGGCCAACGTGGTACACGTCAATTCTTGGCTGCATTCACGCTTTATCCCGAAAAGCTTGCCAGTCGTAGCCACTTTGCACCATTCAGTTCACCATCCAGATCTTGAGCCGTATAAAGGTCGGTTGCGCTCGATTTATCACCGCCGCTGGATCGGCCGCGTTGAGCGCGTCATGATGCACCGAGCTGGCAGGGTCGTTGCGGTCAGCCGTTTTGCGGCTGAAACGGCGCGCAAAACGCTGCGAGACCGGCGGATAGAGGTAATTTATAACGGTGTGAACGTCGATGAGTTCATTCCCTCTTCTACTCGACAATTGCATAAGCCGTTTCGATTGCTTTACGTCGGGGGCTGGATGGCACGTAAAGGTGTCGACCTGCTTGCGCCTATCATGCGAGAGCTTGGAGATGATTTTGATCTTTGCTATACCGGAGGTTCCGCTGCTGATTCGGATCGCGCTTTGATGCCGCCCAACGCACAAGATATAGGGCGGTTGGTGGGCACGGATGCCATCGTTTCAGTGATGCAAGACGCCGATGCTTTCCTGTTTCCTTCTCGCAACGAGGGGTTCGGCCTTGTTGTGGCAGAAGCCATGGCGTGCGGATTGCCGGTGATCGCCACGCGTGCGTCCTCGCTGACGGAAATTGTTGAGGATGGGGTAACAGGTATCTTGTGCCCGCAGGACGATGATGCTTCGTTTGTCGACGCGGCGAAAAGGCTGGCTACGAATGTCAATCTTACGGTCTCCATGTCGCGCGCGTCGCGTGCGGTGGCCGTTCAAAAATTTGGTATTGGAGTCATGGCAGATGCTTATCTAGTGGTGTACGAGGAGCTTACGAACGCGCACTTCTCAGAAAATGCGAGTATTGCATGATTAAGAGGCGCCATTATTAAGATGCGAGCAGCAACATAGTTGTATTCAGTCTGAAGGCCGTGTGATGAAGATCGGAATCGATGCCAGCCGGATGCGTGCGGGGATGACAGGCGCTGGACGTTATGCGGCAGGTATCCTTAATCCGTTGAACAATGCTATGCAGGATTCGACCTTCGTGTTGTACGCACGACGCGATTGCAGCATCGCCCTTCCGTCCAAACGATGGTCAGTCAGGTGCGATCGACATCCAATCTGGAGCCAGCTGCCCGTCACCTTCTGGATCCATTACCGACTGGGATCCCTCGTCACGGAGGATGATTTGGATGTGCTCTGGACTCCCAATACGCTCATTCCACGGGGGGCAATTGGAAATCTGGCCTGTGTGACCAGCGTCCTGGACTTCAATCACTTGTTAGTTCCGAAGACATTGCCCCCGATTACACGCTTTGCCCATCGAAGGTGGATGGACACGGATGTGCGGCGCGCCGAGCTTACTGTAGCTATATCGGAGGGAACGTCGATTCGGATGCAACAATATCTTGGGCGACGTGCTGATGCCATAGCATTCCCCGCTGTTCCTGAGATGCCGAAAGTACCAGTGTCTGACAATGCTGATAAGATACTTGCGGCGCTAAATGTGACGGAGCCATTTCTTCTGACTGTCGGAACACGGGCGCCACGCAAAAATCTTCAAAGTGCAGTGAAGGCGATCGCGCTGGTGAAGTCACGAGGCGGGTTGGGTAGTCATCAGCTCGTGATAGCTGGCCCCGAGGCTTGGAACAAGCGGAACCGTGCTATCGAGCGTGTCAGCGGGGCACACTGGATTAAGCCTCTTGGCTTTGTTGACGACCTTAGCTTGGCAGTACTGTATTCGCGTGCCGACGCGTTGGTTTTCCCGTCGTTGTATGAGGGTTTCGGGATGCCAGTGGTCGAAGCGAGGGCGATGGGGTGTCGTGTTATTACGACGGATATACCAGAACTGCGTGAGGCTGGTGGCGACGATACGACTTATGTAGAACCCACACCTGAAGGAATTGCAGCGGGCCTGATGGACGCTCTCTCTCGGCCTGCACCCCCAGTGCGTATTTTGAAGCATAACTGGGACGATGCGGCCGATGTGATGGCGACGATGTTCCGCCAAGTCGTGACTACTGCTTGAGTGGTTGTAGTTGCATTCAGGTATTGAGGATACGTACGAGTACGATCAACGGCGTCATCCTCTACATCGCAGCACAGCCACCATGTTGCTTGATATGACGGCATGTTTGTTTCCGTTGAATGCTGCCCGGATGATCGCACCAACGAACTTTCGAAATATGTTGACCAAGATGCTTTCGATTGCGACGATCAACCCCATGCCATAAATCGGCAAAACTGCATCGTGCGTTGATACGACTTCGAGGCCGGTGATGGTGGCGATCTGCGCAATTGCTTTGCTTCCAAGCCTGGTTTTATGCGTGATGTCGCCGTACATCAGTGGTCCAGAAAACGGGCTATCACCGCTCGGTACACGAAAAACGATACGACCGTTATCTGAAAGGCAGCGTTTGGCAGATTCAAGCAATGTAAGAATGTCGGGCATGTCAAGGTGTTCGAGTACGTCGAATGCGACGATCAAGTCAAAGCGTCGGTGCAACGCAACCTCAGTTAGGTCATTGGTGCCGAGGTGTGCCTCAATACCGGCACCGATAGCTCGCTCGACGAGTTCTGGGTTGGATTCGGTTCCGACATAGTGCTCCGAGTTTTTGCATATCCACGCCGCAAACTTCCCGTTTCCAAACCCGATTTCTAAGACCTTTGTGTCTTTGGTGACGGATACACCGGCGGCCCTCAACTCCGCCTCGAAGCAGATGCGGTCAGAATTGGTAAAACGGCCGAAGTTTTCTGCATCCCAAGCTTTCCACTTGACATAGCTTGTGGCTTGGTCGAATTTTTGTGTAGTCATGGCGCCTCCGAAAACTCTTCGAGTCTTCGTGTCACAACGATGATGCCAATCCCGAGCAACGTCATCCCCCACTCCGAACACGCGAGCGCCAATGGCATACCGATGGGTCCTAAACGCGTGGTCAGTATGACAGCAGTGATCACGAGGATAACCAGACCAGTCACTTCAAAGACAACCCGCATCCATGGTTTGCCCAGCGCCATCAGCACGCTGCCGGCGGTCAGGCGCAGCGCCATGCCGGGCACAGCGAGGCAGAGCCAGCGGATCATGTGCTGGATACCTTGGTATTTTGCACCGAAGATGACGTCGAACACCGGCGCGATGAACCACAACACGACTGCGAGTGCGACACTGTAGGCCAGCGCGGCGCCGAAAATCCAGCGAAGCAGATGGGTTGTGCGTGTGGGTTGGTTCTGTCCTTCGCGGAACAGTCTCGGCAGCGCCGACAGCATCATCGCGATCACCGGCAGCGTCGCGGCGCCTATCACGCGCGCGCTGGCCGCGTAAACGCCGGCAGCAGATAGCGGCAGCAACTTAGTAGCCAGCGTCTTGTCGAGCTCCGCGGGGCTGGTGGCGGTGATGTTGAGCGCGGCATAGCCTGCCGTGTCGCGCAGCTCCGTCCGGTTCGGCAACCGCCAGGTGCGGAACGCCGGCCATCGCCCCGGCATGGTGGCGGTGGCCACCGCCAAGGCAATCAGCGAAGCGATCAGGTAGCCGTATGCATAGGAGGCCAGCGGATCGGCCAGCGGCAGGATGAACACCGTGGCGGCGACGAGCAGGCGCAACGCCAGCGGCAGCGTCTGCAGCAACTGCGAACGCGCGATGCGGCCCAGCGCCAGGTGCTCCGCGATCGGCAGTCCGAACAGGGGTTGCAGCAACATCTCGGTGATGCCGATCGCCAGCAACACCGTGAATGCCACGCCGGACTCGTGCAGCGCGAAGGTGCAGATCAGCAGGTAGATCACCAGCAATATGCCGCCGCACAGCAGCGTGCCGGGCACTGCATAGGGCAACACGTTTGCGCGCCGCGCGGGTTCCTTCGAAACCTCGCCCAGCAACACCAGATGCGTGCCGAAGGTCGAGAGTGTTCCAAGGATCACTGCCAGTGCGGCCACGCCCGCGAACGCGCCGAACTGGTGCGGACCCAGCATCCGCGCGACCAGCAGCAACGTGCCGGCCTGTATCAGCAACCGCAGCCCCAGCACGAAGGTGGTGCGGATGGTGCCGCGGGCGATGGGGCCTTTCACGGATGGGCCGCCCAGAGGCAGGCAATCGGCGCAGCATGCAACCGGTCGCCAAATGGCAGCACGGTGTCGGTGTCGTGCAACACCACGCCGCAGCGAAAGTGTGCCCCATTCGCGGCGGCCAGCTTGTGTAGCCCACGGAAATCGGCTTCCCGCACGGTGGCAGCGGCCTTGACTTTGATGCCGATCACGTCGCCGGCGGCGTTTTCGATGACCACGTCCACTTCGTTTTGATCCTTGTCGCGGTAATGCGTGAGCTGGTACCCGTCGTTCTCCCATCCGACGAGTTTGGTGATTTCCGCGAATACAAAACTTTCGAGGATCGCGCCGAACGGTTTGCGCTGCGCGGCAATGCGCGTTTCCGTAGCTCCCAGAAGCGAGGCCAGCAGGCCACTGTCGAGAAAGTGCAGCTTGGGCGTCCGGACCAGCCGGGTCAGGTGATTCGCCGACCACGGCTCCAGAGTACGAACCAGGAACAGTTGCTGGAAGATATCGAGATACTTGCGGGCGGTTTTGGCGTCCATTCCGAGTTGCCCGCCGATTTGCGCATGGTTGACCAGTTGGCCGGCGTGCTGTGCCAACACCCGTAACAGGCGCGGCATCTGGCCAAGCTTGTCGATGTTGGCGATGTCGCGTACGTCGCGTTGCACGATGGCGCGAAGATAGTTGCGCGCCCATTCGACTCGACGCGCGGGATCCTTGCGTCGCACCATCTCGGGGTAACCGCCGGCCAGCACGATACGTTCCAAAGTCTTGCCGGTCGGCGCGTGATGAGGAGCGGGTAGTGCTCCGACGAAAATGTCGTGCAGGAACCCGGGGCGGGTTTGCGTGATTTCGGCTTGCGCCAGCGGCAACAGGTCGATCACGGCCATGCGCCCGGCCAGGCTGTCGGAGGCTTGCGGCAGCGAGAGGATGTTGGTCGAGCCGGTGAGCAGGAACCGACCCGGGCGGCGATCCTCGTCCACGGCCCGCTTGATGGATCGCAGTAAGGTCGGGGCGCGTTGCACCTCATCGATGGTGAGGCGGTCCGTGCCACGGATGAAACCGGTCGGGTCGCCCGTTGCTGCTGCCAATGTGGTCTCGTCATCGAGCGTGCGGAACGTCCTGCCGATGCCCAGCAGGTCGCGGGTCAGGGTGGTCTTGCCGGACTGGCGGGGGCCATTCAGCAGCACGACCGGCGTATCGGCCAGTGCGGATAGCACTTGTTCCCCGGCAAGGCGCGGATAGATATTCGGCATGGTCGAGCCGGCGAGGGGTAGCGTCCGATCGGGATTATGGGTTCGTCCAATCGGGAATGCAATGCCGTCCAATCGGGAATAACAAGGCGTCCATTCAGGAAAGGCGTTGCGTGTTTCCGGTGCAAGCCTGCCGTGGGTGGCCTCGGCTTGCGTGCTCGAAGTGCCTGGGCGTCATGCCACTACGTCGCGCACCGCAGTGATCACCCTCTCCACATCCGCATCGGTTAGCTTGGGCGAAAGTGGCAGGCTTACGGTTTCGCGGCCGATCCGCATCGCGTTGGGCCATTGTTCCGGCTTCCAGCCGTAACGCTGCTGGTAGTACGGATGCTCGGGGACCGAGAGGTAATGCACGCCGGTGCCGATGCGGCGCGCGTTCATGGCATTCAAGAAATCATCGCGTGAGATGCCGCAGCGCGCTTCATCGATCATGATGGTGAACAGGTGATACGCGTGGCGCGTGGCGGCGAGTTCACCCCCTTCGGCACGAAGGGGGTCGCGCGCAGCGCGGGGGGATGCGGCTTGCGAAGCGGAAGCCATCCCCCTCAATCCCCCTTCCTGCGGAAGGGGGAGGTTCGCGGTGCGGGTGCCTTCCTGCGGAAGGGGGAGGTTTGCGGTGGGGGAGCCTTCCTGCGGAAGGGGGAGGGGGGCCGTGTCACCCCCTTCCTGCGGAAGGGGGAGGTTTGCGGTGGGGGAGCCTTCCTGCGGAAGGGGGATGTGTGTCGTGGGTGCCGGCAGGCCGATGGGCAGGTCGGCGAACGCCTCCATGTACCGATTCCAGATGGCTTCGCGGCGTTTCCAGTTCTGCTCCACGCGCGCCAGTTGGTGGATGCCTATGGCGGCCTGCAAATCCATCATGTTGTACTTGAAGCCGGCCTCGACCACTTGGTAATGCTTGTAGCCCTGGTCGCCGAAGCGGTGCCAGGCATCCTTGCTCATTCCGTGCAGCGCCAGCACCTTGGCGCGCGCGATATGCGCCTCGTCGCGGCCGACGATCATCCCGCCTTCGCCAGTGACGACGTTCTTGGTGGCGTAGAAGCTGAAGCAGCCGAAGTCGCCGAAGCTGCCGGCCTTGCGGCCGTGGTACGTGGTTTCGATGGCGTGCGCGCAATCCTCGATCACCTTCAGGCCGTGCTTGTCGGCGATCGCCATGATCGCGTCCATCTCGCAGGCACGCCCCGCAAAATGCACCGGCAGGATCGCGCGCGTACGCGGCGTGATCGCGGCTTCGATGGCAGCGGGGTCGATGTTTTGCGTCAACGGATCGACATCCGCAAGGACGGGAGTGAGTCCGGCATGGATGATCGCGTTGACCGACGCGCAGAACGTCATCGACGTGGTGATGACTTCGCTGCCCGGTTCAAGGTTGGCCGCCACCATGCTGACGTGCAGCGCCGCCGTGCACGAGTTCACCGCCGCGACCCGTGCGGGTTGCAGGCCTTGGTAGGCCGCGAAATCACGCTCGAACCGAGCCACGCGCGGTCCGGTTCCCAGCCACGCGGACTCCATGCACGCCACGACTTCGTCGATTTCGGCCTGTTCGATCAGCGGCGAGCCGAAGATCAGGAAGGGCGGCTCATGGTGGCTCTTGTTTTGCATGCTCATTCCACGTAACGCGGAAGGAATCACCAGATGGTGCGCACGTGGCGATATGCCCGGATGCGTTGATCGGCTGTGACGAGCGGTGCGTTTTCAGCGCGTGCGGTGGCAACGATCATGCGGTCTGCCGGATCGCCATGAAAATCACCGGGCAATCGAGTGGAATCCAGTGCGGCCTGGGCGGTCAGTGGCAACAGCGTTACGTTGAGAACCGACAGCAAGATATTCAGCCACTCATCGATATCCATCCCCAATGCAAGCCGCCCCTTTGCAACCAGCATGCCAACCTCCCACGCCGATATCGCCGGGATGCCCAGGTTCCCGTTCGGCAGTTCCTTGCGGATCGTGTCGGATGCCTTGCGCGAAAGCTTCGGATCGCCGCCAATCCACCACACCAGAACATGCGTGTCCAGCACGATCACGCGTCTGCTTCCCAGTTCTCGTCCACCGGTGCAAGGGGTTGATCGAAGCGCAAGACAGAACCTTTCAGGCGTGCCAGTGCATCAAGGGGTTTGGGGTGGAACCTCGTCACGGTCAGGGTTGGGGTTCCATTGTCCGTGATGACCACGGGCTTGCCGGTTTTCTCGATGTGGCGAAAGATTTCCAGTGCGTGCGCCTTGAATTTCGATTTGGAGATTTCGATTTCCATCATGGCTTCCGATGACTGTAGTCAGTCTACCATGGTCACGCAAGGTTTGATCACGCCCGGTAATGGCTGCCAAGGTCGGGTATGGATTGGGAGTCGAGATGTTCGAAGCGCAACCCGGCGAAACGCTCGAAGTCACGATCGAACGTGCCCAGCACGGCGCCATGCGAGATCGCGATGGCGGCAAGCTGCGCGTCGCCGACGAGGTTGCCGCCGCGTCCGGCGCCGATCAGCAGGCGTCCCAGCACCGCCGCATGGCGCTCGGTGGCGCCGATGATGCGTGCCCGCGGGTGCCCGAGCCATTCGTCCATCACCTGCAACGCTGTTTCGAGCGGGAGGGCTTTCGGCACGATGCGTCCTTGCGTGCTCAAGCGCAGGAAAGCCGCCAGGGCATGCCACGTGAAGGCGATGCCTGCGGGGTCGCGAAAAGCTTCTTCAAGCCATCGCGCGGCCGCCGCCCGCTGCGGTGCGTCAAGGTTGGTCGCATAAACCAGAACATTGACATCGGGTGTCCTCACCCTCTCGGCACCCAGCCGTGGGTGATGTCGTCCAGTTCATCGGCCAACGCGAGCGCCTTGGTCAGATCCTCCAGCGGTGCGCCCAAGTGGAACGCGCGTTGCTTGAACGGCGGTATGTCTTCGACCGGTTTGTTCAGCCCGGCACGCACGGCCTGATTGACCGCGTCCTTGAAGGTGACTCCACGCTCGCGCATGGCCCGTTTCAGCAGGGCTTCCACATCGGGTTCGAGGGTGATGGTGGTGCGCATGACATCACAAGCATCATTGATAAAGCATCGTGATGCGTGCGCGATTGGGGTGTGTCAACTGCGGGTTTTATTTCCGGGCTGGCTTGCTGCCTTGTTCCGTCAGTCGCTCGAGTGTCGCAATCTGTCCGTCGAGTCGGCCGGCGTAGTTGAGCCTTCGCAAAGCATCGATCTGTTCCAGCGCCTTTTCGGTCTGTCCGTTGCGTGCGTAAAGTGCCGCCAGATCCACGCGATAGGCCGATTCGCTGGGCGCACCGGCAACCGCGCGCGCAAGATAGACCTCCGCTTGCATGTTGTCATGCAGTATGTCGCGTAGGAAGTCGGCGTAGGCGCCATCGAGCCGCGCGATGGGGTGCGGGCGCGACAAAGCCGCCGCATAAGCACGCTGCAACCACGACACGTCGAACTTGCAGATGCTCGCGCCATAGCAGTTGGTCAACGAGATCAGTGCGGAAATGTCTTCCTGCCGGGTCGGCTGATCGCGCAGCTTGTGGATCATCGAATTCCAGTAATCGGCGTCCGTGCCCTGATGGTCATGATCCGTGATCATGATCATCGCTTGATCGGGCAGACTGGAAGATCCCGGGATGGCGGCAGCTTCGCGCAGGTACTTCCACGAAGCATCCAAGGTTTTCCCGGGCTGGTAGTTCGATGCGATCAGCAATAGCCGGCCGGCTTCGTACACCGCGCGGGCCGATTCCGGGTGGCGGTTGGCCTCGGCGATTGCGAGGCGCAAAGGATTCGACCATTCCTGCGCGCGCAGGTTGGTGGCGACGGCGAACCACAGCAGCGCGACGGCGACCAAGAAGCCCCGCAGAAGTGGCCAAGCGATTTTCCAGCGTAACCCCAGAAGCAGCGTACCCACCGCCAGCAGCACGCCGATCGATGCGAAGTACATTCTCTGCTCGTACACCAGTTCCAGCGGAATGATGGTTGCGGTCAAAAGGTTGCCTGCGAAGAACCACAGGATGCCCAGCGACACCAGCGGTTTGCGCTTGCGCAGCCATATCGCGCCGATGAGCAGCGCGAGCAACAGCACGATCGAGCCCAGCGTGGTCCAAGGCGTCAACAGGCCCGTCGATTTCACGATCTCGTCGTGATACAGGCTCAGCACGTCGGGGTTGGGGAACAGTGTCCAGTGCAGGTAGTCCACCAGCACCCGCGGTTCCGTCAACAGACGTTGAGCCAGCGTGAAGTCGCGCCCACTCCATGAGCTTGCACGCAACGCACTGCGCAGCAGCCACAGAAATCCCAACACCGCCGGCACAAACAACGTGACCGTGAACAGCGTCCAGATGCGCTTGTCTGCGTGCGCTGGCATCCCCCCGCGCTGCGCGCGACCCCCTTCCTCCGGAAGGGGGTGATCCTCCCCCTTCCGCAGGAAGGGGGACTGAGGGGGATGGCTTCCTGTGTTGCGCGTGGAACCTACGACGACCCATTCCGCGAGGAACGCGAACACCGGCAGCAGCACCGCGGTTTCTTTCGAAGTGAGGCCGATGCACGTGCCCAGCACGATCCCCGCAACCGCCAGCCCGAAACCACGCCGGTCGCGTTTGGCGTCGTCGCCTGCCGTCAGCATCATCCAGCGCCCGTGCAGGTAGGCCCACAACCCGGCCAACACGAACACCTGGCACAGGCTTTCCATCCGCTGCACCACGTACAGCACCGCCATCAGATTGATCGGCAGCAGCATCCATGCAGCGGCGACGATCAGAGCAAGGCGCGTTGCTGCGGATTCGTCGATGGGTAAAAAGCGCATCCCCCTCGATCCCCCTTCCCGTGGAAGGGGGAGGTCATGCTCACCCCCTTCGGAACGAAGGGGGTCGGCGCGCAGCGCCGGGGGGATGTCATCAAGCCTGGGGATGCCGCTCCGCAACGCCAACAACCGCAACAACGCCCTCAGCATCACGAAAAGCAGCACGCCGTTGACAAGGTGGATCGCGATGTTGGTGACCTTGAAATCCCATGGGTTCCCGCCGCCGAAATACCAGTTGACGGAAAATGTCAGCGACGCCAGTGGCCGGCGCAGGAAACTCGCAGGCGAGGACAGCGCCGAATTCACCCACGCCACCAAGGTCGAGTGTCCGGGGGTGATGTGGATGGCGGCGTTGTCCACGATGTTCGGGTAATCGTCGAACACCCAGCCACCGGTACGCCCGGGCCAGTACACCGCAGCGGTTGCGAGCACGGCAATCGCAAGCAGCAGCCACGGCAACCATTTGCGAGTGTGCACACTCAGCGACATCGTTGAAATCCTTCAATCGGAGGGTATGTCATGCTAGGTTGGCTTGGACAGCGCGTAGCGCAACGGGAGCAGCATGCCAGTTGTTTTTCGCCACCGAGGTTACAGGTTCTATTTTTACTCGAACGAAGGTTCACCGCGCGAGCCCGCGCACGTTCACGTGGAGAAGGGCGATAACGAGGCGAAAATATGGATCGAGCCAACCGTGACCGTTGCGTATAATGACGGCTACAACGCAAGAGCCTTGCGGGAACTGCTTGAGTTGGTTGAAAACAACTGCGGACGAATTGCGAGGTCGTGGCATGACTACTTCGGTTAGGGCCAAATCGGTACGTTTCGATCGGGACAGCATGTGGGTGGAGCTTGCCGATGGCCGAGTCCTGGGGGTTCCACTGGCGTGGTTCCCGCGCTTGCTGCAAGCCACTCCGGATGAACGTGCTGTTTGCCGTATCAGCTCGCGGGGCTTGCATTGGGATGCCTTGGATGAAGATATTTCCATAACGGCGTTGCTGAACGGGCTGGGCGATCAGACCAAGCATCATTCACGGGCGGCTTAGCTCTATCTCTTTTCCGGGAGCGGTGCCACCCGCTGGGCCGCGTCCTGCTCAAGCGTCTTGCGCAGATACGCGGTTTCCGTTTTCCACCAGCCCTGTTCGCGCAATACCCACGCGTGGATGCTTGGCATGCCAATGCCGGGTTTGGGCCCGGGGGGAAGAGTTGCGAAGTAGTCGAGATGCTTCAACCCGAGTCTGGGGTAACCGTGTGAACCGAGATATGCGGCCTGTTGCAGGGCCGTGCCCGGGTTGGCCGACGCGGCCAGTGCGCGATTGAATGCCGCGAGCGCGGCATCCGGCTGGCCTTCGGCCAAGTCCAGCTCGCCTTGCAGATGATCCAGATTTTGTTGGAGCGCTTGGTGGCTGCTCCAGTGCGGATTGCGTCGTGCCGCGTCCAGTGTTGCCTGCAGTGCCTGGAAGTCGAGACCGTTGCATGTGTGCCTGCTCGCCATGTCCAGAGCTTCGTTGAACCAATTGAACGTCACTTGTGCGCCGACGCGGTCGTGCGCCAGTGCAAGTTCTGCGCTTGCCAGCGTCCTAGGTTGCACCGCGCCCAGTTTGCACTCCGCCCCGATCAGATTGATCGGCAACTGGATGTCGTCAGGGTGCCGTGGCAAGGACAGTCGCAATCGCGCCACGGCAAGACGTGGGCGGTCATGCTGCATGTCGTACAGCGCGGCGTTGGTCTGCGCGCGCGCGGAATCCGGATTGATTGCAGCCCACACCTGCGCCTGCCGGAATCCGTCGCCCCACAAAGTGGCACGCTGAAAGGTGAGGCCTGCCAACACCAGCAGGATGCACGCCGCAGCGAGCCCCCCCAGCCAGCGCAACGTGCCGGGCCGCGCGAGGCCCAACCCGATAGGCCAGAACAGCAGCATGGCCGGCAGGTAATTGCGATGCTCGAAATACAACTCCAGTGGAATCCAACCCGACTCCATCAATTGCGCGGCAAAGTAAAACAGCAATGCCAGCGCGATCGCGGGATGCTTTTTGCGCAATGCGAGCGCGACCCCGATCAAGGCGAGGATCAGCACGATACAGGGCAGCGTCGAAGCCGGGTGCAGCCAGCCCGTGGAAATCGCAAACTGGTCGTTGAACAGTCCCGTCGAGTGCGCGTGCGGGATGAACAGCAACCGCAGATAGTCGGTCAACACGCGCGGTTCGGTCAGCAGCCGCTCGCCGACGGTCCAGCCGCGCACAGCCGGGGCATTGGCGATTGATCCCGGTAGCAGGTACAACAGGTAGGCAACGACCAGCGCACTTGGAATGCCCAGAAACACCAGTACCAGGCGTTTGCGCGTGCGCTCTCCCCGGGGTGTCGGCATGGGTCGGTGTGGTGCCAGCACGATCCACTCGGTCAGCAGCAACAGGATCGGAAACAGGGCGCCGTTGGCCTTGGACAGCACGGCCAGCATCGTGCACAGCCATGCGGAAAGCGCCATTCCCGCCAACGCGCGCATGATGTGTCCGCGCGCCAACACTTCGCGCGAAGCCATCCAGCCCAGCATCCCGATCAACACGAACGTTGCCGGCAGCATGGCCTCGCGCTGCACGATGTACAGCGTCGCCGATACGAACAACGGGTGCAGCAGCCACGCGCCCGCGCCGAACAGCGCGGCGATGGCGATGCCGCGGTTGTCCAGCGTAGAAGCAGCATCCCCCTCGATCCCCCTTGTAAGTTGGTTGCACCCCGCACCAGACCGATACCCCCTTGATTGCGAGATCGTAACGAAGCATGGGTCGGTGCGGGTTTTTCCTTTCATCCCGAACAGTTGCCAGGGTTTT
>SCQS01000022.1 GCA_004299705.1 Rhodanobacteraceae bacterium | reverse complement strand
GGTGAGTGATTACGACGTGGTCTGCGACTCATGGCTGGCTCCTTCTGCGGCGATCATCATCGCCGATGGGGAGCAGGTCAGTCACTTACCGTGCTGTTCAATTTTCCGGGGCCACTTCTGGGTAAAGATCGTTCCAGTAGGGATTGGCCTTTTCGATCAACTCCAGTTTCCAGGCGCGATTCCACTTCTTGATCTGCTTCTCGCGAAGAATGGCATCGGCCATCGTTACGTGTTGCTCGAAATACACGAATTTGTGTGTCCGGTATTCCTTGCTGAAGCCTTCAACGACACCATTTCGGTGCTGCCAAACGCGCTGGACCATATTGCTCGTGACACCGACATATAAGGTTCCATTGCGGTCACTGGCCAAAATGTATACGGCTGACTGCTTTTCACTCATTCTTTCAAGTCACTGGATTCCCGCTTTCGCGGGAATGACGAAATTGTGAGTACGGGATTTCATGTTGTGGCCTCTTGCTCCACCAACGTCCCCTTGTCCAGATGCAGCGTGTGCGACGCGTATTCCGCGGCCTTGGGATCGTGCGTCACCATCACGATGGTCTTGCCATGTTCGCGATTGAGCCGTTGCAGCAGGGTCAGCACTTCCTCGGCCGATTGGCGGTCGAGGTCACCGGTCGGCTCGTCGCAGACCAGCAAGGTTGGATCGGACACGATCGCCCGCGCGATCGCGACGCGCTGCTGCTGGCCGCCCGACAGCTCGCTGGGCTTGTGCGAGGCGCGGTCGGACAAGCCGACAAGCTGCAATGCAATGGCCGCATTTTTCTTGCGTTTGGCGCCCGACAACTTGGTGAGCAGCAGCGGCAGTTCGACATTCTTCTGCGCCGACAGCGCCGGCATCAGGTTGTAGAACTGGAACACGAAACCGACGTTGCCCGCGCGCCAGCGCGCGAGTTGGCCCTCGCCCATCTTGTCGATGCGCTTGCCATCCACAGACAGGCTGCCGTCGGTTGGTGAGTCCAGCCCGCCGATCAGGTTCAGCAGCGTGGTCTTGCCCGAACCCGACGGCCCCATCAGCGCGAAGAAATCCCCGCGCGCGATGTCGAGGTCGATGTGGTGCAGCACCTCGAGTTTCTGTTTGCCGCGCGTGTAGGTCTTGGATAGCCCCCGTATCTGCACCAGCGGGCCGTTGTTCGGTTGCTGCACTTCCGCGACTGCTGCGTTCATGGTTGTCTCCTGTTCCTTTTGTTCCTCTGTAGGAGCGCGCCTGCGCGCGACAAGGCGTCGCGGTCGCCAGCAGGCTGGCTCCTACAACAGGGCTAATCGCCACTCGCCTTCACCTGCACCTTCTCGCCATCCTTCAAATCCGCAGGCGGGGTGGTCACGATTTCCGCACCCGCGCTCAAGCCCTGCGTCACCTGTTTCAAATCGGAAAAATCCGCGCCCGTGGTGACGGTCGTACGCTCGGCGCGGCCATTCGTTACCACGAACACCACGCTCTTGCCGCCGCGTTGCACGATCGCCGATTTCGGCACCAGCACGCCCGGCAGCGGTTTGTTGTTCGCACTGTTCTTTTCGAGGAACGACACCCGCACGCCCATCTGCGGAATGATGCGGGGATCTTTCTGGTCCAGCCCGATGCGCACCTTCACCGTAGCCTTGGCCTTGTCCGCGCTGGGGATGATCGCGATCACGTGCGCGGAAATCTTCCAGTCGGGATACGCGTCCAGCACCGCCTGCACCGGCATGCCGGGCTTGACCCGGCTGATGTAGGCCTCGTTGACATCGACATCCACTTCCAGCGAATTCATGTCCACGATGGTGGCGATGCCGCCGGCGATGCCACCACCGCCGGCCGTGTAGGGCGACATGATCTCGCCCACCTCCGCCGACTTGTCGGTGACGACGCCCGCGAACGGCGCGCGGATCACGGTGTATTCCATGTTGACCCTGGCTGCCTGCACCTGATCCTGCGCCGCCTGCGCCTGCTTCTCCGCGGCATCCAGCGCGGCGGCATCGGTCGCGACCAGGGTGTTGGCCTGTTGCGCGTCCTGCTTCGACACATAGCCGCGCGCGACCACGGCATTCATGCGCGCGGCGTTCTCGCGGTCCTGCTGCAAGGTCGCACGCGCCTTCACGACGCCCGCCTGCGCGGCGGCGTACTGCGCCTTGGCCGAATCCAGCTGCGCCTGGTACTGGGTGGGGTCGAGCTTCGCCAGCACCTGTCCCTTCTGGACGTGATCGCCTTCTTCGATGAGCACCTGTGTCACGGTGTCGATGATCTGCGCCGATACGTTGGCCTGCCGCCGCGCGACTACGTAGCCGGTCGCCTGCAGCACCGCCGCGTCGCTGCTGGACGCCGCCGCCACCGCGGTCGAGGTCTGCACCGTGACGGCGCGGCCGCGCAGCGTGTACAGCGCACCGCCGGCGACGATGATCGCAACCAGGATCACGATCGCCACGATCCACGGCCAGCGCGCGCGTGATTCGTCGTCGTCGCGCTGCCCGCGGTCGATGCGCAATTCGTGCAGCAGGTCGTTGTCGGATCGGTTGTCGTTCACCCGTCGTCCCCATGCGCACCCTTGGCGGTCGCGCAAGTCTGCCACAGCTTGGCAGGCGTGTTGCGGCCCCGCCAGACACCGGAATCAAGCGTTGCGGCTGACAGCTGTCATGCGCCGGCCGCGGCCCGCGCCTACAATCGCGCATCCCTGCTTGAGGTGCCACCGATGCCATTCCTGTTCGATCCGCCCCCCGTGCCAAGCCTGCCGGTGGCGGGCAGCAACCAGCGATTCCCCATCCACCGCGTCTACGCGATCGGCCGCAACTATGCCGACCATGCGAAGGAAATGGGCGCACAGGCGGTGAGCCGGGCCAACCCGGTGTTCTTCATGAAACCCGCCGACGCCATTGTTCCGGAAGGCGGCACAGTGCCGTATCCATCCGTCACGCACGAGCTGCACCACGAGTTGGAAATGGTGGTGGCCTTGGCGCGCGGCGGTCGCGACATCGATGTCACGCACGCACTGGATTGCGTGTTTGGTTACGGCGTCGGGCTGGACCTGACCCGCCGTGACCTGCAAGCCGCGATGAAAGCCAAGGGCCTGCCGTGGGACGTCGCCAAGGGCTTCGATGGCTCGGCGCCGGTGTCGGCCTTGCGTGCAGCCAACGAAACCGGACACCCGCGACACGCGCGCTTGTCACTCGCCGTCAACGACCACGTGCGTCAGGATACCGACATCGCGGACATGATCTTTCCGGTGGCCGACATCATCGCCGAGTTGTCGACACTGTTCGAACTGAAGCCCGGCGACCTGATTTTCACGGGAACGCCTGCGGGTGTCGGGCCGCTGCAGCGCGGTGACCGCTTCCGCGCCGAACTGCAGGGCATCGCCGTGCTGGAAGGCCGCATCGTCTGAATGCGGCCCGCACAAGTGACAACGTCGGCCTCACCCCAACCCGTCAGGCACTCGGCGGCGCGAGCTGGGTGGTGCAATGCTTGCACCTGGTCGCGGCGGGGTCGAGGTCATCAGAGAGGCATGCCGGGCAGGTCTTGGTCGGTTTCGGATCGCCGAACACCGTTTTGCCTCGCCGCGCCATCACCCACTTGTAGGGCATGACGATCGCAAAATAGACGACAGCCATGAAGATGATGAAGTAGATGATGGCCGAGATGAACTCGCCGAGGTTGAGATAGGTACCCTTGCCGCCACCCGCGACCAGCTGCCAGCCGAGCCCCGGCACATCCTTGCCTCCTTGCGCCGAGGCGATCAGCGGATTGATGATGTTGTCGGTGAACGCCTTGACAAGATTGCTGAACGCCAAGGCGACGACCAACCCGACGGCGACCGTGATGACGTCGCCACGCATCAAAAAGTTTCTGAAACCTTTCAACATGGTCCTTCTCCTCGTTGAGTGCGCTGAACGCGCTGGACTCTACTACGTATCGAGCGCCCCTTCCAGAATGGATGCTGCCCAGGCCACCAATGACGAGGTTGGGCGAGCCGCGGCGCTTGCGCGAGTCCAGTGGACTCGCGCGGCGCGGCAAGCGCCGAAGGCAGGATGCCGCAGGCCGGATTGCTTGCCGAGCCATGGATGGCGAAGCTAGCAACGACTCGACCCCACCGCCGCCGTGATCGAAATCATCCAGGCCGACATCACTGCACTCGCTATCGATGCGATCGTCAACGCGGCGAACGAAACGCTGTTGGGTGGCGGCGGGGTCGACGGCGCGATCCATCGCGCTGCCGGCCCGCGCCTGCTCGACGCGTGCCGTGCCATTCTGGAAGTGCGCCCCGGCGTGCGCTGTCCGACCGGCGAAGCGCGCATCACGCCGGGATTCGATCTACCCGCGCGCCACGTGATCCATACCGTGGGCCCGGTATGGCACGGCGGCGATCACCGCGAACCCGAACTGCTGGCGGCGTGTCATCGCAACACGTTGACGCTGGCACGGGAACGCGCGATCGACAGCATCGCATTTCCGGCCATCAGTTGCGGTGTGTACGGCTACCCGCGCGATGCCGCGGCTGGCGTGGCTTTGTCGGCGCTGGCCGAAGAACAGCACCGCGTGCGCACGCCCCATCGCATCATCCTTTGCGCATTCGACGCCGGCATGGCCGAAGCATGGCGACGTGCGGCGGAACGCCTGCATGTTGCGGTTGCGGGTTCCGAACAATGAGCCAACACGCTCTTCGTGCGACAAATCAAGAGCCATCCCCCTCGATCCCCCTTCGCAAGCGAAGGGGGAAGAAGAGCACGTTGCCGCCGCTTCTCATCCCCTTCGGAACGAAGGGGGTCGATGCGCAAGCGCATCGGGGGGATGCTGCTACGAGGGATACAGCGGCGGCAAATCCGGTTCGCGCAGGCGCGCGGAGCCCTGATCATCGCGCCAGGCAAAGCCCCGCGCGAATACGCGTGCCACCGATGCACACGCGGGCGCGGCATCGCCACCCTGCCAACGCGCGCGTTGCAAGGCGTCCAGCGCCTCGCGCTGTGCAGGATCAGAGAGCAAACCGCGCAGGTCACCAGCACTGGTGACCTGCGGGCGCTCGATGCGCGCCCAAGCCAGCAATGCGTGTTCGCAAGCCGCGACATTGCCGTCACGCGCGGCATCCAGCGCCCGCCGCTGCAGCGCCCGTGGATCGGGCTTTGCCGCGGGCGGCTGCGGCCTGGAAGGCGCGCGCGCAGCACTTCGGTCCATCCAAGCCGCATCCATGTCCGCGTCAGTGCCGCCCGCCTGCTTCCGCGCCGATGATCCGCGGCGACGCCACCACCACGCACACGCCAGCACGATTGCAAGCAGCCACAATGCGAGGCTCGCCAGCGCCACGCCGCGCCAGAATGCGGGGGCGGCCGCCGTCACGACCGGCTTTTTTGCAGCGTCCGTGGCCACGGGCGACGGCGACACCGCCGGGGCATTGCCGCTGGCGACTGCTGCCGCGGGTGGCGTGGTGGCGCTGGCGATACTGGCCGCGACGCCACTGACCTGCAACACATGCGCCGGCAGCGCGGCCTGCTCCGCGCGATTGTTCGCGGCATCCCACCAGTCCAGCGTGATCGCCGGGATCGTCAAGGTGCCGTTGCGATCGGGCACGATCGCGAAACTGCGCGTGCGGCTTCCCTGCAACCACTCCCCGCTGTCATCGGTCGCATCCTGGGTCCGGTCGGGATAGACGCGCGCGCCGGCGATCGACGGCAGTTCCGGTTCCGGCAGGGCATCGGCGGGCTGTCCGCTGGCGCTGATGCTGAGCGTGACCGTCAGCGGCGTGCCGGCGTTCACTTGCCCGTTGGCGGGCAGGCCCGTCAATTTCAGCTGCACGTTGCGCGCGGGCAACCACGGCTTGCCCGCGTTGGCGGGCGCCGCGCGCGCATCGAGGCGCACGCTCGGTGCCGTGGCGCGCACCGGTTGGCCGAAGCCGGGAAGTTGCCCGTTCAACAAGGCGTTCGGATTGTTGAGCAACGTGTTGGGGTCGATCATCTGCAGGGTGGGGCTGCCCAGCCCCATCTTCTGGCCCTGGAACACCGGCCCCTGCACCGTGATCGTGCCGCTGCGCTGCGGGATCAGCGCCCAACTGCGCTCGATGACCTTGTAGGCGTAGCCGTCGCGTTCGACCGTGTAGCGATGGTCGCGATCGAGCTGGATCAGGCGCGCGCCGTTGGCGGTCGGATCGCTCAGTGCACCGTCGACACCCGGCATGTAGAACAGGCGTACCGTATAGACGGTCTGCTGGCCCACGTATGGCGAGCTCGAAAGCACGCTCGACTGCATGAACACGGGATCGCCGGTCTTGCCCGTGCCGCCCGACGGCGCAGAACCGACCTGCAATGTCAGCGGCTGCGTTTTCGCGCCGCCGACATCCAGCGCCGGAATCGTCAGGGTGCCGGCATGCAGGGGTTTCAACGCGATCCCGAGCTGGTTGGTGCTGGTGGTCTTGCCGTTGACGATCGAGACGCTGCTGGAGCGCGAGCTGCCGAGTACCTGGAAATCCTGCTGCAGCGGCGACAGATCCGGCGTGCCCAGCGATCCGCTCGACTGGATGTTGAGCGTCACGGTGTCGCCGAGGCTGACGTGGCTGCGATCGAGAAAGGCGTGTACGGCCGCGGCTTGTGCAAGCGGCGCGAGCAGCAGCAACAGAACGACCCACCATCGACGCATCATTGCTGGCCATCCTCCGTTTGCTGACCGCCGTGGCGCTGCTCCCACTCCAGACGGAACTTGCGGCGCAACAGTGCGCCGGGATCATCCGGCACCGAATCCAGCATCGCGCGTTGCTCGCCGTCCAGGCCGGAATCCTGCTTCGGCTCGGATTGCCCCAGCGCGAATGCCTGCGGACGCGCGGACGGGTGCCGCGAGCCCGCGTTGCCATCCGCGTGCTGCAGTTCCTTGCGCAATGCCTGCGCGGCCTGTTTGGCCTTGCGTTGCTGGCGTGCAGCCGCGGATGCCGAGGGTGCGCTTTCGTCAGGCCCCGACTTGCCACCTCCGTTCTGCGCTTGTGACTGCGTTGCCGATTGCGAGTTCTCGTTCGACTGCGCGTCGGCACCGGCGCTGGATGGCGCCGACGACGACTGCGCCGAGCCACCCTGGTTGTTCGACTCCGAATTCTCCCCCGACCGTTGCGACTGCCCGCCTGATGGGGATTTTCCGGATTTCGGTTGACCCTGTTGCCGATTCTGCTGCCTGCTGCCACCGCCCTGCTGCGGCGGAGCATGCTTCTTCAGCCAGTCCTCGACCGCGGCGAGGTTGGCACGCGCATCCGCAAGTTTCGGATCCTGCGCCAGCGCCTGCTTGTAAGCGTCGACCGCTTTCGCGTAATCGCCCTGTTTCGCGAGCGCATTGCCAAAGTTGTAGTGCGCGCGCGCGTCGCGGCCCTGCGCGAACGCTTTCGCGGCAGCCGGATAATCGCCGGCACGATAATCAGCCGCGCCTTGCAGCGCGGGCGTCGTCGCCAACTGCCGCGCCTTCGCTGCATCGCCCTGCCGCAGGGCTTGCAAGGCCCGCTGATCGCGGTTGGCAAACCATGAATCAAGATTCGCCGCGTGCGCCACGGGCATGCCGATCGGCAACACCAGCAGCGTCAGTACCAGCAACCAGCCACGCCGAAACGCCAGCGCCGCGAGAACCAGAAGCGCAGGCAACAGCCACACACCACCGTCGCGCCACAACTGCGCGCGTTCGCCGCGGCTGGCATGCCCCGATTCCGCGACCGGCGCACCCAGCGCCGCTACGCCGCCGCCATCGGCCTGCAATATCGAATAGCGGCCACCGCCCGCGCTGGCCACAGCGCGCAACGCGGCATCATCGCGACGCGCCATCAACATTCCATGCGCGCCATTCGCAAAACCGCCGCCATTTTGTGGAACCGGCGCGCCCGCGGTCGTTCCGATCCCCAGCACGTCAACGCGGATGTCCTTGGCCCGCGCGGCCCGCGCCGCGGCCACCGCGGCGTCGCCAGCGGTATCGGTGACCAGCACGATCTCGCCGCCTTTGACATGCGCGTTTTCCAGCAGCTCGACGCTGCGCCGGATGCCGGCCGCGGCGTCGTTGCCCGGTGCCGGCATCACGTCGGGCGCGAGCGCGCGCAACAAGTTAAGTACCGTACGTTTGTCGTCGGTCAACGGCGCGACCGTGAACGCGGCGCCCGCGTAGGCGACCAGCGCGGTGCGCGCGTCGCCGGCGGCATCCAGCAGGTCATGCACCGCGAAACGAGCATGCGCCATCCGGTCGGGGTGCATGTCCTGCGCCAGCATGTCGTCCGACAGCGACAAGGCCACCACGCGCGCCGCACCATTCACGTAGAGCGGCGTCGCGACCTTCTGCCATGCGGGCCCCGACAACGCCGCCACCGCCAGCAACCAGGCCAGTCCGACCAAACCCAACGCGTAGTGCTGGCGTGCGCCGGAATCATGGATCAGGTGGGGCAACAGCACGGCATCGGCAAGTCGGGCCAGCGCCGCGCGACCACCACCGCCACGCGCCAGCGCCCACAATGCCAGCGGCAACGGCACCAGGGCCAGCCAGCACCAGGGCCTGAGGAAATGCAGTGGGAAGTCCAGCGCGCTCACGCGGCCACCGCCTTGCGTGGCAACAGCGAGCGCCACGGCAGCAATACGCATCCCAGCAACAGGGCCAGGCCCAGCGGCCACGGATACCACTCGTGGTCCGGGCGCAGCAGCGATTGTCCGTGCGCCAACGGTTCCAACGCATCGATGGTGCGATAAGCCTCGGCAAGCTGGTCGCCATCAGCGGCACGGAAGAAGCGCCCGCCGGTTTCGGTGGCGATCTGTGACAACACGTGCACGTCGAGCGAATTGTCCGGGGCCGGTACCTGCATCCCGAACACGTTGAGCGCCTGCGTATTCGATCCGACTCCGATGGTGTAGATGCGCACGCCCGCCGCTTTCGCGAGCTTCGCGGCATCCAGCGGCGTCACGTTGCCGGCGGTGTTGACGCCATCGGTAAGCAACACCAGCACCCGTGCGCGCGCCGGCAACGCGGTGAGGTGCTTGACCGCCAGCACGATCGCGTCACCGATCGCGGTTTCGCGCCCCGCCAGGCCAACCGCGGCCCCGCGCATCTGCTGCGCCACCGCGTCCACGTCGAAGGTCATCGGCGTCAACAAGTAGGCGTGGGTGCCGAACAGTACCAACCCCACGTCATCGCCCGAGCGCGTCTTGATGAAGCGCTGCGCGATCGCCTTGACCGCCGCGAAACGGCTGATCGCCTGGTCGCCAAAGCGCATGTCCTGGATCGCCATGCTGCCCGAGCAGTCGACCGCGAGCATCAATGCGCGGCCGGTGTGCGTGATGGCTTGCGGCGGCGCGGGCTGTTGCGGCCGGGCCGCTGCGCACACCAGCAGCAACCACGCCAGCGCCGCCACGCCCGTGCGCCAACGCCGCACATGCCCGCCCGCCGCAAGCCGTTCCAGCGATACTGGTTGCGGCAGGCACAGCGCAGCGCCGGGCGCGGCCGGCGGCAGGAACCGCCAGACCAGCCACGGCAAGGGCAGCAGCAGGAACATCCATGGCCAGGCGAAGGTCATGGTGCCGACTTCCCGAACGGGGTTTGCTTCCCCCTTCGGAACGAAGGGCGGAGCGAAGCGAACGCGCGCGCAGCGCGGGAGGGGGATGGCCCTTTGTCCACCATGACATCCCCCCGCCGCTTCGCGCCGACCCCCTTCGTGCCGAAGGGGGTGGATACGCGTCCGCGCAACGCATCGCTGCACCATGCCCGCAGTGCAGTAATCAATACCTCGGCATCCACGGATGGCTGCGCGTGAAACCGGATTTCGGCAAGCCGGTCGAGTGCGCCACGCGCACCTTCATCGCGCGCATAACGATGCACGAACGCGCGCCACGCATCGCCCGACCGGCTCGCGGCAACAGGCTCGATCCGACGCGCGACGCGCCGCATCAATCTCGATGCGCCATCCACCACGCACGCGTCGTCGCCATCGCGCGCATGCCTGGCCTCGAGTGCATCGATCTCACGCAACGCGGCTCGCAACGGGCCGCGTTGCGCGCGCCCTGCACGCCACAGCACGACACCCGCGCAGGCAAGCGCCAGCACGCCCAGCAGCAACCACCAGCCGGGCGCCAGCGGCCACCACGCCGCGGCCGGAATGTGGATATCACGCAGCGCAGGGCCGTTCATGGCCGACCGCGCATCCGTCGACGCCACAACGGAGCAAGTGCGATATCGGGCGCGTCGGTAGTGGCCAGGATGACCCATGGCACGGACGTCTCATCGCAAGCCGCCGCCAATCCGCGCCACCCCGACGCAAGGCCGTCGCGCAACCGCGCGCGCGCGGCAGCATCCGCGAGATCCGCGTGGTGCTTTCCCGTCGCGGTCTCGAACACGTAATCGCCAGCAGGCGCAACGACACGCTCCAACGGATCGACCACAAGCGCAACGCGCAGGTCGATCGAGCGTGCCAGCCGTGCCAGCGCAGAGCTCGTCGCGGCATCGGCGCACCAACCATCGGTCAATAGCCACGCCTGATGGCCCGGCATCGCGGTGCGCTGCGCGCGCTTGAGTGCAGCCGAAAGCGGCTCATGCACATCCTCGGCGATCGTCCGCGCCTGCTGATCCCAACGCGCCAGCGCACCCAGCACCGCCAACGCACCGCGCGCTCCGGAATGCGCTGCAATGCCTGCGCGCATTGCCCCGAACGCCAAGGCACCGACCTTGTCGCCGCCACGCACACAGGTCCACGTCAACCACGCGGCCGCGCGGGCCGCCGCAACCGACTTGTAACGCGTGCGTGTGCCGAAACGCATCGTCGCGTGCGTGTCGAGCAGCAGCAACAAGCTGCGTTCACGCTCCACCTGGAACAGTTTGGTATGCCATTTGCCGCTGCGTGCGGTGCGGCGCCAATCGATGTTGCGCGCATCATCACCTGGCTGGTACACACGCGACTCGGCGTAATCCATGCCGCGTCCCCGCAGTGCCGACATGTGGCCACCCGCGTCCGATTGCTGCAAGCGTGTCGCGCCTGCATGCGGCTTGCCGGCGCGCGCGCGCAGCGCGATCAATTCCGCAAGATCGACGCGGGTGATGCCATCGCCGAGTTCGGCTTTGTGATCGACACTTGCAAACATCGTGAGCGGTGAAATTACTCGACCGCCCCCTTCGCCTGCGAAGGGGGAATGAGGGGGATGGCTTTGTGCTGCACGCAACGGCATCCCCCCGCGCTGCGCGCGACCCCCTTCCTGCGGAAGGGGGTGTCCATCAAGGCAACGGCACGCTCGCGAGCAACTGCCCCACCACATCATCGACGTGCAAACCTTCCGCCTCGGCTTCGTAATTCAGCAACACGCGATGACGCAGCACGTCGGGCGCGAGCGCCTGGATGTCTTCGGGCAGCACGTATTCGCGCCCCGCCACCCATGCGGCAGCGCGTGCACAGCGTTCCAGCGCAATGCTGGCGCGCGGGCTTGCGCCCCATGCGATCTTGTCGCGCAGCTTGGGGGCCCATGGACGCGGGTCACGCGTGGCCAGCACCAGTTGCACGATGTATTCGCCCAAGTCCTCGGCCAAGTGCAAATTTAGTACCTGCTCGCGTGCGGCAAAAAGATCGGATTGCGTGAGCAGACGCTCCGGCGTCGCGTGCGGACCCAACTCGTCGCGCGCGCGCTGGTGCGCGAGACGCATGATCGCGCGTTCGGAACCGGCTGCCGGATAACGCACCGGCACGTGCATCAGGAAACGGTCGAGCTGGGCCTCGGGCAACGGGAACGTGCCCTCCTGCTCGATGGGGTTCTGCGTCGCCATCACCAGGAACAACCGCGGCAACGGCCACGAGCGCCGCCCGATCGTGACCTGCCGCTCGGCCATCGCTTCCAGCAAGGCGGACTGCACCTTGGCGGGTGCGCGGTTGATTTCGTCCGCAAGCACCAGATTGTGGAACAACGGGCCGCGCTCGAACTCGAATTCGCCGGTCTGTGGGCGCAGCACGTCGGTGCCGGTGAGGTCGGCGGGCAGCAGGTCGGGCGTGAACTGCACGCGGTGGAAATCGGCCTCGATGCGCGCGCCCAGAGCCTTGATCGCGGTGGTCTTGGCCAAGCCTGGCGCACCCTCGACCAGCAGGTGTCCATCGGCCAGCAGCGCGATCAGCAGTCGGTCGACCAGCGCGGGCTGGCCGATGACTTCTGTCTGCAACGCGTCGCGCAAGGCCGCGAAACGGGTGTGCAGCGGCGATGCGGGCACAGCCTGCGCCCCATCCGTGATGGCGGCCTGGATTGAATCCGTCTCGGTTTGCATGCGCCAAGTAGACCACAGTCCGGCACAAAAGTTTTGCCGGGGCGCCGCCGTATGCTACGCCATTAACGCGAACGGCGCAGTTGCCTGCGCCGTTCGCACAACTTTCCTGAACTCGTGATCACTCGACCGTGGTTTCCTGCCCCAGGATGTGTGGCGTGATGAAGACCAGCAACTCCGCCTTGTTGTGGATGTTGGTCTTGTCGCGGAACAGGGCGCCCAGGATCGGGATGTCGCCGAGGAACGGCACCTTCCTCACGTCGTGCTCGTTGGTGAACTCGTACACACCACCCAGCACCACGGTCTGCCCGTTGCCGACCAGCACCGAAGTGTCGATTTCGCGATGGTCGATTTCAGGCACAAAACCACCACCGGGGTTCGGGACCAACGCCGCGATCGCATCCTTGATCACCTTGAGCTTCATGAACACGCGGTTGTCGGAGGTGATGGTCGGCGTGACATCGAGTTCCAGCACCGCGTTCTTGAACTGCACGGTAGCCGTGCCCGCACCGCCACCCGCACCCGAGTTCTGGAAGGTCAGGTAGCCGATCTGCTGGCCCTGCTGGATCGTGGCTTCCTGATTGTTGGCGGTCACGACCTTGGGCTGCGAGATGGTTTCGCTGCGGCCTTCTTCCTGTGCTGCCGTGAGTTCCAGATTCAGCAGGTAGTCGCGACCGAGTATGCCCACGGCAAAACCACTCGTCGTTTTCCCTTGGGTGGTTGCAGGCAGGTTGACGTTGAGGCCAGTCGGAAGTTGCACCAGGTTGGACCCGGAAGAATTGGAGCCCGAACCGGGTTGCAACAAATTGTTCCAGTAGTTGGTGATGCTGGTCTCGGTACTGGCCACGCCGGTGCCACCACCGTTGTTGGGATTGTCGTTGATGCCGCCGCCGTAGACCTGCGCATGGCGGCTGTTGGTGCCGAGGTGGAATCCACCGATGCCAAGCTTGGCGCCCAGTTCGCGGGTGAAGTTGTCGGTCGCGATCACCAGCCGCGATTCGATCAGCACCTGCTTGACCGGACGATCCAGCACCGACACCAGTTGCCGGATCTCCTGCACCTTTTCCGGGGTGTCGTTGACCAGCAGGGTGTTGGTGCGTTCGTCGTAGGACACGCTGCCGCGCGGCGACAGGAAGCCGCGCTCGGTATTGGCGCCACTGCTACCGCCGCCGCCCACGTTGCCGGATTTTGCGCCGGATGTCAGGAGCGCCGCGATCTGCTTGGCACTGCCGTAGTTGATGGGGATGTAATCGGTAACGAGCTGCGCGCTGTTCAATTGCTTCTCGCGCGCCTCGGCGATGTTTTCCTCGTACTTGGCGATCTCGGTTTGCGGGGCAACCCAGATCACGTTGCCGTTCTGGCGCTTGGCCAGACCCTTGGCGCGCAGGATCACGTCCAGCGCCTGGTCCCAGGGCACATCGACCAGCCGCAGCGTGACGTTGCCCTGCACGCTGTCGGAGGCCACGATGTTGAGGTTGGACACGTCGGCCAGCAGCTGCAGCACCGAGCGCACCGGAATATCCTGGAAATTGAAGGTGACCCGGCTGCCCTTGTAGACGATGGGCTTGGGCGCGCCGAGCAGGGTGTTCCCGCCCTCGGACTTGGGTCGCGCGAACTCGACCACGTACTCGTTGCCGGTCTGGTAAGACGATGTCTGCACCACGCCGCGCGTGTCGACCTGGATCGTCGCGCCGCCCGGCACCGCGTGGGTGTTGATGCTGCGCACCGGTGTCGCGTAGCTGGTGACATCCAGACGCCGTGCCTGCGCGGCGGCGAGGTTGGCGCCCGCCACATTGATGGTGGTGGTATCGCCATTGGTGTGCATGCTGGTCGCTGCACCGGCCTGGCTGAAATCGATCACCAGCTTGCCCGCACCATGCTCGGCGCGCTGGAAATCAACGCCCGTGATCATGTTGCCATCGGCCATCGCCACGGACTTTTCAGGATTCGCCGATGCAATCGCGAGCGAGCGCTGCGATTGCGGCGGCGGCGGTACCGGCGCCAGCGCCGGGCCTTGCGCCTGGGGCGGATCGGCCACTGCGGTCGCACCGCCCATGCCGTCGCCGATGGTCACCAGCAACTCATGGCCCTGCACGGTGGTCTCGTACGGCGAAGGCTGGCTCAGGTCGACCACCACACGGGTACGGCCGTTGGCTTCGACCGCGCTCACCGAGCGGGCGGTGCCCTGGCCGAGTGTGTAGGAACGCTTGGCCAAACCGTTGCTGGTATCGGCGAAATCCATCGCGATACGCGGCGGGGTATTGGTACTGAACGCCTGCGGCGTGACGGCCTGGCCCGAGAAGGTGAGGGTCAGCTGCACTTTGCCACCGGGCAGCGGCGATGCGCTGACACCCTGCAAGGTGTTCGCGGCCAGCGCCGGCCCCGCCACCAGCAGGCACAAGGCCACCAGCGGCAACGCGAGCCACGCGATCCCTCCGCGTCCGGTCCGGGCCGGGCCGCCGGGGCGACCGAGGAAGTGAGCAGGTTTGGTCATCATGAACGTAACCCCCGATGAATCGTCATTTTTCGCCCAGAGCGACGCTCGCGTCGCGTTCCATCCAGCCGCCCGAACCGTTCGGCACCAGTTCCACCAAGTCGATTTCACTTTGGGTCACCTGGGTGACATGGCCGTAGTTCTGGCCCATGTAGTCACCCACGCGAACCTGATGGATCACGCCCTGCGGATCCTTGACCAGCCCCTCGATACTGCCCTTGGCACCGATCGTGCCGACCATTTTCAGGCTGTCGAGCGGAAACGCTTCCAGCGGTTCGCGTGGACGGTTCTGGTCGGGATGCGGCCCGGCCAGGTTCTGCGAATTCGCCTGTGGCGGCGCCGGCTCGAACGGATCGCGCTTGTCCTGATCCTGGTATATGAAGGTTTCAAAGGTCTTGACCACCGGCAACGCCGGCAGTGGCGCGCCCTTGCGCGCCTTGACCTGCGCAACCCACGCATGCAAATCGCCCTGGCCGCTGCAAGCGGTGAGGCCGCCGATCATGGCCAGGGTTGCAATTGCGATGGCAATACGGGCGGGTCGCATGATCACTGCCCTCCCTTCTTGGCCGCGGTCTTGTTGGGCTTGCCCTGGGCTTCCTCGTCGCCGAGGTAGCGATAGGTCTGCACCGTGCCTTCCAGCATCAACTCGCCACCGGTGGGGGGGGCGTCCTTGCCTGCTGACTTGGCCGCCTTCAACGACACGTCATGCATGGTCAGGATCACCACGCGCGGCAGCGAGGCGACGCCACTGATGAAGGTACCGAACTGGTGGTAGGTGCCCTGCATCTTCAGCGCGATCGGCTGGATCGCGTAGAACTCCTTCGGGATTTCGGGCTTGGGCTGAAACAGGTCCGTCTCGATGCCCGCGGCTTGCGCGGTCTGCGAAATGTTGACCAGCAGCGCCGGCATTTCCGTCTTGCTGGGCAGCTCGCGCAGCATCTGGCTCAGCATCTCGTTCATCTGCGCCAACTGCGCCTTCAACGCATCGAGGTTGACCACCTTGGCCTGCTTGGTCTCGAACTCCTGCTTCAGCTTCACTTCCTGCTGCTGGCCGCTGGTCAGGGTGTCCTGCTCGCCGCTGACGTAGAAATACCAGCCCAGGATCAGGATCACGATGATCACGATGGCAACGAAAAAGCCCTTGACCGACTTCGGCCAGCCGCCGATGTTGTTGCGGTCGAGATTGCGCAGGTCATCGAAGAATTTCATGGCCGGCCCCCTTTGGTCGCAGACGCGGTGGATGCGTGCGGCGCCTTCGGATCGGCTTGTTTCGCGGCCGCTGTCGCCGTCACTGCGGACGCCGGCGCGCTGACCGGCGCGGCGTGCGCCGAGGCGGCCGGTGCGGTCGCCGACAACGTCGCGGTGCTGGCCGCGGACTTCGGCGCTGCAGCCAACGATGACGGCGTTGCCGCCACGCTCGCGGCCGTGGCTGGCGCGGCACTGCTGGATCCGGCGGCCGGCGTCGCGCCGTTGTCGCCCGACTTCGGGGTGCCGAGTGTCACGACCAACTCGAATTCGTAAGGCGTGTTGGAATCGGTGTGGACGTTTTCGGTCTTGACCAGTTGCGCCGGGCCCATCCACGGCGACGCCTCGATGTTGCGCATGTACTCGGCAACCGTCGCGTTGGATTGCGCGACGCCATCCAGCGTCAGCTTGTCACCCTGCTGCTTCAACGCGGTCAGGCGCGCGCCCGCGGGGATGGTTTTCACGACCTGATCGAACAGATGCACCATCTGCGAGCGGCTGGATTGCAGCTTCTCGACGATGCGTTTGCGCGCCAGCAGGTGGTCCTTGACCTTCTGCAGGTTCGCGATCTCGGTGATCTTGGCGTCGAGCTGGGTGATCTGGCCCTTGAGGTAGTCGTTGCGCTCGTTCTGGTTGCTGATGCGCAGGCTGACCCAGAAACCCCACAACAGCACCAGCACGATGGCCGCCACCGCCGCGATGCCGAGATGGGTGAAGAATTCGCGCTTGCGGCGTTCGCGACGTTCCGCGCGCCACGGGAGAAGGTTGATCTTGGCCATCAGTCGAGGCTCCCCAAAGCCAACGTGGCGGCAAGCGTCTGCGCAGAACCGGCGTCACTGCGCGCCCTGTCGGAGGAGGTTGATCTTGGCAGCGTGCCCATTAGTCGAGGCTCCCCAACGCCAACGTGGCGGCAAGCG
>SCQS01000021.1 GCA_004299705.1 Rhodanobacteraceae bacterium | reverse complement strand
GGGACAGCGTGGGGATTTGGTGGAGCCAGCCGGGATCGAACCGGCGACCTCTACAATGCCATTGTAGCGCTCTCCCAGCTGAGCTATGGCCCCACGCTGGGAACGCGAAAGGATAGGTGCGCCGGTTTTCAGCGTCAAGCATTTTCGTGCTGAAACGTCGTCGCGTGACCACCGGGAGGGATGCTTGCACGAAATCGAATTCATCCGTGACCTGGCCTGTGTGATGCTCGCGGCCGGCGTGGTGGTGGTGATATTCCCACGCATCAAGCTGCCGGTGCTGCTGGGCTACATCATCGCCGGCGTGCTGATCGGCCCGCACATGCCGTGGCGGTTCCTGACCGACCAGCGCACCATGCAGTCGATCGCCAACCTCGGCGTGGTGCTGCTGATGTTCACGCTGGGCATCGATTCCAACCTGCGCAAGCTGCGCGCGTTGGGCGTCGGGGTGATGCTGGCGGCGCTGGTGGAGGTCGGCTTCATGTTGTGGGCGGGCATCGAGATCGGGCGTCTGGCCGGAATGACCCCACGCGAGTCGCTGTTCCTGGGCGGGGTGGTATGTTTTTCGTCGACGATGATCGCGTTGCGCACGGTCGCGGATCGCGGCTGGCGCGGGCAGCCGTTCGTCGCCGGCATGGTCGGGATGCTGGTGTCCGAAGAAGTCCTGACCGTGGTGCTGATCACGGTGCTGAGCGCGATTGCCGCCGGCAGTGCGGATACCACCGACATTGCCTTCACCGTGTTGTGGCGGATGCTGCTGTTCGTCGCGGTCGCGCTGGTGCTCGGCTTGCTGCTGTTGCCGCGTTTGCTGGATTGGTTGGCGAAACGCGGCCGCGACGAGCCGCTGCTGGTGACGGCGCTGGGCATTTGTTTCGGCGCCTGCCTGCTGGCAGCGTGGGAAGGTTTCAGCGTGGCGCTGGGCGCATTCCTTGCCGGTGTCGTGGTCGCCGAGGCGCGCTGTTCGGATCGCATCGTGCGACTGGTGCGGCCGGTGCGCGACATGTTCGCCGCGATCTTCTTTGTCGCGATCGGACTGTTGCTGGATCCCGCGCAACTGGTGCCGTGGCTGTGGCCGGCGCTGGGCTTGGCACTGGCGGTGATCGTGGGCAAGACGCTGGCCTGCAGCGTCGGTGCGTTCGTGTGCGCCGGACGCAGCCCGAACGAAGCGCTGCGCACGGGCCTGACGATGGCGCAGATCGGCGAGTTCTCGTTCGTGATCGCGTCGCTCGGCATCGCCGCCGGCGCGGTCGGCAAGTTCCTGTATCCCTTGACCGTGACCGCGGCGGTGGTGTGCATGCTGGTATCGCCGCTGCTGCTGCGCGCCGAGCCTGCGATCCTCGGCTTGCTGCGACGCGCGACGCCGGCACCCGCGCGTGCCCTGGCCGAGGGTTATCACGATTGGATCAGCGGCACCACGCCGGCGCGCGACAACGCGGTGCTGGCGAAGATGCTGCGCCGGCTGCTGTGGCACATCGCGGTGAACCTGGTACTGGTGTGCGCGGTGTTCGGCATCGGCGCATTCGTCAGCGCGATGCTGCCGCGCTGGTGGCCGCACCTGCCGTTGCCGGCGGTGGCGCGGCGCTCGCTGATCTGGGCGATCGCGTTGTTCGTGTCGCTGCCGATGCTGGTCGCGGTGTATCGCAAGGCCGATGCCCTGGGCATGCTGTTGGCCGAAATCGGCATCAGCGAACAGATGCACGGCGTGCGCACCGCCGGCCTGCGCCGGGTGCTGGGCAAGCTGGTGCCGCTGGCGGCCTTGGCCGGCATGGCGCTGCTGGTCGCCGCGTTGGGCAGCAGCATCCTGCCGCCGCGCGGGGTGCTGCTGGCGCTGCTGGCGATCGGCGCGTTCACCGTATGGTTCCTGTGGGGCTCGCTGGTGCGGGTGCACGCGCGCATGCAGGCCGCGTTGCGCGACCTGATCGAGCAGCAACCACAACCGCCCCCTTGAATGCGTTCAGCGCCGCGCCAGCTGGCCAGCGCGGGCGGGGTTATGATCGGCGCGCTTCCACGGTTGCCGCGTCGCTGCGGCATTGCAGTTTCATTCGCAACAAGGAGAGAACGATGAAAACGCGAGGTATGAAATGGCTGGGGTTGTTGGTGCTGTTGTGCGCAGGTTTCCTGATGGTCGCTCCCTCGGCGTTCGCCGCCAGCGGTAGCGGTTACAGCGCAACCTGCAAGGACGGAACGTCCTGGACGGGCAGCAGCAAGCGCGGCGCCTGCCGCGGGCACAAGGGCGTCAAGAGCTGGATCAGCGAAGGCGGTTCCAGCGCGACTGCGGAGTCGGGCGTCAAGGCATCACACGAGCGCAAGTCGCGACATTCAAGGAAGTCCGAAGAGACTGCGACCGCGGCTGCCGCACCTGCCGCGGGGGCGGAAGGGATGACGGCCACCTGCAAGGACGGCAGCTCGTGGTCGGGCAAGTCCAAGCGCGGTGCCTGCCGCGGGCACAAGGGCGTCAGGAGCTGGGGGGCTGCATCCGCCGCCGCGGCGACGCCAATGGCGGCATCACAGCCAACTGGGGCGAACGAGCCCGTGGCGGCCGCGCGGCATGGCCGCAACGAAGGTACGTCGGGTGGTTCGATGGGCGCGCCCGCGCGGGGTGGCGGCGCTGGCAAGGTGTGGGTCAACACCGGCAGCAAGACCTATCACTGCCAGGGCAGCAAGTGGTACGGCACCACCAAGCACGGCGAGTACATGTCCGAGGCGCAGGCCAAAGCGCAGGGCTATCACGCCGACCACGGCAGGGCCTGTTCGCAATGACTTGAGCTGGTGCAGGCAACTGTTTGAACGTGAAAGCAAAGGCCGGCACTGTTGCCGGCCTTTGTCTAGCTGCGCCGGGTGACGAGAAACTTGTGCGCAAAGCCGAGCATCAGCATCCACGCGCAACTGAAAGCGCCCCACATCACGATCTCGAACGGCCACAGGTTGTGCGAAGTCGGGTCACGCGCGGTATCGACCTGCAGACGTATCAGCACGAACGCCATGACGAGTGCGGGCGGCAGTGCGGCGATGCGCCAGCCGCCGCGCCAGCGCCACAAGCCCCAGGCCGGGCCGGCGAAGGCCAGCAGGCCGATCGCGTACATCGTCAGCATGAAACCGTTGAATAATGCTGTGTCGCCCACGCTCGGCGGGGTATCCATGGCTTTTCGATAGGCCGCTTGCGACGCCGCCTCGTCGAGCGCGGCGAGTTTGCCCACCCATGCGGGTTGGCCGGCATCGGAAGCGGGCGCGTCACCGCCGATGATGGTCACCGGGTACGTCGCCACCACCGGCGTGCGGTTGTACGAGCCGTCGCCGGCCTTGATCCGGATTTCGTCTACCTGCGTGCCCGGATCGAACAGGAAGAACCAACCCAGCGCCTCGCCCTCGCCGGCGGGGTAGCTGCGCGAAGGATTGCTGCCCGCCTTGGCGGGCTTGCCCTCGAAATAGGGCTGCGCCCAGATTTGCACCGGCGCGTCGCTGCTGTAATGCAGGTGCAGGTAGAAGTTCTGGTCTTTTCCCAGCGTGATGTCGTCGCCGGCCGGGTATGTTCCGGTCACTTGCACCTGGGTCGCCGCGTGGGCGACACCCGCGATCGAAAGCGCAAGCCACGCCATGCACGCAAGACATGTCGATCTGAGCATCGCGGATCTCCCCGGTCCGTTGGCCCGGGGCGAGCATAGCATTCAAACCAGAGGAGGGGGCATGCACCCGTTTGCGTGCGGCATCCCCCCGACGCTCCGCGTCGACCCCCTTCCGTTGGAAGGGGGTGGCCTATCTTCCCCCTTCGGTATGAGCTGCTTGTCTTCCCCCTTCCGAAGGAAGGGGGATCGAGGGGGATGGCTTTTCGAAATGTGTCAGCGCGCGGCGGCCCCGGCGTCGCTGCACGCAGCCACCGTGCGCGGCTTGCACGCGAACGGCAACTGGTCGGCGGGCTTGCCGGCCAGCGTGTTGGCGATCCATTGATTGACGTCTTCCTTCAGCACCGCCATCGGCAGGCTGCCTTGAGGGCGTCGCGCATGGTCGATGATCCCCGGAAAGACAGTCATCGAATATAGCGTCCGGGACAGGCTTGAACGTGTGCCGGAAGTTGGCGGCGGACGCGCCGGTCAGCGAATCGCGCGGAAACGGCCATCCTTTTCCTGCGCGCGGCCGAGCGCCACCAGCATGTCCAGCAAGGCCGGCACGCGTTTCTTCCACGGGCCGCGCGCCTTGAAGCGCGCGGTGATGTCGTCCACCGACAGGGGTGCGGCGCTTGCGGTCAGCGCATCGGCCACGGCGCGCACCTGCGCGATCGCGTCTGTCGGCCACGCTTGCGGCTTGGTTGCAATCGTCGTCGTGGCATCTGCGGTGGCTCCCGCGCCGGTGTCGATTTCCGCCTGCGCAGGCGCCGCTTCGGTTTCCGGATGTTGGAAGGCCGGACGCAACCAGCGCACCAGGCCGCGTGCTTCTTCCGCCGCGCGTTCCGCGTTCAAGGCCACCAGGCGTTCTAGAATCGCTTCGTCGAACGCGCGCTGGGCGTCGTCGCGACTTTCGGCTTTTTGCTCGTCATTCCGGCGCAGGCCGGACAAATTCGTCTGGAACGAATTTGAACGACCGGAGGTCGGCCCGGAGGGCAAAGTCCATGGATGGACTTTGTAATCCAGTTCTTTGGTGTTGTGCGCTGAGCGCGATGTGTTCGACTGGGCCCCGGCCTTCGCCGGGGCGACGGTGCTTGCATTTCCATGCGCGACTTGCAGCAGCGGCAGCAGGTCGGACCAGTCGTAGGCGTCCAGCACCGCGGCGTCGAGGTCGTCGTGCAACTGGCGCAGCACGGATACCAGCCCGTGTTCGTGGATGCTGCGTTCCTTCGCGGTCAGTGTTTCGCCCGTGCGCAGTTTTTCCAGGACGTTGTACATGCCGGTGAGCGTGAGGTCGGGATGCGCGGCCTGCTGGCGCTTGCGGTGCGCGTCGAGCTGTTCGCCGAGATCGCGGATGCGGGCTTGTTGGGCTTCGGTGGCGGCGGGGAAGGGGAAGGGCTCGAAGCAGCGGGTCTTGTTGTAGCGAGGGTCATTGCCGACGCCAAGGCGGCTACCTGTCGCTAGTGCCCATACGACATGCGTTGAAGACGTCAATACGCCGAGAACAAAAGCATCTTCCGAGCCGACCACAACCAACATTTGATCCGGCAAAACGTCTGCATCTAAAAATTGGAAGACGCGGTGCTTGGCGGTCATCACTGTGACGATGTAACGCGACAGATTTTTCAATGCGCGACGCATGTCTTCGTTATTTCTGCGATGGAGCCACCATTTTTCCCGCAAATCTTTATCTGGATTTGAATCCCGCTCGGGCTTAACGCGATCGAAGAGCCACTGATAGAGACGCGGAAAGTGGTTTCGCAGCTCGTCTGAGGTTAGACCGTAGCAGTCAATCACCATGACGCCTCGTGGCACGCTAGTTAGGTCCCTTCCATTGCGATATGGCTTTACCGGCGCGTCTTTCTCAAATGAATACGCAATCTGGGGCGTTACGATCATTCCCTCGCCGTGCGGAATTACACCGGTGGCGCTGAGTCCTCGATTGCTTTCGAGTATCAACGCGCGGGTAACATCCGATCCAACCGTCAAATCTGCGTGCAGCCTGCCGTGCTGTTCACGGAGCTGCACGCCGACCCCTTCGTCCTGAGCTCCCGTTTCGGATTCAACAGTGAGCAGTCGTCCGGCTACGCCGCCTGCAACGCCGACAGTCATCGCTATGCGTACCGCTGCGCCGTCAGCGGAATCAACCCAAGGATGATCGGGAATCGCGAAGGCCAATGAGAGCGGCTGATGAGTTTTTTGCTCGTCATTCCCGCGCAGGCGGGAATCCAGTGACTTTGCTTGCGCTGGTGCCCAGGGGACATCCAAGGCACTGGATCCCCGCTTTCGCGGGGATGACGGAATAGGCTGCAGTGCCGCTTCGATGACGCGGCGGTTGAAAGTCTGCCGGATGGAATTGGTGGTGATGAAACCGAAGCGTTGCAGCGCGCCGCGTTGCGTCAACGTGGCCGCGTGCTGCCACCAATACATCACGAAATCAGCGGAATCAGGCACGTCGGGCCATGCGCCACGCAGTGCGTCGACATATCCATCTCCGAGCGCTTCGCGAATTTTTAGCTTGCCAATGAACGGCGGATTGCCCACCACGAAGTCCGCTTCCGGCCACGCGGCCTTGCGCGGATTGACGTAGCGTTCCAGCGGCACGCGCGCGGTTTCGTCGGGAATGGCTTCGCCGGTGACGGGCGATGGCTTGAAGGTTTTGCCGTCCCAGCGCGTCACCGGCACGCCGCGTGCGTCGCTGACGTATTCCACCTTGTCGTACGCCAGCACCGCGTCGCGGTTTTCGATGTTGCGGAAATCGCGCACCACCGGCTGCGGCGGGTTGACATCGCCGCGCGTGCGGAAATGCCATTGCAGGTAGCCGATCCACAACACCACTTCGGCAATCGCCGCCGCGCGCGGGTTCAGTTCGATGCCCAGCAACTGGTGTGGATCGACGGTTTCGCCGGCCAGCGTGTCGGCGCGTTCGGCATCGATGGCAAGCCCGGTCTGGCGGAAGCCGAGATCGTCCAGCGCGTTGAACACTTCGCCTTCGAGGCGTTTCAGATGTTCCAGCGTCACGTACAGGAAGTTGCCGGAACCGCAGGCGGGATCGAGCACGCGCACGCTGCACAGGCGATGGTGGAAGGCGCGCAGCGTGGCGATGGCTTCGTCGCGCTTGTTTTCCGCAACCAGCGTGAGCGCCGCGGCTTGGGCGTCGCTCCATTCCTTGCGCAGCGGTTCGATCACGCTGGGCAAGACAAGCCGTTCGACGTAGGCGCGCGGCGTATAGTGCGCGCCGAGCTTGTGGCGCTCGTCCGGGTCGAGCGCGCGTTCCAGCAGGGTGCCGAAGATCGCGGGTTCGACGTGATCCCAGTTCGCGCGCGCGGCTTCGATCAGCAGCGCGACCTGTTCGCGATCCAGCGGCAGGGTGTCGGGCGTCTTGAACAGCTTGCCGTTGAAACGCAGCACGTCGCTGGCGATGGCGCTGGAAAAGCCGCCGGTATCCATGTCGCGCCACAGCGCGCCAAGCATGCGCATGGCGACGTCGGGCTTGTCCTGGTACTGGATCAGCAGGTCGCGGAAGCTGTCGGCCGGCAGCAGCTTCACGTCTTCGGCGAACATGGTGAACAGGCAGCGCATCAGGAATTGCGCGACGGTTTCCGGTGCGTGGCCGGCGCGTTCGAGGCTGCGCGCGAGTTCGGCAAGCTTTGCCGCGATTTTTCGCGTCACGTCCGCGGATTCACGCGCGGGGTCCAGCGACAGCGGTTGCAGCCACAGCTTGCGCAGGCGCTCGCGGAGTTTTTCATCGCGCAGGCCGGCCAGCGCGATGCGGTGGTTGCGCGGGTCGGGGAAGGGCGTGTAGGTGGCGCCGGAGCGCGAGAATTCGGAATACAGCTCGATGGTACGGCCGACATCGACCACCACCACGAACGGCGGGCGGCCTTCGGCCGCGGGCAGGGCGCGCGCGTAGTTTTCCGCCTGCGAGCGCGCGCGCAGCATGGTGTCGTCGTAGCGGCGGTCGCTGGATTCGCGCACGTCCTTGGCTTCCAGCACGAAGCAGCCACGCCGGTACAGGTCGATGTAGCCGCGGGTTTCGCTGCCGTCGCCGTGGCGGAAATCCACGCGGCGCTCGAACACGTAGGCGTTGTCGCGCTCGTCGGCGCCGGCCGGTTCCGGACGCGGCAGGTCCAGCAGCGCGGCCAGTTCGGTCAGGAACAACTGGTAGTTCGCGCGCTCGCGCCCGTCGGCGTGCTGCCAACGCGCGATGAAGGCTTCGATGTGATCGGCGGTCTGGTCCACGTGTTTCCCCCGCAACGCGGCAAGTGTAGGCGGCTGCGGGGGCACGGTCACGCGTCCGGGGTGATCAGCGGTACGGTCGTGAAGTGCTGTGCGTAACGGCGCGCATCACGGGTCAGGATGCCGCAGCCGAGTACCGCAGCGTGGGCACCGATGAAGACACCGGGCAGCACGTTGGATTTGGTGCCGCCGCGCTTGCGGTATTTGACGAAGGCGCGGCTGGCGAGGAACAGCGCAGGGCGAGGGATTTCTTTGACTGCGACCCGCATGCCGTCGAGCGTTCGATCCAGCGCCTCGAACGAATCGAATGCCAGCGACAGTTCCGCGTAAATGACCGGGTTGATCACGAGGTCGTGTACCTGCGCCTGCGCACGCAACTGGCGCAACGACCAGCCGGCCCAGTCGGGGTCGTTTTCAAGCACATCGACCAGGACATTGGTATCGACCAGCAGCATGCGTCAGTCACGCAGCAACGCCATCAGGTCGTCGGTGCGCCATTTCACCTGGGCTTTTCCGAGTGCGGCGGCGAACCGATCCTGCTTGCGCGCGCGCCGGGCGCCAGCCTTCAGCACCACGACTTGGCCCTCGCGGTTGACGTCGAATTCCACGCCGTCGCCCGGCGCTAGCCGCAGCGCATCGCGCACCTTCTTGGGAATGGTGACCTGGCCCTTGCTGGTCAAGTTGGTAGGCATGGCAGGCTCCGGTAATACCTGTATCACGATGGTATTACATCGGCAGCGGGGATGCCAACGTGTCAACGCATCCAGTTTTCGCAAGTCAAGCCGGGCACGCGGCGAAACTCGCGCAGGTTGTCAGTGACCAGCACCAGCCCACGCGCGACGGCTTGCGCGGCGATCAACGAATCCATCGGCCCGATGCTTGCGCCCTTGCGTTCCAGCGCGGCGCGGATACGCGCATAGGCCATGGCGTCGTCGGCATCAAAGGGCAGCGGTTCGCAGCCCTGCTCAATGACATGCAGGGATGCACGCGACTGCGCGCCAAGGCGCGACTTTTCCGCGCCATACAGCAGTTCGGCGCGTACCAACGCAGACAGAAACACGCGCGAAGGCGGGATTGTCGCCAGCCGGTTCAGCAGGGAACGCGGTTCGCCGCGGATGGCGGCGATCACGGCGCAGGAATCCAGCAAGTAGCCGGACGCCACGGGTCAAATATCCAGTGGGGGGATGGGCCGGTGTTTGCCCTTGCGCGATGGCAGCTCGAAATCCTTGAACGCATCGCCCGCAAGCGCGCGCGCCCGCGCGAACACTTCGGCGGCGCTTTCCGGTTTTGCCCGCAGCACCAGTTCATCGCCGCGCTTGAATATTTCCACTTCGTCGGTGTCGAAGCGGTAGCGCACGGGGATGCGCACGGCTTGCGCCTTGCCCAATGTGAATACCTTGACGGTTTGCATGGTCGCTCTCCGCTTCCTGCAGCCTCGGTCAAGTATATCATGCTGGGATATATCAAGCGTGGCTTTGAGCGAAAACGCCACGAAGAACGCTTGGTCCAGCCATGCAGCGAGGGGGAATGTTCGGCCCGTCCATGGGCCTCACCCTCGCTGCGCTCGGGCCAGCCCTTCGGCTGTCCGAAATCGCTCCCGGCGATTTCGTATTCGCGCCATTCCTGGCGCTCACCCTCAAGAGCCGCCATCCATGGCCAAGAGCTCCGTGGCCATCGGCTTCGCCGATGTTCACTCCGGCATCCTGCCTCCGTAGTGTTCGGCCCATCCATGGGCCTCCCCTCGCTGCGCTCGGGCCAGCCCTTCGGCTGTCCGAAATCGCTCCCAGCGATTTCGTCGAACCCCCTACGGGGGTATCAATCCTTCACCGCTACCCAGAAATGCAAAAACCGCCACAAGGGCGGTTTTCACATTTCTGGTGGAGGCGGGGGGAATCGAACCCCCGTCCGAAGGCGCTCCGCGCCCGGCGCTACATGCTTAGTCCGGCGTTCAATCTCGTCCCGAGGCAGCACGCCGGACCAAGCGCACCGCGGAACCAGCCTGCTTTATTTGGCCGAGCGCCGACAGGCGGCAACGATCGGCGATCCTGTGATGATGACCCTACATCCACGAGCACAGGCACAAGTGGGTTCGGGGCTAGGCCTTAAGCGGCCAGAGCGTAGACGTCGTCGTTCGCGTCTAGTTTTTTGCCACCGGATTAACGAGGAAGATGACGCCCTCGGCATGCTCCAAGCTGCTTCACAGCCCCCGTCGAAGCCAGGTCGCCCCCGGGGACTGACATCATGCGGGTGGGCATGCGGGAAATCAATCGCGGCGGCTGGCATCATGCATGGTTCGTTCATCGCTTGAGCGGCGGATTCGCATGGGCAACATCGTCTGGCTGGCGTCCTACCCCAAATCCGGCAACACCTGGTTGCGCGCGTTCCTGGCCAACCTGATCGCGAATCGCGCCGAACCGCTGCGGCCGGACGAGATTCGCGATTACACCGATGCGGAGTCGCGTACCGACCGCTACACCGAACTGGCCGGCAAGCCCAGCACTGAACTCACGATCGCGGAAATCTCGGCGCTGCGCCCCGAGGTGCACGCGCTGATCGCGCAGCGTGCCCAGGGCACGCGGCTGGTGATGACGCACAATTTCTGCGGCAGTTTCGAAGGCCAGCCGTTGTTCAACTGGCAGGTGACGGCGGGCGCGATCTACGTGGTGCGCAACCCGCTGGATATCGCGGTCAGCATGACCCATCACTTCGGCCTGACCCAGGACGAAGCCATCGAACGATTGGCCGACTACCGGGTGGCGTCGATCAACGATGCGGTGGCGGTGAGTCATTTGATCGGTTCGTGGTCGACGCACGTGTCGGGCTGGACCGAAGCGGCCGCGCGGTCGCCGGGCAAGATCATCGTGTTGCGCTACGAGGATTTGCTGGACAAGCCATCCAAGCATTTCGCGAAAGCAGCCAAGTTGATCGGACTGGGCGACGACAAGGCGCGCATCGAGCGCGCGGTGAAGCACACCTCGTTCCAGACCCTGTCGTCGCTGGAGCAAAAACACGGTTTCGTGGAAGCCGTGGACGAAAAGACCCGGTTCTTCTTCAAGGGCCGCGCCAATCAGTGGCGCGAGATGTTGAACCGCGAGCAGGTGCAGCGCATCGTGGCTGCGCACCGCGAGCAGATGCAGCGGTTCAAGTACGTGCCGGCGGGGTATTGAGAAAACCGGGGTCAGAGTCGACTTTCGAGCCCATGCACGGGTACTGGCAAGGCCCTTGCATCGAAAGTCGACTCTGACCCCGGTTTTCTTATTGCACCAGCGGCGAAGCCGCGGCATCGAGCTCGACGCCTTCGATCTCGGCCCGGCCCGCGAGCACGCGCACGTATTGCGACAGCGCGCGTGCCTCGCTGCGGCGGCGCAGTTCCGCGGCGACGTCGTCGCGGACGATTTCGTAAGGCAGCTGCTTGCCCTCGATGCGCCGGTCCACCGAGATGATGTGGAAGCCGTGGCGGGTGGTGACGAGCCTGGGCAGTACGCCGATGCTGGCGTCGTCGAAGATGGCCTTCTCGAATTCCGGCACCGTTTCGCCGCGTTGCAGTTGGCCGAGCTGGCCGCCGTTGGCGCCGGAAGGGCAGTTGGAATGTTGGCGCGCGCGCTCGGTGAACAACGCCGGGTTGGCCTGGATTTCGTGCAGCATCGCTTCAGCGAGTCCGCGCACCGCCGGTACCGGCGAACCCGGCGTGATCTGGAACAGGATATGCCGCGCGCACACCAGGTCGCCGCTGCGGAAACGTTTCGCGTTGGCGTCGTACCAACGCCGGCATTCTTCGTCGGTGGGTTCCGGCACCGGCACGTCCTCGGCCAGCGTGCGTTCGATCGCGCGCTCGGTGTCGGCGTTGCCGGCGCCATCCGCAGTGAAGCCGCGTTCGCAAGCGCGCTGGCGCAGCAGTTCGTGCACGGCTGCCAGTTGCGGTGTCGGCCACGCGTCCGTATCGACTGCCACGCCGTTGACGGTGACACTCATGAGTTCACCGAACCGCCGCGCTTGCGCACCAGTTGGTACGGGCGGAACAGATAGGCCAGCGAGCCGACCCCGCTCCAGATGTGCACCATGCGCGTGAACGGCGACACCAGGAAGATGGTGAAGCCGAGCAGGATGTGTACCTGGTACACCCACGGCACGCCCCGGATGATCGCGGCACTGCCGCCTTCGAAATACACGATCGATTGCACGTAAGCGACCAGTCGCTCGAAGCCGCCGCCTTCGAGGGTATGCGCGGAATACCAGATCGTGGCCAAGCCCAGCGCAAGCTGGAACCACAGCATGATCACGATGGTGATGTCCCACTTGCGGCTGTTGCCGCGGATGCGGCGGTAGTACAGGCGGCGGTGGATCAGGATGGTCATCCCGGTGATCGCGCACAGACCCGCGATGCCGCCGACCACCATCGCCAGCAGTTCGTGCTGGGTGGGCGTCACGATCAGGTACACCAATTTTTCGGGCAACAGGAAACCCACGAAGTGGCCCAGGATGACGATCAGCACGCCGTAGTGGAACAGGTTGGAGCCGAGCTTGAGCTGGCCCTTGCGCAGGATTTGCGAGGAATCGCTTTTCCACGAGTACGGTTCGCGGTCGAAGCGGATCAGGCTGCCCAGCAAAAGTACCGCCAGACAGATGTAGGGATAGATGCCGAACAGGAATTCGTTCAATTGGGTGGGCAGGGTCATCGTGGCATCTCCAGCAGGATCGGTTTCATGCGGGGTATTGTTCGGGCGCGACGCCGGGCGTCGGATCGGGCGGCGCGAACGCGGGCTTTTCTTCCCACGCGCGGTCGAGATCTTCGGGTGGCGGCACCGGCGCGTCGGCGTCGAGACCCTGCTCGTGGCCGAGTGCCAGCAGCGCCGCCATCACCGCGGCGTAACCGCTGCGCTTCTTCAGCAGGGTGTTGCCGAGCTGGCGCAGGATGTGCGCGACTTCGCCGATCGTGTCGCGGGTTTCTGCGAGGTCGCGGCAGGAAAGGTATTCCAGCAGCAGCGGCAGGTGGTCGGGCAGTTCGTTCGTCGCTTCTTCCATGCCCGCGTCGCGGTAGCGCTGGCGTAGTTCCAGCATCGCCGGGCCGCGCTGGCGGCCGTCGCCGTGGACGTGCTCGAACAGGTTCAGCGAGGTGCGCCGGCCGCGGTCGAACAAGTCGACGTAGCGGCCTTCGGCTTCCAGCGGGTCGCTGGAAGCGATTTCGGCGACGAGTGCGATCAGGTCGGCTTTTAGGCGCGCATCCAGTGCGCGCGACGCGTCGATGGCATCGCGGATTTCCGGCAGCGCGGCGCGCAGCTCGGCATCGGGGTACGCCAGCAGGGCGGACAGGGCGCGCAGCAGCAGGGCGGGGTTACGACTCATCGGGGTTGGTTGCTTGCCATGTTGGTCGGTGCTTGCTTTTTGTCGTCATTCCGGACGCCCGCATGGCGGGCGCGATCCGGAATGACGAATGAAGAAACGATGGGTTGCAGATATGTGCGTCATTGCGAGTCGTCGAGTTCGCGAACCGGAATCACCTTGCGCCGCCCCATCTTGCCGCCGAACAGGCCGGCCTTGGCGTCGATGCCGTCACAGCCGTTGCCGAAGGTGAAGCCGCAGCCGCCGCGCAACTGGTAGGCGTTTTCGGCTTCCTCGCGGTGCGCGGTCGGAATCACGAAACGGTCTTCGTAATTGGCGAGCGCAAGGTAGCGGTGCATGTCGTCGGCGGTGGCTTCATCGAGTCCGACGCTCGTGAGCAACGCGGGGTCTGGCGGGTTGCCCAGCTGCTTGCCGCGGAACCACGCGCGCATCGCCAGCATGCGTTCCAGCGCGCCGACGATCGGCGGCTCGTTGCCGGCGGTCAAGAGGTTGGCGAGGTAACGCACCGGGATGCGCAGCGAGCCGACGTCGGGCAGCCCGTTGCTGCCACTGTCGATCGCACCGGCGTTGGCGTGCGCGGTGATCGGCGACAGTGGCGGCACGTACCACACCATCGGCAGGGTGCGGTATTCCGGGTGCAGCGGGAAGGCGATCTTCCACTCGACCGCCATCTTGTAGGTGGGCGAGCGCTGCGCAGCTTCGATCCATTCGGCGGGTACGCCATCTTCCAGCGCCTTGCGCTGGATTTCCGGGTCGAACGGATCGAGGAAGATGTCGAGCTGCGCCTGGTACAAGTCCAGCGGGTTCTCGGTGCCGGCGGCATCCGAGATGCGGTCCGCGTCGTACAGCAACACACTGAGATAACGGATGCGGCCGACGCAAGTTTCCGAGCACACCGTCGGCAGGCCGACCTCGATGCGCGGATAGCAGAAGGTGCACTTCTCGGCCTTGCCCGAAACCCAGTTGTAGTAGATCTTCTTGTACGGACAGCCCGACACGCACATGCGCCAGCCGCGGCACTTGTCCTGGTCGATCAGGACGATGCCGTCTTCCTCGCGCTTGTAGATCGAGCCCGATGGGCACGAGGCCACGCAGGTCGGGTTGAGGCAGTGCTCACACAGCCGCGGCAGATACATCATGAAGGTGTTTTCGAACTGGCCGTAGATGTCCTTCTGCACGGCTTCGAAGTTGTAGTCCTGCTTGCGCTTGTCGAATTCGCCGCCGAGGATTTCTTCCCAGTTCGGGCCCCATTCGATCTTGTCCATGGTGCGGCCGGAGATCAGCGAGATCGGCCGCGCCACCGGCGCGGTCGGCAGTTCCGGCGCGGTCTGCAGGTTCTCGTAGTCGAAGGTGAAGGGCTCGTAGTAATCCTCCATCTCGGGCAGGTTGGGGTTGGCGAAGATGCGCGCCAGCACCGCGAAGCGTCCGCCCTGTTTCGGCACCAGCTTGCCGTTGGGCTTGCGCACCCATCCGCCGTTCCAGCGTTCCTGGTTTTCCCAGTCCTTCGGGTAGCCGATGCCGGGCTTGGTTTCGACGTTGTTGAACCACGCGTATTCCATGCCCTTGCGTGAGGTCCACACGTTCTTGCAGGTGACCGAACAGGTGTGGCAGCCGATGCACTTGTCGAGGTTCAGCACCATCGCGATTTGTGCGCGGATTTTCATTGGCGTGCTCCGACGAAAGCTGTATCAAGTTCTTTTTCGCGTGCGGCGCGTTGCACCTTGTCCATCCAGTCGATCTTTTCCATCTTGCGCACGATCACGAAGCCGTCGCGGTCGTTGCCGACCGGGCCGTAGTAATTGAACTTCCACGAGAACTGCGCCGAGCCGCCGATCATCTGGGTCGGCTTGACCAGGATGCGCGTCACCGAGTTGTGGATGCCGCCGCGCATGCCGGTAATTTCCGAGCCGGGCACGTTCACGATCTTTTCCTGCGCGTGGTACATCATGCACATGCCTTCGTTGACGCGCTGGCTGACCACCGCGCGCGCGGTGAGCGAGCCGTTGGCGTTGAAGCATTCGATCCAGTCGTTGTCCTCGATGCCGACCTTCTTCGCGTCCACTTCCGACAGCCACACGATCGGGCCGCCGCGCGACAGCGTCAGCATGATCAGGTTGTCGGTGTAGGTGCTGTGGATGCCCCACTTCTGGTGCGGGGTGACGAAGTTGAGCGCGATTTCGGGATGGCCGTTGCTCTTCTTGCCCAGCAGGTTGCGCACCGTGCGGGTGTCGAGCGGTGGGCGGTACAGCGCGAACGATTCGCCGTAATCGCGGATCCACGGATGGTCGAGATAGAAATGCTGGCGGCCGGTCAACGTGTGCCAGGGCACCAGCTCGTGGACGTGGATGTAGTGGCCGCTGTAGCTGACCTCCTCGTTCATCACGCCCGACCAGGTCGGCGCGGTGATGCACTTCTTCGGCTGCGCCTGCAGGTCGCGGAAGCGGAACTTCTCGTGTTCGCGGTCGGCCGCGAGGTGCCGGTGTTCGCGTCCAGTGTGCTCGGACAGCGCCTCGAAACCGCGCACCGACACCTCGCCGTTGGAAATCGGGTCGAGCATCAGGATGGTTTCGCAGGCGTCGATGTCGCTGTCGATGCGCGGCCGGCCTTGGGTCGGTCCACTCCCCACCGTGCCGTTGAGCTTGCCGAGTGCCTCGACCTCGCGCTGGTTGCCCCATTGCAGGCCGTGGCTGCCGGAACCCAAGGTGTCGAGCAGCGGGCCCAGCGAAGTGAAACGCGCGTAGGTGGCGGGATAGTCGCGTTCGACCAGCATCACGTCGGGTCCGGTGACGCCCGGCACCAGCTTGCACTGGCCCTTCTTCCAGTCGGCGGCTTCGAAGGCTTGCGCCATCTCGCCCACACTGTCGTGCATGATCGGACGCAGCACGACATCCTTTTCCTTGCCGAGCCGGCCTTCGGAAAACTCCGAGAACTTCTTCGCGATGGCCTTGTAGATTTCCCAGTCGCTCTTCGACTCGTACACCGGATCGACCGCCGCGGTGAACGGGTTGATGAACGGGTGCATGTCGGTCGAGGAAAGATCCTGCTTCTCGTACCACGAGGCGGTCGGCAGCACCACGTCGGAGTAGAGCGCGGTGGTCGACATGCGGAAATCCAGCGTCACCACGAGATCGAGCTTGCCCTCCGGCGCCGGGTCGCGCCACTGCACTTCTTCCGGCTTCCTGCCGCCCTCGGCGCCGAGGTCCTTGCCTTGCAGGCCGTCGCGGGTGCCGAGGAAATGCTTCAGGAAATATTCGTGGCCCTTGCCCGAGGAACCCAGCAGGTTGGAGCGCCACACGAACAGGTTGCGCGGGAAATTGGCCGGGTTGTCGGGATCTTCGCAGGCCAGCGACAGCTTGCCCGATTGCAGGCTGTCGACCACGTACTGTTTCGGATCGACGCCGGCCGCGTCGGCTTCGCGCGCCACGTCGAGTGGATTGCGGTTCAACTGCGGCGCCGACGGCAACCAGCCCATGCGCTGTGCGCGCACGCTGCAATCGACCATGCTGCCGGTCTGGCGGCTGCGGTCGGCCAGCGGCGACAGCAGGTCGTCCATGCCGATGGTTTCGTAGCGCCACTGATCCGAGTGCAGGTAGAAAAACGCGGTGCCGGCCATCTGCCGCGGCGGGCGGGTCCAGTCGAGCGCGAAGGCGAGGGTGCCCCAGCCCACTTCCGGGCGCACGGCTTCCTGGCCGGTGTAATGCGCCCAGCCGCCGCCGGACTGGCCGACCGTGCCGCACAGCATCAGCATGTTGATGATGGCGCGATAGGCCACGTCCTGGTGGAACCAGTGGTTCATGCCCGAGCCTATGATGACCATCGAGCGGCCGCGGGTTTTCTCGGCGTTGTCGGCGAAGCCGCGCGCGACCGCGATCACGTCACTGGCCGGGGTGCCGGTGATCGATGCCTGCCACGTCGGCGTGTAGGGAACGTTGTCGTCGTAACTCCTGGCACACGCACCACTGAGGCCGCGATCCATGCCGTAATGCGCGCACAACAGGTCGAACACGGTGGCGACCACGACTTCGCCATTCCTGGTGGCGAGCTTGCGTACCGGCGCCTTGCGCAGCAGCACTTCATCCTGCGGGTTGGCGGTGAAATGTTCATTCGCGATGCCACCGAAATAGGGGAACGCGACATCGGCCACGTCGTCGTGCTGATCGAGGGTGCTCAAGCGAAGTTTGACGTCACTGCCGTCGGCAGCTTTTTCCTCAAGGTTCCAGTGGCCGTGGTCGGCGCTGCCGTGGCTGGCCCAGTGGAAGGCCATGGAACCGCGTGGTGCGACCGGCTTGCCGCTTGCGTCCAGGCCCACGGTTTTCCAGTCGGCGTGGTCGGGCGTGCCGAGTGCGTCGGCGAAATCGCTGGCGCGCAGATAGCGATCGGGCACCCAGCGCGTGCCGTCGCGGCGCAGCGTCACCAGCATCGGCAGGTCGGTGAAGCGGCGGCAGTAATCCTGGAAATAGTCGACCTGGCGGTCGATGAAAAACTCTTTCAGGATTACGTGCACCATGGCCATCGCCATCGCGCAGTCGGTGCCCTGCTTGGGATGCAGCCAGATGTCGGACAGCTTGGCCAGTTCGGAGAAATCGGGGCTGACGCCGACGATGCGGGTGCCGTTGTAGCGCGCCTCGGTGAAGAAGTGCGCGTCCGGCGTGCGCGTCTGCGGCACGTTCGAGCCCCACGCGATGATGTAGCCCGAGTTGTACCAGTCGGCCGATTCCGGCACGTCGGTCTGGTCGCCCCAGACTTGCGGGCTGGCTGCGGGCAGGTCGCAGTACCAGTCGTAGAACGACAGCATGGTGCCGCCGAGCAGGCTGATGTATCGCGACCCCGAGGCATAGGACACCATCGACATCGCCGGGATCGGCGTGAAGCCGGCGATGCGGTCGGGGCCGTAGGTCTGGATGGTGTGGACGTTGGCCGCGGCCACGATTTCCAGTGCCTCATCCCACTTCGCGCGCACGAAACCGCCCAGCCCGCGCGCGGCCTTGTAATCCCTGACATCCGGGTCGGCCATCAATGCTTGCCACGCTTCCACCGGCTGCAGGGTCTCGCGGGCCTTGCGCCAGCGCTTCAGCAGGCGCCCGCGCACCATCGGGTATTTCAGCCGGTTGGCGCTGTACAGGTACCACGAATACGAGGCGCCGCGCGCGCAACCGCGCGGTTCGTGGTTGGGCATGCCCGCGCGGGTGCGCGGGTAGTCGGTCTGCTGGATTTCCCAGGTCACCACGCCCTGCTTGACGTGGATCTTCCAGCCGCACGAACCGGTGCAGTTCACGCCGTGGGTCGAACGCACCACCTTGTCGTGCGCCCAGCGGTTGCGGTAGCCATCTTCCCACTGCCGCGCCTCGATGCGCAGTTCGCCCCAGCCGCCGGAATAGGGTTGGCGGGGGCGCTTGAAATAACGCAGGCGTTCCAGGAATTGGCCCATGGCGGAATCCTCAGTGCGATGAATTTTCCGGTTGCGGCGGGACGTGCAGATCGTGGCTGCCGGTGAAGTCCACACGCTTGACTTCGGTGAAGTAGATCAGGATCAGCGACACCCACACGATGCCGTACAGCAGCATGAACGCGCTGGAGCGGACGCCCAGCAGGTCCAACAGCGCGCCCCAGATGATGGGCAGCAGGAAGCCCCCCAGACCGCCGGCGAGGCCGACGATGCCGGTCACCACGCCGAGGTTGTCCGGGAAATCCTCGCCGAGATACTTGAAGGTGGAGGCCATGCCGAACGCCAGCGAGACGCCAAGCGCGAACAGCAACGGCACGAACATCCAAAGGTTCAAGCCGATGCCGAAACGCGCCGGGCCGCGGATGGTGTGCACGATCATTTCGGTCTGAGGATAAGACAGCAGGAACAGCGCGATCCAGGCGACCCACAGCACCCACCAGGTGGTCGCGTGCGCGCCGAAGCGGTCGGACAGCGCACCTCCCAGCGCGCGCAGGGCACCCGCCGGCAAGGAAAAGCACGCCGCGAGCAACGCCGCCATGCCGATCGCGACGTTGTATTCGCCGACGAAGTACTGCGGCATCCACAACGACAGCGCGGTGAACCCGCCGAACATCAGCGAGTAGTACTGGCAGTATTTCCACACGCGCGGATCGCGCAACACGCGCAGTTGCGCGCCGAAACCGGGTGCCTTGCGCGCCGAGTCGACACCGGGGTCGGGCGCCGACAGCAACCAGAACACGCCCGCTGTAACCAGCAGGGCCACGGCATATACGCGCGGCACCATCTGCCAGCCGTAGTGGCCCACCAGCCACGGCGCGATGAAAAGGTTGAGCGCCGCGCCGCTGGTGCCGGCGCCGAACACGCCCATCGCGAAACCGCGTCGCGCGGGCGGGAAGAAGCGCGCCACGTAGGGCGTACCCGCCGCGAACGAGGCGCCGACCGCGCCGAGGATCAGGCCCGCCAACAGGAATTGCCAGAACCGGGTGGCGTAACTCAACAGCCACACCGGCATCGCGCAGGCGACCAGCAGGATCGCCATCACCGCGCGGCCGCCCAGGCGGTCGGTCCATATGCCCAGCGGCAGGCGCAGCGCCGCGCCGCTCAATACCGGCATCGCGGTGAGCAGGCCGAATTCGGCAGCATTGAGGCCGAGTTCCTTGCGGATCGGGATGCCGATCACGCCGAACATCATCCACACGGCAAAGCACACCACGAATGCGAACGTACTGACGCCCAACACTCGCCATGCCTTGCCCATGCGTTCGACCTCGTGATGCTGATCGTGACGGGACCGTGCGTTGCCCGCGTATTCGCCACGCTGGCGTGCGAACGGTTGCAGGCCCACAAGCATACGCAAGCCCGCGCACCGGCGCCAGCCTACAAGTCAAACACAGGCCTGCGCCTTGATCGCGGTCAACCGGCGCGGTTGTGCGCGCGCAAGGTGCGCTGCTTCTCGATGTTCCACTCGCGCTCTTTTTCGGTGGCGCGCTTGTCGTGGGCCTGCTTGCCGCGCGCGATGCCGATTTCGACCTTGGCGCGGTTCTGCTTCCAGTACATCGCCAGCGGCACCAGCGTCAGGCCCTTGCGTTCGACCGCGCCGATCAGCTTGTCGATCTCGGCGCGGTGCAACAGGAGTTTGCGGGTGCGGCGGTCTTCGGCGATCACGTGGGTCGAGGCCGACAGCAACGGCGGTATCGACGCCCCGAACAGGAACAGTTCACCGCCCTTGACCAGCGCATAGGCATCGGTGAGGTTGATGCGACCAGCGCGCAGGCTTTTGACTTCCCAGCCCTCGAGCGCGATGCCGGCCTCGTAACGTTCGTCGATGTGGTATTCGTGGCGCGCGCGCTTGTTCAACGCGATCGTCGAGGAACCCTTGCCGTCTTTTTCTTTCTTTTTCGTCATGCTCGTTACAATGGTGCGCGTGATTGATGCCGCAGCGACGGCGCTTTATCGGGAGCGTTCGTGCAAATCCACAGACAAGCGCTGGTTCGCTTCACGCCGGAACAGATGTTCGATCTGGTCAATGATGTCGAAGCTTACCCGAGACGCTTCCCGTGGTGCCTCGGCTCGAACGTGTCCGAGCACGATGGCCAGCACCTGGTCGCGCGACTGGATTTGCGTTTCGCCGGGGTCACCCAGCATTTCTCCACCCGCAACACGCTGGATCGTCCCGGCAGCATCAAGATGCAGTTCGTGGACGGCCCGTTCGACTGGCTGCATGGCGTGTGGACGTTCACGAAACTCGGCGACGCGGGCAGCAAGGTCGCACTGGATCTCGACTTCGAGGTCAGCAATCGGCTGACCGGCTTCGCCTTCCGGATCGGCTTCCAGAGACTCGCCGACCGCATGGTGGACGATTTCTGCGCCGAGGCCAAACGCGCGTATGCCTGATGCGCGGCATATCCGGGTATCGGTGATCCATGCCGAGCCTGGCCGCGTATTCAATGTCGAGCTTGTCGTGCCGGAAGGCGCGACCCTTGCGGATGCGATCGAGGCTTCCGGCATCCGCAGTGCGCGCCCCGACATCGACCTCGAGGAAGGCAGACTCGGCGTGTTTGCACGCAAGGCCACGTTGGCGACCCGGCTGCGCGACGGTGACCGCGTGGAAATCTACCGGCCGCTCAGGATCGATCCGAAGGAGGCGCGCAGGCGACGAGCAAGGAGCGATTGACCCGCAAATGAACGCGAATAAACGCCGATCACGGTCTGCGTCTTAGCTTCCGCCGATATGGTGCATCTACCACCTTCGGAACGAAGGGGGGGCGCCGCGTAGCGGCGGGGGGATGTCGCACGCATCAAAAGCCATCCCCCTCTTTCCCCCTTCGCAAGCGAAGGGGGACGCATTTACCGTCTTCGGAACAAAGAGGGTCGCTACGTGCACTACTGATTCGCGTTCATTCGCGGACCATGCTTCCGCGGTTCGCTTTTCGGCTTAGCCACCCCCGCCCTGCTGTTGCTTCTTCTCCAGATCTTTCTGCTGCTGCTTGGTCAGGTTGGTCGGATACAACGGGCCGTATTTGTGGCTTTCCTGCAACAACTCCTGCGGGGTTTCCTTCATGTAGTTGCCGGCGGTGCGCACCAGGGTGTCGTTGTCGAAATACAACGTCAGGGTGCGCTCCTTGATCGAGCCGCCGCGGTGCTGCATGGTGGCCACGTAGTTCCACTGGTTCGTATCGAACGGGCTTACCACCGATGGCGTGCCCAGCAACGCGATCACTTGCTGCTTGGTGAGGCCGGGCTTCAGTTCGCCGACATTCTTGCCGATCAGCAGGTTGCCCTGTTGCACGTCGGGTTTGTAAAGCACGTGGCAGGCGCCGAGCGTGAGCACGCTGGCGGAGGCGAGCAGGAGAGTGGGGATCGTCTTGCGCATCGTCATGGGTCGGGTTCCGGACCGTGAATGATACACTAGCGGTGTCTTGGCCCGGGCAGTCAGACACCACGCCGCCACCGGAGTTCAGCCATGGAATCCCAGGAATTGCGCAATGCGGGCTTGAAGGTGACGCATCCGCGCATCCGGGTGCTGGAAATCCTCGAGCATAGCCACGAGCACCTGACGGCCGAAAACATCTACAAACTGCTGCTGGAAGGTTCCGAGGACATCGGGTTGGCGACGGTCTATCGCGTGCTGACCCAGTTCGAGGCCGCCGGCCTCGTGATCAAGCACAACTTCGAGGGTGGGCAGGCCGTCTATGAACTGGACCGCGGCCAGCACCACGACCACATGATCGACGTGACCACCGGCAAGGTGATCGAGTTCGTGAACGAGGACATCGAAAAGCTGCAGCGCGAGATCGCGGCCAAGCACGGCTACGAAATCGCCGATCACAGCCTCGTGCTTTACGTGCGGCCGAAGAAAAAGAAATAGAAGCAGCGCGCCAACTGCGATCGTGCACTGTGCGACAGCATCCCCCCGCCGCCTTCGGCGTCGACCCCCTTCCTGCGGAAGGGGGTAGCTCGACTTCCCCCTTCGGAACGAAGGGGGATCGAGGGGGATGGATTTGTCAGATGGGTAAACGAGCGCAATCTATGGAGTTTGCGCTTTTTCCAGCATCTTCTTCGCGTGTGCCCGGGTTTCGCGATCGATTTCGACGCCGCCCAGCATGCGCGCCAGCTCTTCACTGCGGCCCTTCGCATCCAGCGCGCTGATGTGCGTGCGCGTGGCCTTGTCCTCCACCGACTTCGCGACCGACAGGTGCGCGTGGCCTTGCGCCGCGACCTGCGGCAGGTGGGTGACGCACAGCACCTGGCAGCGTTCGCCCAAGGCCCGCAGCTTGGCACCCACGGTTTCCGCGATCGCACCGCCGATGCCGGCATCGACTTCGTCGAATACCATCGTGCCCACGCTGTCGGCGCCCAGCGCCGCGACTTCGATCGCAAGGCCGATGCGCGACAACTCGCCCCCGGATGCCACCTTGCGCAGCGCGCGCAGCGGCATGCCGGGATTGGCGCTGACCGTGAATTCGCAGCGTTCGCGGCCTTGCGGGTCGGGCTCGCCGGAGAATTGCGGTTGCATATCCACGGCGAACGAACCGCCGTCCATGCCGAGTTCGCCCATCAACGTGCTGACCGACTTGCCGAGTTTCTTCGCGGCGGTGGTGCGCTGTTTCGACAGCGCGGCGGCGGCGGTGCCGTAGTCGGCAAAACATTGCTTGCGCTCGGCGGCCAGCTTGGTCAGCGCCTCGCCGGCGCCTTCCAGCGCCTGCAGTTCCTCGCGCTGGGTCGCGGCCTGTGCGTGCAAGGCTTCGACCGGTACGCGATGGCGCCGGGATAGATCATGCAAGGCGGTCAGGTGTGCATCGGCCTCGGCATAGCGCTCGGGGTCGAGGTCGAGATCCTGCGCATAACGCGACAGCGACTCAGCGGCCTCGCCAAGCTGGATGCGGGCATTGTCGAGCAGTTCCAGCGCCGTCTGCAGCGAGGGATCGAGTTCGGCCAGCTTCTCCAGTTCCGAATGTGTGCGCGCGACCGTGCGTGTCGCTGCGAACTCGCCATCCCCGTCCAGCAGTTCCGACAGGCCGGAGGCACCCTCCGCCAGCTTGCCCGCGTTGGCGAGCCGCTTGTGCCGGGCTTCCAGTTCCGCCAGCGCTTCGGGCGGCAGTGCCCAGCGCTCCAGTTCCGTGACTTCGTGGCGCAGCAGGTCGATGCGCGCGGCGCGGTCGTCGCCGCCGGAAAGCTCGCGCTCGCGCGCCGTGATTTCGCGATGACGCAGCGCCAGCTCGCGCACTTTCGAGACAGCACCATCATCGCCGCCAAAAGCATCCAGTATTGCCAGTTGCTGCGCGCGATCCAGCAATGCCTGGTGCTCGTGCTGGCCATGGATTTCGACCAGCATCGCCGCAAGCTCCGACAATTGCGCGAGCGATGCGGCGCGGCCGTTGATCCATGCACGCGAACCGCCTTCCGCGGCGATCACGCGGCGCACCCGGCAGGCGCCATCTTCTTCATCGAGCGCCTGCTCGGCCAGCCATGTGCGTGCGGCGGCGACATTTGTCAGATCGAATTCACCCGAGAGTTCCGCGCGCTCGCTGCCCGCGCGCACCATGCCGGTGTCGGCACGCGCGCCCGAGAGCAAAAGCAACGCATCGACCAGCAACGATTTGCCGGCGCCGGTTTCGCCGGTGACCACGGTGAGCCCGTCTCCGAAATCGATTTCGGCGGCTTCGACCACGGCGAAGTTGCGGACGGAGAGGTGGGTGAGCATGCGCGCGATTGTACGTGCGGGATTGCCGCACGTGCACCGCGATGGGTAATGTCCCGCGTTGTTCGTCTTCCCCCTTCGGAACGAAGCAACTGTGTTCGACGTCAAGCGGTTTTTGCTACATGCGGACTCCAGTGCGCACCATCACGCAGCATGGCGTTGAGGATGGTCAGCAGTTTGCGCATGC
>SCQS01000020.1 GCA_004299705.1 Rhodanobacteraceae bacterium | reverse complement strand
CTTGGCGGCTTCGGCCCAGAACTTCTCCGGGTTGGCAAGCGATTCCGCGTACAGGCGCGCGTAGTCGTCCGGCTTGATCTGCTCGGCGGCGGCGAAGGCGGACGGAACGGGATGCGTCTTATTCATCACTGAACCTCCTCAAGGTGACCTTGACCCCCAGCCAGGCGGTTCGCCCCGGTGCCGGTTCGAAACTGGCGCCGCCGGTCTGATTGACGATGACCGATCCGATGTACTTGCGATCGAACAGGTTGTCGATGCGCACGAAAGGTACGACCTGGTAGCGTCGGGTATCGAACGCGTAACCCGCGTTCACGCCCGCGGTCGCGTAGCCCGGGGCCGTCAGCGTGTCGGCGTCGTCAGCGCTGACCGCGCCCACCGCATCGACGCTCATGCCCGCGTGCCAGCCAACGGTTCCGCCCCAGTCGAGACCCGCGTGCAGCCATTGCCGCGGCACGCCGGGCATGCGCGTGCCCGCCGGAACCTTGCAGCCCGACGGACCACCGCAGTCGCCGAATGCATTGCGGAACTGCGCCTGCAGGTATGTGTACGCCACGTTCAATCGCCACGCATCACCCAGCGGCAACTGCAGCCCGACTTCGGCACCGCGCCGTCGCGACGCGCCGACGTTCTGGTAGATGGTGCGCCCGCCGCTGCTCGACAACACCGCGATCTCGTTGCGGCTGTTGGCGTCGAACAACGCGACATCCAGGTTGCCGCCGCCGGCGAAGCTCCACTTCGAGCCGACCTCGCCGTTTTTGGAACGGGCCGGGCGCAGATCAAAGTTGAGCCCGGTCTCGCCATCCGGGCGGTAGCCGATCTCGCTGAAGGTGGGGGTTTCGAATCCGGTTCCGTAGGATGCGTACAGGTGCCAGTGGTCGGTGGCGTCGAACATCAGGCCCGCGACCGGATTGGTGGAACCATACGCGGCCGTGCCGCTGCCGTCGGGGTTCTTGCTGGTGATGTAGAAATCGGTCGAGCGGAAGCGCACCACGCTGTGCCGCGCGCCGAGGGTGAGCGACCAGCGCTCCGCGAACTTCCAGGTTCCCTGCGCGTATTCGTCGACGTCATAGACGTTGTCCTGTTCGTCGCGGCGCAACGCGCCGGTGACTCCCAGCACGTTGCCGACGAAGTTGTCGTAGCCATTACGGTGCTGGGCTTCGTCGTCGTAGGCCATGCCTGCAACGAGGTTGAAGGGTCGCCCGGCGAGGTCGCCGGACCATGTCCAGCGCAAATCCGTCCCTTTGTAGAGCGTATAGAGATCGACCACGCCACCCGAACTCGTGGGGCTCTTCTGCGCGCCCACCGGCACCGACAGGAACTGCTGGATGCCGCGCTGGCCGTAGTACACCATCGCACGCACGCTCTGGTGGGGCGTGATTTGCTGGGTATATACCGCACCGCCCTGCCACTGGTGGACGCTCTTGCGCGTGTTGAACTTGAGCGCGGAAGGCGCGGCCTGGCGCGGATCGGCCTGGTATTGCGCCCAGGTCAGCCCTTGCGGGTCTTGCGTCTGCGGCAGCGACACCGTGTTCAATATCACGGTCAGCTTGCCGCGCGTCCCCACTTTCCAGTCGAATTTGGCATTGCCGTTGATGCGTTCGACCTGGCTGTGGCGGCGATAACCATCCGCGTTGAAATCCGACAAATCGAGGTTGTACCCGAATCCGCCCTGCGTGCCGCGGGCCCCGAAATCGGCCTTCCATGCACCATAGCTGCCGCCACCGAAATCGGCGAGCAGCTCGGGCGGGTGGCTGCCATCGGCCGTGAAGATCTGGATCACGCCACCCGAGGAGTTGCCGTACAACGCGGAAAACGGACCGCGCAGCACCTCGATCCGGTCCGCCCCGCCGAAGTCGAAGTTGGATACCTGGCCTTGGCCATCCGGCATGGTCGCCGGGATGCCGTCGGTGTACAGGCGCACGCCGCGTACCCCGAAGGTCGCGCGCGAACCGAATCCACGGATCGATATCTGCTCGTCCTGGGCATAGTTCTGGCGGTCACGCGCCATCACGCCCGGTACGTTTCTCAGATATTCCGAGGCATTGATGCCGGGCGTATCGGCATCCACGCTGCCGACCGGCACCGAATTGATGGATGCAGGCACATCGAACGCAGGCTCGGGGATCCGGGTTGCCGTGACCACGATCGTGGGAAGCTGCTTCGGCTTGCTGTCCCTCGGCACGGGCGGCTGCGCAAAAGCAGCCGGCGCCAGTACGGATACGCATGCAAACGCCAGCACGGCCCGGCGCAGCGACAAGCCACACGGCGCCACTCTGACTGGCAAGCGGTATTGCGGAGTCGCGGACATCGCAGTCAGTCCTCCTGTTTTCCCAGGTCATAGCGCAAACCGACGAAACAGGCACGCGGCGCGCCGGGGACCACGAACAAGGTTGGCGTTCCCGGACCCGTGGCATCGATCAGCCGGTTCGGTGTGTCAAACACGTTGTCGCTCAAGCTGCCGCTGACGAAGTAATGTCGGTTGAACAGGTTGTCGATCTCCGCGAAGAAAGACAGTGCCCGGGATGCCCGGTAATGCAGGTCCAGGTCGACCACGGCGTACCCTGGCACCGGACCATGGCGATCCTGGTTGTTCTCGTCGCCCACCGCATACTGACTCGAATAGGCGCGCAGGTTGCCGCCAAACGACCAGCGCGGCGTGAACTGATATTCGGCGGCAAGGTTGAGCAGATTGCGCGGCACGCCCGGCATCCGGTCGCCCTTGCGCACGTGAATGACAGCATCGGTGTCCGCACTGGAGTTGTTCCGCGCCTGCTCCGCGAACGCGGCGCCGTACGTTGCTGCGACGTAGCTGTAGTTGGCCTGCCATTGCAATTTTCCAAGCTGGCCGCCGATCCCCATGTCGACACCTTTGCGCAGGGTTCGCGGCACGTTGGCGAAGTAGCCTTGCGAGCTGCCGCCGGTGAAGATCGTGAGGATGTCGTTGTCGACGCGGGTGTAGTACGGCGAAACATTCCAATGCAGATGGCCTCCCGCAAAGCTTCCGCGCAACCCGCCGCTCACGGTGTGCGCGACGACGGGTTTCAGTGGCGGATCGCCGGTGAAATCGTTGGGCAGCGAGCACGGTGCTGCCGGGCTTGCGCACTCGACTTCGATCGGCGTGGGTGTGCGCATGCCTTCGTCGTAGTTCACGTACGCGCCGAGACCGTGGGCGACCGTCCAGGTGAATCCAACGCTCGGATCGACGCGATGGAACGTCTGGCGGCCGTCGATCGCGGGCGCCTTGCCGGAGAGGTCGCGCACTGCAAGTACGCTGTAGTCGTAGCGTGCGCCAAACGTGGCGTGCACGGCGTCGGAGAGTGCGAGGGCATCCAGGAAATACACGCCGTAATCGCGGTCGGATGTTCCCGCGAGGGTCATCGGATCATGCGCGAACGGAAGCAAGCCGACAGCTTCACCGCGCAGTGATGGATCAAAGGGAAAGAACGCGGGTTGTCCGGACTGCGTGTAAAGGCTGGTGCCGGCATCCAGCCCCACGCCCGCGGTGAACTGATTGGTCTGCCCCCCAAGACTGCCGTCGTGCACGACCTGGAAGGAACCGCCGTAGCCGTGCGTACGCACGTTGCTCAGCACGTTTGACGCAGGCACGTTGTTGAGCGTCGCCGCGGGATCATAAGGATCGTAGGCAGGCGCCAGCCCCGCATAGAAATACTGGCCAACCGAATCGGAGTCGAATGGGCCGTTGGCGGTGTAGCCCAGCGGGCCATCCACTGCCAGGTCGTAACGGTTGAAGTCGTTGGTGTTGCTGTTGAAGTTGCGGCTTTGCGAGATACGCAGGTACGCGTTGGCCTGAAGCGACCACCCGCCGCGCATCTGGCGCGAACCACGCAGGTTGAATTGGCCGAGGTTGTTGGTGAACGAGTCGGGCCAGGTGAAGGCTGTCTTCGGGGTGCTGGCCCACTCGATCGGGATGGTCTGGGTGCCATACAATTTCGCGTGCGTGCCGGTGTAGCTCAACGCAATGTCGGTGGCCTCGTCGGGTCGCCAGTCGGCACGCAGGAATGCCTGCTGCACGCGGCTCGGCGAATATTCACGCCAACCCGTTTCGTAGTCGCTGCCGACACCCGCGTAGAACCCGAGGGTCTTTCCGTGCACGCCGAAATCCGCGTCGGTCTGGATGCGGCCCCAGGAGCCGCCCGAGACATCCAACGACCCGCCGGGATCGGTGAATCCACTCTTCGTGGTCAACACCAGCGCGCCGCCCAGCGTATTGCGTCCGAACAACGGATTGGAGCCCGGAACCAGTTCGACATTGCGGATCGCGAAGTTGGGAATCGCCTCCCAGTTCATCGTCTCGGCAAAGGACTCGTTCTGGCGCACGCCGTCCACATAGACCGAGATGCCCGAAGGCGAACCCGGCAGGGACGACAGGGTGAACCCGTGGAAATGCAGGTTGGCCTGCCACGGATTGCCTTGTGATTGCGTGATGTCGACGCCCTGGAAATTGTCCCGCAACAAGTCGGTCAGCGACTGCCCATGTATCTGCTCCACGTCATCGGCCTGCGCAGTCTGGACATTCAGCGGAACCTGATCCGCCGGCATGCCAAGCCCTGGCAGCGGCGTGACCCCGATCACCACGATCTCGCCGAGCTGCTGAACCGGAGGAGCCGTGAATGCGACGCCGGGCAATGTCATCAGGATGACTCCGCAAAGGGTCTTGATATTCAAATCAGAACAAAGTCGGCTGCAATGGGAACGCATCCACTCTCCGGTCACCTCGTTATTCAAGGCAGTACGAGCGCAACACCTCCATGCACCTCACACAGATTCTTGACGTGCCGCGAACATCGACAGCGGGTTCGTAAATAAAAGGCTCGATGCCCACCGTGATAGGGGAGTCAGAGGCAGACACCGACAGATGAACGGGTCTTGATAAGCGCGCTTGCCGTGCAAGTGCCCCACGCAAATCAAATGCGACCTTCTTTTTTCAATTGGTCGATCTCTGCGTCACTGAACAGCCGCGAGCGGGTAAGAAATCGTACCCCCTCGCCGTTATCAAGGGAAAACATCCCGCCGCGCCCCTCGACGACGTCGATGATCAACTGGGTATGCTTCCAGTATTCGTATTGCGACGGACTCATGTAAAACGGCGCGCCGTCGATCTCGCCCAGCAAGACATCCTGGTCGCCCAGGATGAAATCACCTTGGGGGTAGCACATTGGCGAAGAGCCGTCGCAACAGCCGCCCGACTGGTGGAACAGCACCGGGCCGTTCTTCTTGCGCAGACGCTCGATCAGTGCGTCTGCCGCGGGCGTGGAGAGCACTTTTGCGATGGGTTCTGTTTCAGACATGATGATTTGACTCCATCCAATCACATCAGCCAGTCAAGTCTCCCCCAAACGGAGAGCGCCGGATCCTTGCACAGGAGACCAGCGAGGTTATGCCTTGGACATGGGTGTGCGGGGAACCACCATGTCCAATGGCCGCGCAATCCGGCGTTGCGCGTGGATCCGGCAAGCATCGAGCGGGCGCAAGCGGCGATACTCTCGTGTCGGTCACTTGCCGGGTGAAACAAACAGCACCTGTGAATGTTCGGCCTCCTCGAAGGTCAGCGCCTTGCTGCCGGCCGGGTAGCCGTTCTCCTGCAACAAGAAAGCCATGATTTCGACGTAAGTCTGGTGGTCCAGGCTGCCAGGATCACTTGCCGGCATGTTCTTCGACACGATGGCAAAGATGTCGCTGACGTGATAGTCCGCCTTGGCGGGCGCGAAGTGCTTGCCTTTCAACGCCGGGCCAACGAATCCTTCCAGTTGTTTGCCATGACATAGCGCGCAGTCGTCGAGAAATTTCTGCTTGCCGGCCGTGGCCTGGGCCTGGGTGTACAAGGCTGCTTTTGCGGAGTGCGCCGACGAATCCGCGCTGGCCGGGGGATCGTCCGCTGCTGCGGTGCCTTTGGATGCGGGCAGCGCACCCGCCTCGACGTAGGGCGCAAGTATGCGCCGCAACGCTCCCGAAGCCTGCATCGCCACGATGGATTTGTCGAAAGCCGCGGCCGCCGGCGCATGCTGGCTGGCATACAGCGCCACCAGATTGAAGTTGGCGTGCACCAACCGCAGCGGATGCGCGGTGTAACGGTTTTCAAGGCGGTGTTCCGCCAGATACCGGGACACCGCGGGCTGCCACAGTATCGCGGCATCGACCTGGCCCGAAGTCAATACCTTCAGCGCATCATCGGTATTCAGCGCAACGCCCGCAATGAGATCGGGATGCTCGACGAAATAGATGTTCGGCGTTGTGAGATAGGTCACCTCCACCTTGCTGCCATGTGGCAACTGTTCCAGCGTCGTGGCCTTGCTGTCCCGTGGCGTCACCAGCGCGAACCCCGTATGCGCGTACGGCGCACTGGCATGCAGCCCACCCAGATCCACCTTGACGGCATCCGTGTCGATCGGGAAACCCAGCACCAGCGCGCAGCTGTCATTCGCCAGCTTGGCAAAATCCTTCAGGTCATAGGGCTCGTCGCCCTCGCCGCTGTCGAAATGATGCACACGCAGGGAGGCATGTTCGTGCACGGCGACCGCATGGGCGAGGTGCGTCTCGATTGCCGCCATCGGGTTGCTCGTGTCGATGCATACGGAAAGTTCCGCCGCCGCCGCGGCGCCGCCGTACAAAAGTACGGCGGCAACCGCGACCAACGATGCGCAGCGGATGGCCAGCTTGGAGGTTGATCGGATCATCGCCCCTTCATCCCTCACAGCGAGAACACGTACAGATGGCCACCGCGTGGAATATCCTTCACCGCGGGATCCTTGGCCATGTCACCGCCCCAGATCGGCGTGGCGCCACCCCACCCGGCCCACAGCGACACGTATTGCTTGCCATCGACCTTCCATGTGGTGGGCACGCCGATGATGCCGGAAGTCATCTTGGGGCTCTTCCACAGCACCTTGCCGGTCTTGGCATCGAACGCGTACAGATAACCATCCGCGCTGCCCGAAAAGACCAGGCCGCCGGCCGTGCTCACCATGCCGTCGTTCCACGGCAGTGCGGACGGGAAATGCCAAGCCTGGTCGCCCGTGTTGAGGTCGATTGCGATCACGTCACCCCATTGGTTCGGGAACTTCGGGTCGGCCATCACGTTGAACTTCTCGCCGAGGAACGGCAAGCCAGCCTTGTAGGCAACCGTGGTGCCAGAGATCGTCATGCAGGTGTGCATGGCGGGCACGTATGCCATGTGGGTCTCGGGGTCCACCGAAATCGGCCACCAGTTCTTGCCACCAAGGAAGCTCGGGCAGGTGAACACCTGCTTGCCGACGGCCGGGCGCAGCGCGTCATCGGTGGTCATCTGGCCGTCCTTGATGCCGTTGACCGAGGTTGCGGTGACGAACGGCTTGGCATAGATCAGCTTGCCGTTGACGCGATCGATCGCGTAGAACCAGCCGTTGCGGCTCGCCGTCACCAGTGCCTTGTAGTGCTTGCCCTGGTAGTCGATGTTCGTCATCACGGTTTCGTTCACGCCATCGTAGTCCCAGGTGTCGTTCGGCGTGTACTGATAGTGCCATTTGATCTTGCCGGTGGCGGGGTTCATCGCGATCACGGAATCGGTGTAAAGGTTCTTGCCGGGACGCAAGGTCGCCAGCCACGGCCCCGGGTTGCCGACGCCCCAGAACAACGTGTTGGTGGCGGCATCGTAGGTGCCCGTGAGCCACGCGCCACCGCCGCCGGTCTTGTATGCACCCTTGGGCCAGGTGTTGCCGCCCGGCTGATTCGGTGCCGGGATCGTGTAGGTCTTCCAGACCTCCTTGCCGGTCTTGGCGTTGAGCGCCTCGATGAAACCGCGGGCACCGTACTCGCCGCCCGACACGCCCACGATCACCTTGTCCTTGACCGTCAGAGGCGCCAGCGTCATCGCGTAACCGATATCCGGTGCGATCAGTTGCTTCTGCCACACGACCTTGCCGGTCTTGGCGTTCAGCGCCACCACGTAGTTGTCCAGTGTCGCCATGTAAACCTTGTCTCCGTACAACGCCACGCCACGATTGACGACGTCACAGCAGACCGTCTTGAGGCCGGTGTCGGAAAGGTTCTTCGTGTATTTCCACAGCAGCTTGCCGGAGGTGGCCTCGAACGCCAGCAATTCGTCCTTGGGCGTGGTCACGAACATGTAGTCGCCATTGACGATCGGCGGCGATTCGTAGCCTTGATCGTTGATGGGATTGACGTAGCTCCACACCTCCTTGAGGTTCGCCACGTTGCTGGTGTTGATGTCCTTGAATGGCGCGTAGCCATTGCTGGTGTAGTCGCGGCGGTACATCAACCAACCGTTGTTGCTGGCTGCGTTGTCCAGCGTGGCCTGGGTAACGGTTGGGTACGAAGGCGTCGCAGCGAAGGCAGCGGCGCTCATCGCGGCCACGATCGCAGTGCAAAGTGCGGTCTTGCAAAATGCTTTTACGGTTGTCATGGGAGTCTCCTGGAACAGGTGGGTCGCATGGATCAGAAGAAAACGATGCCGCCGGCGGACAGGCCGTTCATGTGCTCGCTGTTGCCGAGGTAGTCCTTGGAACGGGTCTGGCTGATCTCGACGTCGAGCGTCACACTCTTGGTCAGCGCGTAGTAGGCACCCGCCGTGATGTTGGCGTTGGACTTGAAGCTGGCGTTGTAAGTCCGGTTGAAGAAATTGTTGTTGCTGTTGCGATCGACGCCGCCACTCAAGCCGAGCTTGAACTTGGGCGTCACCTGATAAGTGCCTTGCAGCAGATAGTTCACACCCTTCACTGGCCCCTGGTCACCATCACTCAGAATGCCCAAGCCGCGGCCAGCCTGCACGTTGGCGAGCAAGGTGAACCCGCCGAGCTTGACCAGCGCGCCGATCTCACCTGCGGACATCGTGAAGTCCTGAACCCCGGAGCCGGCCGGCGCGTAAAATTTCTGGGTCTTGCCGCCAATCCAGCCCTTGAAAGGGCCGTTCGAGTACGCAAGCTGCAACTGGATCTGCGGATCGGTGCGCGAGTCGTAGGCAACGGCGGACAGACTGGTGCCGACCGGACTGACGACACCGCCGGTGAAGGTGAAGCCGGACATCGCCGGCGAGGTGTAGGTGATCTGGCTGTAGGTGCCCAGATAGGTGTAACCCGCGCCGATGTGGCCCAGCGACACGCGGCCGCGCTGGGTCGCCTGCACCGGCATGCCGGTGCCGAGCAGGGTCATGTCGTTGAGGATCGCGTTGGCGCCGAAGATACCGTAGTCGCGACCCAGCTTGACGGTTCCGAAGCTGGCGGTACCGAGTGTGAAGTAGGCCTGTCGCACGTCGACCTGGCTGTTCTGGCCGATCGCCGACGAAGTGGCGATGGGTACCCCGAGTCCGAGTTCCGCGCCTATGTCGATGCCATCCTGGGTCGTGGTGACCTTGGTGATCAGTTCGTTGGGCAGCAATCCGTTGCCGATGGTGGTGCGATCCTTCTGACCGCCGCAACCCAGTGTTTCACCCGCCAGCGCCAAACCACCAACCGAGTTGTCGGAACAACTCGTGACCGTGTAAAAGGCGTTGGCGAACCCGCTGATGTCCACCGTGAAGCCATTGGCGCTGAATGAAGTGGCGTTGGCTGCCAGGGGACAGGCCGCCGCCAATCCGAGCGCAACGACCAAGTAGCGCCGCCGCAATGAAGCAGCCTGACGGCACGAGGAGTTTCTCTTTACGAAACGTTGCTTCATGTGTGCGTTCCCCAGTTGGGGCGATGCCAAGGCATCGCGGTAGATGGAACCGGGCCAAGGCCCGGTGCATCCATGCGCATCGGAGACCCGCGGCCGCCACCAGGCGGCCGCGGATGAGGGAGCATCAGAAAAATCCGAGTTTCTTGGGTGAGTAGCTGACCAGCATGTTCTTGATCTGCTGGTAGTGTTCGAGGATCACCTTGTGCGTCTCGCGACCGTAGCCGGACTGCTTGTAGCCGCCAAAGGTCGCACCCGCCGGATACGCGTGGTAGCAGTTGGTCCACACGCGTCCGGCCTGGATGCCGCGCCCCATGCGGTAGCAGCGGTTGACGTCGCGGCTCCACACGCCGGCGCCCAAGCCGTACAAGGTGTCGTTGGCGAGTTCCAGCGCCTCGTCGTCGTCCTTGAAGGTGGTCGCCGAAACCACCGGGCCAAAGATTTCTTCCTGGAAGACGCGCATCTTGTTGTTGCCCTGGAAAACGGTGGGCTTGACGTAGTAGCCGCCCTTGAGGTCTCCACCCAGCACGTTCCGCTCGCCGCCAGTCAATACCTTGGCGCCTTCCTGCTTGCCGATGTCGAGATAGGAAAGGATCTTCTCCATCTGCTCGCTGGAAGCCTGCGCGCCGACCATCGTCGACGGATCGAGCGGGTTGCCCTGCTTGATCGCGTTGACCCGCTTGATCGCGCGGTCCATGAACTTGTCGAAGATCGATTCCTGGATCAGCGCTCGGCTTGGGCAGGTGCACACTTCGCCTTGGTTGAACGCGAACAGCACGAACCCTTCCACGGCCTTGTCGAAGAAATCGTCGTCCTTCGCCGCCACGTCATCGAAAAAGACATTCGGTGATTTGCCACCCAGTTCCACCGTGGCCGGGATCAGGTTCTGGCTGGCGTACTGCAGGATCAGCCGTCCCGTGGTGGTTTCCCCGGTGAACGCGATCTTGGCGATCCGGCTGCTGGATGCCAGCGGCTTGCCGGCCTCAAGACCGAAGCCGTTGACGATATTGAGCACGCCGGGCGGCAGCAGGTCGCCCACGATCTCGGCCCACACCAGGATGCTCACGGGCGTCTGTTCGGCCGGCTTCAGTATCACGCAATTGCCCGCTGCCAGTGCCGGCGCCAGCTTCCACGCAGCCATCAGCAGCGGAAAGTTCCAGGGGATGATCTGACCGACCACCCCCAGCGGCTCGTGGAACTGGTAGGACACCATGTCGTCATCGATCTGATCGAGCGTGCCTTCCTGCGCCCGAATGCATCCGGCGAAATAACGAAAATGGTCTATTGCCAACGGCACGTCGGCATTCAGCGTTTCGCGGATCGGCTTGCCGTTGTCCCAGGTGTCCGCGTGGGCCAGCACCTCGAGGTTCTGCTCCATGCGATCGGCGATCAGGCTGAGGATGCGCGCGCGCGCGGCATGCGACGTCTTGCCCCAGGCGTCCTTGGCGGCGTGCGCGGCGTCCAATGCGGCCTCGATGTCGTCCTTGTCCGATCGCGGAACTTCACAAAAGGCATGACCAGTGATCGGCGTGACGTTCTCGAAGTACTTGCCGCTGATGGGCGGCACCCATTTGCCGCCGATGTAATTGCCGTAGCGCGTCTTGAAAGGCACCTTTACCGCAAGCTGTTGCTGTTCCAGTTTCGTCATGGTCTGTACTCCGATGGTGGCGACGAGCAACCTGTTGGAGCATGCACCATGCCAACCGCTTCAAGAGCCGCTGGATATTGCGGTGCGTCTACGACAAATACCCTTGCAGACTTGAAAAGAGCAATCCTGATTTGTGCCATGCACCATCGTTCACCAACGGACGCAGCTTGCATTCCATCACGCGATGTGTTTTGTATTGAAACGTACCTGCAACGCACTGTCGCAAGTTGCGACACTCGAGGTATTTGGTGTCTCCCTCCAGTCCGTCCAATTCGATCAAGCAAGCGCGTCATCTGTTCTTCGACGACGGTTCGGATCCGCGCGGTCTTGTGCCGGGCTCCATCCTGGCGTCGTGGCAGCGTTGCCGCGAAATGGGTCTTGTCGCGAACGATTACCGCAGCGTCACGCCAGTCGAGCAGCACGCCTTGCGGGTGATGCAGGAACGCTACGAGCAGTTGCGCAAGCTGTGTCGGCCGGAACTCGAGGCGCTGCATACCGGCGTCAATCGCGCGGACAGCATCGTGATTCTTGCCGCACCAGATGGTTTCATCCTGGACGCGCTGGGCAGCGCGGACTTCCTGGACAAGGCTGCGCGTGTGTCGCTGCGCCCGGGTGTGCCATGGACGGAATCCGCGACAGGCACGAACGCGGTGGGCACCGCCATTGTCGAACGCCGTTCGGTCGAGGTGCTCGGCGCCGAGCATTACTACATGCCGCACAAGGTATTGAGCTGCTCGGCCACGCCAATCCTCAACCCGCACGGCAAAGTGGTCGGGGTGCTCGATCTTTCCGGCGAGGCTTCGGTACATCACCGGCTCGCGCTTGGCATGGTGCAACTCGCGGTCGAGCAGATCGAACACCGTCTGTTCGAAAGCGAATTCGACAGCGGTGACATCGTACGCATCCAGAGCGATCCGGACCTGTTGGGTACTGCCCGCGAGGGCATGCTCGTCTTCGAGGACCACAAGCTTGTAGCCGCCAACCGCAGGGCGCTGCGACTGCTGGGCATCGATTGGAGCGAACTCGGGAAACTACGTCACCACGAACTTTTTGCGTCGGCGCTGCCACGGTTCGGGGGCATCAGCGACATGCGCTGCCAAGACGGCAAGATGATGCACGCGCGGCGCGATTTGCCGAGTCGTACTTACCTGTCCAATCGCGCACTGAAACCGGGTGCCAAGCCGGCATCCGTACCCACGAGTCCGGTCTTCTCGACAGAGTTCGACGCCGAGCTCGATCGTGTGGTGAAACTGCTGGATGCGGATATCCCGCTGCTGCTGCAGGGTGAAACCGGCACCGGCAAGGAGGTGGTCGCGCGTGAACTGCACAGGCGGGGCGTGCGTTCCGCGGCCCCATTCGTCGCGGTCAACTGCGCAGCGTTGCCGGAAAGCTTGATCGAATCCGAGTTGTTCGGGTATCTCCCCGGCGCGTTCACGGGCGCCAAGCGCGACGGGGCCCCGGGTCTGCTGCGCCAGGCGGATGGTGGCACGCTGTTTCTCGATGAATTGGGCGACATGCCGTTGGCCTTGCAGAGCCGTTTGTTGCGCGTGCTGCAGGAGCGCGAAGTCACGCCACTGGGCGGGAGCCGTGCATTTGCCATCGACGTCAGCGTCATCGCCGCCACGCATCGGGATCTCGGCTGCGCCGTCGCGTGCGGCGAGTTTCGTGCCGATCTCTATTACCGCGTTGCACAGTCCGTTTTGCACTTGCCGGCCCTGTGCAAACAGCCCGATCTCGCGGGCTTGATCAGCCGGTTCTGGAAGGCTTTGGGCTCCGAGAAGATGTCGATGTATTTGGACGATGACTTGGTGCGGGAACTGGCGTCGATGCCATGGCCTGGCAACATCCGGCAACTGATAAGCGTGTTGCGCACCTTGATGGCACTCGGGAATGCCGGGACGACCCTCTCGCAGGCAGACTTGCCGCACGATTTGAGGGTGCGGCAATCCATCACGGCTTCCGCGACCCTGGCCCACGCGTCCGGAGATCTGCACGCAATCGAGTTGCATGCGATCGATGCCGCACTCGCGTCGTGCGATGGCAACGTGACGGCCGCTGCACGCAAGTTGGGCATCAGTCGCAGCACGATATACCGGCGAATGAGCGAAGAGTCATCCGCGATTTGATGCTCTTGCCAGCGCTGCAGACAAGACAGCACCGTAGCGCAGCAGCCAGTGCGACCGTTTTGGCAAAGCACGGGGTTCGATCAACGCTCCGAGTCCCCGGGTTCGTCGTGTTCGCGATGCGTGAGCATGCCAAGCTTGACCATGGCCATGAAGTCCCTCGCCTCGGTTGAAAGATACTTGCCCTTGCGTATCACCACGCCGTAGCTGCGCTGCGGAAACCACGCCTGCATGTCGCGCGCGACCAGCCTTTCGCTGTCGGCGTCCGTCAGGCAGATGCTGGTGACGATGGAAATGCCGAGGCCCATCGCAACGTACTGCTTGATCACTTCCCATCCGCCCACTTCGATCGCGACGGTGTAAGGAACCTTGTTCCGCTGGAACACCAGATCCACCAGGCGGTAGGTCGTCAGGCGGTGCGGCGGTAGGATCAGTCCGAACTGCGACAAGTCGGCGAGGTGCAGATCGGGCTTGGTCGCCAGGGGGTGCCCGATCGGGAGGATCAGCATGGGGTCGTAGTGGCGGAACGGCTGATAGGTAATGTCGTGTGGCTCGTCCAGCATGGATCCCACCGCGAAATCCACCTCGTTGGAACGCAGCATCGCCAGGCCGTCCTTGCCGGTGACGTTGGCAAGCTGGAGGCGCACGCCCGGGAATTTTTCCCGATACCTCGCGACCAGCGACGGCAACAGATACTGGATCGTCGACGACCCCGCCGCGATGGTGAGCTCGCCCGCCCCCAGGCCCGCGACGGCGCTGTGGAACTGCGTGTCCAGCGCATCCAGCCCCTCGACCAACGGCTTCGCCTGCTCGTACAGAGCCTCGCCCGCGCGGGTCACGACGATGCGTCGTCGCCCACGCTCCACCAGCTGCGCGCCCAGCTCCCGCTCCAGTGCCTGCAGCTGGAGACTGATCGACGGCGCCGACAGAAACAGCGATTCCGCGGCACGCGCCAGGGTGCCGAGCTTGACGATCGCGACAAAGGCGCGCAGTTGCTTGTAGCGGTTGCCCTTGTAGTAGAACCGGGCCGCACTCTCGCCCGCGTTGGCCAAACCGGCGGGGCGCAATGGGCGCCGTGCCGCACCTTTCTTGCCCGGTTTTCTGGATGTCATTTGCATTCCAATCAGTAAGCTACAGCTTGGTTGCGCATTGTCAATGTCAAACGTTAAATATTCTGTTTTGTCAATTCGTGCAGTGCAACATAGTTTCGGTTGCAACGCCGACAACCGCAAGAGGAGATCGCCGTGGATACGCCGATGGAAGCACCGCACGACACGACAGGCATCGAGATCCGCGGCTGCGTGGGTCCGGCACACGCCGAAATCCTTTCCAGAAGGGCCTTGGTATTCCTGGCCAACCTGCATGACCACTTCGACGCGCGCTGCAGGGCGCTGCTGGCCGAACGCGCAGAGACACAGAAACGCTACGACGCGGGTGCATTGCCGGACTTCCGCCCCGACACTCGCGCAATCCGCACCGCCGAATGGCATGTCGCGCCCATCCCCGCGGCGTTGCAGAACCGCCGCGTCGAGATCACCGGTCCGGTGGACCGCAAGATGGTGATCAACGGGCTGAACTCCGGCGCCAACGTGTTCATGGCCGATTTCGAGGATTCGACCACCCCGACGTGGAGGAACCTGATGGACGGCCAGGTGAACCTGCGCGATGCGGTGACGCGCAAGATCGAATACCACGCGCCGAATGGACGCGGCTACCGGCTGAAACCCGATACCGCCGTGTTGATGGTGCGCCCGCGCGGCCTGCACCTTCCGGAAGACCACGTGCTGATTGACGGGGAACCGATTTCGGGCGCCCTGTTCGATTTCGGCCTGTTCGCCCTGCACAACGCGCACGACCTGGAAAAGCGTGGACTCGGGCCGTTCTTCTACCTGCCGAAACTGCAGTCGATGGAAGAAGCAGCGTGGTGGGAAGACGTGCTGGCGTATGCCGAGCGCGAGCTGCGTTTTGAGCACGGCACCTTCAAGGTCACGGTGCTGATCGAAACCCTGCCTGCGGCTTTCCAGATGGAGGAAATCCTGCACGCCCTGCGCGGACGTGCGGTGGGCCTCAACTGCGGCCGCTGGGATTACATCTTCTCGTACCTGAAGACGCTGCGCCGCCACGCCGACCGGGTGCTGCCGGAACGCGGACAGGTCACGATGACGGTGCCGTTCCTGCGCAGCTACTCGCGGCACCTCATCCGGGTCTGCCACCGACGCGGCGCATTCGCGATGGGCGGCATGGCAGCGCAAATTCCGATCAAGGGTGACGCGGCCGCCAACGACGCCGCGCTGGACAAGGTGCGCGCGGACAAACTGCGTGAAGTCACCGACGGCCACGATGGCACCTGGGTCGCCCATCCTGCGCTGGTGCCGATTGCCCGCGAGGTGTTCGACGCGCACATGCCGACGCCCAACCAGCTGCACGTCACGCGCGATGACGCCGAGGTGACGCGCGATGCGCTGATCGCACCCTGCGGCGGCAGCATCACCCACGCGGGTTTCGACAACAACGTCGAAGTGGCGCTGCGCTACGTCGCGGCCTGGCTCGATGGCCAGGGATGCGTGCCGATCCATCACCTGATGGAGGACGCCGCCACCGCAGAAATTGCCCGGACCCAGTTGTGGCAGTGGCTGCACCAGGGCAACGGCCTCGACTTCGACGACGGCGCCCCGATCACGCTCGCGCGGTTCGACCAGGTACTCGCAGCCGAGTCCCATGCGCTGGCCGCAGCCGGCGTGACCGGCTCGACCCGTGCCACGGAAGCCGCGCGCCTGCTTGGCGAACTGGTTCGCGCGGACACGTTGACAGAGTTCCTGACCCTGCGCGCCTACCCCGAACTGCACTGACCGTCCATTCCGTTACGGAGCCGACCATGAAAAACCAGCTTGCTTCCGCCGAACAACTCCAGCTCGACTGGGACAACCATCCACGCTGGACCGGCGTGACCCGCGGCTATTCTGCAGCCGACGTGGTGCGGCTGCGTGGCACGCTGCACGTCGAGCATTCGCTGGCACGGCACGGCGCCGAGCGGTTGTGGCACGACCTGCAACACGAATCGTTCATCAACGCACTGGGCGCGCTCACCGGCAACCAGGCCGTGCAGCAGGTGAAGGCCGGCTTGAAGGCGATTTACCTCTCTGGCTGGCAGGTCGCCGCCGACGCCAACACCGCCGACACGATGTACCCCGACCAATCGCTGTACCCGGTCGATGCCGTGCCGAACGTGGTGCGCCGGATCAACAACGCCCTGATGCGCGCCGACCAGATTCACCACAGCGAGGGCCACGACGACATCGACTGGCTGGTGCCGATCGTGGCCGACGCGGAAGCGGGCTTCGGTGGCGTGCTGAATGCCTTCGAATTGATGAAGCACATGATCGCTGCGGGCGCCTCGGGAGTACATTTCGAGGACCAGATGTCCAGCGCGAAGAAATGCGGCCACATGGGTGGCAAGGTGCTGGTGCCGACGTCCGAAGCGGTCAGCAAGCTGGTGGCGGCGCGTCTTGCATCCGATGTGTCCGGCGTGCCAACGTTGATTGTTGCGCGCACCGATGCAATGGACGCGGCGCTGCTCACCTCGGACATCGATGCCTGCGACAGTACGTTCTGCACCGGCGAACGTACCGTCGAAGGATTCTTCGTCACGAAACCGGGTATCGAGCAGGCCATCGCGCGCGGCATTGCTTACGCGCCGTATGCCGATCTCGTGTGGTGCGAGACATCCAAACCCGACCTCGAACAGGCACGCCGATTCGCCGCTGCGATCCTGGCGAAATACCCCGGCAAGCTGCTGGCCTATAACTGCTCGCCCAGCTTCAACTGGAAGCAGCATCTCGATGAGGCCACCATCGCAACGTTCCAGCAACAACTGGCGGGAATGGGTTACAAGTTCCAGTTCATCACGCTGGCCGGATTCCACGCGCTCAACCACTCGATGTTCCAGTTGGCCCGCAGTTACAGGGAACACCAGATGACTGCGTACGTGGAACTGCAGGAAGCCGAGTTCGCGGCGGAGAAGGACGGCTACACCGCCACGCGCCACCAGCGCGAGGTCGGCGCCGGTTACTTCGATGCCGTGAACCAGGTGATCGCGGGCGGCCGCTCCTCGCTTTCGGCACTGGAAGGCTCGACCGAGCAGGCGCAGTTCCGGCAAGGGATGGCCTGACTTCGCATCAAATCAAAAACCTTGCGCGCGCTGATGGTGCGGGGTTGATTCGGCTACCGCACCATCAATGTGCATTTTCTTCCCACTGTTGGTGCGTCGGGCACCACCCAGTTGCATCACGCTGATGCTGCGACGCCACAAAACGGCGTTTTGACCGTCGGCACGAAACTTGCGACACACAAGCCATGGCAACGCGTCGCAGCGTAGCCCCGATGCTTGTTGCATTGCAGAAACCAAAAGCATCGATGGATCCTGCGCCAGGTGTGACGACGGAGCAGATCGATGAAGCGATGGTTCATGAAAGCGGCTTCCGGTTCGATGTCGCTGGCTGTGCTGGCAGGTCCTGCAACGCGGGCGATTGAGCCCGCCAGCAGCATCAGCGGCAGCGTGGCGGTGGTCAATGACTATCTGTTCCGCGGCCTTTCCCAGACCAACCACAAGCCCGCGCTGCAGGCAGGCGTCGAGTACGACCATGCCAGCGGTTGGTACGTCGGCGCCTGGGCCAGCAACATCAGCTGGCTGTCGGACACCTCGACCACGGCCGCGCCACTCTCCAGCAGCCTCGAGGTCGATCTCTACACCGGCTACCGCGGCAGCTTCGGCAGTGCATGGAGCTACGACCTCGGGCTTTACGAGTACGACTACCCCGGCGACTATCCCGCAGGCTTCACCCGGCCCTACACCACCGAAGGCTATGTCTCGCTGGCATACAAAAGCCTGTCACTGAAGTACTCGCACGCGTTCACCAACCTGTTCGGGATTCCGGGCAGCAGACACAGCGGCTACCTCGACCTGTCCTGGAACTACGCGTTCAGCCCGGGTTGGACCCTCAACACGCACGTAGGCCACCAGGACGTGGCCCACACGCCGGGCTTTTCCTATTCCGACTGGAAGCTGGGCGTGACCCGGGCCTTCGCGGATGGTTATTCGGTCGCGCTCGGTTACTACGACACCAATGCAAAACGCAACGCCTACACCAACGCCTACGGTCATTTTCTGGGCCGCGCGACCGGCTTGCTGACCCTGAGCAAGGTGTTCTGACACCTGCACCTGCCGGTCGTGGCAGGCCGGCGCGGCGGATTCGACTTCTGGAGGCACGCATGAAACTGATCAGTTGCATCATCCGGCCGCACAAGCTGGACGACGTGCGTGAAGCACTGACCATTGCGGGCGTCAGCGGCATCACGGTGAGCGAGGTGCACGGCTTCGGTCGCCAGAAGGGGCACACAGAGCTGTATCGCGGCGCGGAATACGTGGTCGATTTCCTGCCCAAGCTGAAGCTCGAGGTGGTGGTCGAAGACAGCCTGCTCGAAACCACGCTGGAGGCCGTGCAGCAATCCGCGAAAACCGGCGCCATCGGCGACGGCAAGATTTTCGTCAGCACGGTGGACACGGCCATCCGTATCCGGACGGGCGAACTCGACGCCGACGCCCTATGAATCCGCCGCGCGAGGTTTCCATGAAAAGCTTACCGTTGTTCCGCAATCGGCGTGGCCTGCTGGCATGGTTGCCGTCGCTGGCCCTGTTCGGGTTGTTGCTGCTGGCCCCGCGCGCGCACGCCGCAGCGGCCGCAGCGCCGGTGGTCGACAAGGGCGACGTGGCGTGGATGCTCACGTCGACCTTGCTGGTGTTGTTGATGACGGTTCCGGGCCTGGCCCTGTTCTATGGCGGGCTGGTGCGCGCGAAGAACGTGCTGTCGATCCTGATCCAGGTGATGACGGTGTTTTCGCTGATCGTGGTGCTGTGGGTGTTCTACGGTTACAGCCTGGCTTTCGGCTCCGGCAATGCGGTCATCGGCAATTTCGGCAAACTGTTCCTGCACGGCGTGACCAAGGACAGTCTGGCGAACACCTTCACCAGCGCGGTGAAGCTGCCCGAATATGTTTTCATCGCCTTCCAGTCCACCTTCGCAGGCATCACCGGTGCGCTGATCGTCGGCTCGTTCGCCGAGCGCATGCGATTTGGCGCGGTGCTGTTGTTCTCGGCGCTGTGGTTTACCTTCGCCTACCTGCCGATCGCCCACATGGTGTGGGGCCCGGGCGGCTTCCTGGCCGGTCTGGGGGTGCTGGACTTTGCCGGCGGCACGGTGGTGCACATCAACGCGGGCGTCGCGGGGCTGGTTGGCGCCTATCTGGTGGGTCCGCGCGTGGGCCTGGGTCACGAACCGATGAAGCCGCACAATTTGACCTTCACCATGATCGGCGCGGCGCTGCTGTGGGTCGGCTGGTTCGGCTTCAACGCCGGCTCCAACCTGGAAGCGAACGCCGGCGCAGCGCTGGCCTTCCTCAACACCCTGCTGGCAACCGCCGCAGCGGTGCTGGCCTGGGTGTTGATCGAGGGCGTGCACAAGGGCAAGTCGTCGATGCTGGGTTGCGCCTCCGGCGCGGTGGCCGGGCTGGTTGGGATCACCCCCGCCTGCGGCACGGTCGGGCCGATGGGCGCGCTGGCGATCGGCGCACTGGCCAGCGTCTGTTGCGTGTGGGGTGTCAGCGGACTGAAGAAAATCCTGCGCGCGGACGATGCGCTGGATGTGTTCGGCGTGCACGGCATCGGCGGTATCACCGGCGCCCTGCTGACCGGAGTGTTCACGGCGGCTTCGCTCGGCGGCACCGGCGCGGCGGACTTCTCGATCGTGCACCAACTCGGCATCCAGGCCCTGGGCATCGGCATCACCTTGCTGTGGAGCGGCACGGTGTCGCTGCTGGCCTATTTGCTTGTGCACGCGCTGTTCGGCCTGCGCGTGGGCCACGATGCGGAGCGCGAAGGGCTGGACATCACATCGCATGGCGAAAGCGCCTATGAAGAATGAGCCAGCCAGCGAAGCACGCAAGCAAGCCTTGTCCGCGATTGCAGGGTTCAAAACCGTGGATAGCGCCACTCCAAATGTAGGATATTGCACCGCAGCAAACGCGCATCGGCTGGCTGGCAAGGCAGACCATCGGCGGTCGCGGGCTATCGCAAAATGAAGATGTCGAGCGAGCCATCGGCAACCCGTACCCGCCGAAACACCCACATCGCGAAGGGCATGAACGTGCGCGAACATTTCAAGGAACAGGTGTTGCCGGCGTGGCGCCGCGCGGTGCTCAAGGTCGGCAGCAGCCTTCTTACCGGCGGACACGGCGGACTCAGCGACGTCCACGCACGCGGCCTTGCGCGTTTCGTGATCGCGAGTCGCGCTACCGGGCGGGAGGTGGTATTGGTCTCCTCCGGCGCGGTCACGGCGGGCCGGACGATGATGGCGGCGCATGGACTCGAGGGCGGCCGTGGACGCAGCTACCACTTCGCAAATCGCCAGGCGCTCGCCGCCATCGGCCAGACGCATACCGTCGAGCTGTGGCAAGGCCTGTTCGAATGCCCGCTCGCGCAGGTGCTGCTGACCCATGACGACCTCCGCAACCGGCGCCGTTACCTCAACGCGCGCGCGACGCTCGAAGAACTCCTGCGCTACGGCGTGGTGCCGGTGATCAACGAGAACGATTCGGTCGCCGTGGACGAACTGACCTTCGGCGACAACGACAACCTCGCGGCGATCGTCGCGGGCCTGATCGGCGCGGACCTGCTGCTGATCGCGACGGACGTCGCGGGCTTGTACACGGGCGATCCGCATGCCGATGCACACGCCCAAGCGGTCGACGAAGTGGTGGCGCTGACCCCGGCGTTGCTGGCGATGGCGACCGGGACCGCCAGTCCGTTCGGCACCGGCGGCATGCGCAGCAAGCTGGAAGCTGCGCAAAAGGCGGCGGCGGCCGGGATCGACACCATCCTCTTCAGCGGTCGCAATCCGGAGATTGCAGAACTGCTGGTGCGCGGCAAGCTGCGCGGCACCCGCGTGCGCAGCCCGCACACCCGGCCCCACGCACGCACTCACTGGCTGCTGCACGTACCAGCGTCTTCCGGCCGCATCCAGATCGATGCCGGCGCAGTACGCGCACTGCGCAACAACGGCGCGTCACTGCTTCCGACCGGGATGGTCGCGGTGGAAGGCGCCTTCGAGCGCGGCGACGTGGTGGAGATCGCAGCCGTCGGTGAACGACTCCCGGTCGCGCGCGGCATCGCCCAGTACGGTGCGAGCGAACTTCGCCTGATCTGCGGCTGCCACAGCGACGCGATCCGGGAACGCCTCGGCTACACCTACGGTCGCGCCGTGGTGCACCGGAACGACCTCGTGACACTCCCCGGCGCCATGCGGCGCACAGTTGGAGGCAGCAAGGCCGATGCCTGAGTCCATTCGCGATGCGGCATTGGCGTGCAAGCTCGCCGCCCAGGCGGTCGCCGAGCTGGACAGCCACGCCAAGACCGCTCTGCTGGACGACATCGCCAACGAGCTTGCCGCGAACGCAACCGCGATCCTCGCCGCCAATGCCGACGACCTCGCCGCGGCCCGCCAAGCCGGCGCGACGCCGGCGTTCCTGGACCGGCTGGCACTGGATCCGCAGCGGCTGCGCGATCTCGTCAAGGGCATCCGCGCGATCGCCCGGATGCCCGATCCGGTGGGTCGGGTCACGCGGCGCCGGCGCGCGCGCAAGGGCTTCGTGATCGAACGCGTCCGCGTGCCGCTGGGCGTGGTCGCCCTGATCTACGAAGCGCGGCCGAACGTGACGGCGGACGCGGCGGCGCTGTGCCTCAAGGCCGGCAACGGGGTGATCCTGCGCGGCGGTTCGGAAGCCGTGCGCTCGAACCGCGCCATCGCCGGGTGCCTGCACCGCGCGCTGGCACGCGCGGGCCTGCCCCGGCACGCCGTGCTGCTGCTGGACCAGGATCGCGCCGCGATGCTCGAACTGCTGCAGCTTTCAGACATCGTGGACCTCGCGATTCCGCGCGGCGGCGAGGGGCTGATCCGGTTCGTCACCGAGCACGCGCGCGTGCCGGTGATCAAGCACTACAAGGGCGTGTGCCACCTGTACGTGGATGCGGCAGCCGACTTCGACCACGCCATCGAACTTGCGATCGACGGCAAGTGCAGCCGTCCGGCCGCGTGCAACGCCATCGAGACGCTGCTGGTACACGCGGGCGCGGCGCCCGCATTCCTGCCACGCGCGGCGGCGGCGCTGCGCGCACGCGGCGTCGAACTCGTGGGCGACGAAGGCGCGCGGGCGCTGGTGCCGGACATGCCGGCCGCGACCGAGGCCGACTACGCAGCCGAGTATCTCGCGCTGAAACTCGCGGTACGCGTGGTCGAGGATGTGGACGCCGCGATCGCCCACATCCGCAAGTTCGGATCCGACCATACCGAAGTGATCGCGACCGAAGATGCCGAAACGGCCGACCACTTCGTCCACGCGCTGCGCGCCGCGGTGGTCATGGTGAACGCCTCGTCGCGGTTCAGCGACGGCGGCGAGCTCGGACTGGGCGCCGAAATCGGCATCTCCACCACGCGCCTCCATGCCTACGGACCGATGGGCGCCGAGGCGCTCACCATCGAACGCTTCGTGCTGCGCGGCCACGGCGAAGTACGGCACCCGGAAAGCCGGACGCACACTCCTTCGTGAGACGCCCGCGACTGCACTGGGGACGTTTGCAGATACCTCGGGGCCACGCGTCCTGCCGGCTGCAGCCAAGACAACTTGTGTCTGCGCTGCCCACTTGGTTGCGCGATGCACGCCGCCATCATCCGGCCCGACGGATCGGCACGCGGCGAAGGACTAATCCCACACCATGGCCGCGGAGGACGAACATGGGTGGGCGGCCCCCCATGTTTAGCAGTCGCTCCGCCCCTCGTTCCCAAGGGTGAAGTTGTCTGGTCGATCAAACCCCGAACGCGTGCTGGCACCAGGTGAAGAACACGCCCGAGAAGCCGATCATCGCGATCAGGCCCAGCGCGTTGATCGACAGCAGCCAGCGCAGCGCGATGTCCGGCTTCGGCGAAAGCTCGACGTCCTCGGCGGGCGCATCGAAGTACATCACCTTGACCACGCGCAGGTAGTAGAACAGGCCGATGATGGCGCAGATGATCGCGACGATGGCCAACCACAACATGCCGCCGTCGATGGCGGCCTTCAGCACCAGCACCTTGGCGGCGAAGCCCCACAGCGGCGGGATGCCGGCCAGCGAGAACATCGCGATCGCCATCATCCCCGCCATCCACGGCGAGCGCTGGTTGAGCCCTTTCAGGTCGTCGATCATGTCGCAATCGAAACCCTTGCGCGACAGTGCCAGGATAACGCCGAAGGCCACGGTTTCCATCAGCGCGAAACACACCGCGTAGAACAACGCGGATGCGTAGCCTTCCGGAGTCGGGTTGGACAGCGCCAGGAACACGAAGCCCATGTGCGAGATGGTCGAGTACGCCAGCATGCGCTTGAAGTTGGTCTGCGCGATCGCGACCACGTTGCCGACCACCAGTGACAGCGCCGCCATGATCGCCAGCATCATGCGCCAGTCGCCGGCCAGCGGGCCTAGGCCGGTTTCCAGCAGGCGGTAGGCCAGTCCGATCGCGGCCAGCTTCGGCACCGCACTGATGTACATCGCGATCGGCGTGGGCGCACCTTCGTACACGTCGGGCAGCCACATGTGGAACGGCACCGCGCCGAATTCGAAGCCGATCCCGACCACCAGGAACACCAGCCCGAACTGCAGCAGGTGCAGGTGCTGGGTGGTGCCGATCGCGGCGAAGATCGCGTGCAGGTCGAGCGTGCCGGTGGCGCCGTAGATCAGCGACATGCCGAACAGCAGCAGGCCCGAGGCCAGCGCACCGAGCACGAAGAACTTGATCGCGGCTTCCGACGACAGCTTCGACTCGCGGTTCAGCGCGACCAGCGCGAATGCGGGCAACGAAAACAGTTCCAGGCCGAGGTACACCGTGACCAGGCTGCCGGCGGAAACCAGGAACATCACGCCCAGCACGGAGAAGATCGACAGCGAATAGAACTCGCCGATGAAGAGCTTGCGATCCTTCAGCCATGGCCGCGCCATCACGAACATCAGGATGGTGGCGATCAGCACCGTGACCTTGAGGATTTCGGCCATGTGGTCGCGCACGAACATTCCGCCGAACGCGGTGACGGTTTCGGGCGGCTGGCCGCGAATGACGAGGAAGATCGCGACCAGCATCACCACGATCGCAACCCAGTGGGTCGCGTCGCGATGTTCGTCGTCGAGGAACACGTCGAACAGCAGCACCAGGCACGCCGCGGCGGTCAGGTACAGCTCGGGCAGGATCACCAGCAGGTCATTCAATGAAAACATGGGAGTTTCCTTTGCGATCGTCCATGGTCGCCAGAATCAAGAGTCGGCATCCCTGCCTGCACTTTTCGATAAAGCATCAGATCTTCGACGTCATCACGTGCGTGACCAACTGCGCGACCGAGGAATCCATCAGGTGCATCAACGGCCATGGGTAGATGCCCATGGCCAGCACCGCGACCGCGAAGGCCGTCAGCACCCAGGCTTCACGCGCATTCAACTTCGGCATCGAAGCGGCTTCCTTGGTGGGCGCGGTGCCCCACACGATGCGCTTGATCAGCCACAGCGTGTAGCCGGCGCCGATGATCAGCGAGTAGGCGGCGAACAGCGCGATCCACGGGTTGGCGCTGAAGCTGGACAGGATCACCATGAATTCGCCGACGAAGCCGCTGGTGCCCGGCAGGCCGGTATTGGCCATCGCGAACAATACCCAGAACGCCGCGAACCACGGCATCACCTTGGCCAACCCGCCGTAGGCCGCGATCTCGCGGGTGTGCAGGCGGTCGTACATCACGCCGATGCAGGTGAACAGCGCACCCGACACGAAGCCGTGTGAAATCATCTGCACCACCGCGCCCTGCACGCCCAGCTGCGCGGTCTGGATGTCGTGCATCTGGCGCGCCAGCATGTACACGATGAACAAGCCCAGCGTGACGAAGCCCATGTGCGCGATCGACGAATACGCGACCAGCTTTTTCATGTCCGGCTGCACCAGCGCGACATAGCCGATGTAGATGATCGCGATGAGCGACAACACGATGATCAGCCACGCGAAATGTTGCGACGCGTCCGGCACGATCGGCAGCGAGAAGCGGATGAAGCCGTAGGTGCCGACCTTCAACATGATCGCGGCCAGGATCACCGAGCCGCCGGTCGGCGCCTCCACGTGCGCATCAGGCAACCAGGTGTGCACCGGCACCATCGGGGTCTTCACCGCGAACGCGATCAGGAACGAGAAAAACAGCCAGGACTGTTCCTTCATCGTGAACGGAAAGTTCCACAGCGTCTGCAGGTCGAAGGTGCCGGCGCGGTGGTACATGTACAAAAGGCCGATCAGGAAGAAGATCGAGCCGAAGAACGTGTAGATGAAGAACTTCAGCGTCGCATACACGCGCCGCGGGCCGCCCCAGATGCCGATCAGGAAGAACATCGGGATCAGGATGGCCTCGAAGAACAGGTAGAACAGCAGCGCATCCATCGCGCAGAACACGCCGATCAGCAGGCCTTCCAGCACCAGCATCGCGGCCATGTACTGGTGCACATGGGTCTTGATCACCTGCCAGGCGCCGGCGATCACAAGGATGCTGGTGAAGGTGGTCAGGATGATCAGCGCGACGGAAATGCCGTCGACACCAAGGTGGTAACTGGTATTGATGCCGGGAATCCAGCGCAGGTTTTCCTGCAGCTGGAAGCCGCCGGGACCGATCCGGTACTGCGTCAGCATCACCAGGCTGAGCGCGAAAGTGATGACGGTAAACGCCAGCGTCAGCCAGCGCGCGACGTGCGGACGCGCGTTGCCGGCCAGCAGCACGAGAATCGCGCCTGCGCAAGGCAGCCAGGTCAGGATGCTGAGGATGGGCAAGGTGGTCATGCGTGTTCCTTGAAACGGGACCGGGGACCGGGGACCGGGGACCAAGAGCAGGATCCGCGCGCAGCACGCGCCAGGGCTTTCCGGCCGCCTTCCCCCTTCCGAAGGAAGGGGGATCGAGGGGGATGGCTGTGGCTCCGGGTTTCATCATCCCCCCGCCGCTGCGCGGCGACCCCCTTCCTTTGGAAGGGGGTAATCGCTGGCGCGGCTTTGCCGGCCCCCGGTCCCCGGTCCCCGGTACCGCTCTTCACGATGCTCATCTCAGCCCCCAATACCAGAGGCCGCCCAACAGCAGGATCAACCCGACGATCATCGCGAATGCGTAGTGGTACAGGAAGCCGGTTTGCAGGCGACGGAACACGCGCGAGCTGCGCTCGGCCACGAACGCGGAACCGTTGACCGTGCCCTCGATCAGGCCGGCATCGCCGCCCTTCCAGAACACGCGCCCGAGCCTCACCCCGCCGCGCGCGAACAGGTTGTAGTAGACCTCGTCGATCCAGAACTTGCGGGTGAGGATCTTGAAGATCGGCAGGAACATCCGCGCCGCGCGGTCGGCGACCTTGGGGTTGAACTGGTACACGTAGGTCGCGACCGCGAATCCGGCGAAGGCGATCCAGAACGCCGGTGTCACGAACGCGTGCCAGAACATCGGCACGGTGCCGTGGAACTCCTCGGCCATCTTCGCCAGCACGTCGTGGGCCGGCAGCACCTTGATGGCGCCCTGGAACCAGTCGCCGAACAGCAGCGGCTTGACCGTGACCCAGCCGATCATGATCGATGGAATCGCCAGCATCACCAGCGGGAACGTCACCACGAACGACTGTTCCTTCGGTTCGTGCGGCAATACGCCGGGCTGCTCATGGTGCCCGCCGTGGTCGTCACCATGACTGTGCTCGACGCGCCAGCGCGGCTTGCCGTGGAAGGTCATGTACAGCATCCGGAACGTGTACAGCGCGGTCACGAACACGCCCAGCAGCACACACCAGTACGCGTAGGTGTGGCCGAAAATCTGCGACTCGCCCACCGCGTCGATGATCTGGTCCTTCGAGAAGAATCCCGAGAAACCCGGCGCCGCGCACAAGGCCAGCGAGCCCGCCCACATTGTCAGGTAGGTGATCGGCATGCGCTTGCGCAGGCCGCCCATGTAGCGCATGTCCTGGCCGTGGTGCATGGCCATGATCACCGAGCCCGAGCCCAGGAACAGCAGCGCCTTGAAGAATGCGTGGGTCATCAGGTGGAAGATGCCAGCCGCGTAGGCCGACGCGCCCAGTGCCGTGACCATGTAACCCAACTGCGAGATCGTCGAGTACGCGATCACGCGCTTGATGTCGTTCTGCACGATGCCGACCAGGCCCATGAAGAACGCGGTGGTCGCGCCCACGATCAACACCACCGACAGCGCGGTCTGCGACATCTCGAACAGTGGCGACATGCGCGCTACCATGAACACGCCGGCCGTGACCATGGTCGCCGCGTGGATCAAGGCCGAGATCGGGGTCGGGCCTTCCATCGAATCGGGCAGCCACACGTGCAACGGCACCTGCGCCGACTTGCCGCAGGCACCCACGAACAGCAGCAGGCAGATCAGCGTGGCCAGCGACCACGGGTGTCCGCCGACCACCGTGATGGTTCGACCTGCCAGTGACGGCGCCTGCGCGAACACGGCCGAGTAATCCAGCGTGTGGAAGGCGTACAGCACGCAGGCGATGCCGAGGATGAAGCCAAAGTCGCCCACGCGGTTGACGATGAAGGCCTTGAGCGCGGCGAAGCTGGCGCTGGGCTTCTCGAACCAGAAGCCGATCAGCAGGTACGACACCAGGCCCACCAGCTCCCAGCCCACGAACAACTGCAGGAAGTTGTTGGCCAGCACCAGCACCAGCATCGAGAACGTGAACAACGCGATGTAGGAAAAGAAACGCTGGAAGCCCGGGTCTTCGCGCATGTAGCCGATGGTGTAGATGTGCACCATCAGCGACACGAAGGTCACCACCACCAGCATCAAGGCGGTCAGGCGGTCGACCAGGAAACCGATGCCGATGGTCAGCTTGCCCACCTGCAGCCAGGTGTAGACGTCGTGGTTGAATACCGGCGCCCCGCCCCACACCAGCTGGTAGAAGACGATGCACGACAGCGCGAACGACAGCGCCACCGACACGATCGCGATGCCGGCCGCGCCCGCGCGGCCGACCTGGTTGCGCAGCAGGCCCGCGATCAACGCGCCCACCAGCGGGGCGCCGGCCAGTACGATCAAGAGATTCTGGCTGATCACGCTTGCACCTCATGGATCACGGCGCTGGTTTGCCGGTTGGCCGCGCCAGGAAGGGCGCGGCATCGTGCGACACGATGTGGCATCGAAATCCCCTTCTAGTAGCGCAACGTATCGATTTCGCCGACGTTGATCGTGCGGCGATTGCGGAACATCAGGACGACGATGGCCAGGCCGATGGCCGATTCCGCGGCCGCCACCGTCATGATGAAGAACACGAACACCTGCCCGCCAGGATTGCCGAGGTAACGCGAGAACGCGACGAAGTTGGTGTTGACGGCCAGCAGCATCAGTTCGATGCACATCAGCAGCACGATCACGTTCTTGCGATTGACGAAGATGCCCGCGATCGAGATGCAGAACAGCACCGTCGCGAACACGATGAACCAGGAAAGGGGAATGCTCATGCCTGCGGCTCCTCCGCGGGTTTCGGTTCCGGCGCGGCGGGCGTCACCGCCGCCATCTTGACCATGCGTACACGACCCGGCGCGCGCACCGCCGACTGTGCCGCCGGGTTCTGATGCTTGGAGAAGCTGCGCACGCGCAACGCCAGCACCACCGCCGCGACCAGGCCCACGGTCAGGATCAACGCCGCGATTTCGAACGGCAGCAGGAAATGCGTGAACAGCGCCTGCCCCAGCCACTCGACGTTGGAAGCGCCCGCGGGATTGGGGCCGGCCTGCACGTTGAAGGTCTTGATGCCGATGATGCCCAGCATCTCGATCAACATGATCACGGCGGCGCCGATGCCGATCGGCAGGTACTTGATGTAGCCCTCGCGCATCGGTTCGAGGTCGATGTCCAGCATCATCACCACGAACAGGAACAGCACCATCACCGCACCGACGTAGACCACCACCAGTGCCAATGCCAGGAACTCGGCCTCGGCCAGCATCCACAGGCAGGCGGTGGAGAAGAATGTCAGCACCAGGGCCAGCACGCCGTGCACGGTGTTCTTCACCGACACCACGGCCAGCGCCGAACCCACGGCGACCACGGCGAACAAGATGAAGCAGACCATCTGGAAGATCGCATGGGTCATACGGGTCTGCCAACGCCCGCCCACGCGAGCCGCGTTGCTCCCGCAGCGGCTACCAGACAAGGCGCGCGCCGCAGTGCCATAGCGGGCCTATGGTCAAGGCGCGCACCGCCGTATGGTAGCCGCTGCGGGGCAACCCTTCGGGCCGGGGCCATTTGCCCCCATGGCTGCGTCATCACTCGTTCATGTATTGACATACATTTCTCTCGTTCTTCCTTGCCCTGCGGGCAAATGGCCGACGGCGCGGCCACGTGGGCGGGCGTTGGCAGACCCCATCACCTGTAGGCCGCGTCGACCGCACGATTGGCGGCGATGGATTTCTCGAAGCGGTCGCCGATCGCCAGCAGTTGCGGTTTGGTCACCACGTTCTCGCCACGGCGCTCGAAGTGGTATTCCAGGATGTCGGTCAGCACGATCGAATCGACCGGGCAGCTCTCCTCGCAGAAGCCGCAATAGATGCACTTGAACAGGTCGATGTCATAGCGCGTGGTGCGGCGCTGGCCGTCCGAGGCGCGCGGCGCCGAATCGATGGTGATCGCCAGCGCCGGGCACACCGCCTCGCACAGCTTGCACGCGATGCAGCGTTCCTCGCCGTTCGGATAGCGGCGCAGCGCGTGCAGGCCGCGGAAGCGTACCGAACGCGGGATGGTTTCCATCGGAAATCGCACGGTGTACTTCGGCTTGAACAGGTACTTCAGGGTCAACCACAACCCCGCCGCAAGTTCCAGCAGCATCAAGCTCTTGAGATATTCAATCACTCGTTTCATCTCAAAGCCCCATTGGAACCAAATGGAAATACTTGAGGATGCCGGCCACGAAGATCCACAGGATCGAGATCGGAATGAATACCTTCCAGCCCAACCGCATGATCTGGTCGTAGCGGTAGCGCGGAAAGGTTGCGCGCAGCCACACGTACGATGTCGCGAGGATGAAGAACTTCGCGAACAGCCACCACCAGCCGGATATCGACAACCAGCCGAGGTGCCAGCCCTGGAACGGGCTGAGCCAGCCGCCCAGGAACAGCAGCGACACCATGAATGCCGCCAGGATCAGGTTGGCGTACTCGGCCAGGAAGAACAAAGCGAACACCGAACCCGAATATTCCACGTGGAAGCCCGCGACGATTTCCGACTCGCCCTCGGCCACGTCGAACGGCAGGCGGTTGGTTTCCGCGACGCCCGAAATGTAGAACACGAAGAACATCGGCAGCAGCGGCAACCAGAACCAGTCGAACAAACCCTGATGCCCCACCTGCGCGTCGACGATGCTGGTGAAATTGAGGCTGCCGGCGAGCACCAGCACGCATACCAGCGCCATGCCCATGCAGATTTCGTAGGAAATCATCTGCGCGGCCGAGCGCATCGCCCCCAGCAGCGCATAGCGCGAATTGGACGACCAGCCGGCGAGGATGATGCCGTACACCCCCAACGACGTCATCGCCAGCAGGTACAACACGCCGGCATTGGCATCGGAAAGCACCAAACCCTGGTTGAACGGCACCACGGCCCACACCGCCAGCGCAGGAATGACTGACAGTAGCGGCGCGGTGAAGTACAGGAAGCGGTTGGCGTTGGTCGGAACGATGATCTCCTTGATCAGGAGCTTCACCACGTCCGCGAACGCCTGGACAAGCCCGAACGGACCGATCTGGTTCGGCCCCATCCGCACATGCATCCAGCCGATCACCTTGCGTTCCCACCACACGTACATCGCCACCGCGATGATCAACGGCACCGCAATCGCCAGCACGTAGCCCAGCGTCAAGCCGAAAATCAGCGGATCGGATGTCAGGTTCATGTAATTCATGCGGTCGCCGCCCTGATGGTGAGGGCCGCGCCATGCGGCGGCAGCGACCCGGTGACGGCGTAGCCGGCCTCGATCCACGCGCAGCCCTTCGGCACCGCGGCGTCGATGACGACCGGCAAGGTCGCGCCGTTGACGTCGGCCTTGACGCCATCCAGCAGACCCAGCGTGCGCGCATCATCCGCGCAAATGCGCAAGGCCGGTGCGCGGTTCAGCGGATGCGCCTGCAACGCCTTGACGCGCCGCACCACCGCGTCGGTGCGGTAGATGCCGACGCTGGCAACACGATGCAGCCCCTCTCCCACCGGGAGAGGGGTGGGGGTGAGGGTTCGGCTTGCGAGTTCAATCCGTTTTGACAAATCACCCCCAATCCGCGCATGCACGTCCTGGATGTCGACGAAGTCGAATCCGGCGACGCCCAGCGCGGCACCCAGCGCGCGCAGCACCTTCCAGCCCGGCCGCGCGTCGCCCGGCAGCAGTGAACCCGCGGCCACGGATTGCGCGATGCCATCCACGTTCACATAAGTGCCGTCGATCTCGGGCGGCAGCCCCAGCGGCAGCACCGCATCGGCGGTGCGCCTGACGCCTGCGCAGGCATACGCACCGGCATACACGTAAAAACCGGCGCCTTCGCGCGCCTTGTCGTAGGCGGCCGGCGCGAACGTATCCTGCGAACCCGTCTGCCAGGTAATCAATGCCTTCGGCGCCTGTTCCAGAATGGCCTTGGCGCCGCCAGCCGACTGCGCGCCCACGCGCGCGAGGCCCACGGCATTCGCACCCGTCGGGATTTCGTCGAACGCGCTGCCGGTCGCCTTGGCGATCGCACGCGCCAGCGCGCGCAGCCAGGCTGCCTGCGGGTGCTGCGTGGCGGCGTCGCCCAGGATCACCACCGAAGCGGGCGCATCCTTCAGCGTGGCGATCCACGCGCGCGCGTCGGCATCGTCCGGCGCCGCGGCGATCGCATCGGCCAGCGCACGTTCGTGGCTCTGCACCCCCGCCGCCTTGGCCGTGCGCAGCAACGCCCCGACCAGATGCTGCGGCGCCACCGCGACTTCGCCCGCCAGCTCGAAGTTGTAGTCGAAATGCACCGGGTTGATCGCGAAGATTTTCGCGCCGTGCACAGTGGAGATGTCGTAATGCGCTGGATTCGACGCCGGGTGCTTCGAGGCATCGTGCCGGCTGGCATGCCGCAGGCGATGGTTCAACAGCGGCATCTCGTGGCGCGGGTTGCTGCCCACGATCAACGCCGCCGAAACCCTGGCGACATCCGCCACCGGCATTTCGAAGGTCGCGCCGGCCGGGCCGCCGTCCGAGCAATCCTGCACGCGCAGGCGATGATCGATGCGCTCGCTGCCGAGGCCGCGCACCAGCTGCGCCAGCAGCGCGCCTTCTTCGCACGAGGTCATCGGCGCGAGCAGCGCGCCGATGTCGTTGCCGGCCTTCTTCAAGCCAGCCGCGACGAACGCGATGGCTTCGTCCCAGTCGACTTCGACCAATTCGCCACCTTTGCGAACCATGGGCTTCTGCGCGCGATCCTCCGCGTACAGGCCCTGGTGGCTGTAGCGGTCGCGGTCGGACAGCCAGCATTCGTTGATCGCTTCGTTATCGCGCGGCACCGCGCGCAAGGCCTGGCCGCGCTTGGTATGCAGCCACAGGTTGGAACCCAGCGCGTCGTGGTAGCCGATCGAAGGCTTGGCGATCAGTTCCCACGCACGCGCCTTGAACTGGAACACCTTGTCGGTGAGCGCGCCGACCGGGCACACGTCGATCACGTTCCCGGACAGCTCCGAATCGATGCTGCGACCGATGTAGGTGCCGATCACGTGGCGGTCACCGCGGCTCATGTCGCCGAGTTCATGTGTGCCCGCGATCTCGCCCACAAAGCGCACGCAGCGCGTGCAGTGGATGCAGCGGGTCATCTCGGTCGCGACCAGCGGCCCGATGTTTTCGTCGGCCACGGTGCGCTTGCGCTCGCTGAAGCGCGACACCGAACGCCCGAATCCCATCGAGACGTCCTGCAGTTCGCACTCGCCGCCCTGGTCGCAGATCGGGCAATCCAGCGGGTGGTTGATCAGCAGGAACTCCATGGTGTTGCGCTGCCACTTCATGGCGTTGGGCGAGCGCGTGAACACCTTCATGCCCGGCGCGATCGGCGTCGCGCACGCGGGCTGCGGCTTCGGCACCAGCTTGCCGCCCATCTCCACTTCCACCATGCACTGGCGGCAGTTGGCCGCGATCGGCAGCTTCTCGTGGTAGCAGAAACGCGGCACCGGGATCTTCGCGGCGTCGGTGGCCTGGATGATCATCGAGCCCTTGGGCGCGCGGACCGGATGGCCGTCGACCTCGAACTCCACCATCTCGACCGGCGGCGCGGTGTCTTGGGGTTGCGCGCTCATGCTGTCGCTCCATTCAAGCCAGCAAAAGCGGAAGCATTTGTCCGCAAATGAACGCGAATGAACGCGAATGTTCTGCTTCTCATTTGCGTTCTTTGCGTTCTTTGCGGACAGTTATTGCTCTGATGGTTGTGCGTCATGCTGCCACCTTCTGCGCATCATCGAGCATGGAGTGCCCGTTCTTGCAGTAGTACTCGAACTCGTCCCAGAAATTCGCGAGGAACGCCTGCACCGGCCACGCCGCGGCTTCGCCGAACGCGCAGATGGTGTGGCCCTCGATCTGGCCCGCGATGGCTTTCAGGCGATGCAGGTCTTCGGGGGTGCCACCGCCCGCGACGATGCGCGACAGCACGCGGTGCATCCAGCCGGTGCCTTCGCGGCACGGCGTGCACTGGCCGCAGGATTCCATGTGGTAGAACTGGCTGATGCGTTCGCAGGCGCGCACCATGCAGGTCGTCTCGTCCATCACGATCACGGCGCCCGAGCCCAAGCCCGAACCCGCATTGCGCAGCGAGTCGAAGTCCATGTTGCATTCCAGCATCTTGTCGGCCATCAACACTTTCATCGACGAGCCGCCCGGGATCACGGCCTTCAACTGGTGGCCATTGCGGACGCCACCGGCCATCGCCAGCAGATCCTTGAACGGCGTGCCCAGCGGGATCTCGTAGTTGCCCGGCTGGTTGACGTGGCCCGAAACCGAAAACACCTTGGGGCCGCCGTTGTTGGGCTTGCCGATGTTGAGGAACCATTCGGCGCCACGGCGCAAAATCGCCGGCACCGAAGCATAGGTTTCGGTGTTGTTGATGGTGCTGGGACGCCCGTACAGGCCGAAGTTGGCGGGGAACGGCGGCTTGTAGCGCGGCCAACCTTTCTTGCCTTCCAGCGATTCCATCAGCGCGGTTTCCTCGCCGCAGATGTAGGCACCGGCGCCAAGCGCGTTGTGGATGGTGACGTCCACCCCGCTGCCCTTGATGTTCTTGCCCAGCAGGCCCGAGGCTTCGGCTTCGTGCAGCGCCTGCTCGATGTGCTCGAACGGTTCGTGGTGGAACTCGCCGCGCAGGTAGTTGTAGGCCACGGTGGAGCCGGTCGCGTAGCAAGCGATCGCCATGCCTTCCAGCACCGCGTGCGGGTTGAAGCGCAGGATGTCGCGATCCTTGCAGGTGCCCGGTTCGGATTCGTCCGAATTGCACAGGATGTATTTCTGGCCCGGCGCACTGCGCGGCATGAACGACCACTTCATGCCGGTCGGGAAACCCGCGCCGCCGCGTCCGCGCAGCGAACTTTTCTTCAGTTCGTCCACGATCGCGGCCGGATCGGTCTTCTCGGCCAGGATCTTCTCCCACGCCTGCCAGCCGCCGACCTTGCGGTAATTCTCGAGCGTCCACGGCTGCTCGAAATGCAGCGTGGTGTAGACGACCTGGTGTTCCTGCGGTGCGGGTCCGTATGACATGTTTTGTTCTCTTGTGTAGGAGCCTGCCTGCAGGCGACTCATGTCGCGCGCAGGCGCGCTCCTACTTCAATCCGTCCAGAATTTCATCGACCTTCTCGGGCGTGAGATGCTCGTGGTAATGGCCATCCACGGTCATCATCGGCGCGCCGCAGCAGGCCGCCAGGCATTCCTCTTCCTTCTTGAGAAAGACGCGCCCGTCGGCGGTACTCTCGCCCAGCTTCACGCCCAGCTTCTTCTCGCAGTGCTGCACGATGCCGTCGGCGCCGTTGAGCCAGCACGAAATGTTGGTGCACACCGACACCTCGTGGCACCCGACCGGCTCGGTCGAGAACATCGAATAGAACGTCGCGACCTCGTAGGCGTACAACGGAGGCAAGCCGAGATACTTCGCGGTCGCGGCCATCAATGCGTCGGTGAGGTAACCCTGGTTCTGCTCCTGCGCCGCCATCAGGCCCTGGATCAGCGCCGAGCGCTTGCGCTCGGGCGGAAACTTCGCGATCCAATGGTCGATGTGCGCGCGCGTTTCGGCCGTCAACACCGTCATCGGGTCGACGTCCTTCACCTTGTCGAAATTGCCGGTGGCTTTCATGGCTGCCCCCCTGCGGGAAGGAAAACCGGGGTCAGAGTGCACTTTCGTAGGACATCACGACGGGCGGCGGGGTTCTGTGCACGAAAGTGCACTCTGACCCCGGTTTTCACCCCGGTTTTCATCGGTCGACCTCCCCGAACACCAGGTCATAGGTGCCGATCATCGCCACCACGTCCGGCAGCATGTGACCCTTGGTGGTTTCGTTGATCGACGACAGGTGCGCGAAACCGGGGGCGCGCAGGTGCACGCGGAACGGTTTGTTGGCGCCGTCGGAAATCATGTAGCAGCCGAACTCGCCTTTGGGCGCCTCGACCGCGGCATAGGTTTCGCCGGCCGGCACGCTGAAACCCTCGGTGAACAGCTTGAACCAATGGATCAACGCTTCCATCGATTCCTTCATGTCCTCGCGCTTGGGCGGCGCGACCTTGTAGTTCTCGATCATCACCGGGCCGGGATTCTTTTTCAGCCAGTCTACGCACTGACGGATGATCAGGGCCGACTGGCGCATTTCGTTGACGCGCACCAGGTAGCGGTCGTAGCAGTCGCCGTGGGTGCCGACCGGAATCTCGAAATCGACCTCGGCGTATTTCGCGTAGGGCTGCTTCTTGCGCAGGTCCCACTCGATGCCGGAGGCGCGCAGCATCGGGCCGGTCATGCCCAGCGCATAGGCCTGCTCGGGACTGACGATGCCGATGTCGACGGTGCGCTGTTTCCAGATGCGGTTGTCGGTCAGCAGTTCTTCGTACTCATCGACCTTGTGCTGGAAATCCGCCGCGAACGCGTCGAGGAAATCCAGCATCGACCCTTCGCGCCACGCGTTCATGCGCTTCAAGTCCTTGCCCTTGTGCCAGGGCGACTCCTTGTACTGGATCATCTTGGCGGGAAGATCGCGGTACACGCCACCCGGACGGTAGTACGTCGCATGCATGCGCGTGCCCGACACCGCCTCGTAGCAATCCATCAGTTCCTCGCGTTCGCGGAACGCGTACAGGAACACCGCCATCGCGCCGAGGTCGAGCGCGTTCGAGCCAATCCACATCAGGTGATTGAGGATGCGCGTGACTTCGTCGAACAGCGTGCGGATCCACTGCGCGCGCACGGGCGGCTCGATGCCGACCAGTTGCTCGATCGCACGCACGTAGGCGTGTTCGTTGCACATCATCGACACGTAGTCGAGCCGGTCCATGTAGCCGATCGAATGGTTGAACGGCTTGGACTCGGCCAGCTTCTCGGTGCCGCGATGCAGCAGCCCGATGTGCGGATCGATGCGGATGATGGTCTCGCCTTCCATCTCCATCACCAGGCGCAGCACCCCGTGCGCGGCCGGATGCTGCGGGCCGAAGTTCATGGTGTAGCTGCGGATTTCGCCGGCGTCGGCCATCTCAGTTGTCCTTCCAGTCGTCGGCGGCTTCGGCGCGCGCGGTCTTCCAGCGCGAGTCTTCGCGCACCACGCGCGCGACCGTGACCCGCGGCGTCACCGAAGTGACGGGCTCGTATACCACGCGCTTGGCCTCGGGGTCGTAACGCACCTCGACGTTGCCGATCAACGGGAAATCCTTGCGGAACGGGTGCCCGACGAAACCGTAGTCGGTGAGGATACGGCGGAGATCCGGATGGCCTTCGTACACGATGCCGTACAGGTCGAACGACTCGCGTTCGTACCAGTTGGCCGACGGCCACACCCCCGTCAGGGTCTGCAGCACCGGCAATGCATCTTCGGGCGCGAAGCAGCGCACGCGCAGGCGGACGTTGTGTTCGTAGGAAATGAGGTGCGCGACCGAAGCGAAGCGGCGCAGAAACTGCGGGTGCTGCGGGCGGTCTTCCCAGCCGAAACGACCCTGCACATTGTCGCCTTCCACGCCGCGGCCGAAACCGGTCGAGGTGGCGGCCTCGGAAGTCTTCCACTCGCCTTCGCCGAATGAGAGGAAATCCACGCCGCACAGGTCGGAAAGCTGCTCGAAGCGGAACTCGGCCTCGTCGCGCAACGCGGTGCAGACCGCGACCAAATGTGAGGGCACGACTTCAATCGTCGTCTGCGCATGCGACACATCGAGGTTGTCGATGGCGTCGCCGAAACGCGCACGCAGTCGGTCGGCCAGTTGTTCGGGTGTGGTCTGGCTCATGATGGGTCTGTTCACCGTGCGCCAAATGAACCGCGTTGCTCCGCAGCGGCCGCCAGACAAGGCGCGCGCCGCAGCGCCATAGCGGGACTATGGTCAAGGCGCGCACCGCCGTATGGCGGCCGCTGCGGAGCAACCCTTCGGGCCGGGGCCCTTGGCCCGCATGGCGGCGTCATCGTTCGTCTATGTATCGACATACATCTTCCTCACTCTTCCTTGCCCTGCAGGCCAAGGGCCGACGGCGCGGTCACTTGGCGCACGGCGAACAGACCCTAACGATTGACGATCGTGTTGGTGCGGCGGATCTTCTTCTGCAATTGCAGAATCCCGTAAATCAGCGCCTCGGCGGTCGGCGGACAACCCGGCACGTAAACATCCACCGGCACGATGCGATCGCAGCCACGCACCACCGAATACGAATAGTGGTAATAGCCGCCGCCGTTGGCGCACGAACCCATCGAGATCACCCACTTGGGTTCGGGCATCTGGTCGTAGACCTTGCGCAGCGCCGGCGCCATCTTGTTGACCAGCGTGCCGGCCACGATCATCACGTCGGACTGGCGCGGCGACGGGCGAAAGATCACGCCGTAGCGGTCGAGGTCCAGGCGCGCGGCGCCCGCGTGCATCATTTCCACCGCGCAGCAGGCCAGTCCGAAGGTCATCGGCCACATCGAACCGGTGCGCGCCCAGTTGAACAGCGCGTCCACCGTGGTGACGCCGAACCCGCGCTGCATGATCGGGTTGTCGGCCTCGGGGCGCAGGATGTCGTCGACCTTCCCGATCGGAACCGGGTTGTGCATCGACTTGTCGATGGCTTGGATCAATCCCATTCGAGAGCACCTTTTTTCCAGACGTACACGTAGCCCACGACCAGCAGCAGCAGGAAGGTGAACATCTCGATCAACGCCACGGCGCCGATCTTCGAGAACACCGTCGCCCACGGAAACAGGAACGCGATTTCCAGATCGAACAGGATGAACAGGATCGCGATCAGGTAGTAGCGCACGTCGAACTTCATGCGCGTGCCCTCGAAGGCTTCGAAGCCGCACTCGTAGGGCGAATACTTCTCGGCGCTCGGGCGGCGCGGCCCGGCGATCCAGCCGATGATGATCAGCGCGACGCCGATCGCGCCGGCGACGCACAGGAACAGAAGGATGGGCCAGTAGCCTGCAAGCATGAGGTTCGTCCGGGTTAGCTTTGGGATTTTCTCACGCGCTGGCGGATGTCGCAATCGCGGTGAATGCCACGAATGGGCTTTCCTTGACGCAACCGTGACGGCCCGCAAACGAAAAACGCGCGATGCGAGTGTTTCGCAATCGCGCGTTCGTCGTGTTGGTGCCCAAGGCGGGACTCGAACCCGCACGCCTTTCAGCGCCACCACCTCAAGGTGGTGCGTCTACCAATTCCGCCACCTGGGCGTAGTACCCATCCCTGGGATCCGCCGGGCACATCCGTGTGCCCGATTTCTCACCAAAGCAATATCAATGCGAAGCGGACGGAGCGCTGCTGGCCGGTGCCTTCGCGGGCGCGGACGTTTTCGGCGCCGCCGGGACTGCCGACTTGGCCGCGGCCGGCGCGGTCGGTACCTCGGAGTGCTGGACCGGCACCGAAGTTGCCGGAGCGCTGCCGACCGGCGCGGCGCTTGCCGGTGCGCTGGTTGCCGGCGCGGACGTCGCGGGGGCCGAGCTGCCCACGCCCGCCATCACGCCCAGCGACTGCTTGGGCGAAGGCGCGACGCCGTGATGGCTCAGGTAAATGCCCATGCCGAGGCTCAGGATGAAGAACAGCGCCGCCAGCACGCCGGTGGTGCGGGTCAGGAAGCTGGCCGCGCCGCGCGCGCCGAACACCGTGCCGGATGCGCCGCCGCCGAAGCTGGCGCCGGCGTTGGCGCCGTCGCCGCGCTGCATCAGGATCAACACGATCATCGCCGCGGCAATGAGCACGTAGAACACGCTGAAAATCGTGAACAGCATCTGGATGTTCCCGTACGAAAGCAGGGCTTCAGCCCGCCGCCGAACAAATCGAAAGAAAGTCGGTGGCCTGCAAGGCCGCGCCACCGATCAGGCCGCCATCGATATCGGCTTGGGCGAACAACTCGGCGGCATTGCCGGGTTTGACGCTGCCGCCGTAAACGATGCGGGTCGAACCGGCAATTCTAGCATCGTCACGGGCGAGCTGGCTACGCAACAGCGCGTGGACTTCCTGGGCTTGGGCCGGGCTGGCGGTGCGGCCGGTGCCGATGGCCCAGACCGGCTCGTAGGCCACCACGATGCGTCCGAACGCGGCGATGCCGCAATGCGCGACCACCGCGCCCAACTGGCGCGCCACTACCGCAGCGGTCTGTCCGGCTTCACGTTCGTCCAGAGATTCGCCCACGCACAGCACGGGCGCGAGATCGTGTTCGAGCGCCTGTGCGACCTTGGCCGCGACCTGCGCATCGGTTTCGTGGTGGTATTGGCGGCGCTCGGAATGCCCCGCAAGCACGGCGCCGCAACCCACGTCGCGCAGCATCGCCGCCGACACCTCGCCGGTGAAGGCGCCGGTTTCATGTTCGCTCAGGTCCTGCCCGCCCACCATCACCTGCGAACCCGCGCACGCCGCGCAGGCTTCGCGCAGATAGGGGAACGGCGGGAAGATCGCGACATCGCAATGCCCGTTGCGCGCCTCGACGATCGCCCCCGCCAGGGCGGACGCCATCGCGCGCGAGCCGTGCATCTTCCAGTTTCCACCCACCCACTTGCGGCGCATGGCGCGCTCCGTGTTCCTCGGGTCAGCGAGAATAGCCAAGAGCGGCGTGCCCGCGCAAACTCCCGCTGTTGGGTTCCTCGACCGCTGTATCCCGCTCGTGGTTCGATACCTCACCACGAACGGGGTCGAATATTTGCCGTTCGTCCTGAGGTATCGAAGGGCGAACGGCAGGATCGACCAAAACTTCCTCGCAACTTGGGAAACACGCATGAACTTACCTCCCCGCCGCGCCTTGGTCACCGGGGCTTCCGCCGGCATCGGCGCCGAATTCGCCCGGCAACTGGCGGCACGCGGTTGCGACCTGGTGCTGACCGCGCGGCGTGTGGATCGGCTGGAAGGATTGGCCGACGAACTGCGCGCGCAACACGGCATCGACATCGACGTGATCGCCGACGATCTTGCCGACCCCGCCGCACCGGCGCGCATCGTTGCCAACGCCACGCACGGCAGTCGCGTGATCGACATCCTGATCAACAACGCCGGCTACGGCGTGCCGGGCCGTTACGACAAGGTGGACTGGGCCACGCACGCGCGTTTCATGCAGGTGCTGGTCGCGTCACCGCTTGAACTGTGCCACTTGCTGCTGCCGGCCATGCGCGAACGCGGCTACGGGCGCATCGTCAACGTCGCATCGTTGGCGGGATTGATCCCCGGCACCGCGGGCAACACGCTGTACGGGCCGGCCAAGGCATTCCTGGTGCGCGTGTCGCAGGCACTGGCGCTGGAAAATCGCGCGCTCGGCATCAACGTCTGCGCGCTGTGCCCCGGCTTCACCCATTCCGAGTTCCACGACGTCAGCCAGGCGCGGCAACTGGTTTCGAAGCTGCCGGGCTGGATGTGGAGCGACGCCGACGACGTGGTGCGGCAAGGACTCGATGCAGTCGAACGCGGACGCGTGGTGTGCGTGCCGGGGCGCGTGAACCGCGCGATCAAGGTGCTGTTCGAGCTGCTGCCGGATCGCGCGGCGCTGAACCTCCTCATGCGGCGCTCGCGCGGCTTTCGCTTGCGCGATTGAAGCACAAACCCCGAGCCCTCTCTTGACGTCATGCCAGCGCAAGCGGACATCCATTGAAAAGACACAGGGTTCCCGCTTGCGCGGGAACGACGACAAAAGAATTGAATTGCGCGGTCGCTTACGAGACCAGAAGTTTCACGACCCGGGTCGCCGAATCGGCAGCCGATTCCTGATCCGAATGCAGGTGGACCTCGGGCGATTCGGGCGCCTCGTAGGGCGAGCCGATGCCGGTGAAGTTTTCGATCTTGCCGGCGCGCGCCTTGGCATACAGGCCCTTGACGTCGCGCCCCTCGCACACCGCCAGCGGCGCGTCCACGAACACTTCCATGAAACCGCCCTCGCCGATCAGGTCGCGCGCCATCTGGCGTTCGGCGCGGAACGGGCTGATGAACGACACCAGCACGATCAGGCCCGCGTCCATCATCAGCTTGGCGACTTCGGCGACGCGCCGGATGTTCTCGACGCGGTCGGCATCGGTGAACCCGAGGTCGCGGTTCAGGCCATGGCGCACGTTGTCGCCGTCCAGCAGGATGGTGTGGAAGCCGTCGGCCAGCAGGCGCCGTTCGACCAGGTTGGCGATGGTGGATTTGCCCGCGCCCGAAAGACCGGTGAACCACAGGCAACGCGGGGCCTGGCCCTTGACCTTGGCGCGCGCCTCGCGATCGACGTCGAGCTGTTGCCAGTGCACGTTGCTGTCGCGGCGCAGGCCGAAATCCAGCGTGCCGCAACCGACCGTCGCGTTGGACTCGCGGTCGATCAGGATGAAACCGCCGAGGCGGCGGTCTTCCTTGTACGGGCGATAGGCGATCTCGGCATCCAGCGACAGATTGCAGTAACCGATCTCATTGGCGACCAGCCGCGTCGCGGCGAGGTGCGCCTGGGTATCGGGATCGACGCGGTGTTTGATCTCGGTGACCTGCGCGCCGATCACGCGCGTGGCGAGTTTCATCAGGTAACGCCGGCCCGGCAGCAAGGTGCTGTCGTCCAGCCACAGCAGGTGGCAGGCGAATTGCGCGGCGACCTCGGGCGGCAGCGCGGGATCGGCGATCACGTCGCCGCGCGCCACGTCGATCTGATCGGTCAAGGTGACCGTGACCGCCTGCCCGGCTTCGGCCGATTCGAGTTCGCGGTCGCCGCCAATCACCTTGGCGATGCGCGACAGCCGGCCCGACGGCAGCACCACGACTTCGTTGCCGGGCGCGACGCGGCCGCCCGCGATGAATCCGGCGTAGCCGCGGAACTTGTGGTCGGGCCGGTTGACCCATTGCACCGGCAGCGAAAAAGCCTCTTCCACCTTGCGCTCGACCTGCACGGTTTCGAGGTATTCCAGCAGCGGCTTGCCGGTGTACCACGGCGTGTTCGCGGAACGCGTCACGAGGTTGTCGGCGTTGATCGCCGACACCGGAATCGCATCCGCACCCGCGATGCCGAGATCGTGCGCAAGCTTCACGCACTCCTGCTCGATCGCGTGATAGCGCGCATGGTTGTAGTCGATCAGGTCCAGCTTGTTGACCGCGAACAGCACATGCCGCAGGCCGAACATCGCGAGGATCGCGGTGTGCCGGCGGGTCTGGGTCTGCACGCCCGCGCGCGCGTCCACCAGCACGACGCCGAGTTCCGCGCTGGAGGCGCCGCTGGCCATGTTGCGGGTGTACTGCGCGTGGCCGGGGCAATCGGCGACGATGAAGGCGCGCTTGTCGGTGCCGAAATAGCGCCACGCCACGTCGATGGTGATGCCCTGCTCGCGCTCGGCCTCGAGGCCATCCAGCAGCAACGCGTAGTCGGGCGCGCCACCGCAGGTGCCGTGCTTCCTGCTGTCGCGGATCATCTGCGCGAGGCGGTCGTCCGGCACCACCCCGGACTCGGCCAGCAGGCGCCCCAGCAGGGTGCTCTTGCCGTCATCGACGCTGCCGCACATCGCGAAGCGCAGCGTGTCGCGGTTTTCAAGCGCGGCCAGACGCGCGGCGGGAAGGATGATTTCGTTGGCTACGGCCATTGGTTTTCAGAAATTCGTGATGGGAGACAAAACAGCACCTGATTTGCGCCACATGTCGGCAACCGTTCTTTTTCTCGTCATTCCGGGGCGCCTGCGGCTTCATCGCCGGCGGCCCCGGAATGACGACAACTTCTTACTGACACACGACGCTAATCAGGAAACAGCACTCAGACACGGATCGACACGGATAAAAGCGGATGAATCCACAAGCAAGCGTTCGACAGCCGTATCCGTTTTGATCCGCGTTTATCCGTGTCAAAAAGCTTTTGGTACTAAAAATATCCTTCGCGCTTCTTGCGCTCCATGGAATCGGCGGGGTCGAGGTCGATGATGCGGCCGGCACGTTCGGACTGCCGGGTATCCACCATTTCGGCAATGATCGCGTCGAGGTCGGCCGCGTCGGATTCGATGCAGGCGGTCAGCGGCCAGCCACCCAGGGTGCGGAACCGCACGGTTTTGGCGATCGGTTTTTCGCCCGGTTCCAGCGGCACGCGTTCGTCGTCGCGCACCAGCAGCGCGCCATTGCGGACGAAGGTCGGCCGCTCAGCCGCGAAATACAGCGGCACCAGGCCGATGCCCTCGCGGCGGATGTACAGCCACACGTCCAGCTCGGTCCAGTCGGAAATCGGAAACACGCGCAACGTCTCGCCCGGCCCCAGGCGCGTGTTGTAAAGACCCCACGGTTCCGGGCGCTGCTTGCGCGGTTCCCAGCGCTGGCCGGCACCGCGCAGCGAGAACACGCGTTCCTTGGCACGCGATTGCTCCTCGTCGCGCCGCGCACCGCCGATCGCCGCATCGAAACCATGTTCGGCCAGCGCCTGTTTCAGCGCCTCGGTTTTCATCGCGTAGATGAATTTCGAGGCATCGACAAGTGGATTCAAACCCTGCCGCACGCCATTCTGGTTGGTATGCACGATCAGGTCGAGGTTCTTTTCGCGCACGACGCGATCGCGGAATTCGATCGTCTCGCGGAACTCCCACAAGGTGTCGACGTGCATGATCGGCAGCGGCGGCCGGGCGGGATAAAACGCCTTCAGCAGCAGGTGCAGCAGCACCGAGGAATCCTTGCCGACCGAATACAGCAGCACCGGTTTTTTACACTCGGCCACCGTCTCGCGCATGATGCGGATCGATTCGGCTTCAAGCCGGTCGAGGTGGGTGTGCAATCGGGTAACACTCATGTGGATGTGGATTCCGCGGGCACGAACGGCCATGTAACGGGATGCGACCTGAAGGCAAGGATAACGCACGCGGCCGCGCCCCGAGATGCGCGGCCGCAATCAGGACATGCCCGACATTCATGCCGCGCGATTACACGCGCGGGTCGCCCTTCGAGCCGGCGGGAATTCTCACCGCTGCGGTCTTGCGAATCCGTGCAGTTGCGGCCCGATCAGGTTCGAGTACCGATAGCCTTCGTTGTGGTCGGCATCGATGGTCCAGAACATCGCCCCGATCATCGCCGGATAGCCGCCGGGCTTACGCAGCTTGTACGCGACATCGCCCGATGCCTTGCCGGTGATGAGGTACTGCATCGCTCGGTGGACGAGTTCGGGGGTGTCGTAGCCGGTCAGGAACCCGACCGCGACCTTGTCCGCCGGCAGCGGCGGGAAAAACATCTTCGGGTTGCCACCCACGTCGAAGCCGTGCAACAGCAGTTCGGTCATGGCCGCGTGGTAATCCAGCGTGTGCGACTGGTAGATCTCGCCGTCCAGGCCCTGCAACGGCGGCGTGTTGTAGTCCTGCACGTCCACGAACGCCAGGTCGTTGCGGAGTGCCTGGACGATCGGCAGGTACGATCCGAATTGTCCGCCGTAGCTCGGGTAGCCGCCCGGCACCTGCGTGCCCTCCGGCACCAGGCTGATCATGAAGCCGGGCCCGAAGCGTGCCCGCAACTGCTTGAGGCCGCGGATCAGGTTCACGATCGAGGGCGTGGTCGGATGCCTGAAATCCGTGTCGCCGGGAGCCAACTCCAGCGAGGGACTTTCGAAATCCAGGTCGATGCCCTGGAACCCGTACTCCGAAACGATCTTCGACACCGAGTCGACGAAGTTCGGGATGTCCTGCGCCTGATCCAGCTTGAAGTACTTGCCGCCGCCGCCCAGCGAGATCATCACCTTCTTGCCGCGGCGCTTGAGATAGGCGATGTCGGACTTCACCTCGTCCGGCGTCATGCCCGTAGGCGGCGTGAACCGCAAGGTGCCTTCCGGCGCGCCCTCGGCGGGCGACGCGAACGCGACGATGACCACGTCCCATTGCGGCGAGACATCCCGCAACCGCAGCGGTTTGACGCCGCCGTAGCCGGAACCGGTCCAGTAACCGATCAGCCAATGTCCGTTGCCGGAGCCGGATGATGCAACCGGTTTTGCATCCGGCACGGTCTGTCGTTCGGCAAGCCGCTCGCAAGATTCGGCGGGACGCTTCAGCGCGGCCTTGTCGGGAAAACTGTAGGCCTGCGCGTTACCCTCGCGCAGGTACCACGCGAGCAGCGCCACGTTCTGCAGGTGGTAGTCGAATCCCTCGGCCTTCGCGACATACGGGGTCGACGCCGGAAAGTTGTTCTTGAGGTTGCTGTCGGTCGGCTCCAGCAGGAAGTAATTCGTGCCGACACCGGAACCGCCGCAGTAATGATCGCCGAACGGGCGCCGCCAGGTGGCAAACCAGTTTCCCGGCGCGGCATCCTTGTGGAAGTACGTCGCCGGATCGTGCAATGGGTCATTGAAGAATTCCGCGAGTTGTTCGGTCAGGGGCTGGATGTCGCGGTCGCGGACGATGCCGGGCGCATCGTGGATGTAGCTTCCCAGCACGAACGAATTCCCCGTCGCGCGATCCACGCCGTGGGTGCCCCAACTGCAGCACACCGTCGCATCGGACATCGCATAGAACGTGGTGTCGTGCGTCACCGCGATCACGAGCCGGTCGCGCTGCTTCGGGATCTGCCGGAACAACTGTTGCTCCACGTACTGCGAATCGACGACCGCGAACGACCGCCCTTCCCGTTTCGAATGCAGCAGGTAACCATGGCCCGGCGGAATCTCGATCGTGATCGCCTTGACCTTCGGGGTTCCCAGCAAGGTGTGTCCGCGTGCGCCCTGCGGGAACGTCGCGCGCAGCAAGGCATCGGTGTATTGCGCCGGCTTGCCCTTGGCGAAGTCGTACTTTGAAAAAATGGGTGAGCGGAGAATGTGCGGTACATCGGGCGTGGCATCCATCGCATCCGACTTGCCAGCGAATTCGAGCCTGATCGGCACCAGCAGCACCGGGATCACCGTGGTGCCCTGCACCGCCGGATCGTGCCCCACGAACGTGTAGGTATTCCCGCCGATGGTGCGATCAAAGGTCGGGACCGTGCCACGGGCGTGCGCCAGCCCGCAAAGCAGCACGAGGGTGACGCAGAAACAGGCAGCTTGTATTCGTACGGTTCGCATAGTCGATCCTGGTTTTTGAATCTTGCGCAAATGAGTAATAACTCGGCGTCATTCCGGACGCCGCGGAGCGGCGATCCGACTGCATTTGCAGGATTGCAAATGCGAACGTCGAAGGCGGCCCGCGGGGCGAGCGCCAAGGATGGCGCGAGTCAATCTACTTTGACCTTGATCACTCGTACGAAAATCAACATGGATAAACTCGCCGCATCCATGCGGCTTGCCCTTCGGGCCACCGGCTTCGCCGGTGTTCGCTCCGGCATCCTGCCTTCGCAGTCGGGTTCCGGCCTTCGGCCGGCCCCGGAATGACGATGTGGTACTTGAACGGTTCGTGTGGTCACGCGAACGCCACTTGATTCAGTAAACCTCAGTAATAGAGCAAGTACTTCGCACGTTCGGACTTGAACACATCGAGGCGTTTTTGCCAGCGCTTCCGCATCGCCGCGACCGACACACCCTTCTCGATATCCTCACGCACCCAACCGTTGCCGACCAGGCGATCGAAGTCACTCGCGTCGAACTTGAATTGCTTCGGATAGCGATCGTGGATGGTCTTGACGAGCGTCAACGCATCCACGACCGGGTTGAAGGTGTCGCGGTCGAACACGTACATCTCGACGCCGCCACACAACTGGCCCTGGTACTTGGAGAACGTCGGCGTGAAGTACGCGGGCCGAAAGCGCACGCCCTTCAGGCCCGCCGCGTTCAGCGCGCGCGCCAGCGCCACCCCATCGATCCACGGCGCACCGATCATCTGAAACGGACGCGTGGTGCCGCGTCCCTCGGAAACGTTGGTGCCCTCGACCAGCCCCATCCCCGGATACACCAGCGCCGTATGCACGGTCGGCATGTTCGGCGACGGGATCACGAACGGCAGCCCGGTGTCGTCGTAGTACATGGAACGCTTGTAACCGCGCATCTTCACCACGATCAGGTCGGCGTGGATGCCGAACTGGTTGTTGAACAGTTCGGCCAGCTCGCCCACGGTCATCCCGTAACGCAGCGGAATCGGATACTCGCCCACGAACGATGCGTACTTCGGTTCGAGCACCGGGCCCTGCACCGTCACCGCGTCGATGGGATTCGGCCGATCCAGCACGATGAACGGGATGTGCGCGCGGGCCGCCGCCTTCATCGCATCCGCCATCGTGTACAGATAGGTGTAGAAGCGCGCGCCGACCGGCTGGATGTCGTACACCAGCACGTCCACGCCTTTCAACATCGCGGGCGTTGGCTCGCGATGGGCGCCGTACAGGCTGTAGACCGGCAACCCAGTTTCCGGGTCGCGCGCGCCGCCCGCAACCTGCTTGCCGGCCTGGTGCGCGCCCTCGATGCCGTGCTCCGGCCCGTACAGCGCGACCAGGTGCACGCCAGGCGTGTGTTGCAGCAACACGGCATCGCTGGTCAGGTCGGGATCGACGCCGGTCGGGTTGGTGATCAGGCCAACATGCTTGCCGCGGATCAGGTCCAGCCGATCGTGCAGCAACACCTCGATGCCGGGTTCGACGCGTGCTGCGTGATCCGCACTCGACGATGCGGCCGCAACGCCCGGCGTCGCAAACACCGCGCAGCCGAGCAACATGGTCAGCAAGACCAACGCCATATGCGTACCCGTGCGCATGCGAGTCGGCATCAGTTCCCGCGCTTCACCCAGCCGTTGTCCGGGTTGGCCCAGGACGCGGGAGGGTGGCCGCCGATCTTCACGTCGTGCAGGTACCAGCCACGGCCGTTGATCTCGGAATCGGTGCGGTAATCGAAACGGACGTACTGCGTGCCGGCGGGCAATGCGTAACGCTTGTACCGCCAGCCATTGCTGGAGCCGGTGAACTGGGCGAGCGTCTTCCAGTGCTGGTCGTCCGGCGATGCCTCGACCACGCCGTAATCGCCGCCCGGATCGGTGCGGTACCAGGTCTTGAACGACACGGTTCCGCCGCCCGCGCCGACCTTGGCGGTCAGGGTGCGATTGAGGTAACTGCCGTATCCCGAGAACCACGCATCGCCGCCGCCCGGCGCCACCACCGGAATCGCGTCGGCGACGTCGGTGTAGACATGGCGAATCGCCGTCACGATCGACGGGCCGTTGCGGGTGGGATGTTCGCGGTTGGTCAACATCACCACGACGATGTCGTTCGGCTTGTTGATGGCGATCATCGTGCCGGTGAAGCCTTCATGCCCGACGGTGTGCGGCCCGGACAGCGCGCCCATCAGATAACCGCGATCGATCGACCAGCCGAGCCCGGTCGCATCCTCGTTGTAGACGCGCGAGACATTGCCCACGCAACTGCCGGGCACCTTGGCGCCGTTGGGATCGCCGCAACCGGTCAGCGGGAATTTCGAATCCGCGTTGGTTTCGAGCAGCCGCACCGCGCGTGCGGACAGGATTCGAGCGCCATCGTAGGTGCCGTCGTTCAACATCATCTGCCCGAAAATCGCGAGGTCGTGCGCGTCGCTGAACACGCCCGCGTGGCCGGCGACACCATCCAGCGCCCATGCGTTTTCGTCGTTCACCTGGCCGCGCAGCATCCCGCGATGCGTCCACGGCTGGTACTCGGTCGCGGCGATCCGCGGTTCCAGGCTTGCGGGCGGGTCGTACATCGTGCTGGTCATGTGCAACGGGCCGGTGATGTGCTGCTTGACGAACTGGTCCTCGCGCTCGCCGCTCAGTTTCTCGACCAAGGCGCCCAGCGTGATGAAGTTCATGTCGCTGTAGACGTAATGCGTGCCCGGCGGGTATTCCAGCGGCTGCTGCAGCACGTTGTCGATGCGATCCGCGCGGCTGCCGGGAATCTTGTACAGGGGAATCGGCGGGTCCGGCCGGAAGCCCGAGGTGTGCGTCAACAGTTCGCGCACCGTGACGTCCTGCTTGCCGTTGACGCCGAACTTCGGCAGGTATTTCGCCACCGGCGCGTCGAGATCGACCTTGCCCTCGTCCCAGAGTTGCATCACCGCGACCGCGGTGAACAGCTTGCTGACCGACGCGAGATCGAAGATGGTGTCCTTGGTCATCGGCACCGGATGCGCCACCTTGTCGAACTTCGCATCCGTGTACAACACCGCGTCGCCGTAGGCCTGCCACTTGGCGATCACGCCGCGCCGGGCGACCAGCACCACCGCGCCGGGCGCGGTCTTGTCCGCGATGAACGCCTTGACGGTGCCGTCGATCGCATCCAGCTTCGCGCCCACCAATCCGGCCGACGCGGCCGATCCGGTCTTCAACACCGTCGCGCACGGACACCCGGGTTCGCCCCATGGATACGCGTTGGCGGAAGCCGCCGTGCCCGCGATTGCGGCCACGGGCAGAGCCGTCATCAACAAAAAGAACAGTTTGTTCGTAATTCTCATGGTCTCCACTCTCGATTCAAACAGCGCTCACACCGCGTCGTGCAACCGCTGACGCAGGCGCTCCAGTTTGTTTCCGTAGCGGCCGGCGCGCGCCGCATTGGGCTTGATCGGCTGCCGCACCTGCATGGCACTGGGCGTCAACACCGCGCGCGAGGTTTCGTGGGGCGCGAGGCAGGCGGGCTCGAACGACAATCCGCAGAAATCCAGGACGTCGCGAATGACGGGTTCCGGGTTGGCAACCAGGGATTCGTAATCCAGCACGAACACCCGATCCGGATACTTGTCGAGCCAAAACCGCGTCAGGCGCATGAAGCCGTTGCAGTAATCCGCAAGGTCGTCCAGGTCGGTCGCGAAACCCGCAGCATCTGTAAAGCAGTGGCGGTAGCACGCAAGGCACGTCTCGACCGGATCGCGCCGGACGATGATCACGCGGGCCGCCGGCAGCATCGCAAGGATCGCGCCCGCGAAATGCCAGTTCGAAAGATGCTTGTCGACAAAGCGCGGTTTGTGCGCGCGCCAACGCGCGGTTCTCGCCAGGTATTCGTTGCCGAGCCGCCGCCAATCCCCGGACGAGGCATCGTTCACCCACGCCGGAAAGGCCGCGCCACGGCGGCGGGATCCCTCATCAATGATCGACGGCATGTTACTGATTTCGTTGGCGCCTTCGACATCCGAATGCGAGGCCAGGATTTGTTCGACAAGGGTTGTCCCGGAACGAGGCATGCCGGTGACGAAGATGGCCTGCTTGCCGATGCCGGCTTCCGTTCCCTCCCTCTCAAGGCAAGGGCCGGGATGGGAATGGGTTGGTGGAGGAATGACATCCGCGAACACCGCAAGGATCGCATCCACCAATCCGCGCTCGCCTGCGGCATCCCAGGCCGTCCGCGCGTTCGCGCGTTGCGCCGCATTGGCCTCCTGCAGAACTTCGAAGGCCTTCGCAAAATCACCTTGATCTTCCAGCGCCTTCACCAGAGCGAAACTGAGCAAGTAGTGCGCACGTGCAGGCAAGTCCCGGCGTGCGAAAGCGTGCTGCAACTGGGCCGTATCCACGGCGTCGAACCGATCCGCATTCAGCGACAGGCCGTACCAGGCGTCGGCATTGACCGGGTCGCGGCGCACGACCTCACGCCATTCCGCAACCGCTTTCTCGAAATGACCCAGCCCGGCCTGTGCGCGCGCCAGCGAAAGCCGCGCCTCGACGTGCGCGGGTTCGAGTTCGAGTGTTCGCTGCAAGGCCGCTACGGCTTCCTTCCCGCGGGCCTGCCGCCACAGCGTTTCGCCCAAATTGAACCATGCCGATGCGGAATCCGGCGCCAACTCGCAGGCGCACCTGAAGTGCGACGTCGCGGCTTCGACTTCATCAAGCGAAGCCAGCGAAAGACCCAATTCAATGCGCAGGAACGGATCCTCGGGCCATACCCCGAGTACCTTTTGAAAATACTCCACCGCCTTGGCGTAATCGCCCTGGCTGCGCGCGACCATGCCCAGCATCCGCACGGCCCTCGGATCGTCCGGTGCCAGCGCCAGTGCGCTGGCCAACGACTGCTTGGCGGCCTCGAATTGATGAGCCTCCCATTCGCGACGCGCCCTCGCCAGCAACCGTGCAACGACGGGTGAAGGCGGCGGCGCAATTGCTCCCTCTGCCTTCGAAGGCGAGGCCGGAAGGAGGATGGGTTGGTTCGTCACGTCGTTCAACCCATCCCCACTCGCCGCGCATTCCCACGCCATCACCAATTGTAGGCAATGGAGAACTGCGCGGAACGCGGCGGCATGCGCGCCTCGATCATGTTGTAGTAGAAACCGGGGCTGCCCGTGGTGATGAAATAATCGCCGTAGAACGTGGGCGTCTGCTTGTTGAACACGTTGAACACCTGCAGCTTGAAGTCGAGCTTGTGCTGGGCCCAGCCCGGTTTGTAATCCACGCTCAGGTTCACGTTGTGAATCCACGGCGTGCTCTTGGTCCCGTCCGGCGGAACCCCCGAACCCGGCGCGATGGGAATGCCGGCGCACCAGTGATACTGGCTGCCCGTGTGCAGGCGGATCTGATTCGGCCCATAGGCGCCACGACACATCCGCGGCGTGCCCGATGCGATCCACAGGTTGGCGCCCACGATCCAGTCAGGGGTGATCGCATAGGCGCCGTAGATCTTGAACGAGTGTTTGCGGTTGGTGCCCAGCAAACCGTTCGAGTTGTCCATGATGCGGGGGTACGCCCATACCGCGGTGAGATAAGCAACCACGCCGCTGGACTCGTACATCGGCCCGACCGGGCCCGCATCGTTGCCGTACAACCGCGAGAACACGTAGTCGAACTTGGCGAACCACTTGCCGTCCCATTCATGGGTAAGCGACAGATCCAGCGAGTAGTAATTGCGCTTCGGTCCCATTTGGAAGGTTTGATCCTGCGCGGTCCAGTTGATCAGGCGCAGTGAACCGTCCGGCGCCTTCACGTAAATCTTCTGGTCGACACCGGGATTGACCATCACCGGACTCTGGATCCATTGACTGCAGGTTTGCGGGGTCATCCATGTATAACCCTCGCGCACGCCCTCCGCGCACATCGACAGGGAATCGTCGGTGCCGCCGATCATTTCGCCCAGTTTTTCGAAGGTGCCGGTCGCACCGAATACCCAGCGGGTGTCAAGGAAATTCAACTGCTGCTGCATGCCCAGCACGAAATTGTCGGAGTACGGTGCCTTGATGTTCTGCGAAGCCACGGTCAAGTTGTTGCGCGGGTAACCGTACTGGTTGCAACACGAAACCCCGCCCGCCGGATTCTGCGGCAGCGGCTGGAAGCCTGTCGGCGCGCCGGTGACCTGGTCGATGCCGGTATAGGTTCCGTATTCCGAGATGTTGACGACGGGAGCGGCAACGGTCGTGCCGACGCCCACTGGCAGTGTCAGGTAATAACGTCCGGCATTGCCGAACACCTTCAGGGTGGAATCACCATGCACGTCCCAGCTGAAGCCGATGCGCGGCGACCAGTTCGGCTTGGTCAGCCTGATGTACGGACGGCCTGCGGCGTCGTAGTTGACGAATTGGTCATTGCGCAGACCCAGGGTCAGCAGGAAGCGCGGCGTGATCTGCCAACGATCCTGGATGTACTGCGCGTGTTCGACGACGCGGGTAGACGGAAAGTACGACTGGATGAGCTTGGTGACGTAGTAACCGCCAGCACCCGCGGGATTGGAAGTCACGGGAGCTACGTACGGCGGGGTGTTGGGATCGGTACCGATGATCGGCTTGCCGAGATCGGCGGTCCCGATCTTGCCGTAGGCCCAACCGTAACCCGGACCGGTGGTTTGCACGCCGTCATTGAGGTCACTCTGCACGTCGTTGTCGATACCGAACTGGAAATCGTGGTTGCGCCATTTGTAATCCAGGTCCACGCGGTAGTCGAGCAGGTTGACCTGATGGTTGTCCGGACCGATCGTGAGGTACTGCGGGTTCTTGATCGGTCCATTCGGCGTAAAGGCCGGATTTTCATTTGATATGCTGCCAACGAACGGCAGGCTCGGGTCAAAGCCCGGATAGGACGGCTGGGTAGTCCCGTATTCCTCGCGCGATTTGCCCACCATCGCATGCAGGGTCAGGTCGTCGGTGATGTACGAGGTGTAATTCAGTGCCAGCATCCGGTAGATGTTCTTGCCTGTCTGGCCCTGACTGTAGAAAGTCGTCGGCTGGTACGTGGTGTAATCGTTGTTGTAGTTCCATGCCCATGTTTTCAACGAACTCTGCAGCGCGGTCGCGGTCAAGAAGTTGCTGTCGTTGATGTTCCAGTTGACTTTCAAATAGAGCTTGGGCGTGTGGGTCTGGCTGAACGTGGCGGCGCAAAATTCGCAACCCAGGGAATAGCTCTTGCTGTCGTCCCGTTCGGCACTCAGGAAGAAGAACAACTTGTCCTTGACGATTGGGCCACTGACGTACGCGTCGTAGACCGTATTCATGCTGTGGTCGTTCTGGGCGTACTGGTACAAATCGCCCTTCATCAGGCCGGGCGTGGTGACGTAGGGGTTGTTCCAATAGGTGTTGTCCGGCGTAGCTTGCCAGTCCTTTGGCGTCCACTGCGCACGGAAACCGAAGTGCCATTCATTGGAGCCGCTTCGACCAATCTGGTTGATCACGCCGCCGATGGAGCGGCCGTACTTGGCGCCGTAACCGCTGATGTAGGTCTGTTGCTGCTCGATCGAGTTGTACGGCAAGCCGATGCCGCCCTGGTTGTCCAGCACGGCGCTGGTGAGCATGCCGTCGATGTAATACTGGTTCTCCGCCGTCGAAGCACCGCCGAACGTCACCGCCGCGGTGCCCAGCGGGCCGCCGACCAACACCGCAGAGCCCGGCTGCACGCCCGGCGCCAGCATCGCGATGTCTTCCGCGCTGCGGCCCAACGGCAACACCTGCAACTGCTGTTGCGTGATGGTGAGAACCTGGTTGGTGGTTTTCACGTCGATCACCGGGATCGCATTGGCGGTCACGTTGATCGCATTGAGGGTTTCGCTGGGCTTGACCGCGGTTTTGGCGGTGAAGTCCACTTCCACGGCGCCCGCCGCAACCGGGCTGATGTCGCGCTGGGTGCTGACGATCTTGCCGTTCTGCACCAGCGATACCGTGTAGGTACCGACCGGAACGGTGGTCGAATACTTGCCGGACGGCCCGACCGTGATGGTGCGGTTGAACCCGGCCCCGCCGATGATCTGGATGGTTTCACCGGCTACCGCGGGTACCGTGCCGTAAATGGTGCCAGTGGTGGCCTGCGCCCAAGCGCCACCCGCGACCCCGAGCGCGATGGAACCAATGGCCAAGGCCAGCGCCTTGCGCTGGAGGAAGCGGTTGCGACGCGACGCATGCGAAACGTTGTTGCGGCTCATGAGATTTCCCCACTCAGTGAATCCCGGACAACCACGCGCGGGCGCAGTGTGGCTTTGCCACCCGGCCCATCGCGGCTTTGATGTTCAAACAGGCGACCAACGAATTGCCGCTCACATGAGCGTAGGCAGCAGCAGATGCCATCGCCAATGAAAAGATAAGCAGATGACATAACCCCAGGTTGTGGCCCTGCAAGCACACCGTGACCGCACAGCCGCCGGATACAGGGCGCAGGCATCGAAAAACGGAGCCCGTCAAAGGCGCGACCAGGGCTGCATGTGGCCTTTGTTGCGCACGCCCGACTCGTATATTTTGGCGCACATGAATACGACCACCCGACCACCGGCGCGACCATGAACGCGCTGAAGCTCGCCTGATGCGCGCACTCGACCTGCTGGTGATCGTCGCCTATCTGATCGTGATCGCGGCGATCGGCCTGCGCGTCAGCGGCAGGCAACGCTCCGCCAACGACTATTTCGTCAGCGAACGCAAGCTCAAGTGGTGGGCGGTGTGCTTTTCCATCGTCGCCACCGAAACGTCCACCCTGACGGTCATCAGCGTGCCGGGCGTGGCCTATCTCGGCGCCTGGGGTTTCGTCGAACTCGGGATCGGCTACATCATCGGGCGCACCTTCGTCGCCTTCGTGATGCTGCCGCTGTACATGCGCGGCGATCTCGTGAGCGCCTACCAGTACCTGGGACTGCGCTTCGGCCCCAGGGTGCAGGGCCTGGCATCGCTCACGTTCCTGGTGACGCGCCTGCTGGCCGAAGGCGTGCGGCTGTTCGCGGGCGCGATCCCGATCGCGCTGCTGCTCGCCGGCATGGGCGTGCACGTGACTTATCTTGAAATCATCGTGGTGCTGGCCGCCATCACGGTGGCCTACACCTACGCGGGCGGCATCCGCGCGGTGGTGTGGACCGATGCGATCCAGATGCTGCTGTACGTCGGCGGCGCGATCCTCAGCATCGCCATCCTGCTGCACGCCACGCCGCTGGGCGGCCTCGGCCGGGCGTTCGCCGCCGGCAAGTTGCAGGTGTTCGATTTCCGCGCGCACATCCTCACCAACCCGTACGCATTCGTGGCCGCGATCTTCGGCGGCGCGGTGTTCACGATGGCCTCGCACGGCGCGGACCAGTTGATGGTGCAGCGGATACTCGCTTGCAGAAACCTCGCCGACGGCCGCAAGGCGGTGATCGGCAGCGGCGTGTTCGTGACGTTCCAGTTCGCGTTGTTCTCGCTGGTCGGCACGCTGCTGTGGCTGCACTGGGGCGGCAAGACGCCTGCCCAGCTCGGGCTCGCAACCTCCGATCAACTGTTTCCCGAGTTCATCCTGCGCGGCCTGCCGCCCGGCGTGTCGGGCTTGCTGATCGCCGGCATCCTCGGTGCAACCATGGGTTCGCTGTCGTCGGCCATCAATTCGATGTCGAATTCGACGACCACCGATCTCATTCGCCTGTTCAGTCGCCGCGTCTACAGCGCAAGGGCGATGCTGCGCATCTCGCGTGGTGCGACGCTGGTCTGGGGCGGTGCGCTGGTGGCGTTCGCGTCGATGTTCACGCGCACCGACGACCCGGTCGTGGTGCTGGGGCTCAGCATCACCGGCTACACCTACGGCGCGCTGCTGGGTGCGTTCCTGCTGGGATTGTGGATCAAGCGCGCCAACCAGCGCGACGGTGCGATCGCGTTCATCGCCACGCTGGTCGTGATGGCCGTGATCGTGCTCGGGGTGCGGATCGGCGGCAAACCGCTCGCATTTCCGTGGTACGTACCGATCGGCGCGGCCATCACCCTGCTGGTGGGCGGACTGCTGTCGTTCACCCATCCGGCAACGCCACCGCAACCCATGAACCTGGATCCCTCGCACGCGCAATCGGATCGCGTACCGTGACTCGCTGCGTGAACGCTCGTGCCGGCACGCCTGCGTACGCCGCCGCGCTTGCAACGCGGCATGACCGGCACCACCTCGTGCCTGCGGCACGCAAGTTATGCTGGCTGCACGGTTGGCATCGTTCGTGCGATCAGCCGGCCGGCACTCCAACGACACACATACGGGATGCAATCTTGGACAAGTTCATCATCGAAGGCGGAGTCCAACTGAACGGCGAAGTCCGTGCCTCCGGCGCCAAGAACGCCGCGCTGCCCATCCTCGCGGCATCGCTGCTGACGGAAGCACCGCTGCGGCTGCACAACGTGCCGCAACTGGAAGACGTGGTCACCACCAGCGTGTTGCTGTCGCAGATGGGCGCGCGCATCACGCACGAGAACGACGGCACGTTGCGGGCGGACGCGCGCGCCGTGCACACCTGCGTGGCGCCTTACGACCTCGTCAAGAAGATGCGCGCCTCGATCCTGGTGCTGGGCCCGCTGCTGGCGCGCTTCGGGGAAGCCGACGTGTCGCTGCCCGGCGGCTGCGCGATCGGCGCGCGCCCGGTCGACCTGCACCTGCGCGGCCTTGAAGCGATGGGTGCCACCATCACGATGGACGAAGGCTACATCAAGGCGCGCGCACCGCGCCTGCACGGCGCGCACATCCTGTTCGACAAGGTGACGGTCACCGGCACCGAGAACCTGATGATGGCGGCGACCCTGGCGCAAGGCAAAACCGTGCTCGAGAACGCCGCGCGCGAGCCGGAAGTGGTCGACCTTGCCGCCTGCCTGAACAGCATGGGCGCACAAATCGAGGGCGCCGGCACCGGTACCGTCACGATCAATGGTACGGAACGACTGCACTGTGCCGAGCACCGGGTACTGCCCGACCGCATCGAAACCGGCACCTATCTGGTCGCCGGCGCGATCACGCGCGGGCACGTGCGCGTCACCGCCACGCGTCCGGACTTGCTGGACGCGGTGTTGGCCAAGCTCGAAGCTGCGGGCGCGCAAGTACAGTCGGGGCCGGATTGGATCGACCTCGACATGCAGGGCCGCCGGCCGCGCGCGGTGAACATCCACACCGCGCCCTACCCCGGTTTTCCCACCGACATGCAGGCCCAGTTCGTCGCGCTGAACGCGCTGGCCGAAGGTACCGGCGCGGTGACCGAGAACGTGTTCGAGAACCGCTTCATGCACGTGCAGGAAATGCGGCGCATGGGGGCCGACATCCAGCTCGAAGGCAATACCGCGATCGTGCGCGGACGCGACCGGCTCGACGGTGCGCCGGTGATGGCGACCGACCTGCGCGCTTCGGCCAGCCTTGTGCTGGCAGCGCTGGCGGCGAACGGCACGACCGAAGTGGATCGCATCTACCACATCCATCGCGGCTACGAGCACATCGAAAACAAGCTCACCGCGCTGGGGGCACGCATTCGCAGCGCAAACGAAACGTCGCATGCCCTGCAAGGCGCTGCAGATGGCGCGGCTGCGTCACGGGGCGGCGCGTGATGGAAGCATCGTCGACGCTCGCGATCGATCTCGGTCGCACCGGCTGCCGCGCGGCGTTGTGGCAAAGCGACGCTGCCGAGCCCGTCGCGAGCGCGAACGGCGACGGCACCCTCGGACTGACCGGTCCGGACGGTGCGGCGGTGGCCGCGAAGGCGATCCTCGCGGTGGTCGCGCCTTTGCTGGCCGAACTGAAACTGCAATACGTCGATGCCATCGGCATTGGCGCGCCGGGTGTACTGATCGCGCCCGAGGCGGCGCGCGAACTGGCCGAGCACCTGCGCCAAACCCTGTCGGCGCGCACGGTCGCGCTGGCCAGCGACGCCGTCACCTCGCACGCCGGGGCGCTGGGTGGCGAACCCGGCGCGGTGTTGGCGGCGGGTACCGGTGCGGTCGTGGTCGCGATCGGACCCCATCGCCAATTCCACCACGTCGATGGTTGGGGGCCGTGGTTCGGCGACGACGGCAGCGGCGCCTGGCTGGGCCTGGCAGGGCTGCGCGCCGCGGCACGCGCGCACGACGGGCGCGGCCCCGCGACCCGCCTGTGCGAAGCGGCGTGGCAGCAGTTCGACAGCCCGGAAGCATTGGCCTTGAAGCTCAGCATGGACGACAACCCGGCGCGGATCGCGGCGGCTTTCGTGCCGGCGATCGTGCGCGCGGCCGAACACGCGGATCCGGTTGCCATCGATTTGATCCACACGGCGGCGAGCGCGCTCGCGCAATCGGCACTTGCCGGCGCGGCGGCCCTCAAGGACGTGACCCCGCTGCCGGTCGCGATCGTCGGCGGCCTGACCGAACTCGGCGCCATCCTGCTGGACCCGTTGCGTGCAGCCTTGGCGCGCAGTGCGCTGCCGTTGCAAGTCTGCACCGCACGCGGCACTTCGCTGGACGGCGCGCGTCGCCTTGCCACCGATGGCGGCATCCACGAACCCTGGATCGTGCGTGCGGGGACACGCCGCGTTGGCGCGGAACACCGTCCTGTCCATCTTGCAACGGAACCACGATGACCCATCCCGATACCAAGCTGTCGCCCGGTGCGACGAAAGCACTGGATGCACTCGCGACCGAAGGACTGCGCCCGGAACTCGCCGACCTCGACCAGCGCCCGGTCGCGGAAATCGTGCGCGTGCTGGTGGAGGGCCAGGATGCGGCGCAACGCGCCGCCATCGCGGCGTTGCCGCAACTGGCGCGCGTGGCCGAAGCGGTGGCGGCGCGCTTGGCAAAAGGCGGCCGTCTCATCTACGTCGGCGCGGGTACCTCAGGGCGCCTCGCGGTGCTGGACGCGGCCGAGTGCGTGCCCACGTTCAACACGCCACCGGAATTGGTCACGGCGTTGCTGGCCGGCGGCAACGCGGCCTTCGTGAACGCGATCGAGGGCGCCGAAGACGACGCCGCGGCCGGCGCCGCGGATCTCGACGCGGCGGGTTTGCGCGCCGACGACACCGTGGTCGGGATCACCGCTTCCGGTCGTACGCCCTACGTGGTCGGTGCCGTTTCGCATGCCCGCAAGGCCGGCGCGTACACCGCCGCGATCGTCAACAATCCCGGCAGCCCGCTGGCTGCAGCGGCCGAGGACGCCGTGGAACTCGCGACCGGCCCGGAAGTGATCGCGGGCTCGACCCGCCTCGCCGCCGGTACCGCGCAGAAAATTGCGTTGAACACCTTGTCCACGGCTGTGATGGTGCGCCTGGGCAAGACCTGGGGGCCGTACATGATCGACCTGCGCGCCAGCAACGCCAAGCTGAAACGCCGCGCGCTGCGCATTGTCCGCGGCATCACCGGCGCCGACGAAGCCAAGGCGGCGGCAACGCTGGCGGCGGCCAACGGGCAAGTGAAGACGGCGGTCATGGCATTGCTGGCCGGCTGCGACGTGGCCGAAGCCCGGCGTCGCCTCGATGCCAGCGGCGGAGGGGTGCGCGCTGCACTCGCGGGCCATCGCCAGGACCACGCAGAGCCGACATCGTGAAACCTCCCGGGTCGCCCCGGGAATGCCTGGAAAGGGGCTGACATGAAGCGACCGATCTGCGGGGCATGGCTGTTCGCAGCGCTGCTGTTTGCAAGCATCGCCGCGCGCGCGCAGTTGAACATCATTCCCGAGCCGCAACATGTCGTGGTCGATCGTGGCTCGTTCGAACTGCGCGCGGGCGAACGCATCGCGGCGCCTGCCGATGCGCGCGCACGGTGGATCGCGGGATTCCTGCGTGACGCCATCGCGGCGCAAACCGGTATCGCGTTGAAGGTGGCGACGACATCCGCCGACGCGCCGATCGCACTGCGCATCGATCCATCCATCAAGGGCGACGAAGCGTACCGGCTGGATGTCACGCCCTCGCAAGTGACGATCAGCGCCGCCGACGACCGCGGCCTGTTCTGGGGCGTGCAGACGTTGCGGCAATTGCTGCCGGTGCAGCGCGTCGCCAATCCAGGCATCCCGGCGGTGCATATCGAAGACGCACCGCACTACGCCTGGCGCGGGGTGATGCTGGACGTGTCGCGGCATTTCTACCCGGTCGGTTTCATCAAGAAGCTGATCGACACGATGTCGTACTACAAGCTCGATGTATTCCATTGGCACCTCACCGACGATCAGGGCTGGCGTATCCAGATCAAGCGCTATCCGAAATTGACCGGCGTGGGCGCATGGCGCACCGACGCGGAAGGTCGCCGCCACGGCGGTTTCTACACGCAGGCCGAGATTCGCGAGGTGGTGGACTACGCGCGCCAACACAACGTGATGGTGGTGCCCGAAATCGAAATGCCCGGACACACCACCGCCGCGATCGCGGCCTATCCGGACATCTCCTGCAGCGGCAAGCCCGCCGAGGTGCTGGCGACGCGCGGCGGCACCGACCGGGTCGATTGCATCGACAAGCAGACGTTCACGTTCCTTGAAAACGTGCTTGAAGAGGTGATGGCGCTGTTCCCATCGCCCTACATGCACATCGGCGCGGACGAAGTGCCGGACGATGCGTGGGCCGACTGCGCGCCGTGCCGGCAACTCGCGAAAACCGACGGCCTGCACGGCGAACCGGCACTGCACGGCTACTTCGTGCGCCACATCCAGAAATATCTCGCGCGTCACGGCAAAACCATGATCGGCTGGGACGAAATTTTGCAGGGCGGCATAGATGCCAACGCCATCGTCGAGGTGTGGCACGACGACCAGGCCGCGCAGGCCCTCGCCAACGGCAACCGCATCATCCTGGCGGGACCGTTCTATTTGAATCAGGTCGCGGCATCGATCAACGACCGTACCTTGCAGGATCTGTACCGCAGTGACCCGCTGGCCAAGCCGATCTACATGGATCACCCGAAAAAAGTGTTGGGTGGCGAGGCGCCGCTGTGGAGCGAAATGGCGACCCCGACGAACGCGATGGCATTGCTGTATCCGCGCCTGCTGGCGATCGCCGAGCACTTCTGGAATCCGCAGGCGCGCGACTGGCCGGATTTCCTGAGGCGCGTGCGCGTGCAGGAAGACTGGCTGGCATCACAGGACGTCGCGGTCGGCCCCGCGGACAAGGACATCGTCGATTACCACGCGAGTTTCGACCCGCTGTACAAGCGCTGGCGCTTGAGCGTCGTGCGCGGCTTCGACGATATTCGCATGCGCTACACCACCGACGGCGGCCAACCGACCGCGCGCTCGCCGTGGTTCGGCGACGTGCTGGACCTGTACGACCCCGTGACCATCACCGTCGCGCCGTTCCGCGGCGACTGGCAATACGACGATGCGCGGACGTTCCGGTTCGTGCACAACCTCGCATTGGGCGACCCGGTGACGTTTGCCACCCTGCCCGCCCGGCAATACACCGGCGGCCCGCTGACGCTCACCAATGGCATCCTCGGCGTCGCCGACATGGGCACGAATTTCAGCGACGGCACCTGGGACGGCTGGAAAGGCGGAACCATGGACGCCAGCATCGACTTGCAGCAACCGACCACACTGCATTCCATCGACGCGCGCTTCCTGCAATACGCGCCGGTCGGAATCCTGCTGCCGCGCGAGGTGACTTTCGAAACCTCGGAAGATGGCAAGCACTGGAACATCGTCAAGACCGTTGCGATCAAGGTCGAGCCGAACGACACCCGGCCGCAAATACGCAACGTGACGTTCTCGTCCAAGGCCGCGATCACCGCGCGCTACGTGCGCGTGGTGGCCGAACCGTACCAACCCGCCGACGGCAGCGGCAACGGCTGGATTTTTTCGGACGAGATCATCGTGCGGTGAACACGGGCCGTTCCCGGCCATTCACGATCCGACTTTACATGATTGCTACCGCTGTGCCGACGCCGGCCCAAGTGCAATCCAGAGCCGTGCAGCATCCAGGCGATAACGGCTCGAAAACGTCACACGATCGCATCTGCTCGACTCAAGGATCTGACTCTCGTGGCATCTATCGGCGAGTTCGCTTCGAGCAGCCAACCAACGTTGTTGCCAGCTCCAGGGCCTGAACTTTCAGTGAAGCGAGTTGCGCAGAAAAGCGATCGTTTCCAGCCCGACCTTTTCGTTCGCTCGCCCGTATGCCGTCGGTGTGCCGCCAACGGGGATGTATGGATTGGCTGTTGCCCAGTTGGCGGTAGTTCTACTGTGTTACTAAACATGCGGGATTCGCCGCTGCGCCTTGCCGCAGCAAGGACATCGTGACAGGTGTCGGGCGATCGTGCGGGCGAGCCGGAAGCGCATGGTTGCAATCGAGA
>SCQS01000019.1 GCA_004299705.1 Rhodanobacteraceae bacterium | reverse complement strand
TCGTCGCTGGATACCACAAGTGCTTGTTACACCACAAGTATTTTGCGGAATAACTTCTAAGCCATTGATTCTATTGCAGTGCCAAAACGGCACTTTTTGCACGGAATGTACGGTAACCCCTTGCCGGGGTACCACGACGGCGACACGTAGGCGTGCGGGCCCTGGAACACCACCAGCGCATCGGCGCCTTCGGGCGACACTTTCCACTGCGGGTTGTAGCGCGCGAGGTGGCCGACCAGCGTGCCTTGCGGGCCGCGCTGCGCATCCAGTTCCCACGGCAGGTACGAGGTCGCGTATCCGTCGGTCGGGTGCGTGACCAGCAATCCGAAATACAGGTCGCGGATGGCGCCGTGCAGGATTTCGGCGCGGTCTTCCCGGAACGCGGGGCTGGGGTAGGTCATGAGGTGTCTTTGGGTATTGCGTCAGGCAGCGTGTTGTTCGCCCTTCGATACCTCAGTGCGAACGGATGATTCTTTGATTCGTTCGTAGTGAGCCTGCCGAACCATGAGCGGGATCGGCAACATCAGCGATCTCTCAACGGCGCGGCGGCAGGCGGATCGGCTCGCCTTCGTGCTGGCGATCCCAGGCGCGCAGTTCCTCGCGCAGGCCCGCGACGCGCTGGCGGCCGAGGGTGTTGTGGTCCTCGTCCAGCAGCACGCCGCCGAGCAGTTCGGCGATGCGTTGCGCGGCCGGCAACATCGCGTCCCAGGCGTCGAGCGCGGAAACCGGGCCCGGCAGGGTCGCGAAGAAGGTCACGCCGGGCGTGCGCAGTTCACCGATGCGCGGCATGTCGAAGTAGCCCGGCTTCATCATGTTGGCCATGCTGAAGATCGGCCCGGCGTCGGGCCGGCCATCGACCAGCCGGTGGAAGATGTGCATGGCGCCAAAGCGCAGCCCCGCTTTTTCCGCGGCCACCACGATGTCGCCGCCGCCGAAGGTTTCCCCCTCGGGCGCGGACACGAACAGGGTGACGATGCGGTCGACCGGGAACTCCTGCGGACGGCGTCCGGCCGCGGGTTCCGATGGTGGCGCTGGTTTGGGTGTCGCCGGCGTAGCCTTTGCATCAGACGACCCGCGACGATCGGCGTGCATGGTCGCGCCCAGCCGGTCCAGCTCGCGTTTCAAGGCGACGTCGAGTTCGCCCTGCTCCGGGGTTTCCGTGGCCGGGGCGTCGCTGGCGGATTCGTCGGCATCCGCATCGCCGAGCACGGGTTCGATGCGCGCGTCGTCACGCTTGCGCGGCAGCAGGCGCCTGCCCTGCCCCGGCTGGCGCGGGCGTCCGAACAGATAGATCGCGACCAGGATCACCGCGCCGATCACGGCGATGATGATGCGCAAAGTGGTGGGCGAGATGGCTTCGGCGTTCACGGCGTGGACTTTAGCAAAGAAGCGTGGTTCACGTGAAGAAAAGCCATTGGTCCGCGAAGGACGCGAAGAACGCGAAAGAGAGCAAGAGGAAGACACTGGATTCCCGCTTTCGCGGGAATGACGGCAAAAGATATTGATTGTCTTTTGATGTTTTTTTTGCGTCCTTTGCGTTCTTTGCGTTCTTTGCGGACCGCTTTGCTTTACGCGGCAACGCCCGCCAAGCGCGTCGCCTCGGCCAGGTCCACCTGCACCAGCCGCGACACGCCGGGTTCGCGCATGGTGACGCCGCACAACTGGTGGGTCATTTCCATGGTGGCCTTGTTGTGGGTGACCACGAGGAACTGCACCTTCTCGGACATGTCGCGCACCAGTTGCCCGAAGCGGCCGACGTTGCCCTCGTCCATCGGCGCGTCCACCTCGTCCAGCAGGCAGAACGGCGCGGGGTTCAGGTTGAAGATCGCCATCACCAGCGCCATCGCGGTCATGGCCTTCTCGCCACCCGACAGCAGCGAGATGTGGCTGTTCCGCTTGCCGGGCGGGCGCGCCATCATGGTGACGCCGGCATCCAGCAGATCCTCGCCGGTCAATTCCAGATAGGCGTGGCCACCGCCGAACAGTTTCGGGAACAGGCTCTGGAAGCCTGAGTTGACGCGGTCGAAGGTGTCCTTGAAACGTTCGCGCGTCTCGCGGTCGATCTTGCGAATCGCGTTCTCCAGCGTTTCCAGCGCGGTGGTGAGGTCGGTCATCTGCGCGTCGAGGTATTCCTTGCGCTGCGCGGCCTCGGCGTGTTCGGAAATCGCGGCGAGGTTGACCGGTTCCAGCCGCGTGATGCGCGCGTCGAGGTCGGCGATCTTCTCCTGCCACGCTTCCGGCTGCACTTCATCGGACAAGCTGGCCAGCAGCGGCTCGATTTCCAGGCCCGCTTCGCGGATCGCCTCGGCCAGTTGTTCGGCGCGCAGGCGGTGGCCCTGTTCTTCCAGTCGCAGCTTTTCCAGGGTGTCGCGCTCGCCGGCCATGGCCTGCTCGGCCGCATGGCGCGCCTGTTCGCGCTCCTGCAGCGCATTGGCGGCATCTTCCAGCCGGCGCCGCGCCTCGACCATCTTGCGATCCACGCTCAGGCGCTGGTCGAGGCAGGTCTGGCGTTCCTTCTCCAACGCCGCGATCGGATCACCGCCTGCGGCGAGGCGTGCATCCAGATCACTGCGGTGTTTGGACAGCTGCTCGCGCTGCGCGTGCATCCGGCCCAGCGATTGTTCCAGCGCCGCCAAAGTGACGCGCCGGGATTCCAGCGCGATCGCGTGGCGATGCGCGGCGTCCGAGGCTTCCTGCGCGTCGGCGCGCGCGGCCTCGCGGTGTTCCAGCAATTGCCGGCGTTCGCCTTCCAGCGCCACCCGTGCCTGTTCGTGCTCGCCCATGTTGGCGACCGCGGCCTGCATGCGCCCGCGCGCGGCCTGCAGCAGTTGTTCGTTTTCCGCGAGACGGGTTTCGATGTCGGCCAACTCGGCGTCGATCGCGGCGAGGCGCGCCTTGGCGCTGTCGATGCGGCCCTGCCGGCTCTGCATTTCGCCGGCCAGTTCCGACAACCGTCGATGCGCGCCGTACAGGTCGCGCTGGGCGTCGTCGCGCGCCTGTTCGGCGACGCGGCGCTGGTCGCGCACCTCGGCCTGATGTTCCTGCAGTTCGGCGATGCGTTTTTCGACCGCGGCAAGTTCGGTGGTCGCTTCCTGCAATTCGCGCTCGCGCGCCAGCACGCCGACCTGACCGCCCTCGGCGCGCCGCACCCGCGCGAAGCCGGGACCCAGCCACACGCCGTCGCGGGTGATCACGGTATGCGCGGGCGCCAGCGTCGCGGCGATGGAACGCGCCTCGTCCAGCGTGGCGGCGGTGCGCACCTGCGCCAGCAAGGCGCGTGCGGCGGCCGGGCCTTTCACCTCGGCCGCGAGCGTGCCGGCGACATCGCCGACCAGCGCGTCGGCGCTGCCTACCAGGGTGATGTCGGCGCCGGCGAGTTCGGCAAGCTCGCCCGCGAGCGTGGCCGGATCGTCGACCAGCACGCCTTCCAGCATGCCGGCCAGCACGGTTTCCACCGCGCGTTCCCAGCCACTCGCGACATCGAGCTTGGCGCCCAATCGTTCGCTGCCGGCCAACCCGGCTTTCTGCAACCAGTCGCGCGCGGCGTCGCGGTCGCGGCCCAGCGCGGCGCGCTGCAATGCTTCCAATGAAGCGATGCGCCCGCGCAGGCTCTGGCGCTGGGTGTTGGCTTCGGCCAGCGCCGATTGGGTTTGGCGTTCCTCGCCTTGCAGGCGCTCGGCCTCGGCCTTGTGTTTTTCCAGATTCGCCGAATGGGTATCGACCAGCGTTTTGTGCGCGGCGTGCTGGTCGATGAGTCCCGCCGATGCGCTGGCGAGTGCGTCCAGATCGTAATTCTTGCGTTCGTTGCGCAACGCCTCGCGGCGGCGCGACAGATCCAGCGCCTGGCGATCGAGATGGTCGATGTGGGTGCGCTCGACCTCGGCTTCGCGCGAGGTGGTCGCGCTCTGGCCGCTGTGCGCTTCCCAACGCTGCTGCCACGCGGCGTGCGCGGCCTCGGCTTCGGTCAGGGCCTGCGCGGCTTGCGTGTCGGCCTCGTGCAGCCGACCGGCTTCGGGTTCGGCCGCGGCGACCGCGGTCTGCAGTTCATCGCGCTGCGCCGTGTCGGACTGGATGTGATCGGCCAGTTCCGTCCAGGTACGCTCGGATTCCTCGCGATCCTGTTGCAGTCGTTCCAGCATCTCGCGGTGGTGCTTGATCTGCTGCTCGACCCGCGCCAGTTCCGCGCCGACCTGATAGACCTCGGCCTGCACGCCGTTCATCGCCTCGGTGTGTTCCTGATGCGCGACGCGGCCCTGTTCGATTTCGGCTTCGAGATGGCGTTGCGCCGCGAGTTTGCCTTCCAGCGCGGTTTCGGCCTCTTGCCGCGCGTGCCGCTGCGTTTCCAGTTGCGCGTTCACCGCGCGGTAGTTGAGGCCGCGCAGTTCGGCTTCGCGCAAGGCCCGTTCTTCCTTCAGTTTCTTCCAGCGTTCGGCCGCGCGCGCCTGCCGGTTCAAATGGTCGAGTTGCTTTTCGACTTCCTCGCGCACGTCCTTGACGCGGTCGAGATTCTCGCGGGTGGCCTTGATGCGGCTCTCGGTTTCCTTGCGGCGCTCCTTGTAGCGCGACACGCCGGCGGCTTCTTCCAAGTGGATGCGCAACTGTTCGGGGCGCGATTCCACGATCTCGGAAATCACGCCCTGCTCGATGATGGAATAGCTGCGCGCGCCCAGCCCGGTGCCGAGGAACAGGTCGGTGATGTCGCGACGGCGGCAGCGCACGCCGTTCAAGTAATAGTCGGATTGCGCATCACGCCCGACCGTGCGCTTGACAGATACTTCGTTGAAGGTCGCGTACTCGCCGCCCAGCGTGGCGTCGGAGTTGTCGAAGATCAGTTCGACCGTGGCCTGCCCGACCGGCTTGCGCCCGGATGATCCTGAAAAGATCACGTCGGTGATCGCCTCGCCGCGCAGGCGGCTGGCCGCGCTTTCGCCCATGACCCAGCGGATCGCGTCGATGATGTTGGACTTGCCGCAGCCGTTGGGACCGCAGATGCCGGTGAGGTTGGTGGGGAGGTGCAGCACGGTCGGATCGACGAACGACTTGAATCCGGCCAACTTGATCGTGGACAGGCGCATGAGGTCTGGGACTGGATGGATCGGCGGACATCGGCCTGCGCATGCGCGACCGAACGAATGTGCCACTCTGCCAAGTACTGCGGCGCAGCGCAACGGCGCGCTGCGTATCGGTTATGTTTCAATCATTTGTGAATACAACTTCAGCCAAAACACGAACCCGTCATTACTTGACGGGCGCGATGATCTGGCCGAGATAATCCGGCGTGCCTTCGGTCCGTTGCAGGTGCGCGTAGCGCAGCCCGCCGCTGTAATCGAAGGTGTAGGTGCCGGTGATCCCGGAACCGCTGGCGACGAACACCAGCTTGCCCTGCCCCGGCTTGGTGATGCCCGCGATCGCATGCAGGAACACTTTGGGGCTGAACTTCACGCCATTCACCGACACCAGTTGCATGCCGGGCGCCAGCCCCGCCTTGAAGGCCGGCGAGTTCCACAACACGTCCCCGATCACACCCTTGTCGTTGGTCGTGAAGCCGACCGAAAACAGCGTGCGGGTGAAATGGTGGATGACCCCGCGCGCTTCTTCGTAGGGATTGGGCGTGCTCGAATAAACCAGCTTCCAGCCGGAATTGGTCAGGCCGGCGAGCGGTGCGTGATCGCTGGTGCGGTCGAGCAGCTTGTGAAAGTAGCTCGCCCAGTCGTACGGTGCGACCACGTTCAAGGCGTTGACCAGGTCGTCGAACGTATAGGTCCTGGTGACGTAGCTGCCGTTGTCCATGCCGTAGAAACGCTTGGCGAAATCGTCCAGCGAGCGTTGGTCGTGGGTCAGCTCGCGAATCTTGACGTCCACGCCCAGCCAGATCAGCACGCCCTCGTCGTAGTAATCGTCGCCGCGCCGCCAGTTGCCGTAATCGACCCCGAAGCCGCCCATCGGCTCGCCGACGGTGGTGTCGATCAGCGGACGCCATTCGCGTCCCGGCCGATGATCCTGGCCGGCCGCGGTGAAGGCGAGCATCGCGCGGTACTGCGCGGGGGTGAACAGGCCGCTGCGCGCCGACAGCACCTCGCCCCAGTAATTGGTGAGCCCCTCGTACACCCACAGCATGCGGGTGTGCTCGGGCGTCTGGAAGTTGGGCTGCCAAAGCTTGGCCGGGCGGCGGAATTTGCCGTTCCAGGAATGCACGTACTCGTGCGGCATCAGGCTGGCTTCGCCGAGGAACACTTGCGGTTTGG
>SCQS01000018.1 GCA_004299705.1 Rhodanobacteraceae bacterium | reverse complement strand
CGTGCATGCGCAAACTGCTGACCATCCTCAACGCCATGCTGCGTGATGGTGCGCACTGGAGTCCGCATGTAGCAAAAACCGCTTGACGTCGAACACAGTTGCTTCGTTCCGAAGGGGGTGGAAGCGCGGTTACGGCACCAGCACGAAGTGCGTGATCGACTGCGCGACTTCGCGGGGTTTTTCCATGATCGACATGTGTCCGCAGCCGTTCAACTCGGTGACGCCGATGTTGGGTACGTGGGTGAGGCCGGCTCGGACCGCGTCGAGCGCAGACACGTCGATGATCTGGTCCTTGGTGCACCAGATCGCCAAGGTGGGCGCGGTGATGTCGGGCAGCTTGGCTTGCAGCGCGTTGCGTTCGTCCGGCGCGGTGATTTCGCGCAGTACCTTGTCGTCGAAGGCGCGTTCGCGTTTCGACTTGTCGATGAACACGTCCTCGATACGCGGCGGCACCGATGGCGGCTTGGTGAACAGCAGCGCTTCGAGGTGCTTGAACTGGGTGCGGTTGTCGATGTCGAACGGGCTCTTGCCCGATTTCAGTTCACGCACGAAGGCGTTTTCCTTGAACGGCACGCCGGCCGAGTCCACCAGGATCAGCGCGGCGACGTCCTTGGGATAATCCGCGGCGTACAGGCCCGCGATCGCGCCGCCCATCGAATGTCCGGCGATCGCGATTTCGCCGAGGTGCAGCGCCTCGACGAAGGCGTGCAAGCGCTTGACCTGCGCGGGGTAGCCGTAGTCGGCATCCGGCAGGCGTGTGGACGCACCCCAGCCCGGCAGGTCGGGAATGATGACGTGGAAGTTGCCGGTCAGATATTTCGCGGCCATCAGCCAGTCCGCGTAGGTGCCGCCGTAGCCGTGGATCAGCAGCAGGGGCGGGCCTTCTTTCTTTCCGCCCGCGACGTACACCCAGCGGGTGTCGCCGACTTGCAGGCTGTGCTGGTGCAGGCCGTCGCGCCAAGTCTGCCACATGATCGCGCCGCGCAGCACGGCGCCCGGCGCGATGAAATAGACGGCCAAACCGACCACCGCCAGCGCGATGATGGTGCCGCCGAGCACCTTCAGCCGGAAGGCAAAGCGCGCCAGCAGCGCGTCGCGAGCAGGGTTGTTGGACATTCGTCGCTCAGCCCTTGTCCGCGGCGGCGCTGGCTTGCGCCGCGCGGGTACGCGCGAACAATTTTTCGACCGCCATCCGCGTCAAGGGGTGGTAGCCGTCCTTGGCTTTGGCGTAAACCTGTTCGGCGTAGGCGAAGCCTTCCGGCGTCGCGACGAAGGCCTTGTAGATCGGCATGGTCAGGTACAGCCGCCCGATCCGGGTTGCGTGTTCGGCGGCGGCCGGCCACGCGGCCTTGTCGCCGGCGGCGATCGCGTGCACGTACCAGCGCATCCCGATCTCGGCGTTGGGTGTGCCGGTGAGGTGCCACGCGGCGTCCAGTTCCTGCATCTTCGCGAGCGGCGGCGTGTCGGGCAGGCGGTCGAGGAAGTACATCCATTCCTGGGTGTTCCAGCCCTTGGCATCCAATTTGCCGGCGGCGAGCGTGCCGGCGAGGAATTCGTTGCGTTCCCTGTCGATGGCATCGAAGCGCGGTGAATCCGGAATCGGCGCGTCCTTCGGGATGCCGGTGCCGTACACCCACGCCTGCACTTCCTCCCAGCTCATCCGGCCGGGATATTTGTCGATCAGGCTGGGTTTCAGGTACGCCAGCATCTGCTCGGTGGTGATGCTGTGCCATTGGAAGTGGTTGAAGTAACCCTCAAGCCAGGCGTCGAAATCCTTGCGCCCGAACTTGGCTTCCAGCGTGCGCAGGAACCACGAACCCTTGTCGTAGGCGACGTCGGAAAGCTCGTCGTCGGCATCGACCGTGCGCGGTTGCGGCGCGAGGCGCTGCGCGTTCTCGGGCATCTTGCCGATGGTCTTTTCGAGGTTGCGAACCGCCAGCAGGGTTTCCTCGGTGGCCTGACTCTGGCCATACAACGCCTCGGTGATGCGGCCCTGCACGTAGGTGGTGAAACCTTCGTTCAACCAGGTGTCGCGCCAGCTCGCGTTGGTGACGAGGTTGCCCGACCATGAATGCGCCAGCTCGTGTGCGACCAGCGACACCAGCGACTTGTCGCCCACCAGCACGGTCGGCGTCGCGAAGGTCATATTGGGGTTTTCCATGCCGCCGTACGGGAACGATGGCGGAAGGACGAGGATATCGTAGCGGCCCCAGCGGTACGGGCCGTACAGCTTCTCGGTGGTCGCGATCATCTGCTCGGTGTCTTCGAACTCGTGCGCGGCTTTCGCGAGCACCGACGGCTCGGCATATACCGCGCTGCGCGGCCCGGTTTCGCGCACTGCCAAGTCGCCCGCCGCGATCGCCATCAGGTAGGACGGGATCGGATGGGTCTGTTCGAAGTCGAACGACCCATCCAGTGGATGCTTCGGAACATTCGGCGCGCTCATCACCACCCGCACGTCGTTCGGTGCGGTGACGTGCGCGGTGTAGGTGAAGCGGATCGCAGGCGAATCCTGCAGCGGGATCCACGAGCGCGCGTGGGTCGCTTCGGATTGCGAGAACAGGAACGGCAAGTGCTTGTCCGCGGTTTGAGCGGCGGCGAGCCATTGCAGGCCGCTGGCGTCGGGCGAAGTCTTGTAGGCGATGCGGATTTCACGCGGATGTTCCGGCGCGTCGATGGTGAGCTTCCGGCCCATTGCCTTCACGGGTTCCGCCAGCGCGTAGTGCAGCGCGTGCGCGTGGCCCTTGGTATCGACCGCCTCGATCGACGCGATCGCAAGGTTTTCGGTATCCAGCACCAGGTCGTGCGCGTCGGGGTTTTTCCAGTCCAGCGTCAGCGTCGCGGTGCCGCCGAGTTGTTTGTGCGGAAAATCGACCGCGAGTTTCAGGTCGATGTGGCTGATGACGACGTCCTGCGGCTGCGCGTAGGAGTGCGGGTCGCTGGCTTGCGCCGCAACCGGCAGCACGAAAGCCCCGAGGGCAAGGGTGGAAAGGAGGCGCATCACGGGTTCCTGCCTGCAAACTCAAGACGGCAGTATGCCAGCCGGTCGGCCCCGGTGCCCGTGCAACAAGTGACGGCATCACGCGCACGCGGCGGGCATAGAATGTGCTTTTCCATCGCGCGGAAACCGCCATGCCCGTCCTCTACATCGCCAACAAAAATTACTCATCGTGGTCGCTGCGGCCGTGGGTGCTGCTGCGGGAACTCGGGATTCCGTTCGAGGAAAAATTGATGCCATTCCACGGCGGGGCGTTCACCGGGTTCTCGCCCAGCGGCAAGGTGCCGTGCCTCGTCGACGACGCGATCACGGTGTGGGATTCGCTGGCGATTACTGAATACGTTGCCGAAGCGCATCCGAGCGTGTGGCCCGCCGACAAGGCCGCGCGTGCCTTTGCACGCTGCGCCGCCGCGGAGATGCATTCGGGCTTCATGGCGTTGCGCACCCAATGCGGGATGAACTGCGGCATCCGGGTCAAGCTGCACCGGGTCGACGACGCATTGCACAGTGACCTCACGCGCCTGAACGCGCTATGGAACGACGGCCTCAAGCGTTTCGGCGGCCCGTTCCTCGCGGGCGCGAAGTTCACCGCCGCCGATGCGTTCTATGCGCCGGTCGCGTTTCGCATCCAGACCTACGCGCCGCCGCTGGACGCCGCCGCGAACGCGTATGCGCAACGCCTGCTGGCGTTGCCGTCGATGCGCGAGTGGTATGCGTCGTCGCTGGCCGAAACCTGGCGGCACGACGCGCATGAGGCGGAAGTGGCGCAATGGGGCATCATCACACAGGATTTGCGGGCTGCGTGATGCCGTGGCTGAGTGCCATGGATGGCGTGGGTGAGTCCATGTTGCGCAACATTCGTCCCCCTCACCCCAGCCCTCTTCCCCAAGCGGAGAAGCTGCTTGGGGGAGAGGGAGTTCATTGTCAGGGCAATTCACGCGTAGTGTTCGGGTCTTCGCTGTACGGATGCATCGTCGCGAGGAATCCGGGTTGCGCCTGCACCCGTGCGATCCAGGCGCGGAAGTGCGGATACGGTTCCAGCGAAATCCCCACTTCCTCGGCGTGGCTCGCATAGGCGAACACCGAGATGTCGGCGATGCTGTAGCGGTCGTTGGCGAGAAAGGATGGCGTGGACAGCTCGCGATCCAGGATGCCGAGCGTGCGCAGTGCCGCCTTGCGTTTCATCGCCACGAATTCCGCCGGGCGCGTCGCCAGCTTGCCGGTGAGCGTCCAGTAACGCAGCGAACCGATCACCGATTCCACCCGCTCCTGTTCGAAATGCAGCCACTGCTGCACCTTGGCGCGCTCGAACGGATCGGACGGAAGGTAAGGCGTGCCGTTGGCGAGATAGGCGAGGATCGCGTTGGATTCCGCGAGCGTGCGGCCGTCGTCCAGGCGGATCGCCGGCACCGTGCCGGTGGGGTTGATGGCGAGGTAGGCGTCCGTGCGCCCCGCGCCTTCGAAAATGCTGACGATCTCGGTGCGGTACGGTCGCCCGATATGGTGCAGCAACTGACGTACCTTCCAGCCGTTCTGCGAGGGCAGGTAATCGAACAGGGTCAGCATGGCGCGGCTCCGTCATCGAAAGCGTGAAGGTTGCCCGTTTGCGCGACGGCATGCCATCCGGATTTTGCGGCGCGTCCATCGGGAAGAGCAAATCGGTCCGCAAATGAACGCGAATCAACGCAAATAAAGCAAAAGCCAGACAATCCAATGAAGCTGTTCATTTGCGTTCTTTGCGTTCATTTGCGGACAGCCTACTTTTGCTCTTTCCGAGAAAAGCGATCGGCGAATGCGTCGGTCGCTTCGACCAGTTTGTCCACGATCGCAGGGTCGGAGGACGAATGTCCCGACAGCACGATGTGGAACTCCGCTTCCGGCCATGCCGTGTGCAAGTCGAGCGCGGTCTTGACCGGGCAGATGATGTCGTAGCGGCCGTGCACGATCACGCTGGGGATGTGGCGGATGCGATCGATGTCGCGCAACAACTGGTTGGGTTTGAGGAACATGCCGTGGCGGAAATAATGCACTTCCAACCGGGCCAGGCTCACCGCCGCCTGCGGTTCGGAAAACACGCCGGGCGCATCCGGGTCGTGGACCAGCGTGGTGCTGCCGCCCTCGTAATCGCTCCACGCTTGCGCGGCGGCCTGTCGAGTCGCGGCGTCGCCGCTGTCCAGCCGTCGCCAATAGGCTTCGAGCATGTTGTCGCGTTCGGCTGCGGGGATGAAGTCGCGGAAGCGCGCCCAGCGTTCCGGAAAGATGCAGCGCGCGCCGCCGTCCATCTCGTTGAACCAGCGCAGTTCCTCGTCGCGCGCGAGGAAGATGCCGCGCAGCACCAGGCCCGTCACGCGATCCGGGTGCGCTTCGGCGTAAGCCAGCGCCAGCGTCGAACCCCACGAGCCGCCGAACACCAGCCAGCGTTCGATGCCGAGGTGCACGCGGATTTTTTCGATGTCGGCGACGAGGCCCTGCGTGGTGTTGTCTTCGAGGTCGGCGAACGGCGTGGACTTGCCCGCGCCGCGCTGGTCGAACAGCACGACGCGCCAGCGCGCTGGATCGAAGAAGCGGCGGCTCTTGGGCGTGATGCCGGCGCCCGGGCCACCATGCAGGAACACCACCGGCAGGCCGTCGGGGTTGCCGCACTCCTCGACGTACAGCGTGTGGCGGTCGCTGACCGGGAAGTGTTCGCTGCGGTACGGCTCGATTTCGGGGTACAACTCGCGCATGAAACGCACCTTCGGACACTGTAGGAGCCGGCTTGCCGGCGACGTGGGCTTCTCGGCTGTGGACAGTGGTCGCGCGCAGGCGCGCTCCTACCCTGTTCGACGCTCGCCCGCGGACATTCGTGTGCTTGGTGTCCGGGCGCGCGGCAGCCGTTCAAACCTTGTAACCGCGATGGATCGCGACAATGCCCGCCGACAGATTGCGCACCTGCACGTTGCGGAAACCCGCGGCTTCCATCATCGCTTTCAAGGTCGCCTGATCGGGATGCTTGCGGATCGATTCGGCGAGGTAGCGGTAGCTGCCCACGTCGTGCGCGACCAATTTGCCGATGCGCGGCAGCACCTGGAACGAGTGGAAGTCGTACAGGGGCGCCAGCCACGCCTGATTGACCTTCGAAAATTCAAGGATCAACACGCGCCCGCCGGGCTTCAGCACGCGCTGCATTTCGCGCAAGGCCTTGTCCTTGTCGGTGACGTTGCGCAGGCCGAACGCGATGGTCACCGCGTCGAACGACGCATCGGGAAACGGCAGCGCCTCGGCGTTCACCTGCGCCCAGCGCAAGCCGTTCAACAGCCCGCGATCCAGCAGGCGGTCGCGGCCCGCGTACAGCATCGCGGCGTTGATGTCGGCGATGACCACCTCGCCCTTGTCGCCGACGCGTGGCAACAGCATCGCGGCGATGTCGCCGGTGCCGCCGGCGAGGTCGAGCACGCGGTCGCCCTTGCGGACACCGGACGTCGCGACGAAGTGCCGCTTCCACAGCCGGTGGACGCCGAACGACATCAGGTCGTTCATCACGTCGTACTTGCCGGCGACCGACGAAAACACTTCGCCGACCAGCTTCTGTTTCTCGGCGACCGGCACGTCGCGGTAGCCGAAATGGGTGGTGCCTTCGGGTTCCATCCGCACAGCATAGCGTCGCCGGCCCCCCGCGCTACACTGGCCGCATGCAACGCTGCCTCGTCACCGGCGCCAACCGCGGGCTCGGGCTGGCCTTCGTCACCCAGCTGCTGGAACGCGGCGCGCGCGTGCTGGCGTGTTGCCGCAATCCTTCCGAAGCCAAGGTGCTGGATGCGCTGGCGGCGGCGCACGGCGAACGCCTGGCGATCCATGCGCTGGATGTCGCCGATCCGGCCGCGATCGACGCCTTGCCGCAGGCGGTCGCCAGGCATCTGCAGCGCGTCGACCTTCTGGTCAACAACGCCGGCGTCCTGGTGTCGGGCGAACGCTTCGGCAACGTCGCGGCCGAATCGTTGGCGATGAGCTTTGCGGTCAATGCCTCGGCGCCGCTCTTGATCACGCAGGCGCTGGCGCCGCTGCTGGCGCTGGGCAACAAGCCGCGCGTGTTGTGCATCACCTCGCAGATCGGTTCGATCGCGCAGGCGACCAGCTTCCGCACCATCAGTTACGCGATGAGCAAGGCTGCGCTCAACATGGCGGTGAAGCGCCTGGCCGCAGAGCTGGCACCGCGCGGCATCCTGATGCTGACCGTGCACCCCGGCTGGGTGAAAACGGAAATGGGCGGCAAGGGCGCGACGCTGGCGCCGGTCGACTCCGCGCACGCGCTGCTGGGCCTGATCGGGAACGCCACGATCGAGGATGCGGGAAAATTCCTCGCGTACGATGGCGCCGAATTGCCGTGGTAAGGTCTCAACCGATGCGACCATTACACCCTACCCTGCGCGTATGAATGCACGGCTGAAACCCTATGAAGCGACCCAAACCCCCGACGCACGCGTGCTGCGTGGGGACGCCCGCACCGTACTGGGACGCCTTGCCGACGACAGCGTCAATCTGATCGTCACTTCACCGCCCTACGCGGACCAGCGCAAACACACTTATGGCGGCGTCGCGCCCGACGACTACGTTGCATGGTTTTTGCCGATCGCTACCGAGCTCAAGCGCGTGCTGCAGCCCGACGGCAGCTTCGTGCTCAACATCAAGGAGCGCGTGGTCGATGGCGAGCGGCACACTTATGTCATGGAATTGATTTGTGCCCTGCGGGCGCAAGGCTGGCGCTGGACCGAGGAATACATCTGGCACAAGAAAAACTGCTACCCCGGCCGCTGGCCCAACCGCTTTCGCGATGCGTGGGAGCGCTGCCTGCACTTCACCCGCGAAAAGCATTTCAAGATGTACCAGGATGCGGTACGCGTGCCGACCGGCGACTGGGCCAAGTCGCGTTTGCGTAACCTGAGTGATACCGACCGCCGCCGCGACGAGTCGCACGTGGGCTCGGGATTCGGCAAAAAAATCGAAAACTGGATCGGGCGTGACCTGGCCTATCCCACCAACGTGCTGCATCTGGCGACCGAGTGCGGTAATCGCAACCACAGCGCTGCATTTCCGCGCGCGTTGCCCGAGTGGTTCATCAAGTTGTTTACTGAGCCGGGCGACGTCGTGCTCGATCCGTTCGTCGGCTCGGGCACGACCCTGTTCGCGGCGCTGGAGCTTGGCCGCTCGGCCATCGGGATCGATCTGGATCCCGACTATGTGGCGCGGGTACAAACGGCGATCGACGAGCTGGGCATTCAGCGAAGGCTGCTTGAGGAGCCGGCGCGTTATGCCACTGCCGACGAATGATGAAATCGCGGCATGGGTCGCCATGCACATTGGCGAGTTTCATCGCAAACGGTTGGAAAAGCTGACCACGCTGGACTTGCGCGATGTACTCAAGCGCAAAAATCCGTATCTGTTTCGTGCCAAGCACATTCAGACTGCCGAACAACTGGTGCGTGCACTTCTGGATGCACATCTGTCGTCACAGGAAGAGACGATGTTTGGTGATTTTCTGGAACGGTTGGCGATTTGGATCAATGAGGGTACGTTCGGCAGGCGCAAATCCGGCATCTCGGGCATAGATTTGGAGTTTGAGCGCGACGGTGTGCGCTACATCGTTGCGATCAAATCCGGCCCGAACTGGGCCAATTCGCAACAGTTGAAGCGCCTGCGTGAAAATTTCCGTCAAGCCGCGCGTACCCTGCGCACCAGCGGCGCCAAGGTGCCATTGCAAGCCGTCAACGGGTGCTGCTACGGCCGCGATTCCCACGAAGACAAGGGCGATCATCTGAAGTTGTGTGGACAAGCGTTCTGGGCTTTTGTCAGTGGCAATGAGGCGCTCTACATTGACATCGTGGAACCCTTGGGTACCGACGCACGCCGTTACAACGACGAGTTCGAAAAGGCCTACGGCCAAGTCGTCAACCGTATGACACGAACGGTCATCGCTGATTTTCTGGATGCCAAGGCCGGCATCGACTGGTCGCGGTTGCTGGCGTTCAATTCGGGACGCGTATCTGCCGCCACGTCACGTCGCGCACGTTGATGAGCCGGATCGAGAACGCAAGGCCGAGGATGCCGGGAAGTTTCTCGCCCACGACGGTGCCGAATTGCCTTGGTAAAAGCCTGTGGGCACGGGATTTCGCCATTTGGCGGCCGTGCTGACGCGGATTGCCCGTGAACCAGGTCACGCTTTCGAGCGCGCGAAAGTCTGTTGACAAGGGTTTGCCCGCCGGATGGCGTGCGTGGCACGCGTGATGCTTCCTTCTCCCCTGCCGGAGCGTTCCGGCGCTGATCCAGCAGGGGGCAGCATGAAATCCGGGATGATCTGGCGCGGTTTGTACGTGGCGACGGCCTTGGTGGTCGTGTTCGGTTTTTGCGAGTTCCTGGTTCGCTTGCACTGACCGCGTGATGCGCGGACGCCCACGGCGGTCGTGAAGGCCGCCCGGGCGTTTGCGCGCCCAAGGTTCGTGTGCTGGCGACGCGGCGGTCGGGGCGCTCGCGCGATAATGGCCGGATGTTGCACGTCATTCTTTACCAGCCCGAGATTCCCCCCAACACCGGCAACGTGATCCGGTTGTGCGCCAACGCCGGCGCGTCGCTGCACCTGATCCGCCCACTCGGCTTCGAACTCGACAACGCGAAGATGCGGCGCGCAGGGCTGGATTACCACGAGTTCGTCAACGTCGCGGTGCACGACGATCTGGAGGCGTGCCGCGCGGCGCTGCAACGGCCGCGGGTGTTCGCGTTCACCAGCCACGCCACGCGCCGCTACACCGATGTGAATTTCGCCGACGGTGACGCGCTGTTGTTCGGACGCGAAACCCGCGGCCTGCCAGACGACGTGCTGCAAGCCATCCCGGAGCCGCGACGCCTGCGACTGCCGATGCAGCCCGACAACCGCAGTCTCAACCTTTCCAACGCGGTGGCGGTGGCGGTGTACGAGGCGTGGCGACAGATGGGGTTTCCTGGGAGCGTGTAGTTTCAGCGCAACAAAATCCACAAACCCAACGCGGCAAACAGCACGGCTGCGCCAAGGCGCGTGGCGCGGAGCGGCAGGCGCGAGGCGAAGCGCGCACCCAGCCACACCACCGGTACGTTGGCGACCAGCATGCCCGCGGTGCTGCCGGCGATCACTTGCCACAGCGGTTGGTAGTGCGCGCCCAGCACCACCGTCGCGATCTGCGTGCGATCGCCCAGTTCGGCCAGGAAGAACGCCACCACCGACGCCGCGAACACGCCATGGCCGCGGCGTGGCGCCGTGTCGACGGGTTCTTCCTTTTCGGGCAGCAGCGCCCATGCGGCGACCGCGAGGAACGACAGCCCGATCAGCCAGCGTTGCACCCCGGGCGTCATCCAGTGCGCCAGCCACGCGCCGAGTTCCGCGGCGATCGCGTGGCTCAGCAGCGAGGCGACGAGGATGCCGGAGCAGATCGGCCAAGGTTTCTTGAACTTCGCCGCCAGCACCAGCGACAGCAGCTGGGTCTTGTCGCCGATCTCGGCCAGCGCGACCGCGCCAAAGGAAACCAGGAACGGTGAAACCGGGAAAGCCTGCAAGGGAATCTCCATGGGGCCGGTATCGCACGACAATCCGCATGCGCGTTCCGGCCCGGATACGCCCATGTGGACTGTCGGTCTCGCCGATCAATGGATTGCCTGCGCCACGGCCTGCCGGCCAAGTGTGTTGACGCAGGCCCTTCGGCCACGTGCCGAAGGCGGCTACTCCCCGACGGAGTGCGCTCAGCGTAAGGGGGCCACGCCTGCCACGCAACGGTACAATCACCCGATGCCGAATCGCGAACCGAATGCCTGGATTCCCCATCCGCTGCGCAAACTGGGTGGCATGGCCCTGACCTTGGCGCTGAACCGGTTGGTGGCGCTGGACCCGGACACCCGCGAGGCCATCGACAAGCTGGAAGGCCGCCGCATCGGCGTGCACCTGCGTGGCCCCGGGATCGCGTTCGCGATCGCGGCGCGCAACGGCACGCTGCAGATCGAACCGCCGCCGAACACCGGCGACGACGGCACCAGCAATGATTTCGAGGTCAACGCCACGCCCGGCTCATTGCTGGCACTTGCGCTGGGCCGCGACGGCGACGCACGCCCCGCCGGCAAGGTCGAGATCGCGGGCGACGCCGAGCTCGCGCATCGCGTGCAGAAACTGGCGCGCGCCTACAAACCCGATTTCGAGGCGGCCTTCGCGACGGTGTTCGGCGAGGTGGCCGGTACCGCGATCGCGCGCGCGCTGCACGATGCCGCCAGGTGGGCCGGCGAAGGCGCACGGCACGTGCGCGACGACACCGTCGACTGGTTGCGCGACGAGGCGCGGCTGACCGTGCCGCACGCCGAAATGAACGCCTTCCTCGACGACGTGGACGCCTTGCGCGAACGCACCGAGCGGCTGGCCGCGCGGGTGCGGCGCCTGGATGGCAAACCATGACGCCGCTGCGCCTGTTTCCGCGCGTGCTGCATGTGCTCGCGGTGCTGGTGCGTTACCGCGTCGACGACCTGGTGGATGAACATCACGCGATGCGGCCGTTGCGCTGGCTGCGCGCGCTGCTGCCGCGCCCGCGCAAGCAGATCGCGGCCTTGCCGCGCGGCGCGCGCCTGCGTCTTGCATTGACCGAACTCGGGCCGATCTGGGTCAAGGCGGGCCAGGTGCTGTCGACCCGGCGCGACCTGATTCCCGAAGACGTCGCCGACGAGCTGGCGCACCTGCAGGACCAGGTGCCGCCGTTTCCCGGCGAACAGGCGCGCGCGATCGTCGAGGAATCGCTGGGCAAGCCGATTGACGAGTTGTACGCGAGCTTCGATGAAACCCCGCTGGCGTCGGCGTCGATCGCGCAGGTGCATCCCGCGCGCTTGCCGGACGGCCGCGAGGTCGTGGTCAAGGTGCTGCGCCCGAATGTGGCCCGGAACATCGCGCGCAATCTGCAACTGTTGGACGCCCTGGCGCGGCTGGTGCAGCGCTGGCATCCGCAAGCCGACAAGATTCGCCCGCGCGACATGGTCGACGAGGTCGCCAAGACCCTGCGCAACGAGCTGAACCTGCAACACGAGGGTGCCAACGCCAGCCTGTTGCGGCGCAATTTCGAAAAATCCGATGACCTGTACGTGCCGGAAATCTTCTGGTCGCACACCGGCGAAAAAGTGCTCACGATGGAACGCGTGCACGGCATCCCGGCCGACGACGTGGCCGCGCTGGACAAGCTGGGCATCGATCGCCGGCGGCTGGCCGAGAAGGGCGTACGCCTGTTCTACGAACAGGTGTTCCGCGACAACTTTTTCCACGCCGACGCGCACCCCGGCAACATCTGGGTCGATCCCGCCCGCACCCGCGACCCGCGCTTCATCGCGCTGGATTTCGGGATCATGGGCTCGCTGCCGGACGAGGACCAGTACTGGCTCGCGGAAAATTTCATCGCGATGTTCGAGCGCAATTACCGGCGCATCGCCGAATTGCACCTCGCGGCCGGCTGGATGCCGCGCCACATCCGCGTGGATGAACTGGAAGCCGCGATCCGCACCGTGTGCGAACCGTACTTCACGCGCCCGCTGTCGGAAATCTCGCTGGCGGAAGTGGTGGCGCAACTGTTCAGCACCGCGCGCAAGTTCGAGCTGACGCTGCAGCCGCAACTGATCCTGCTGCAGAAAACCCTGCTGAACGTGGAGGGCCTCGGTCGCCAGCTCGACCCCGACATCGACATCTGGTCAGTCGCGCAGCCGGTGCTGAAGCGCATCCTCGCCGACCGTTACAGCCTGCGCCACACCCTGCGCGAAGCGCGCAAGCGCATCCCGACGTGGCTGCGCATCGCGCCGCTGATCCCGGAGAAAATCCACGATGCGTTGCAGGCGCTGGCCGAGGGCAACGGCCCGCTGCGGTTCGGCGAGCGCGAGCTGGAACACCTGCACGCGCTCGGCCGCGAAATCCAGCGGCGCGTGCTGGCCGCCGCGTTCGGAGGCGCGCTGCTGGTCGGCGCGGCATTGATCCTGGCGCTGGCGCCGCGGCTCGGCATCTGGCCGCCGATCATCCTCACCATTGCCGGTGTGCTGAGTTTTGCCGCCGCGTGGCCGTGGAAGAGGGTGAAGGTGTAGCGTTTACTTGATTTCCTTCCCCCTTCGCTTGCGAAGGGGGAGTGAGGGGGATGGCTTTTCGCTGTACGGCATCCCCCCGCCGCTTCGCGGCGACCCCCTTCCGTTGGAAGGGGGTAAAACTTCAACCCGCTTTGGCTCGCCCCTGATTCGCCACCGCCGCAGCCTTCGCCGCGATCGCGTCGGCATCGCCCAGGTAGAAATGCCTGACGGGTTTCAAGGCGTCGTCGAACTCATACACCAGCGGCACGCCGTTGGGAATGTTGAGGCCGGTGATGTCGGCGTCGGAGATGCCGTCGAGGTATTTCACCAGTGCGCGCATCGAATTGCCGTGCGCCGCCACCAGCACGCGCTGGCCGGATCGGATGGTCGGTGCCAGCACTTCGTGCCAGTACGGCAGCACGCGCGCCACGGTGTCCTTCAGGCATTCGGTCAACGGGATCTGCGCGGGATCGAGCTTGGTATAGCGCGGATCGCCCGCGCAGAAATTGTCTTTCGGATCCAGCGGCGGCGGCGGCACGTCGTAGCTGCGCCGCCAGATATGCACCTGCTCGTCGCCGTGCTTGGCCGCGATCTCGGCCTTGTTCATTCCGGTCAGCGCGCCGTAGTGGCGTTCGTTGAGGCGCCAGTCGGTGAGCACCGGCAGCCACGCCAGGTCCATCGCATCTTGCACGCCCCACAGCGTGTGCACCGCGCGCTTCAGCACCGAGGTGTGCGCGACGTCGAACGCGTAGCCTTCGCGCTTCAGCAATTCGCCCGCCTCGCGCGCTTCCGCGCGGCCCTGTTCGGACAGGTCGATGTCGGCCCAGCCGGTGAAGCGGTTCTCCTTGTTCCACAGCGACTGGCCGTGGCGGATCATCACGAGGGTGTACATGGCGCAGGCCTTGTTGAAGAACCGCGTCATTGTAACGACCCTCCCGAAAGTCACGGTGACTAGAAGCCTATTGTCGACACCACAATAGTCAGGCACGATTGCCATTGGCCCACGCGCACCGCGCAGGAGGATTCCCATGCGATCCGCACGTTTCTGCAGCCTCGCACTCGTATTGCTGACCTTGCCGCTCGCGCTTGGCGCTTGCGTCAACGGCGTCAACGGCTCGGTCAGTGTCGCGGCCGGCACCAGCACTTCGGATGCCAGCACCGTCAACGGATCGGTGCACGTCGAGGCCAATGCCAAGGCCGACAAGGCTTCCACCGTCAACGGTTCGATCGACCTTGCCTCCGGCGCCAACGTCGGTGAAGTCAGCACTGTGAACGGCGGCGTCGATCTCGGCGACCACGCCACCGCGGGCAGCATCGATGCCGTGAACGGGCACATCGCGTTGGCCACCGGCGCCACGGTTTCGGGCAACGTCACTGCGGTCAACGGCGCGCTCCGGCTTGCGACCGGCTCTGCCGTCAACGGCAAGCTGACCAACGTCAACGGCAAGATCGACATCACCGATGCACACGTCGGCCAGGGCATCACCACCGCCAATGGCGACATCACCATCGCCGGCAATTCGGTGGTCGACGGCGGCATCAAGGTGGTCAAGCCGAAGGGCAACGGTTTCTTCGGCATCCGCTTCGGCAGCGACACCATCCCGACCGTCACGATCGGCCCCGGTGCCACCGTGAACGGCCCGCTCGACTTCGAACGCCCGGTCAAGCTCTACATCAGCGACCAGGCGCACGTCGCGGGGCCGATCACCGGCGCGCAGGCGGTGAAGTTCAGCGGATCGACGCCGCCGGCGTCCTGACCGCGCTGACGCATTGAATCATCCCACCCCCTTCGCTTGCGAAGGGGGTCGCGTAATGCAGTCACGCGGGGGGATGTCGAATCAAGACTTGCGAAGTTCTCACAAGTGTTTCCCCCATCCGGCCTGCGGCCACCTTCCCCCGTAAACGGGGGAAGGAAAATCTCGATGTCAGAACGGCAGCGTGAGCGTGTTGTCGCAAGCGAGTAGCTGCGCGCGGAACGCATCCTGGATGCGCTTCAATGCCTCGGCGTTGTCGGCGTCGAAGCGGAGTACCAGCACCGGCGTGGTGTTGGAGGCGCGCACCAGGCCCCAGCCGTCGGGCCAGTCCGCGCGCAGGCCGTCGATGGTGGTGAGGCGCGCGCCGTCGAACTGCGCGCGTTCGCGGAAGCGTGCGATGAAGGGATGGTTCTGGCCTTCCTGCATCGGGATGTGCAGCTCGGGTGTCGATACACCTTTCGGCAGCGTCGCAAAAATTTGCTCGGGCGTGCGGCCTTCGGGATCGTCGGCGAGGATTTCGAGCAAGCGCGCGGCGGCATACACGCCGTCGTCGAAGCCGTACCAGCGTTCGCGGAAGAAGAAGTGCCCGCTCATCTCGCCGGCGAGCTGCGCGCCGGTTTCCTTCATCTTGGCCTTGATCAGCGAGTGGCCGGTCTTCCACATCAAGGGGCTGCCGCCGGCCTTCAGGATCAGCGGTTGCAGGTGCCCGGTGCACTTCACGTCGTACAGGATCGTCGCGCCGGGATTGCGCGTGAGCACGTCCTGCGCGAACAGCATCAGCACGCGGTCGGGGTAGATGATTTCGCCGTCTTTCGTCACCACGCCCAGGCGGTCGCCGTCGCCGTCGAAGGCGAGGCCGATGTCGGCGCCGGTCTTCTTGACTGTCAGGATCAGGTCGGCGAGATTCTTGGGTTCCGACGGATCGGGGTGGTGGTTGGGGAAGTTGCCGTCGACCTCGCAATACAGCGGAATCGGTTCGCAGCCGATCGCGTGCACCACGCCCGGCGCGGTTTCGCCGGCGATGCCGTTGCCGCAATCGACCACCACTTTCAGCGCGCGCCCGGTCTGGATGTCGGAGGCGATGCGTTCGATGTATTCGCCGGTGATGTCGTACTGGCGCACACTGCCGTGGCCTTCGCTGAAGCGGCCCTCGACGATGCGCTGGTACAGATCCTGGATGGCATCCTCGGCCAGCGTCTCGCCGCCGATCACGACCTTGAAGCCGTTGTAGTCGGGCGGGTTGTGGCTGCCGGTCACCGATACGCAGGAACCTGCGTTGAGCTGGAACGCCGCGAAATAGCTGACCGGCGTCGGCACCGCGCCGATGTCGATCACGTCCACGCCGGCTGCGCGCAGGCCTTCGATCAGTGCGCCGGACAGCATCGGGCCGGACAGGCGGCCGTCGCGTCCGACCACGATTTCGGTGAGTTCCTTGTCGCGCACCGCGCTGCCGATCGCGCGGCCGAGCTGGCGTGCGACGCCCTCGGTGAGTGTCTGGCCGACCACGCCACGGATATCGTAGGCGCGGAAGATGCCGTGGTCGGGAACGGGGTCGTCGTGTGCGTCCATGGCTGCGGTTGCTTCCTTTTGCGCGGCGGGTTTCACGGTGGTTTCCTGTTGTTTCGTTGGAGGGGGGGCGGCCGCGAGCATGTCGGCCAGTGCGGGTTCATCCATGAGCGGCGCCCCGCCGAGTCGTGCACGCAGGCGTGGGCGCGCCCACAACAACGCGATGCCGACCAGGAACGTCACCAGCGCAAGGACCAGCGCGGTGACGAATGATTGCGTGATCGGCAGCCAGAATGAGGGTGGCGCCGAGGCGACGCGGAACAGGCTGTGCTCCACCGGCACGCCGGGATCGTCCGCGGTGGACAGGTCGCTCTCGCCCACGCTGTCCAGCACGATGTCGCCGGACTTGTTGCTTTGTCGCAAATCCAGTCGCCCCGAACTGACCTGCGCGGAATGCAGCGCGACTCGCAGCGGCGAATCGCGGAAATCGACCGTGGCGTAGGCCAGCACCTTGCCGTCGGGGCCGGTGATCGGGCCGGCGAAACTCAGCGTTTTCGCGGCCGGCGATTGCGCCGGGCCGACATCGTCGTCGCTCAACGCCGACATCAATTGCGCCGCGCGCGCGTAACCGAAGCGTTGCAGGTTGCCGTGCAGTACCTCGTTCAATTGCGCGCTGTACAGCGTCACTGCGTCGGCATCTTTCACCTCGGCCTTGATGCTTTGTGACGCGGCGGCGCGCGTCTGCGGATCGTCGTTGGCGGCAAGTTGCGCGATCAGCGCGGGCTGCGTGAGCGCCCTGACCACCTGCGCGCGCTTGTCGGCGACGATCAGCGCGATCTGTTGCGCGACATCCTGCTTGGCCCGGATGAGTTCCTGCGAAGCGCTGGCCTGACGCGCGGTCAGCCAAGCCTGCCAACCCATGAACAGGCCGAACAACACCAGCAGCGTCGCCAACGCGAGTACCAGATCGGCCGCCACGGCGGCGAAGCCCCGGCGCAGGCTGAAACGCGCGCGCACGGCGCGTGCCGCGGCCTGCACGGGCTGGGCGTTGGACGATTTGCCGGCTGTGGGATCGTTGTCCATCGGGATCTGTTGCCGCTCTCGGGTCATGCGACCCCGGTGGAGCCGAAGCCGCCGACTCCGCGTTCACTGGCTGCGAATTCCTCGACCACCTGCCACGCCACCCGTGCGACCGGCGTCACCAGCAACTGCGCGATGCGATCGCCCGGCTGGATGGTAAACGCCTCCCTGCCGCGGTTCCAGCAGGAAATCATCAACGGGCCCTGATAGTCGGCGTCGATCAGGCCGGTGAGGTTGCCCAGCACCAAGCCGTGTTTGTGGCCCAGGCCCGAGCGCGGCAGAATCAGCGCGCACCAGCCGGGATCGCCGATGTGGATGGCCAAGCCGGTCGGGATCAGCGCGCTGTCGCCGGGCGTCAGGGTGACGGCGGACTCCGGCGCCGCGCGCAAATCCATCGCGGCGCTTCCGGTAGTGGCGTAGGTCGGCAGCGGGATCGAATCGCCGAGGCGCGCGTCGAGGCGCTTCAGTTCAACCGCGACGGCGGTTCGATGGGTGGGGCTCATGCGGGCTTTCCGTGGCGCGCGTGGTAATGCGCGGCGATACGCGCCACCAGCGTTTTCGCGAGTTCGGATTTGGACGCGCGCGGCAGCGTTTCGCTGCCACCCGGCCAGATCAGTTCCAGCGCGTTGTCGTCGGCGCCGATGCCGATCTCCTCGTTGACGTGATTGGCGGCCAAAAGGTCGAGCTTCTTGCGTTCGAGTTTCGCGCGCGCGTGTTCGGCGACGTGGTCGGTTTCGGCGGCGAAGCCCACCACGAACGGACGCGGGTCGCGCGCCGCGACCTCGGCCAGGATGTCGGGATTTTCCACCAGTTCCAGCACCGGCGTGCCGCGCGCGCCCTTCTTGATCTTGCGTGCGGAATATTCGGCCACGCGCCAGTCGGCGACCGCGGCGGTCGCGATGAAGATGTCGGCGCCCTGTACGGCCTGCATCACCGCGGCGTGCATTTGCAGCGCGCTGCGCACGTCCACCCTGCGCGCGACGCCGGCGGGGGTCGCCAGCGCGACCGGCCCCGCGATCAGGGTGACCTCGGCGCCCGCCCGTGCCGCGGCTTCGGCCACCGCGAAACCCATCTTGCCCGAGCTGCGGTTGCCCAGGAAACGCACGGGGTCGATGTCCTCGTAGGTGGGTCCGGCGTCGATCACGACGCGCAAGCCGGTCAACGTACCGTCAAGGCTTTCGTTCGGGTTCACGCGCCACGGCCCCCACGCATGATCGACGCCGATGGTCTGGGTTCATGCAACATGCGTGCCGCCCGGCGCCATCAGCGCCTGCACCAGTTGCTGTGGTTCCAGCATCCGGCCCGGCCCCGACTCGCCTTCCGCCAGCGGGCCGTTGGCGGGGCCGAGGATCGCGACGCCGCGTGCGCGCAGGGTGGCGACGTTGGCCTGGGTCGCCGGGTGCAGCCACATCCGGTGGTTCATGGCCGGCGCCACGGCCACGGGCGCGGTGGTGGCAAGGCACAGGGTCGAAAGCAGGTCGTCGGCGAAACCGTGCGCCAGTTTGGCCAGCGTGTCCGCCGAGGCCGGCGCGATCAGCACCGCGTCGGCCCAGCGCGCGAGCTCCAGATGGCCCATGCCCATTTCGGCTTCTTCGTCCCACAATCCGTGGCGTACCGGCTGGCCCGACAATGCCTGGAAGGTCAGCGGGGTGACGAAACGCGCGGCGTTGCAGGTCAGCACCACGCGCACGTCGGCACCCGCATCGCGCAGGCGGCGCACCACTTCGCAGGCCTTGTAGGCGGCAATGCCGCCCGACACGCCCAGCAGGACGTGTCGATGTTCACGGGCACCCATGTCGGAATCCACTGACGAACCGGCAGGACGTCAGCTTAGCGGATTCGCGTCGCAAGCCGCTGTCATGTGGATTGCGCGCGCCACAAGCTGTGAACACGGCACGAGGGTTCGAGCAATGAGCATCCGCGACTGGCCCAGCGACGAACGTCCCCGTGAGAAATTGCTTGCGCGCGGTGCCGCGGCGTTGAGTGCCGCCGAACTGGTGGCGATCCTGCTGGGCAGCGGGGCGCGCGGGCACAGCGCGGTGGACATGGGCCGCGATCTGCTGGGCCGCGCCGGCAGCCTGAACGCCCTGCTTGCCAGTGACCTGTCGAACGTGCCGGGCCTGGGACCGGCCAAGCGCGCGCGGCTGGTCGCCGCACTTGAACTGGCACGGCGTGCCTTGGGCGAGGAACTGTCTGCGCGCACCGCGTTGATCAGTCCGCGCGACAGCGCGGCGTTCCTGAAGGCGCAACTCGCGCACAAACCCTACGAGGTGTTCGCTTGCCTGTTCCTCGACAACCGCCATCGGGTGCTGGCGTTCGAGGAACTGTTTCGCGGCACCCTGGATGGCGCCTCAGTGCACCCGCGCGAAGTGGTGCGCGCCTCGCTGAAACACAACGCGGCGGCGGTGATCCTTGCGCACAACCATCCATCAGGCGTCGCCGAGCCTTCGGCGGCCGACCGCAACATCACCCACCAGTTGCGCGATGCCTTGCAACTGGTCGGGGTGAGGGTGCTGGATCACCTGGTGGTCGGCGCGGGTGAGCCGACGTCGATGGCGGCGCGCGGCTTGATTTGAAACGCGGGCGCCCAGCGGCTCCTTCACTTATACACAGCGCGCGACGACAATCGGTTGCCGTCGGCTTTTAGTGTGCATTCCACAAAGAGAGCATAAAATATTGAAATAAAAATATATTTTTGTCTGACTCGTCACGGAATGCCAAGCAGGTGGCCGTTTGGCAGCCGTGCCATCCACGACTGTCCACCGGGTTATCCACAGTTTTGGCGTTTGGTGCGGCCGGGCCGCTGCGCTAGGATGACAGACCGCCCACCCACCGCCCCATCCGTGAAAGACGCCCTCCACGAGCTGTTGCTGCATGCGCTGGATCGCCTGCGGCACGACGGTGTACTCGACGCGCCCGCCCCTGCCTTCGTGATCGAACCTACGCGTTCGCGCGAGCACGGCGACTTTGCCTGCAACGCGGCGCTGCTGCTGGCCAATCCGCTCGGGAAAAAGCCGCGCGAGATCGCGGAAGCCATCGTCGCCGCGCTGCCGAAGAACCATCTGGTCGAGCGGGTCGAGATCGCCGGGCCGGGCTTCATCAACTTTTTCCTGGGCGGCGCCGCGTGGCACGACGAAATCCGCCGCGTGCTGCACGAGGGCGCGCAATACGGCCACAGCCATGCGGGTGCGGGACGCGCAGTCGGCGTGGAATTCGTGTCGGCCAATCCGACCGGGCCGTTGCACGTGGGCCATGCGCGCGCGGCCGCGATCGGCGACACGTTGGCGCGGCTGTTCTCGGCGACCGGCTGGAAGGTGTACCGCGAGTTTTACTACAACGACGCGGGTGCGCAGATCGGCAACCTCGCGCTGTCGGTGCAGGCGCGCATCAAGGGCATCGAGCCCGACGACGCGAGATGGCCCGCGGACGGCTATCGCGGTGACTACATCCGCGATGTCGCCAAGGATTACCTCGACGGCGCCACCGTCGAAGCCGGCGGCGAGCGCATCACGGCGAAAAAGGATCCGGACGACCTGGACGCGATCCGCCGCTTCGCGGTGACCTGGTTGCGCCGTGAGCAGGACGAAGACCTGCGCGCGTTCGACGTCGCCTTCGACGTGTATTTCCTCGAATCCTCACTGTATACCGATTCCAAGGTGCAGCAAGTGGTCGATCGCATCGCCGCCGAAGGCCATTCCTACGAGGCCGATGGCGCCTTGTGGTTGCGCGCCACCGATTTCGGCGATGACAAGGACCGCGTGATGCGGAAGTCGGACGGCAGCTACACGTATTTCGTGCCGGACGTCGCTTATCACTTGTCCAAATGGGAACGCGGCTACAAGCGCGCGATCACCGAACTCGGCGCCGACCACCATGGCTCGCTGGCGCGCGTGAAGGCCGGGCTGCAGGCGCTGGCCATCGGCATCCCCAAGGATTGGCCGGAATACGTGTTGCACCAAATGGTGACGGTGCTGAAAGGCGGCGAGGAAGTGAAGATTTCCAAACGTGCCGGCAGTTACGTCACCCTGCGCGACCTGATCGACATGGCCGGACTGGATGCCACGCGCTATTTCATGATCGCGCGCAAGAGTGATTCGCAACTGGTGTTCGACATCGACCTTGCGCGTTCGCAGACCAACGACAATCCGGTGTATTACATCCAGTACGCGCATGCGCGGGTGTGTTCGGTGCATCGCCAGATGCACGAGCGCTCGATCGTGTTCGAGCAGCACAAGGCGCTGACCCACCTCGATCGCCTGCAAGGTGAACATGCGCGCGCGGTGATGGTCGCGATCTCGCGCTTCCCGGACATCGTCGAAGCCGCGGCCGACAACCGCGAGCCGCATCTGCTGGCACAATACCTGCGCGAACTGGCCGGCGCGTTCCACGTCTGGTACAACGCCGAGCAGTTCCTGGTGGACGACGAGGGCCTGCGCAACGCGCGCGTGGCGCTGGCTTACGCGACCCGCCAGGTGCTGGCCAACGGACTCGGGATGCTGGGCGTTTCGGCGCCCGAGTCGATGTAGCGATTTCCGACAGGCAACTGATTGACAACCGACGCAACCCGCAAGCGGGTTCACGACGACGCACGAGGACAGGCAGTGGCAACGCAACGCAATGGCAGGCAGGCGGTACGCAACGGTGGTTCGGGCATTCCCGGGTGGGGCCTGTTTCTGGCGGGCGTGGTGGTCGGGTTGATCGTGATGGGCATCGTGGCGCACAAGGGACTGATCCCCAGCCTGCGTCGCAACGACCAGCCGCAGGCCAATCCCAACGCGGTCGCGGCGCATGGCAGTTCGCCCGGCATCGCGGCCAGCAGTGCCACCAGCAGCGCCTCGCAGTTCGACTTCTACAAGGTGCTGCCCGAGAAGGAAGTCGTGATTCCCAACGCCGAATTGTCGGCAATGGCCAAGGCCGAGCAGCAGAAGGCCGCCGTGGCCAACAACGCCAGCACGTCCGCGCCAGCTAGCGCCACGGCCACGGCCAGCACCGGTACGAGTTCCGCGTCCGGTGGCTACGTGTTGCAGGTCGGCGCCTTCCCGAAAGCCAGCGACGCCGAAGCGATGAAAGCCAAGCTCGCGCTGCAGGGCTTCACCGCGCACGTGCAGGCGGTGACGCTGGATGGCCAGGTCTGGAACCGCGTGCGGATAGGGCCATTCGCTACCGCGACGAAATTGCAGGATGTCCAAAAACAGCTCGCCGCCGCCGGTATCCACGGGATTCCGTTGAAGGAAAAGTAAACTCGGAATTCGGGAAGAGCGTAACGCGGGCGACTCACCCCCTTCGGAACGAAGCAACTGTGTTCGACGTCAAGCGGTTTTTGCTACATGCGGACTCCAGTGCGCACCATCACGCAGCATGGCGTTGAGGATGGTCAGCAGTTTGCGCATGCACG
>SCQS01000017.1 GCA_004299705.1 Rhodanobacteraceae bacterium | reverse complement strand
GTCGCTGGATACCACAAGTGCTTGTTACACCACAAGTATTTTGCGGAATAACTTCTAAGCCATTGATTCTATTGCAGTGCCAAAACGGCACTTTTTGCACGGAATGTACGGTAACCCCGATTCTGGGGCTATTGAAATTTGACACATCATAATTTTCCGACCCGAGGCCGATAGTACACATAATGAGTCTTTTGTTGAGTATCGTGCCTCGTTGCGTATCATATAAAACGTAATACATAGCGATATTGCTATAATAGGAGAAAAGGCCGGCCACGGCTGGACCCGTCTCGCAACGCGTCGCGGAACCGCCGCAGACGCGATGGGCAACGCCACGGGACGGAATTTCGACCATGAGACAGCGAACCAACACCTACCGCGCCTACTACCAGGTGCCGTACACCGACCGGGAGGCCGCCAAGAACATGGGCGCCAGGTGGGACCACGCCAACAAGTTGTGGTACGCCCCGACGCTGGCCGTCTCCGATGACATGGAGAAGCGCTGGAGGCCGGTCTACGTGCCCGACCCGCGGGATGCCGCGTACGCGGCACGCCAAGCGGCGCGACGATACTGGCGCACGAGTGCCTACCTATGACGGCCGCGACGATCCTCTGGCCAGCCGCGGCCGGGCTGCATGGGCTGATGGCGCTTGACGTCTGGCAGCTTGGTGCCGCTGGCGGCGTGGCCGCGTTTGCGGGAGCGCTTGGAATTCTCGTCGGCGTGGCGGTCCGTGGCCGGAGAAAGTAACTTGACGGCGCGTTGAACGCGGATCGTGCTGGTTGGCTCGGACTAGTTCGGTTGAATCAGTGTGATTATTGCTGCGTCTTGAAGAGAAGGAGAAAGCGAATGGCTGGCATACCACCAATCGGCGGGGCCGAGCTGCTGCGGCAGAACGCCGAGGAAAACACTAGCCACGATTCGTGCAGTGTGAAGCGCGGCGCGCGAAGGCCAACCCCCGGAAGCAAACAGCCGACGCAAGACGCAAAGTGGTCGCGGACCTGGCTGGTTCGATCGGTCCGTTCTGCGGTCCTGGCGGCGGTCCTTATGGCCGCGCCGAGCGTCAGTGCGGTAGCGCATGTCTACCAAGGCTGGTGTTACGTTGCTGGTTCCTTTTTCTTTGCCGCCGCGGCGGCGGCGGGCGCGGTCTGGCTTTTCGCGAGGCGGGAGGCTCGTGGTCGGCGAAAGTAACCCGGATGCGCGTTAACGTGTTACCTTCCGAATAGGACCCCGCGTGGGAGAAACAGTCGTGAAAAAAGGTAATAGTAAGGGATAGCCGGCGATGCCGATGGTCAATGGGAAAATTCCGGCGAAGCGCGGTGTGTACGCCGCCTTCCGGCGGCATCTGAACGAGCAATTTGCGGATGGCCCAAAGCACCGCAACAAGGGCGCAGTGTTGTACGAGCAGCGTGCGCGTGGCTACGGCGACTACCTGTTCTTGCAGGATCGCGCCAAGTTTGATGTGGAGCTGTGCCGCGCATTGGAAGGTCTGGATTTCCCGGCGTTCGATCGGATGGCGTGGCTGGTGCGTGAGCCGGTAGGCGGACCCGCGCGGGCGGGGCGGCAGTGATGGCCGGGCAAGTCTTCAACTACGCCGCCAAGGCACGTAAGTTCATCGAAGGTACGCTGGTCGGGATGCATACACGCGCCGGTTTTTACGCTGACGCTCATTCCGCGGAATTCATCAGCGATCTCATCGGTCGTGCCGTTCACTTCCATCTGCCGGATTCAGGCCGAATCCTGGATGACGAACTCCGTGGCCTGTGGGGTGAAGAAGTACGACTGCCCTACCCGATCATGACGATCGAGTACCGCGCGACCGGAGAGACGGCGCCCGGCGCGCGCGAGGTACCGGAGCGTCTAGCCGTCGCGTGCGAGACGACGATTGATGCCCTTCCGTGGGCACCGGCGGCGGATACGGCCGAAGGCCTCTGGCCGGATGATCACCGCTGTGTCCTGGTTATCCCGCTATCCGGCTCCGGAAGCGATACGTGGACGATTGATCCGATCGCAGTTGCGATGCCGATGGTGCCGGTGTTCTCCCCAAGTGCTGCAGAGAAAGCGGATCTCGATGTGTCGACGCCGCCCGACTATTTCCGGCGAGAGCCAGGCAAGAAAGGGTGCGTGATGGCCGCGGCTGGACTGATCGTCCAACCTGGTGTGATGGAACAAACCTATCTTCGATTCGGGGAGCGCGCTTACAACGAGATCATGGCTGACAGCACCATGGAAGCCATGGCTGTGCTCGGCCTGGTCGAAGCCTTGTCGTGCACGAACGTGACCACAGAGATCGCGCAAGCCGGCGACGCGGCGCTCAACGCGCGGCGAGCCAGGCAAGGTAAATTGCCGTTGTTCGAAACCCGAACGCTGGTGATCGTGCCTGGTCGTTCAACAGGCGGCGTGTCGTTCGGCACCGGCCATCACGCTAGTCCGCGCCAACATTTGCGCAGAGGACACATTCGACGGCTGCAGGATGGTAAGAAAACTTGGGTAAACGCCTGCGTCGTGGGGGCGGCGGAAGCCGGCGTCATCGGCAAGAAATACGCTGTGTGCGGGATTGAAGCGGAGTGAAGCGTACAGTCGTGAAGCGCAGCGAGGCAATCGCTGGCTTTATCCACACGTATCGCACAGCTACCGGTCTTAGCGCGCGATACTCAGTCTAGTACCCTGCGCTTCAACAAGACGAACATTCATCCATGAGTGCAATGACGACTTCTGACGACAATCGGATCCCGGTCGCTGTAACGGGCAAACTTGGCGTGTTGCACTCGGGTGAGAGCGTCCCGGCGGAATGGGAGTCGTGGCTTACCTTTGCGGCCGCGGACGACGGTGCCGACCTCCTGTGGCTCCGAGAAGAAATCGGCACCTTGAGGCGCCATCAGTATGTCGGCGTGTTGGTTTGCGAATCCGCATCTGGCACGCCCGGTTGGATCAACGTCGTCTGCGGCGATACCTCCGTGGAGATCGTTCGTGAGGCGCTGATGGCCACTGGCGAGTTTTGCTTAATGGGGAACCCAACCCCGGCCGACTTGGTGGAGCTCTGCTTTGAGCCATGGTGTCACGATTTAGAACATATGCTCGAGGCGCGGGCCGTAGTTGATGCGGAAATCATGGAGCGATCTAGCACCTGTCGAATGGTCCAGTAGCCAATGAGCGAGCAAAGAACATCCCAAGCGGCACCAGTAGGCCCGGCAGAGCCGAACCTGACGCAGTTGGTCGAACGCGCCGAAGTGGCGCTGCGGGCGCTCTGCGACGGGTTCCGGTCACTGCACGCCGATCCCGGGCAGGTCCTTGGCCTGGCACTTTCGTCTCTACAGGAGCTCGCCGCCAAGCCTTACGAGTTCTATTGGTGCGGGCACTTGCTCGAATGCGCCCTGCCCGATCTCGCAAAACTCCCCAGCAGTCTTCCAGCGCTGCTGGCGGCCGCGTACCACGTGAAAGAACAAGACGCGCGCGAGTTCCTTTCCTACTTTGGCGATGAACCGGCTTTTCGCAATGGGCCGGGGAGACCGAAGTTTGGTATCCCGCTTCCGTGCAGCCACGCCGGTTGCGGGATGAGTACGAGCATCTCCTTTTCAACGCCGCCAGAGATGATTGAGGCGAAAGCGCGTTCAGTGCACGAGATTTGGTTCTGCCGTCGTCACATCGAAACTTCGTGGTCGCATGAGCGGGCTCTACCGGATTACGTGCTCTCGATTTTGTCGCGGGTCCAGCAACAACCAGGCATTTCACTTACGGCGGCTGGTGCGGACAGTCGCCTTGTCGACATACTCGAGCGCCTCGGCTTGATAAGGCAGGTCCGCGTTACCCAAGGAGGCGCCATTCGCCGATGCGAGTTGCGGATCACTGCGGAGGGAGATGGCGCAGTGAGTCGAGCTGGCACTGCCGGATCAAGCCTATTGCAACGCGAGGCCGTTGAATGACCGACATACTGCATCTGCCTGGGCGTACCCGACTCCAGCGAGAGGGCGGCAATGGCGATGGGGCGACTGTTGGGTTTGCGCGACCGCCTGCGCTGCTTGCCATTGACTCGCCAACAACGCGCGACGTCGACGACGCAATCGCTGTTGCGCCCGCGGTCGACGGCGGCTGGGATGTCACCGCCCTTATCGCCAACCCCGCTGTCTTCGTACCCATAGGTTCGGCCGAAGACGCGTTCGCGCGCAAGCAGGCCGCCACTGTCTACCAGCAACAACACACGATCCAGTCGATGCTGCCGCGGCAAATCGCTGAGAAGCAGGCGGCACTGAAAGCCGGCGACAAGCGCCCTGCACTCGCGATCGAGTTGCGCATTACGACTTCATTCGACGCAACCGTGCGCAGCCTGTCGATCACTGACGCCGCTGTGATCGACGCGCATGTTCCCTACACCACTGTCGCCGCGCGAGCTCGCGACGAGAATGATCCGCTCCACCTCACCTTGCGTGAGATGATCGGTGTCTCGCAAGCGTTGCTGTCTTCGCGGCGGCAGCACGGCGCCCTCGCCTATTTCGACCTCAACCGGCTGCTGTTCCTCGATGAGGAAGGCCGGATGAAGCGCGCCAAGAACCCGGATGATGCGATTGGCCAGATTCTGGTGCAGGAATTCATGATCCTCGCCAACGCCGCGGTGGCATCGTGGGCGGTGGAACACGACTTGCCGATTCTCTTTCGCAACCACCACGCGAAAACCGCAGCGCCGCCGGCGACGGACGTCGCCAACACCATCCAGGGCTGGCTATCCGGTTCGTCGCTCAACGAGACCGCCGCGCGCGAGCAGTTGAACATGATCCTCGGCACCGCCGACTACGGCGCCAGCGTCGAAGGTCACTACGCGCTCAACCTGCCTGCGTACACGCATGCCACCTCACCCATCCGGCGCTACCCGGACCTGGTCAACCTGCGCCAGCTCTACGCCGCGCTCCGCGGCTCAACCCCGCCCTACAGCAAGGACGAGCTCGCAGTGATCGCCGGCGAGGTCAGCGAGACGCTGGCCAAGCGCAAGCAGGAGCGCAGAGAGGGGTTCAAGGAAACGATCGTCCGGCGCGCGACGCATGCATTCGCGAACCAGCGTTTCGAGGTGCTTGCCGATCACGAGCTCGGACAGGCGCTGAAGCTGGCCAGCGCGGAAGGCATGTATCCCGACGCGCTGGTTTCGACTGTGGTTGACCGCATCCAGCAAGGCACCTTGAGCGATGCGGTGTTCGACAAACTCCTTGAGGCGCCAAGCGGATCCATTCCGAGGCCGATCACGGAGGCCTGGGCGGGTCTCCTGACCCAGTCGCCCCAGCGCGCGCGGCGCCTGCTCAATTACGGGATGCAGACCGGCTTCCTTGCCGAGTACAAGTCCGATCCTGTGCGGCAGAGTCAGGACGTTGGGCCATTCGTCGATCGCGCCACGATCACCCGCCTCGCTGATGGCGTGGTGCTGATGGCCACCGGCACCAGCTCGAAGAAGCAGGACGCGGTCAACATGGCGGCCGCCCGGCTCGTGATGGCGCACCTCGGTGTGAAGCCCCCGCTGCCCGCAGGAACTAGCGCGATGGACGCTGGAGGCGCGACGTCGGGCGCGAACTTCAAGGGACGACTGCAGGAGCGCTGCCAGAAGCACCGCTGGGCGTCGCCGAGGTACGAAACACGCATGGAAGGCCCCACCAATCTCGCCGTATTCCATTCGACGGTCACGATCGTAATCGGACAGCAGGAATTCAAGGCGAGTAGCGCAGGCGCAGCCAAGACTCGAATCGGCGCGGAGCAAGCTGCTGCCGAGGCCCTGCTTGTCACCCTGCCGGTGGGACTGCCGAGCCAGCCGACATGGTCGGATGCTTCCGAGAACCCGATCGGCGCGCTGCAGGAACGTTGCCAACAGGCTGGGCTGCCATTGCCGGTGTACACGGTACGCGTCCGCGATGATGGTGCCTTCACCTGTGTGGTGAAGGCGCAGATCCTTCCGGGAGAGGAATTCACCGCCTCCGCCGCGTCGAAGGCCGAGGCAAAACGAAGTGCGGCCCGACTCGCCATGGATCGCGCCGTAGCGGCCGGCGCGCCAGCCTGATCGACTTTTGAGGCGGCGGGCCGATGTGCTGGATTATCCGTTGTGGCTGGGTTGGGTTCGGATTGTGAATAACGTATAATCCGCGTGGTGAAACCCGTAAAACTACCAAAGCGGAAAGGCAAACCGTTTAGCTTGAAACGCGGATGCCCGAAGACGCATAGCAAGACCAGCAGCGCGAAGCGTGAAATTGGCCGCCTGCCCACTAACACCTCCAGCACCAGCGCCACCGGACGGCGCCAAGTCGCGCCCGGGTGCGCGTTTTCAAGCGGCGACCCGGTGGTCTGGTTGCGTGTTGGCCAGGACGGGTATGGCCGGGTTACGCCATTGCTCGGCAGGGTTGAGAAGGCTGTAGCCGGACAGTGCGTTGTCCGTGTCTACAGCGTAGCGCGCTCGGAATGGCTGAAGCGTACCGTACTGGCGTCCGAACTCGATGCTGCTGCGGCACATGAGATTGCGCGCCTGGTCGAACTTGAGAGGTCCTGAAAAAGACGCGCGTATCTGGCTCCATTTAGAGGAATCGTGAATGAGTTCGACCGCCGAAGATCTCGCAACCCTTCCGCTCGAAGCGCACCAACTTGGCTGAGGGGTCACAGGGTTGGGGCGGGCCGGCCGCGGTGTACGAGAACACAGGGTCGCGCATTTGCCTCGCCATGGCGGCACGCGGCGTCTTCAAACTGTCGGTCATTGCGGTTGCGATTGGCGTTTCGGAAAGTGCCGTCTCGCGCTGGCGCAAGGGTGAGCCTCTGACGCTCCTCAACGCGGTGCGCCTCTGTGATGTGTTGGATGTGTCCCTGGATTGGCTCTTGCTTGGACGCGGAAGTATGGACAGCCACCACTCCGGCGTCTTCAGCACGACAGATCACTGCGACCTCTTCGGGAAGCTGCCGCCCAACACTCGCAAGTTACTGGAGGCATTCTTGGCGTCCCTCACGCTCAGCGTTTGAGCCCGGCTCAAGGATTCGTGATTACCACGCAACGGTATTACCTTGACCACTTCTCCCACCCGGGCGCATCGTCACCAGACCTTTTCTCGAACCCCTGAGGTGACGTGTTATGGCATTGGATACCAGCGCGGCGCAGAGCGCGCAGAGTCTGCTGAATGGTATCGACTACGCAGCATTGATAGGCGGCCCACTCGAAGCCGCCATCAAAGCGCAGGCGATGGCCGCGCTGTCGACATGGGAGTTTATCCAGAACGTCGGCTTGCAAAAAGCGCCTGACGGGCGCGTTGAGGCTGTCAACGTCACTTTCACCTATCAGAAGGACGGCAAGCTGGTTCGGTTGATCGTGCCGATTCTGACCATCGTGCCGATTCCCCTCATCGTCATCGACGACGTCAGCATTGCGTTCAAGGCGAACATCAATGCTTCCGCATCCCAAACGCAGGAAGATAGCTCGTCTGAAAACGTGGCCGCCGAAGCCTCTGCTGAAGCCAAGATCGGGTGGGGGCCCTTCAGCCTGACTGCGAAGTTCCAGGCGAGTTATTCGAGCAAGAAAGATTCGAAGGCCACACAAGATTCGCGCTACTCGGTCGAGTACACCCAAGACGTGAGTGTGCACGCGACTCAAGCTGGCATGCCGGCCGGACTCGCAACCGTCCTCAACATTCTGTCCAATGCCGCCACGGATGCGCCTATCAGTGGTGCGGTGACTTACTCGCCCCAGGTTGGATCGCTGAACCTTACGGATCCCTCGAAAACACAACCGGTGACGGTCGTGGTTGTGCAATCCAACGCGATCAAGCCAGCGGATCATCCAATCACCATCACGGCTGGCAAGGCTGGATATACCGACGCGCTCAGCCTGAAGCGGTTGCCGCTGGGCGAGGACCTCGGGTGGACTGACGGCAAGATCACCGTCAACACCGATAGCAACGGTCAGGTTGGCATAGCAGTATCTCTCGACCCAAGCAAGGCCGGCGAGCTTCCGCCGGACGGCATCATCGCGCTGAACTTCGAGTCACAGGTCGACAAAGAGCTGCGCACGGCGCAATTCCGGATAAAGGTCACGGGCCAGCCGTTACCGGGCCCCACTTCGATCGACTTCAGCCCATCCGAGGCCAGCATCAAGAACGATGGCACTGCTGCCGCCGCGATCTCCGTCAAGGTGGACGAGAACGGGAAACCCGTGACTGGCAAGACGGCCAAGGTGGCATTCTCCAAGGCCGTGCAAGGGGTCTCGGCTATGGCGGCGGGAACCGCGATCACCCCGGAAGGCGTCGATGCGGCGATCACCGACGGCAAATTCGAGATCGCTTCCCTCAAGGCCGACAGTTCCGCACAGGCCGGCACGTTCAACATCGTGGTCAGTTACGGTGGCGTCACCAAGAGCATGCCTGTGACCGTGACTGCGTAAGCGAGACCGAGCGGAAGGGCCCGCGCTTTTGTGCGCCCCCTTCCGTCTCAACAATCGGCACGGATGGTCCTGCGCATGAGCAAACTCTCTGACATCATGGCGGCGTTTCTGGAAGACCTCACCTTTGCCCAGAACGCCAGTAACGAATACTCCACGAAACTGGCGGAGAAATATCGAGACGACAAGTACCTGAAGTATTTCCCGGTTCCGAACGGACTGCTGGACGAAGCTGTCATCACGCTCCGTTTCATGGCAGATGGTACCGAGGACGGTTCGACCGATACCCGATCGGATCGTTCACGAGAACCATCCGACAGCTTGGTTCTGCGCCTCTCGATTGCCATCGCAAGGGTATTTGGCGAGGCAATCGCCAGCCATCTGGAAAATGGCACCGGCACCTCGGAGAGAGCGGCGCTCGTCCTGGCGCTCCGTTCGGCGGAAGGCGCGAACAAACTGTCCCGGTATTTTGCGCGAGATGCACGTGATTACCTGCGCGGATGTTCCCAGACAGAGGAGTCTGAGTCGTCACGGGCCGCGACCCTTGATGCGCTCGCCACGGCGTGCGTTGACGCGCTCAATTCGGACGCCGGCGTGAGCAAGGCCGTCAATGACATTGGAGCGATGACGGCAGCATCGTTCAAAGGTGTCCACGAGGCGCTGGATTCGCTGCTGAAGCAAACCGGACAGCATTTTCGCTCGATGAGCGATATTCGTACGCCGACGAAGGATCTGCGTGTCTTGATCGACAACGGCCGCATGGCGGCGTTCCCTGACGACGCCATTCAGACCATCACGCTCAAGGCAACCCTGAGGGACTACAAGTGGGTAATCAAGGAAGAATCAGGCCTGACCGATGGTGAGAACGAAGTGCTGGTCGCTGAAGCCTGATCGAGTGGAGTAGGCACATGGCCAACGACACCTACGCTGTATACCTCGGAGACATCATTGCGGCGCCCATCCTTGCAACGGTCGACGCCGACTTTCAGGCTGCCCGCAAATTCGTTGATTACATCCAAGAGTTCGGCTTCACCCGCGTCGGCGGAAAAAGCGGTGACTTCGGTGACCTCAAGATGGTCAGGTTCGCCTTTCCGGAGCAAACGCCGGACGGCGGTGTGCGCACGAAGGTCATGCAGCTCCCAGAGCTATCGCTCGTGCCGCTCCCCATCCTGCAGGTCGACAAAGCCGATTATTCCTTTGGCATCCGGATTATCTCCAGTGAAAACGCGAGGCCTGTCGGCAGACTGGATCTCCTGGGCAAACCGGAAACACTCCCCGATCCCAACCGATACCGCTGGGCGGCCATGCTGGCGCCATCTGCGCGGCAGAAATCAGGCGAACTGCAACCAGACGCCGACCCTCATATCAACGCCAATGTACAGGCACAAATCTCGGTTCGGGTCGGCGACGTTCCAGCGGGTATTAGTCGGATTCTTGCCCTGCTCGGATCGGACGTCATGATCCTCAACGGGTTCCTGCAATTTGATCATGTCAATGTTTCGGTGGTTCCCAATGGTCCACCTGCGGCAGTCACATTGAAGGTGTTGTTGCCCACGCGCGCGCCCGCCCCCGGTGTCACAGTTGGCCTGATTTCGAGTATTTCCGGCATCGAAGTGAAGACTGGCGACACGCCTTGGGCCGGTAGAGAGCAACGCAAGGCCGACGCAAATGGCGAGATCAAGTTCACGGTGGCGGCCGCTGCGACAGCAGCGCCTGGTGACGCTTACAAATTGCGATTCAGTGCCACCATCGACGGCGGCGACGTGGAATGCAATCTGCCCGTCACGATTAGCGCACCCGGTCCGGCACGGAGATAGCCATGAGTAACGAGCACAGCCAAACCCATCTCACTGAGAAGACGTTGAACGATGTCCCGGGATTTCTATGCCCGAGCTGTAAGCAAGTGCACATCAAAATCAGTCTTCCGCAGTTCCTCAGTGCATCGAGCATTGTTTGTCCAGTTTGTGGAACGTCATTCGAAATGGACAAATCCGGCTGTGCAGGACTCGTCGAAGTGCTGCAGGACCTCAACATCGCAACCGAGAACGTTCGCTCCATGGACGAGAGAAAGTAGCCGCTCCTTTTCCAGGTAGCGACAAGCCGTTCCCAACACCAGAGCCTTCGGAGGTATCCAACGATGGAAATGCAAGACATCCTCGACGTCGTCAACACGGCGGCCGCGGCCAGCCTGTCCCTGAGCAAGGGCGGATGGGAGGGCTGGGTGCAGTGTGAACTCTGGCGGCATCTGGTCGACAAAGGAGAAAGCGCTGAGCGGGAGGCCCCGTATCCGGTCCCGTATTCAAACTTACGCTGTGATCTCGTCGCTGACGCGGACGGAACTCCGCTATGGGTCGAGATCAAGGCGTTTGGTGTATTCAGGCATGGCGACGAAGTTCGCTTCCTCGACTCCGTCAGCACCGATGTAATGAAACTTGGCAGCAAGCCAGAAGGCGCGATCGGGCTCGCCGTTGTGATTGTTCCAAACGCGATCGCGGACTCCTTCCGTAGGGCCTTGAGCGATCGCGGCTGGCACGGGTTCAAAGTCCAAGAGGCCGAGTACGTTTCCGTGTTCCACCTTCAGTTTTAAGAGAGTCGCAGTTCCCGAAAAAAGGCCGCCCGAGATGGGCGGCCTTGCTGGTTTTCAGAATGGCAGAACGTCGCAGTGTTGATGCGAGCCGAAGCGATGGTGGCAATCCTGGCATTTCGCCGGTACCCAGCGCCGCCAGCACCAATAGGCGATGGCCTCCTTTGCGCGGTTGTGCCTGGTGTCCCCAACGCGATCGGAATAGTCCGTGTCGTGGGCGCCGCACCGCTTGCATGGGACGACGTAACTGGGCGACAACTCGCGAGCATGGGCATAGTCCGGGATGCACCCGAACCACCAGCAGAACAGCTTTCGCATGGCCCTATTGCGCATCACGGGCATCGCCGGCAACGATGGATTCGAAGATCAACTGTCGAACGAATCGCACGCAAGCGACCGCGAATTCCGTGTTGGCTGCCTGTATTTCGGCGGGATCGCGCGTATCCTCGATGTCGAGGCGCGGAACGCTGAAGCTGGCAATCTGGCTTTGGCTCGACCCGTTCGCGAACTCGTGCACTTGGCCGCCAAGAACGACGCCGCATGCAATGCGTGGCCCGCGAGGGTTGAGTGTCCAGTTCTCGCTTGCACGATGCGAGAGCGCAACCAGTTCTGCCGGCACGCCATGAGCGGCGTTTAGCGGAGTCGCGGCGAGCGCATCCATGCACATGCGTCGGAAACGCGGGACGCCTGTCATGTTGAAGTAGTTTGCGATCGCCTCGCGTTGCAGCGGCAGCATGTCGCCGCAGTTGGCGGGCGTCAGCGCCGGGAACGGATCGTGGTGCACGTCCATTTCAGCACTCCCCTTCCTGCATGCGCAGGCGGTGTTCGCTGGCATCGGCGGCGTCATCGTAGACGACGGGCTGGCCATTGCTGCCGGCGAGCACGATCGGCTTGCTGGCATCGCTGCGGACCTTGCCGGTGCCTCGGCACGTTCCGCACTGGGTGCGAAAACGACCGTCAAGATAGTCCTCCCATTCCTGATCGCTGAAATCGTGAGGATTGACGACGCCCAAGGTGTCGAGGGTACCCTCGCCTTTGCAGACGCTGCAGATTTCCCAATGGGATTGTTCACGCGGCATGGCGTTGCGCCTCTTCGGTTGCTGAGTTGAGGAATGTGTCGACCTCGCCCGCGATGGACTCGAGCCAGCCCATCACGTTGGAAGGGAGTTCATGGTCCTCGGGGCCGCAGACAAGCTCGCCTTCACACATGGCACAGTTGAAAGTGCCTGAAGCGTTGCCCGGCCCGTACACCATCGCTGGCGTGCCCTGGCCGGGATCTTCCGGGAAGACCTCTGCCGGATCGAGCACCACGGTATAGCGGTGGTCGAGGTTGCAGGTGAGCGTTCTCTTTTTGAGCATGATTCGAACCTCTATGTTGGCGCGCACAAGCGCGCTTCGAAAGTGCGGAGATGCGCGCCTCGCGGCGTGTGTTGCGCCGAGTGCCCATAGAAAACCGGCCGCCATGAAGGCGGCCGGTATCGGGTTGCTCGTAGGGCGGACAGACGATGTCCGCTGCATGCCACGCTCAGGCGGCGGCGTCGAAGTCCACGGGAACGCTGTAGACCGCCATCGTGTCGGGGTCGGTCCACGGCTCGCGTGTCACCAGGTACCCCACGCGGTTGACGACGTGGTAGCCCGCCATCGCGTACAGCGTACCTTCGTCGCCTTCGATCACGGTCCAGACGCGGTTCGTGTCGACGCCGCGCACTTCCTCATGCTCGCGCAACAGGGATCCGTCGGCACGCGCCTCCGGTCCAAACTTCGTGTCGAAGTCATCCTCGGAGAGGGTTCGATCGGCCTCGTCCTGGTTCATGCTTGTCTCCTTTGCAGGTGCATAGTTCGGTTCAAGCAGCAAGTGTTTCGGGGAGCGCCCATCGACCTCGGGTGCGCTGCACGGCCCGCCGCTGCAAGGTCTGGCGGACTTTCTCGCGCCAGAACGGTGTCTCGGTGGGCTGGTTGCCGTCGATCTCGCCGTAGATTTCGGGAAGGCTTGCTTCACCGCCCAGCGCTTCAATCGCGGACAGCGTAACGGCCGCCCACACGGACTTCTCGCCGGTGTCGAGCATCGCGCGGTAGCGCTTGCGCATGGACGTCACGGCGTCGGTTTCGTGGTACAGGGTGAACCCGACCATTCCGCGGCCGGCGCCCTTTGTGAGCTGCGCGAAGCAGAGCGGAAGGTGCAGGCCCTGAAACACGTTGCGCGGGATCATGTCCTGGCGCATGCCCCACTTCCTCGAGAGCTTCGAAACCACGGAGGCCGTCTGGAATATGTAGCACGGCAGTACGAAGCCCACGCGTCCATCGACCGGCAGGAGGTCCCATGCGCGTTCGAAGAATGCCTGCACGAGCGATTGCTTGAACGGCGGGTTGCCGATGATTGCAGTCGGTGTGAATGGAATCTCGGTCGCGAGGAAGTCACCGACGACGACCGGGCGGCCGCTGCGGCTCCTTGCCTGCTCCGCGAGCGCAGCGTCGATCTCGACGCCGAATGCGGGGACATGCTCCGGCAGTGCCGCGAGAAACGCACCGGTACCGCAAGACGGCTCGAGGACGTGGTCGCGCGCGGACAAGTCGCCGAAGTAGATCGAGGTCAGTTCCTCGGCGGCCCAGGCTGGCGTCATCCACTGCCCGAGTTCCGCGGCGATGTCATCTTCCGCTGCGGGCTGTTTGCTGGTGACGGGCTCAATGCTGGCCGGAGCCGGCATGGCGCCGAACAAGTCGCCGGCGAATGCTGGTTGGTTCATGGAGTTTTCCTTGGACGTACGGCGCGGGATGCGCCGTTCGCGAACAGGTCCACTCGAGGCATCCGCATGTGTTGCGCGATATGCCCATGCGTCGTGGCGCGCAAGGGAACATCTCGCAACAGGCGCCACCCGGCTCCGCGCGCGTCATGCGAACCCGCCACGTTGGCGGAAGCAGAGGGCTGAGAAAGTGAGTTCCGATAACAAAACCAGCGGTGGTGTGCCGCCCTTGCCGGATGGCGTATGGATCATGCGACTCCCCGTCATCAGTACGGCGCACGTGGAACAGGCGACGATGAACCTGTTGAGCCACGACAACGACTTCGACCTGAAGGTCATCCCGTATCCCGAGGGCGCGATCATCAGCATCCCGACCTGCTGGACGGACGACGGTGATCCCGACGAGATCGACCCCGACGACGCTGACAATGGACTTCCCACCGAGCTGGCAGCCTGCCTGCGTTGGGCTGGGAGCCACGGCTTCTACTGGCTGCGGCTCGACAGCGACGGCGATGTCATCGAAGGCTTGCGGACGTTCGATTGGTGATGCCGCGATGAAACCCAACGAAACACACGGCGAAGTCGCCTTCGCCGCCGATGTTTCGCACGTCGCGGTTGCGATCGCCGATGTCACCTACAGCGGCAGGCACAACCTGATTCCTGGTCTGATCGGCCAGTGGATAGAGGCCGAGATCGCCCTTTCGCGATTCAACCGCCGCCGTGCGGCCGAAACGGCGGACGCGCGCGAGTGGGTGGCGATGGACGCGCTCAAGCTCCAGCTCGGTCACGCCATGAGCGAGATGCTCACCGAGACCGGCGCCGTGGATGGCCTCAAGTTGGACTTCCACGACGATCCGAACGAAGCGGCGGTCCGTATCAGTTGGAACGGATGCCGTGGCAACATGGCCGATGGATCCCTGGCCATCGCCGTAGTGCTGACCGGAGGCGCGAGTCCAACGAAACGCACACGCAGCGCATGAAGTACAAAGCCGCCCCAGCGATGGGGCGGCTTTTCGTTTCGCAATGCGGGTCACGCGGACCTGCGTACGGGAGCCTGTTGGCTCGGGTAACTCTCGATGCCACGGACCTCCTGTTCGGCCGAGATCAGGTCCATGTACTTGAACAGCGACAGGACGCTTTCGCGGTCGTGCCCGAGGCGGCTTGCGATGCTGGTGACCGTCTCGTGGGCCAGGAACGCGCGCTTCGCCTCGAGAGCGTCTTCACGCGTCCAGCGTTTGCTCTTCGGCGAGTGCTTGCGCCTCTTCAAGGCCGGGTCGCTCGGCCCGAGCAGGGATGCGCGGGCGTTTGCCACCAGAATGCCGCAGCGCGCCACCAGCGACGGCCGGTAGGCCGGCTTGCTGCGTGGTGCCACGGCTGCTGGCGCGCGGTTCGAGGGTTCCGCATGCTGTTGCGGCGACGGCATGGACATCGGGATTTGCGACCCCTGCCCTGCTGCCGGTACAGATGCGGACGTTTTGCGTGGTGCTTGCTTCGTAGCTGTGGCTTCGCGGGCGCGGGGCGCGCGCTTGTGCTGAACGGCCGAGAATGCTTCGTGAAGAGCACGGATCACGTCCGGTTGCTGCAGGACGTGGTCGGGTGGCACGACATCGCCAGCGATCGGGTCGATACCCGCAGCCATCGCGCCCAGGATTTTCAACACCAGTTCTTTTTCCACGGTTCGACTCCATAGTTGCCGGCGATGGCCGGTTCGCCGGGGGTGCCTTCTTGCCGGGCGCGCCGCGTTGCGGCCTATCCCCATGACCGGATGGAGGCCTGCCATTTCCGTCTCATCGTAGTGTTTGTAACGTAATTCGTTTCATTTTCCCTTGCGCTGGTACAATTCGCCCTGTCAGGAATTACAGTGGAGACGGGCTTGTGGCCAACCAGCAGAGCGTTCCCCAAGCCGTGATCGACCGGCTGAAGGCCTCCTACCCGACCGATACCCGCGGTCTGGTCAGGGAGGTTGCGACCCAAATGGCCCTCGCCGGCGATTGGCCTTCCAGCCAGCGTGTCCGCGACCTCATCCAGCGGGGGTCCATGAACACGGTCAATTCAGCGCTGGGTGAGTGGAAAGCGGCTTTCCTCCAGAAGGCTGGGGCAAAGGTCGACATCCCAGAAATCCCGGAATCACTGGTCCCTGCCATCCAAAACGCGATGAAGGGACTCTGGGAGCTGGCCAGCACGGAGGCGAGATCCGGGTTCGAAGAAGATCGCGAGACCGCCCAGCGAGCGGTGCGCGAATCCGCGGCGCGGGAAGCCGCGCTGACGGTGAGAGTCGGCGAACTGGAGGCTGCTATCGCAACGTCCGACAGCGACCTTGCTCTGGCGCGCGAACGGGTCGCCAGGCTTGAAACCGACCTCGCGGCCGAGCAACGGGCGCATCGTGACCTCGCTACCGCCTTGGAGGCGGAACAGGCTGCGCGGGCCGATGAGCGTGCCCAGTTCATCGCGGCGGCCCGGGCGGAATCCGACAAACATGCGGCCGCCATCGACCGACTATCCGCGGAGCGACGGCACGAGCGGGAAGCGCTCGAAGGCCAGTTGGCTTTTGCGACCAGGCGGATCGACGAAGCGCGCGAGAAGGCCAAGGACGCCGGCGCGGCCTACGACCGCGAGTGTAGGCGCGCGGACCGTCTCGAGCAGGAGGCAAAAGCGGTGGAAGCGGCCCACGGGAAGGCTGAAAAGGCGCTTCAGGACAAGCTCGAGGCCGCAAGAGCCGAAATTGCGATGGCGCAGCAGCAACTCTCCACCGAAATGGCGGAACGCGTGCGCGCCGCCGAGCGCGCAGGATCAGCCCTCGCCGAAGCGGCAGCCAGGCACGACGCGCTCGCGCAAACCTTGCGTGATCTCGAGTCATCGAAGCGACGTGATGATGCCGAGGCGGAGGCCGTCAACCGCAAGACCGGCCGGCTCATGCGCCGCATTGAGGATCGCGTACGGAATCACCCGGAGCACCCCATGGATGCGGAGGATGACCTTTTCGCCGAGCTCGTAGCGGCTGCTGATGCGCTCGATGGCCAGCAGGCCGCTGCCTCACGGTAACGCGGTCATTCGTTACCGTGTTACCATAAATTGTGCGCGCCAAATTCAGCGAAGCTCAACGTGCGGCCATGCGTCTTGCCCGGCGCGGCACGCTGGTGCGCTGCCGACACGGATACAAAAGCGTCGCCCGGCAAGGTCGCGTCGCGGCTGGCACCGTGAAATCCCTGCTGGCGCGTGGGTGGTTCGTGGTTTCAAAGTCCACGCCCACCGGCGAACCCATTGAGGTCGATTTCGTCGGCAAGCAGACGGAAATCCACTTTGCTGATGTCGACGAAGCCGCAACGGCGAGAGCCGCGGCGCCATGAGGAAATCATCTGCTGATCCTTGGGATGGGTGGCGGCTCGTCTAATGGCTCATCTGGACATGCCACTGTTGCTCAACGGTATCGGGATGCTGAGCTTCATCTGCTCGGCGTGCGCCTACCTCATGACCGACATGGTTCGGCTGAGGATGCTTGCGATCGCATCGGGAACGCTCGGCCTCGTTTACAACGCCACCCTGCCCTCCGGGCCATTGTGGCTGGTGCTGTTCTGGCTTGCGCTTTTTTGGATCATCAACGCATCACGACTGACCACAGCTCTGCGCGGTGAAATGGAAGTCGCGCTATCACCCGACGACCGGGCCTTGATGGTCGAGACGTTTCCGACCATGCATTCGCGTGACTGGTTGCGATTGCGCCGTGAGGCGGAGGTCACCGAATTCTCCGATGGCGAAACGATGCTCGATTTTGGCGCCGAAACCGATGCGGTGTCAGTGGTTGCCCGAGGTGAAGCCGCGGAGACGCGTAGCACCGGAGAGGTTTATAGGCGCACGCCGTCAGCCATGTGGGGCGAATTGAGCTACGTCACTCGTCAGCAGTTCAGCGGGTCGCCTTGCAAGATCGTTGCGCGTAGGCACGTGCAGGTGCTCTCATGGGATTACGCCAAACTCGACGCACTGACGCGCCGTAACAGCAGGATGCGTGCGGCCCTGATGGAAGGATTCGTACGCACCGCCGCATTGAAGCACGGGCTGCTGGCCGCGGACGGTGATGCTCCGCGCGCCGGCGGTACGGAAGTGGCGCTCGACGCGCACCGAGCTGCAACCGCGCGGCTGGCGATTGCACGGGGCGACTGATCTGAGCGAGCGGATGGCGGCCAAGTTTCTCGCGCCGCTGTTCCTGATCGGCAGGTCCGTGATGATGGTTGGTAACCGCGGGCGCGGCCCGCCCCAGAATGAGCAACGTGGTGCATCTGAACAGGAGAAATGCATGAAGCGTGAACTGTGTTGTGTCGTCGCGATCGCCGCGGTGGTGGTCGCATTGGGTGGCTGTGGCCGAGCGCCGGCGCCTGCATCGAGCGCCGCTGTCTCGCAAATCGGTGCACAGCCGTGCGCCTCATCTGCGAGCAGCGGTTGCCAGCAGGTGTCGGAGGAAATGAAGAAGGCCGCACAGCAGTACGCCGAGGGCCTGCACGCAGAGTACCCCGTCGCGACCAAGGTCTACAACTACTACACGAGTCATAGCAAGCTGCCGAACGGCAAGATCGTCCTGCAGCCCATGGATGCGACGGAACCGAATGGCACAGCGATCGTTCGCAGCGTTTCCGTGGGTCCGACGCCAGGCGTAATCACGGTGACATGGGCTGACACGGCCGTCAGTTTGCTCGCCGGGAAGTCGCTGGTGCTTGAACCAGTGGAATCGAAACGCGATCCCTATTTGTGCTGGAAGGTTGGCGCGGCGACGTCGGTGCCCGAGGTCGTAAGGCAGATCAACGGTCCCAAGATCATCCGGGCCTGTTTCTAACTCGCGCAGCGGCGAACCCTGTCCGCAATCGGCCACGGAGGCCCTATGAAAGAGTTGATGAGTCGTCCCGCTGCTTTCGCTTACGCAATGTGTCTGCTCTGGTCATTGCGTCTTCATGGCGTAACAGTTACCCGGAGGCGGAAAATTCTTGGCGCTGCCCTCTCGAAGAGGTGGATCCGCGGTCAAGACCTCTTGATTGCCTACGCTCGTCAAGGGCGTAAGGACGGTGTCCGCTTCTGCGTCGCGGCCGGTGTCCCCTTGGACAGAATTTTGTCTTCTCTGGAGCGTGCTGGGATGACGCGATCCAATGCGGAATGCTTAGTCACGAATTTTGTGGTCGGTAGTGCTTGAATATGGCGCCGTTGCGTTGAGGCGCGCGCACGCCAGACAAAAAACAACCCCGGCTACATGAGCCGGGGTTGTGGTTTCAAGTGCAGGCCTGCAGTTCCGTTGTTCCTGAGGCCGCCCCTGCGATCGGTGAAACGAGTTCACCGGCCAGCAACCTGGCGCTGACTTCCTCCACCACGCGATCGTGCATGATGTTGGCAGCCATGTCGGCGTAGGTGTCCACGGCCGGGTCCAGCCCGAGAATGCCTGGCGATTCGAACTCGATGCGCTGGTCGGGGTCGCCCTCGAGGTACGGTCCATCGCGGTGGACCCTCAGCGCCAGCGTTTCGTAGAAGGCGCGGACGCCGATCTCGCATGAGTCCCCGTTGAGGCTGGGTGGCCTGTAGTTACCCACAGAGCTGACCACGACAGCATTCTCGCCGCAGCGCAACAGCGTGTTGCGACGAAACGTGCAGGCGGCCGCACCAACGAAGTGCATGGGCCATCCGCGTTCGGTGACGATGACGGGCCGCGTGTCGCCGCTCATGCCGCCACATCCGTTTCCGACTTGGCTTCATCATCCGCGGCTTCAGCCATCAGAAGGCTCGCTTCGTCACGCTCGTGTCCGGTTTCCGCGAAGCGCGGATCGCAGACGAAACAGCGTCGACCTTCTCGGACGGCTGCCTCGAATGCTTCGGCCGGCATGTAATGCGTCTCCACTGGCGCGAGCCCTTCCGGCCACGAACGCAGCAGAAAGTTGTACGGGCCAACAAAAAGCTCGGAGGCGGCCAGGCCCAGGTCTTCGGCAATGGCATTCGGCCCCCACGCGGCAGCGTTGAAATTGACGTGCACGCCGGCGACACCGAACTTCTGGATGATTTCGCGGCAGCGCGCCAGTTCATTGAGCAGCGGCACGACATGGGAAGCCGGGATGCGGCACCAGCGCGGGTTGTCATACGTCGAATTGCTGCTTTCGGCAGCGATGTAGAGATCGCCTTTCATGGATTTCTCCGTGCCGCCAAGATGGCGGGTTCACGACGGAGTGCCGGCAGGAGTGCGCGGAGGCGTTGCGCGAAGTCATTGCGCCCATCGACGCGTCGCCGAAGCTGGTAATCGCTCGCAACGTGATCGTTTGTTTGGGTGGGCGTCCCTGCTCGAACCTCGCACTTCGCGAGATCGGAGATCACCATGCGTTTCGAGGCAATCCCTGCGAAGCATTACAGGAACACGGTCACGAAAGCGACCGCGAGTATCTACGGAGCCATCCCGTACGTCGGCAACGCCGACAAGGCGAACTGGGTCATCGAGAGCACAGGCTGGACGATCCGCGACAACCACAACAACACGGTTGGATTCGGGCTGGGCAAGCCCTTCACATCGGAGTCTGAAGCCCTCCAAATCGCAGCCGAAATGGAATGCGCGGCCGCGGCCGGCGTGCTCCGGCACTGGTTGCCCAAGAGCTTCCCTGGAAAGGATTTCGCCATCCTTCTCAACAAGAGCCAACCGACGGGCGTGTTGGTGCTCTGGCGGCACGCGGCGTTGCCCGACGAGGTCAAGGTGGTTGTTGACACACACCTCGAGTCCGCGGGTCTCGAAATGGCTTCAACGCTGTTTTCCACTGACGGTAGGTTCGCGAGGTTCTACGTGGTGCCCGATGGCGCACCGTATCGCGAACGGAGCGGCGCGAAAGCTGCGTGACGGATCGGCTGGTAGGCCACGCCTGGCATCACGCCACTGCAACCATGAAGCCGATCCTCCGGGATCGGCTTCTTTCGTCATGCGCGCCGGCGCGAGCGTGGGCATCTGTCGCAACGGAACAGTCTGGCGCCGCCGCGTTACATCGCATGAACCCGGCAATTCCGCCGGTACGAGGACGTCCCAATGAAAATCAGCGCCGTGCAACGCAGTCTCAAGGCTGCCGATGAGCACGCCCTGCATGCGATCGCCTGCGGGCTTGCGTGGGCCAATCTGAAAATCGCCGATCTCGAGCGCATCAAGACTGATGGCATCATGCTCGATACCGTCGCCGGTCCGGCGTTCTTCCGGTACTACCCGGCCGAGCGGTTGAACCGCGCGACTTTCATGTCGGGCTGGCTCCACGTCCGCTTCCATGATGTCGCGCGCGCAAAGAACGTCACCGCTATTTCGCAGCCGCGGCTCAATCCGTTTTCCGGCAAGTACAACTTCCCGAATCTCGATTCTGCGGGCGCTATGCAGTGCGAGACGGAGCTGGCCAAGCTCGAGCCTACCGCTGTCGCGGCAGCCGCCTGATCCGACGTCTGGGCACCGCTCGCAACACGTCAGCAGTCGCCGGCCGCCCTTTAAGGCGAACCCGGCATCCTGCCGGCGAGAAGTGGAGATCATCATGGCCCAGCAACCGATGGCGATTCGCCGGATGTACACCCAGGCGGAGATGATGCGCGCTGCAGCGCTCGGTGCGATCGCAGCTACGATTGCGTGCACCGCGCTGATCGTGGGAGTGCACTATCTGGCGCACGCCCTGTTCTCTTGACTCCAACGGCCCTGCTCACGCGGGGCCGTTTCATTTTCGATGTGCTGCTGGCGGGCTGTCGCCGCGCCCGTGGTACGGACTCGCAACGCTGCTGAACGGGGCAGGCCGCCTTCCCAAATGAACCCGGTGACCCGCCGGCCGTGGTCCGCTGGAGAGCGTGACGTGAAAAATTAGCCATGATCCAAGCCCAAACCCCAATGAGGGGTAACCCCTGATACCGGACAAGACCGGACGCAATGATGAGCGGAGCAAGCCCATGATCGGCCTGACTTGCCAGCTTCCCCCTTTCCCTCCATACGAAGGGTGACTGCGCAGCGCGCCTCGATGTGGCCACTGGCTACCGAACGACTCAACCCCCACCCGCCAGCCGGGTGGGGGTTTTCCGTTTCTGGCTCCGGCATGGTGATCGTTCGCAACAGGTTCGTCGGCTGCCACACGTCTTGGCTGAGAACCCGGCACTTGCCGGCACCTGGAGAGCGGGATGAGCACCGCAACCGTTGAATCCTTCGTCGTCACGCCCGTCAAGGGCAGTCGGCGGAGCACCTTCCTGCCGCGCCACATCCGCGGCAACATCATGAAGGCGATTTCGTTCGAGAACACCGTGTACGGCGTGATGGACCGCATCTGTGCCGCCTACGACGGCGGCTCCTGGGACTTCTTCGAAGTTTCGAACGGCGCGTTTTTCATGGCGCCGGCGGCGCCCACAACGCCTGTCGAGATCTCGGTCGCTGATAACTACTTCCGCGGTGAGATGACGCCCGCGGCGGCCGGTATCGTTGCAACGCTGATGGCGCTGTCGAGCATGGCGTTCAGGCACGAAGAGGATGAGCACTTGTCCGAGGCCTTCCATTGCCTCCGCGACTACGCGGGGACCCGGGAAGATTCTGGTCTCATCATGAGAGCGATCGACTGACCGCCATGAGCTACGAAACCGACATTCTGGCCAAGCTGCGTAGCGCACTGGTTGGCAAGAAGATCATCAAGGTCGAGTACATGAATGCGGCCGATGCGCGAAGGATGGGTTGGTGCAATCGCCCGATCGCGATCGTCACCGAGGGAGGAACCGTATTGTTCCCGCTCGCGGACGATGAGGGAAACGATGGCGGCGCTCTCGCCACCAGCATCCCGGAATGCGAAACGGTCGGCGTCCTGCCCGCGACCTGACAATGAAGCCCCAAGCCCCCAGCCACGACGGTTGGGGGCTTTGTTTTGCGGTTTCGCGTCAAATAGAAACACGGTTACGTTGTCTGTGGTACGATCACGGATGACCGTCCGTTCGCGCCAATGCCGGCGCGAAAAGGGGGGTGTGGCGTGTGTTGCTTCACTGGTTGACCGGCGCATTCCGGCCCACGCCACGACCAGCATCCCGGCACGTGACCCCATCGAATTCGACCCTACCGCTCCGCCCCTACCAGGAAGACGCGATAGCCGCGGCGATCAAGTGGATGCGACGCAGCGTGGAGCCGGCCTGCATCGAACTTCCAACCGGCGCCGGCAAGTCCTGGTGCATAGCCGCGATCGCCGACTGGGTGCGCGAGTTCAGCGGCAAGCGTGTGCTAGTGACCGCGCCCGGTTCCGAGCTTGTCGAGCAAGATTACGAGAAGTACCTCGAGACGGGCCGTGAGGCTGGCATTTTTTCTGCCTCGGTCGGCCGCAAGGATGCCGGCCAGCTCGTAACCTACGGGACGCCCGTGAGCATCTTCCGGGCGAACGATGAATTCGCTGCTGACTTCGGTGCCGTCATTGTCGATGAGGCCCATCGGATCACGCCAACCATCCGCAAGATCATCGCGCGAATGCAGGCTGCGAATCCGAACCTCCGCGCGCTGGGGCTTACCGCCACGCCCTACCGCCTCGGCACTGGCTACGTCTACCGCTACACCCCCGAGGGTCAGTACGTCCCAGACGATCAGGCGGTCGATCCCTACTTCAACAGCCTGCTGTACCGCATTACCACCCACGAGCTCATCAAGCTCAAATACCTGACGCCGGTTGTGACGGATGTTGGTATCGACCACTACATAACGTCGTCGTTGCGCGTGAACCGCACTGGCACATTCGATGCCGGCGACGTTCAGGCGGCCTTCGAACACCACGACTCGCTCACGGCGAAGATTGTTGAAACCGTCGTCGAGAAGACCCGCGACCGTTGCGGTGTCTTGCTCTTCGCTTCCACCGTCCAGCACGCCAAGGAGATCCTGAAACACCTCCCGCGCGGCCAGGCCAAGATGATCGGCGGCAAGGTCAATATGACCGGGAAACCGCGGAAGGAGCTGCTCAAGGCGTTCAAAGCCGCGGAGTTCAAATACCTGGTGAACGTGGACGTGCTTACCACTGGGTTCGACGCTCCACACATCGACGCCATTGCCGTGCTTCGTGCGACCGAATCGCCGGGTCTGCTCGAGCAGATCATTGGACGCGGGTTACGCCTCTCGCCGGAAACGAACAAACACGACTGCCTTTTCATGGACTTTGCCGAAAACGTCGAGCGGCACGGGCTCGGCGATGACTTGTTCGATCCCACGATCAAGGTTCGCAAGCCGAAGGCGGTGGACGCCGACGCGCCTCCCGAGTATGTCGATGCAGTGTGCCCGCAGTGCCAGCACGCCAACCACTTCAAGGCTCGCGAGAATCCGGAGCTGCTGGCGATCGACGGCAATGGGTATTTCCTCGACGTCGACGGCAAGCGGATTCCAACTCCCTTTGGAAACTTCCCCGCGCACTTCGGCCGGCACTGCCGCGGCCAGGTCGCCGGCGAGCGTCCAGGCAAGTTGAAACAGTGCGGTTATCGCTGGCTCGAAAAGGCCTGCCCCGACTGCAAGCACGTGAACGACGTTTCGGCCAAGCAGTGCTCCGCTTGCGGCGCGGAGCTGGTCGATCCCGAGGACAAGCTCACCGAGATCTACAGCCTGGTGGTCACGGACCCGTTCGCCGAGCGCACCGAGGAAGTCGTCGGCTGGGACGCGCACGCGTACACCAGCCGCTCCGGGCGCCCAACCCTGTTGATCCGATGGAACACCAAGCGCGGGCTCGTCCCGGTCTGGTACTCGCCGGAACGCCGCGCCATGTGGCGCGCGCTGTGCGCCGCGGTGTTCGGCCCTGGCCACGTTGCCCCAGACATCAAGCAGTTCCTCGCCTATCTGCAGCATCGCCCCGCGCCGCGTTCGATCACCTACAGGCGGCAGCAAGGCGCCATGTGGAACGAGCTCATCGACTACAACCGCGAGGTAGCGCCTGCCGCCGGGGCATCAATCGGACGCGGGCGCGTTCGCGGGAAACGCTTCGCGCCGTCCGGCACTGCGGCCTAGTACGCGCTCGCAACACTCCCGCCTGCTCCTGGACTGCCCATTGCGTGAACCCGCCACCCTGGCGGAATCGAGGAAGTCACGATGGGTCAGATCAGAGAGGTCACGCTGGCGTTGCCGGTGGTTCCGGCACACACGCCGCTCGACCCCCATTACCGCGGATGGTTCGAGCTTAGCGTCAGCGATGAAGAGCTGGTGACATTCCGTGCAGTGGCCCGCGTCATGTCGAGGCGTTCCACCATCCGAGCCACGGCACTGCGCGCGCGGGGTTGCTTCTTGCCGTCGGTCACCAACCCGGCGTTCGACTACCAGCTCGGGCAATGTGAGGTTTCGCTGGTCGACAGCGAGGGCGAAGAGCAGTGCAAGGTCTGCGTGCGGTCAACGTTCGTCGACGGCACCTCCATTCGCACGTGCTACGCAACGCTCGAGCAACTCCGAACTCTGTTTGCGGAAGCGATCTGGTACGGAGACAACGGCGGACTGAATCATGGTCCCCACCCGTACCCGGCGCTTTTGGCATGGTGGTCTCGCGCGGCGCGCGAGCTGTTCACTCGGCGCTACCCATCCACCAGCGGCTTCTGGGAAAACATCCAGGAGGCCGCGTGATGGACGGCACGATCAAACGCGAACTCGATCCGGAGATCACCCGGAAATGGGAGTCCGGCGAGTACGGCCGGAGCATGGCACACGCCGTCGCGGTCCCTGCGTCGAACGCGGCGCTCGATGAGACTCGCGTCAGGATCACGGACGTGAGACGCGTTCCCGATCGCGACGGGTTTCTCCATCGCGGTGAACTCGGCGTCTGCGCACAGCGTGATGGCTGGACGGTTTGGGGCTTCGGCCACAACCGAGCAAGTGCCCTCCGTGACGCTGAATCCAAGATCGACGCTGCAGTCACCCGTTACGATCGTCAAACCGGATGAAGTCGAACACACAAGGCCCCCGATTACTGGGGGCCTTCTCTTTTGCGGTCCCGTTACTTCGTCAATGCGGAGCCGTTGCAGCCAGAATCAGGATGGCAGTTGGCACCGCGAGCACCGACAGCCACCAAACACCCCAGCCGATCACCACGCCGCCGCGGGCGATGGCGGCTTTGGCTCGACTCATCCGGGTACACCGTGGCCGCAACGGCGGCAAGGGTACGAATTTGCTGGTGATGGAAGCCATGGCGGGGATGTCAAAGCATTATCCATGCCAATACCGTAAACATTTACACGGTTACGCTTTGTGAAGTGCGAAAATGTGTGCTATGCCTAGTTTTTTGTCAATCGGTTACCTTGCCACTAGACGCGGTTACTTCCAAGTTGTATACAATGACGGTAACACCACCCGAAACGCGGGTGGTGATCCACAATCGAACAGGTGAGGGCTATGGCGACAGCGACTGGGTTGAGGGCAAAACGGTCAAGCAGCGTCAACGAAATGGCGGACGTGCGCGCGGTGAACGGGCGAAAACCAGCCAGGCCGGCGCAGTCGTCGAAGCATGATGGATCCGGACCGGGGGTCGTGGTCCACGCGTTCCCTGCGAAGCGGGCACCTGCAGCCTATCATCCGAGCGAGAACGAGCCCTACATGTCGCCGGCCCAGCTTTCGTACTTCAAATCAAAGTTGCAGGACTGGCGCTCGCGGCTTCTGCTTTCGGCAGAAGGTGCCAAGCAGGCCATCTCCGAGCCTGACGCGGAAGTCGGCGACGAAGCCGACTCGGCCAACGCCACCGTCCAGCGTTCCATGGATGCGCACACCCAGGATCATTCCACGCGCGTCGTCGCCGCCATCGACGCCGCGATCAGGCGTATCGCGACAGGCGACTACGGGTATTGCGAGGAAACCGGCGAGGAAATCGGACTGCGACGTCTCGAAGCGAACCCCGTCGCAAGGTTGAGCATTGAAGCGCAAGAGCGCGCCGAGCGCCTGGCGGGCACCATCGCCGGAGCGACGATCGGCGGCGTCATCTGATCCTGATTTCACAAGCCATCCCCCGCAGTCACCCTCGACAGCCGCCCTACACGGGCGGCTGTTTGTGTCTGGCGTAGCTGGCGGCTAGTCGCCCTAACACTCGCCCGCAACACCCGGCGGCCATAGAGCGAGCGCAATGGGCGAACCCGGCAGGTTGCCGGCATAGCAGGAGAGTCAGCATGTATTTCGTGGTAATCGGCCACCTCGATTCAGGCGATCCGTGCTCTTGGACAGGCGATGCCGAATCAGCGGAATTCGCCGTCGAGAGCTTCGTCAGTGGCACTTACGCGGGGAGCGGCGAAATCGACGAGGCGCGTGACGCGAGCGGCAATTCGCTCGACGCTGACGCCGTCATGGCGCATTGGCGCGCTGGTGGAAACATGAGCGAGATCGGCCTCACGGATATTTACATCGACATGGTCTTCGAGTCGGATACCGAGATTCGCAGCCTCGACGCCATGGCCTTCCCGGGTGGCATCTCGTAAGCACTACACCCCCGCCATCGGCGGGGGTTTCTTTCGCCGGTGCGCCTTGTACTACGGCCCCGCAACGCACCCCCGTCGAATGCGTGCGCTCAGGGAGAACCCGGCGTAGTGCCGATTCTCTTTGGAGGCAACATGGCGAACAAGACAGAGGACGCCGCCAAGCCGATCAGCCTCGCCGAATTCGTGGGTACACGTGAGAAGTGCGGTTCTATGATCGCTGCGTTCCGCTTCGGCGTTTCGCTACGCGGTCATCACCGCGGGGTCTTCTATCTCCCCTTTGGCATTGGCGGGCACATCGTCCGCGACGGTGACGCCTATCAGGCAAACTTCATGGTTTGGTCTGCGCGCGGCATCTCACTCGATGAGGCCGAATCGTTGTTGTACGGGCTCGTACGCGAGCACCGCCCCGAGCTGTTGACGAAAGCGGCAATCGACTCGCTGACCGAAAACGCGGCGCGCGCGAATGCCGAGGTCGAGAAGTCCTCTCAGAAACCGCGCCTTGCGCGGGCATGAAAAAACTCCGTCCACATCAGGTGGGCGGAGTTTCGTTTTTTAGGTGTGCGCTGTCTTATTCAAAGTGCCGCGCTGCTACTGCAGGGTCGTTGGCCCTTGGACAGTTGTGACGTTCCATGGTTCGTCCGACCACGCCGGCACGGTCACGGGAATGCCGCTGGCCGGGGCGTCCCGGAAAGTGGTGGCGTACAACTGCTGCAGAAGTTCCACGCACGTGCCTGATTCCGCGGCCGACATGGTGGCCATGATGAATGGTGCGTCCGGACCTGGTCCGCGTGCGAGCCCGAGCCCAACCATGTAGCCTGACCCGGCAATACTCCGCTCGATCCGCGACAATTGGCGCAGGAGCCGGCCCGGTGTCATGCCGGCTTCACGTGTCGCCCAGGCCACCGTGTCGATCCATGCCTGCCACTCGCGCCTGAAAGGACTTCCGACAGCGCGCATCGCGAGTTTGCCTGTTGCGGAGGCCAGCACTTCGTCGTCGGAGTCCGGCGTTACCAAGCCGAACGGCACCATGGCGATTTCGTTCGACACGCCGGCTTATGCCGCGGCAATCGCGCGTTCGTAGCGCTGCCGGGCGTCCGCTGTCTTGCGTTCGAACTCCGGAATGCTGATTTCGTCGACCGCCAGTTGTTTGCGCAGACCCGCGAGTTCGACGCGCAGAGGCTCGGGAACCAGATCCACGCCTTCCGGCGCGCCATCGTCCCACGGCTCCAGCGGCACCCCGGCTTTCCCGGCCCAGCCTCGCCACGCCATCAGCGTGTACGAGTTCCGGTACCCGTCACGATCGTCACGCGTCGGATCGAACCCAGCGATCAGGCACCACCGTTCGAATTCGAGCCTTTGATCGTCGGTTTCTGCCATGTCTGTCTCCCGGTGGGCCTGCGAATGTACGCAGCAATGTTACTACGGAAACCGTCATTGTAGTAACCGTGTAACTCCATTCGGCGCCCGAAATCCACACCCGAACTACATGCTCGCAACACCTCCGTGGCTGGGTGTCTCCGCCTGACAGGAACCCCGCATTTCGCGGAATACCAGGAACTGCGATGGAAATGGCTACTACCGCGTCGCCGGCGGCACCCGCCGTGGGCGATATACACAGCAGCGATCCAGGCACCGGGGCGCGCTACAACGGCGGCAAGGTCACCTTCGACCTGCTGCCCATCCTGCCGCTCGTACGGTGGGAGGAGAAGTACGGTCGGGCGGGCGCTCGCGCCGCTGGCGATCTGCGCGAGCGCGCGTTTGCCGTCCTCGGCGAGATCGGTCGCTGGCAGGCAGGTGACGAAGCCGCGCTCGACCGGGCCCTGGCTGCGACTGGCGCAGCAACGCTGGAGGACCTCGCCGATTGCGCCAGGGTGTTCGACTGGGGCCGCGTGGTCAAATACAAGGAATGGAACTGGGCGAAGGGCATGCCCTGGTCCGTTGCGCTCGGCTGCATCATCCGTCATTGCAACGCGATTCGCCGTGGTGAGCGGAACGATCACGAAACCGGCTTGCCGACGATGGCGCATGTCCAGTGCAACCTGGTCATGTTGCTCACGTGGCGTGATACCCACTTGAGTGGCGATGACCGCCCCGTGAAGTTTCTTGCCGGCACGTTGAAAGACGCCGACCACGCACACTGACTACAAACCCCGCCGACCACTATCGGCGGGGTTTTCGTGCGCGTAACCGTGAAACTGTAGTAATATCCGATTAACGTTTACATTTCGAGGCTTTATGGACGGCACATCCCCAGGTCGCGATCTCGCTGCCACCGCTACGACAAGGGACCTCTTTGCGTCCCACGCGCTCGAGGCCTACAACGCGGCGAGCTCAGCGCACGAAAGCCGCTGGTCGGAGGTGCAGATCGCGGAGGCAGCCTGGAACATGGCCGACCTGATGATGGCCCGCCGGAAGGCCGATGAACCTGTATTGGACCTTCTGGCCGCGCACGCGCTTGGCTCATACATAGCCAGCAACGAGGATCGCTGGTCCGACGGCCAGATCGCGGATGCAGCCTGGAACCTCGCAAAGCTGGCGATCGCGCGGCGCGGCCCCGCGGGTTCCGCGCGCCCCGCCGCGGCGGCGGCCCTGGGCGGTTCCGGAGCCTAACCGTGCACGCCCACTGGTTCTATTTCGTCATGGGCAATGCCGCGATGGCGCTCAACCTCGCGTCGTTCTGGATGGTCGACGTGCGCAAGTTGCGCATGGTTGCGATCGCATCCTCCCTCTGCTTCATCGCCTACTCCTTGATCGTGCCCGGCGGGCCGCTCTGGATCATGGTGGCTTGGTCAGTGGTGTTCCTGTCAGTGAACGCATACCGACTCCGCGCGTCACCAGCCGCCTCCCCCGATCCCAAGTGCATCTGCTACGGAAACTGGCGCACGCTCGTTGCCGAGGTCGACGGATTGATCGGCCGCGAGTTCATCGACTGGAAAGGCAAGGTCCACACCTTTTTCGGGTTGGTGGACGGCGCCGATGATTACTACTACGGGATGATCGAACGCGACACCGGCCGGGTTCGCCTGCTTTCGTGCGTCGGCGACATCGAGGGCCATGGTTTCTACCTTGCGCCGCATGTTTCCGACGCTTCCCCCGCCCTGAGTGACGAACCCGCGGCGCTGGCGTGAGCACGCGTTGCGCGCACTTTGGCGTTTCACAAGGAGCTTGAATCGTGACCACGCTGGTCATCGTCGAATCCCCCGGCAAACTCAAGAAGATCCGCGCGATCCTTGGCGACGGCTACCGCGTCGAAGCGTCAGTCGGGCACGTTCGCGACCTGCCGAGGAAGGAGATGGGCGTGGCGCCGCCGGATTACCGGCCCCACTACGAAAAGACCGAGCGCGGTGCAGACGTGCTGCAAAAGCTGAAAGCATCCGTCAGCGCGTGCGAGCGCGTGGTGCTGGCCACCGACCCCGACCGCGAAGGCGAAGCCATCGCGTGGCACCTTGCCGACGCGCTCAACCTCAAGAACTACCAGCGTGTCACCTTCAACGCGATCGAGGCGGGGCCTGTACGCGACGGGCTTCAGCACCCGCGCCAGATCGACATGGCCCTCGTGCACGCGCAGGAGGCGCGTCGTGTTCTGGATCGCCTCGTTGGCTACACCGTGAGCCCCCTGCTGTCGCGAAGCGCTGGCCAACCCTTGTCGGCCGGCCGTGTTCAGTCGCCGGCGGTTCGCCTTATCGTCGAGCGCGAGCGTGCAATCGCGGCATTCAAATCGACCCAGCACTACACCGCCATGCTCACGTTCGGCACGGGCGAGAAGGCGTGGACGGCGACGTGGGACACCAAGCCGTACATCAAGGAAGGCGAACGCTACTTCACCGATCTGGCTATGGCCACGGAAGTCGCCGCGCTGCGCGACGTGACGGTCACCAACTTCGAGGATGGACAGAGTCGCTCCGCGCCGCACTCCCCCTTTACCACCTCCAGTCTGCAGAAGGCTGCCCAAGCGGCGCTGACGTTCAAGCCCAAGCAAACCATGGATCTCGCGCAGAAGCTCTACGAGCAAGGCGCCATCACCTACCACCGCACCGACAATCCCAACCTTGGCGAGGACGGCCATGCCATGTTGGCGGCATGGGCGAAAACCGCAGGCATTCCACTGGTTGACCCGCAACGCAGGTGGAAAGCAAAGGATTCGGCGCAGGAAGCCCACGAAGCCATTCGGCCCACGCACTTCGATGCGGAGAAGGCCGGCGAGACCGACGAGGAACGGAGGCTCTACAACCTGATCCGTACACGCGCGATCGCCAGCCAGATGCCGGATGCCGTGTATGCCGTGCGCACCGTGACCATGAATGCCACGCAGCCGGTAGGCGGTCAGGTGCCGCGCTTCATTGCGCGCGGCAGAAAGCTGATCGAACCGGGATGGCGCAGCATGTACCTCGACATCCAGGACAAGTCTGCCGAGGAAAAGATTGACGACGAGGCCGAGAGCGGTGCCGACAATCCTGTTCCCGTCCTCAAGGTCGGCGCGCGCGGCAAGGCCGTGGACGGCGATGTGGTCAGCAAGACGACCAAACCGCCGCCGAGGTTCAGGCAGGCGTCGCTCGTCGAGGAAATGGAGCGGCTCGGAATCGGACGCCCGTCCACTTACGCGGCGATCTTGACGAACATCCTTGGCCGTGACTACATCGTCGAGGACAAGAAGGGATTTCTCAAGCCATGCCCCACCGGTGCCGCGATCGTGGATGCGCTGGTCGGCAAATGCCGGTTCATTGATCTCGATTACACCAGAGTCCTCGAAGACCAGCTCGATGCCGTTGCTCACGGCAAGGCCGAGTACGTGCCGACGATCAGGGATGCGCACCAGCACCTTCAGGGCGAGATCGGAAACATCGGCGGCGTCCACATCGAGGGCGTCGAACAGTATCCGTGCCCGCACTGCGGCTCCGCGATGCGGCGCATCAAGGGCAAGACCGGGTACTTCTGGGGTTGCTCCAACTACCCGGAATGCAAGATGACGCTCCCGGATGTGGACGGCAAGCCCGGCTCGAAACCCGTGACCAAGGCCAAGCCTTCGGAGTTCGCGTGCCCTGACTGCGGCCGCGCGTTGGTCAAGCGCAGCGGCAGGAACGGTGCCTTTTGGGGGTGCTCCGGGTATCCGGAGTGCTCAACGACGCTTCCCGATGCGGACGGCAAACCGGGTACGCGCAGCGGTCGTGGGCATTCGCACGCCAACCATGGCGCCAGTGGCGTTGCTGCGCCAGCGTAGCACTCGCCCGCAACACTCCCGTCGACATCGCGACTCCCGGCGCAGGGAACCCCGCATTCCGCGGAGACGGAGCAAAGAATGTCCGCACTCATGTACAAAGAGCCTGCATTGCCGGGCGGCGCACCATGGCCGGGTGCATTCAGCGATGAAGCTGTGATGGCCCTGCTCAATGTGCACAGCTACGAGAACGTGCGCGCCATGACCGGCTGGTCGCGCGGGCGCATCTACCGGCTCGCCCTGAGGACAGGCGCGCGCAAGACCGAATCACGCATCCAGCAGCGCAAGGCAGACCGCCGACGCGAGCAGGAGGAACTCCTACGGTCCATGCTCGATTCGACCGCCAAGGCCGACGTTCTGGACTTCCTCGCTGGACTGCCAGACAACTCGGTTGACTGCCACTTCACTTCACCGCCATACAACGTCGCCAAGCGGTACGGCGAAAACGCGACAGCAGACACGATGCGGTACGTCTACTACGTCGGGTGGTTGATGCAGGTGGTTAGCGAGCTCGCCAGGAGCGTGAAGCCCGGTGGCGTCGTGTGTCTCAACGTCGGCAAAACGCCGAACAGTCGTGGCACTTTGATTCCGATAGACACGCTGTTGATGGGCCCAATGGATGATGCTGGGCTCACATTCCAGAGCCGTGTGGTGTGGACAATCCCTCATGGATTGACGCCGGCTCACCGGCTTGCCGATCGCCACGAAACGGTGCTCATCTTCAGCAAGGGGCCGACCCCGACGTTCAACCCGAACGCGGCGCGCATCCCACAAAAGCAACCCGGCAAGCGTGCCTTCAAAGGTCCGAACAAGGGTGAGCTTTCCGGCAATCCGCTGGGAGCATGGCCGACCGACGTGTGGAGCGACATCCCGACCGTGCGACACAACCATCCCGAACGGGCAATGGGCGCGCATCCCGCGCAATTCCCTGTTGGGTTGGCCAAGCGCGCGATCCTTCTCTACACGCTTCCCGGTGCCACAATTTGCGACTGCTTCGCCGGCAGTGGTTCGACGGCCGTAGCAGCGATCGAAGCCGGCAGGCACTTCATCGGTGCCGACCTGTTCTACGAGGACCTGCGGGAGCGCCGCATCGCCGCGGCCAAACCGGATACGGTCACGCCGCTCACCGGTGTCACCGACGAGAGCGTGGCCGTCTGGCAAGCCGAGGCCCGCAAGGTCGAGGTGCAAGCCGCCCCGATCGACGACGAAGCCGACGCGGCCCAGTGCGCGGATCTGTTCGGCACCACGTGCGCGTAAGCGCGTACCGCCCAACTTCCAACAGAAAAACAACGCCACCTGCACAAAAGCAGGTGGCGTTTTCCGTTTCATCGGCTACGCCTGAAAACCAATACTGATCTCCGGCATAACGGGTCGATTTATTCTCGATCCTCAATCACGAGCGAGACGCGCGGGGTGTCCCTGAATTCGTCGTACCCGATCCTGTAGGCCATGGTGAGCTCGGAGCCCGCAACCGGCAAGTCGTTCGAGAAGAAGTGCAACGCGTTCCACATGTTCTTCCCATCCGTCACGCGCATCTTCACGTGGTTGGATTCCTTGCCGATCGGCCGGGCCTCCAACACCTTGAACGAACCCAGCCAAAGGGGCTCTTCCATACCCTGCCCCCATGGCACGTCCAGAAACTCGCGTGCCACTTCCGGTGTGATGGCCGATGTCGGCAACTCACCGTCGATTTCGAGCGACAGGTCCGGAAGTTTCCCGGCGAGCGATTCCTTCACGGTGGCTTCGAACAGCTCCGAGAACGTGCCTAGGCGATCGCGCGCGAGAGTGAGCCCGCTCGCCATCGCATGGCCGCCGAAGCGCTCGAGCAACCCGTGACCGCGCTTGTGCACGGCGTCCAGCGTGTCGCGCATGTGCACGGAAGGTATCGAGCGTGCCGATCCTTTGAGCTGCCCGTTCTCTGATTCGGCGAACACCACGGTGGGCGCGCCCGTTTCCTCGCGGATCTTCGCTGCAACGAGACCGATCACCCCTTCGTGGAAAGAATCGGAGAACGCTACGCGCGTAAAGGCGCCCGTGACCGCGGCATCCTGTTGCGTCAACGCGGCGTCCAAATTGCGCTCCTGCGTGTCGCGACGCTCCCGATTGATTTCGTCGAGCTGGGCCGCAAGGGACATGGCCTCTTCGGCGTCGTCCGACAGCATGCAGCGGATGCCGATCGACATGTCCTGCATGCGCCCGGCGGCGTTGATACGCGGTCCGCACGTGAACCCCAGATCGCGTGACGACGCGAGTGCCATGTTCCTACCGGCGACCCGGAACAGAGATGCAATACCTGGATGCGCTTGGCCCCTGCGAATTCGCGCGATCCCGTGATTTACCAACCAGCGGTTGTTCGCGTCGAGACGCACCACGTCGGCCACAGTTCCAAGTGCGACAAAATCCAGGAGCGCGTGCATGTTGAGTCTGGAAACATCCCACCCTTCTGCTGCGAGTGCATCCTTGGTTGCGCCGAGGACGTAAAACATCACCCCGCAGCCAGCAAGCGATTTCGACTGGAAATCGCAGCCGGACTGGTTCGGGTTGACGATCGCGCGCGCGTTCGGGAGCGAGTCTCCAGGGAGGTGGTGATCGGTCACCAGCACCTCGATGCCAAGCGTCTTGGCATGGTCGACGCCTTCGACGGATGCGATGCCATTGTCGACAGTCACGATCAGGCGCGTTTGTGGACGGCAATCATGCACAACGTCGACAAGGCTCGGCGTCAAACCGTAGCCGTGCTTGAACCTGTTGGGGACGATAAAGTCAACGTCAGCGCCGAGAGCGCGGAGGCCGCGCACGGCAATCGTGGAGGCCGTGCAGCCATCTGTATCGAAATCACCGCAGACCGTAATCGGGTCGTGATTGCGAATGCAGGTGGCGAGCAGCTTGGCAGCATCGCCGATGTTCCGCATGGAGCGGTAGTGCAGCAGCTTGTAGCGTCCCGCGGCTTCATCGGCCGAGGTGACACCACGCGTCGCGAGAACCCTCGCGAGTACCGGTGTTACGCCAGTCGCCGAAATCTCGGATGCGACCCTGATGCAGGCCGCGGGATCAACGGCCGGCTCTCTTTTGATGATTTTACGCATAACTCCTTCCTGTTATAGGCATTTTACCTGTGCCGACCGACGCCACGTTTCAGTGGCCGGTCCGGGCTGGACAGTTGGGCGGTTCGCCCATTCGCGCTCGAGAGTGCGCCCATCAGTGACATTCTGTTGCGCTGGATACCCAGAAAAGAAAAACGGACGGCACCAGGTGGTGTCGTCCGTTTGGGTTGATTCTGCTACCGCGTCGCCACGCGAGCACCGGAGACCGGCACCACGGTGTACTTCCCGGGTGTCCCGTCCTGGTAGATCACGCCGTCGGGCGTTGCGAGGTAGCCTGGGCCGCCGGCATAGTCGGTGGGAGAGAAGTGGTACAGGTTCTCCCCGGAAATCGGGATTCGCATGATGGACGCGACGTCGTAGACGCCGGCGAGCTTCATGTCGACCCGGTTCATGTTGAACCGGCCCTGGCCGCCGTGGCTGTGGATCGTGACGCCGAGCTCGGCCATCCCGTCCGGGATCAGGCCGATCCGGATGACGCAGCCGAGGTGGCTCTTGTTCGTCGTGATGACGATGCCGTATCGGGACTTGTCGGGGGTGGAGGCGAGTTCGCCGCAGGCCTCGAACTTGGTCTTGTCGGAGAAGGTGCGCAGGGCGCGGCCAACTTCGCCGAGGAATTCGTCGAACGACTGTCCAGGCGTGCTCACCATGGTCCCAAGGGTCGTGTAGGGCAGCTTTGCCGCGTTTTCCTGCGAGATGGTGAGGTTCAGCGGCGAATCGGCACCGATGGCGGTGACGGGCGCGACGGCTGCGACGGTCGCGGCCAGAAGCGCAGTGAGGATTTTCATGGATTTCTCCACTTCGACGGGCGGGATGCCCGGGTTCGGAGTGGAGGAGGCGCGTCTGCGGCGCGCTGTGTTGCGCGGTATGTCCAGCGCGAGTAACGCGGTTACGCGCGGCTGGCCTGTGGGCGGCCGCTATGCCGCGCTTGCGCCTCTCGCGTGGTCCTGAGCGGCGGACGCCATGCAGCGCTCGTCTGTACCAGCGCGGGCGACGCATGGCACTCCCGCGCAACACGCAACGGCGCCGTCGGCGCCCTGATTGCCGAACCGGCCAAACGGCCGAGCAAGGAGATCAACCATGAACAAGCGTTCCAAATCCGCTCGTCACGCCAGCATCGCAATGCTGTTGGCCCTGTGGGCGGCGAGTTTCGCGCCCGCCTCATTGCGTCCGAAGTCCGCTCGTCGCGTGTCCGGCAATCTCGCCGGGTCGGTGCAGCGCGTCCGTGCGGCCGAAGCCAAGCGCGCGCGCCGCAAGGCCCGCAACCTCGGCCACGCCCCGGTCTGACATGCAATCTCTTACCTCTGGAGTCATCAATGGAGCGATACAGAAACAAGCGTGTGTTGTTCCGGGCCGGAGGTAGGTTCGCTAAAGCTCCCAGCCTCGAATCCCTCGGGTTTCAGGTTGCGCACGGCGAGATGGAGTGCGCGAACTGCCACCACCGTTGGTATCCGGTTCTCGTCACTGGGCTCTGCCCGAATTGCGGCGCGACGGACAAGGTGCCGTCGGCGCCTGACATGGCTCGATCCGAGTGAGGTGGATCAGGTAGTGCGCCGCTCTACCTCGGCGTATCCGTTTCCAAATGCAAACCCCGTCGGCCACTCGCCGGCGGGGTTTTCGTTTTCTCAGCCCTCGCACACCTGGCAACTCCCCGCAACACCTGTGCGATTCCTGCGCGGCACGGCCTTCGAAGCGGCCACCGGCCGTATGTGGAGAAGCAAAATGCAGAGTTACGAAGTGCGGGAAATCAAGCTGGGCCAGGCGCACGGTGCGCCGCGGGTCTGGCTGGAAGGCCAGCGCCTCGCGAAAGCAGGTTTCGCCATTGGGGCGAAGTACGAGCTGCACGTCGGAGGCGCAAGCGTCATTCTGAAGATCGCCGCCGACGGTGAGCGTGTCGTCAGCAGCCACAAGAAGGCTGACGCCGAATACCCGGTGATCGACGTCAACAGCGCGAGAGCCCTGGGTGTGTTCGACGGGCTGGAAAAACTGCGGGTGATCGTTCGCCAGGGTGAAATCCATCTTCTGCCGCTGGCATCGCAGAAGAAGGCCTCCGAACGGCTGGAACGCATCGCCGGCAAGATCCGAAATGGCGAATCGCTGAAGGTCGGGTCACTGTGCCATGGCGGCGGTACCACGTCGTACGCGGTGCACACGGGCATGGCCGATGCCGGAGTCAAGACGGAGCTCGTCTTCGCCAATGACTTCGAGCCGGACGTGCTGTTCCACGCCTCGGAGGTCAACCCGGCTTGGTCGCCGGACACGATCCCCGTCGCGGCACCGATGCAGGAAGTCGTCACCGACGGCTGGTTGCTCGGGAAGCTGGGGCACGTGGACGTGCTCGAGGCGGGCATCCCCTGCACCGCTGCCAGTCTCGCCGGCCGTTCCAAGAAGGGCCTGTCGATGGCGGAGGAAGATCCGAACGCAGGTCATCTCGTGGTTGCGTTCCTCGCTTTGGTCGAGGCGTTGCAGCCCGCGGTGATCGTCGTCGAGAACGTTCCGCCCTATCAGCAGACGGCGTCGGCGCACCTGATCCGGCACACCCTGCGGGATTGGGGCTACAACGTCGCGGAAGCGGTGCTGGATGCACAGGACTTCGGTTCGATCGAAGCCCGGAAACGTCTAGCCATCGTGGCGACGACGGCCGGCCTCTCGTTCGACTTCGAGTCGGTGCTGAAAGACCCCTGCGAACACCATCTCGCCGAGGTGCTCGAGTCCATCCCTCCCGATGCGGAGTGCTGGTCGGAGATGGGTTACCTGCGCGACAAGGAAATTCGCGATCAGGCTGCTGGCAAGGGTTTCCGGATGCAGATCGTCGGCCCGGAAGCAACCAAGATCGGTACTATCGGCGCCGATTACCAGAAGAACCGGTCAACCGAACCCAAGGTTCGGCACCCGGTCAAGGGCGACGCCCTGCTTCGGTTGCTCACCGCGACGGAGCATGCCCGTATCAAGGGCGTTCCCGACCGGATGATCGCCGGCCTTCCGTCCACCAGGGCACACCATCTGCTGGGCAACGGCGTTTCGGTGCAAGTGTTTCGTGCGCTGGCTTCGGCCATCGCACGCACGCTCATCCAAGCGTTCCGCGCCGAGGTTGCGACCATCGCCGCCTGACTGTCCGTACACACCCCGTCTCTTTCGAGAGACGGGGTTCTCTTATGTCGCCAATCTGGGCATCCTTCGCAACAGGTCAGCATCGGCGCCGAGCGCCCGCTCCGAACCCCGCGCTTTGCGGGCCAAAGGAGGATGCCTACACATGGGGCAAATCAAAAAGACCATCATCCAAGTCACCGTGCTGCATCGTAACGAGGACTCGTTGGATGGTATCTCGCTCGGAAGACTCGGCGAGTACATCGACGACGGTGCTGGTATCGGCCAGAGCGAAGTCATCAGCAGCGAAGACGTGCCGGGCGGGCAGGTCAAGCAGGAGCTGCTCGCGCTAGGCAACGACGGTTCGTTCTTCGGCGATGGCGAAGCCATCGACAAAGAAGACTTCGGCATGACTGCGGAGCAGCTCCGCGTCAAGTACGACACCGACGAAGGATGGGGCGAGCACCCCGAGTTCCCGATGGAGGACTGGAAGTTTGAAGTCGGCGAGGGCAACACCCGTCTGGGCTACTGGGCCTGGGTGGAGGGTCAGCTCGATATGAAACGGGACGAATATGCCGGCCCCGCCGAAAGCGACTCACTTGAGCCGTGGGTCGTTCTCTACCGCGACGCCGACGCACCGCCACTCGACGAGCCACTTGCGTTCACCTGTATGGCCGAGAGTATCGGCCACGCCGACGAGCAGTGTGAGAATGCGTACCCCGGTTGCTCGATCGTGTGGTCCAGCCGAGGCACCAGCCCTACCGCGACCAGGGAGGCATGGAAGTCCGACCGCGCGAACCGCTCCTGAACCCAGACTCCCCGGCCGAATCGGCCGGGGAGTTTTCGTGTACTGATGGGCACCGCTCGCAACAGAAGATGACCCGTGCTGAAGACGCATCTCCATGAACCCGGCGTAGTGCCGGCATGGAGAATCACGATGGAACAACTGAACCTTGGCATTGACGCTTATGGCGTCGCTGATGCCGCGGTACTTCCGTTTCCGACGTTGAACGTGCCCTGCAACACGATCCTCAAGCGCGCTTCCGAGCACGGCATTGAGGCTCTGACGCCGGCGGAGCTGATCGCGCTGGTGCATAACCCCAACCCTACCGATGCTGACGAGGATCGCGCGCGTGACATGTTTCGGCACCGCGGGAGCCTTCGCGAGTGCGTGAAGCATGACCTGCAACTCGCCGCAGCAGCCGAGCTCGCGGCGCGTTCTCTGCGCGAATCGCTCGATACGCAATCCTTCATCTCGCCGCGCGACAGCATGGCTTTCCTGAAGGCGCAGCTCGGACACAAGCCGTATGAGGCATTCGCAGTGCTCTGGTTGGACAATCGTCACAGGAATCTCGGTTTCCAGATCCTGTTCACAGGCACCGTCGACGGTGCGTCGGTACACCCTCGCGAGGTTGTGCGTGCCGCGATTGCTTGCAACGCAGCGGCCTGTATCTGTGCGCATAATCACCCATCAGGGGTCGCTGATCCGTCTGCGGCTGATCGCAACATCACGAGACAGTTGCGCGATGCGCTGCAACTGGTGAACGTCCGGCTGCTCGACCACATCGTAATCGGCGCGGACGAGCCGACCAGCATGGCTTCGCGAGGGCTCATCTGATGGCCTTCACGCAGACCTTCATGGCCGAAATCGGCGCTGACGCGCATGGACCGATGCGGAATGCGAAGCCGGGTGACACATTCATCGAACGCTTCGGCGGTCGCGAATGGTGCGTCACCGTCGGCAAGGACGTTCACCGGCCGCGCGTCTATCCCGCTGCCAGCGACGTGTGGGTGGCTCCCGTTACGGTGACCGAAATCACCACCCCTGCTTGATGCGAACCCCGTCTGCAAATTGCAGGCGGGGTTCTCTCGTCTGGCAACTCTCCGCAACACCACGGTTGAAGTCTGCGGCTCATCGCGGCGATGACGGCCATTGGGGCCGAATTGAGAGAGGAACATGGGAAATACGAAACAGCAACTTGGGCGCATCAAGCGACACACCGCCACCAACGGCGATCGGGCGCGGCGTATCAACCACGTCCTGCATTTCTACAAGGTCGATGAACTCGCCGAGGACTTCGACGACAGCAACGGCAAACTTGATCTGGCGTGCCTGGTGGCTGACGCCCTACACTACTGCGATGCGAAAGGCATCGACTTCGACGACGTGCTGCGGCTGGCCCGTGCGCACCATGACGAGGAACGACAGGCATGAGCTACATTATGAAGTTCGAGGCTCTGAAGCGTAAGGCCATCCGCGGCTATCTCGAGAGCCAGCAGGCTGCATACCACATGGGGCTGATGAACGGCGAAGGCGCCGTGTTGGCGCTCAAGTTCATGCAGCTTGGTGCCGATGAGCGCAAGGAGATCATCGCGTTCGCGGATGCCTTCAGGGCCACGCCTGGTGATGAACTCGCGGCTGCCGCGAAGCAGCACGATCCGTACGCTCTGATGGCGCTGGGTGCGCGGGAGGACGGCATCCGCAGCATCGAGCGGTGCGACGTCCGCAATGCGAGCGCAATCGTGGAGCGTTTTCCGAACGTGCTGCCGCGGCGTCTGCGTGGCAAATCGTTCTCCGCGTACGTGGCGGACAACGAAGCCGCGGATTGGGTGCTGGAATTCGCCGATCCACTGTCCAAAGCTGCATGAGCACAATCATGGAGGCCGTGGAGCGGATGGAGCGCGCACTACTGGGCCTTGCTCTCCCCGAAGGCTGGTAACACGTATCATGGGCCCACCTCGCACGAGGTGGGCCTTTTCTATTCCCGGCGCCTAACGCGAGCTCTGGCATCAATGGTTACCTGTCGCAACACATCACTGTCGCGCCTGGGTGCCTGAAGCGCGAACCCGGCGATCGCCGGAAACTGGAGATAACCATGTTGGTTGTAGTGCTTCAGGGCGGTGTGGTGCAATCGGTCATCAGCGATGACCCCAAATGCCCGATCCGCGAAGTTACCGTCATCGACTACGACACCGAAGGCGCTGGCGCCAAGGAGTTGTGCGAGAGTGCCCAGATGGTGCCGCAGGCAGATGGCAGCGAGGTTGCCGCATTCGTCTGCGCCTGGCCAGTAACCGATGCAGAAATTGGCCTCAATGGCCTCCGCGACATCACTCAAAACGACTTGGAAGCCCGCTGGGGGTCGGCAACGGCATGAAGACTCGTAGCAAGTCCGATCTCGAGTCGGTTCAGCAGTTTGGTCGGGATGCGTCGTTCGTGGCCCTTGCCTTGGCTGGCGTGACCTTCAGCGGCAGGCACAGCGAGATTCCCGACATCATCAAGCAGTGGATCGAGGCAGAAGCTGTCACGACCGCGATCACCGTGAAGGAGCTGAACACCGGCGCGCTCTCACCGGAAGAAGAGGCTCGCCGCGACAACGTCGAGAACGCACTTGAAGAGACTCTGACGCGTTTCCTCGTCGAGTCGGAGGCGGTCAAGAATTTCGAGATCAAGTTCCGCGGCGATCCCAGGAACAACGGGCCTGCCATCCGCGTGAAATGGGACGGTTGCCCGTCCAATAGCTTCAGCGATGGCCTGATATTGCCGTTGGCCTGAAGTTCCGCCAGACGAAAAACTCCCGCCTCATCGAGGCGGGAGTTTGATTTTCCGGCGGCCATCATTCGTAGCGAGGCTTGACGGCGGGGAAATGGTCGGGGGCGGCGTCACCGCTGAATGCCCATGACGCGTACCACCCTTCGCACAGGACCGAGTTCGGGTCGTGGCGCCCATCGTTCATCTTGTGCTCGGCGATGTACGCCTCACACTTCGCATGCGCCGCGCGGGCTTCCTCGTTGCCGCGGCAGATGATCGGCTCGAAATCCTTGAACAGGACGCCGGTGTCGTAGTACCAGCCGCCTTCTTCGTGGCCGCCGAATGCTCGGTCAACCATGTAGATGCCGACCACGCGCTTCAGCACACCGAACTCGCGTTCGAGCGCACACGCGCAATTGAGAATTGCGTCTGCCAACTCACCGCCCGTGTGTCGCGCGGTTTCGCGCCACTGGTCAGCCAGGTCGATCACCCGATCCACGGCATCGCCGTAAGTGGGAGCCTGCTCGCCTGCAGCTTCCTGCGGTTCGACTTTCGTATCCAATTCGCATCTCCGGTTCCGCCAGGTCGGCGGGTTCGATGCACCGGGCCCGGCCGGCCCGACTACCTGTTGCGGACAATGCCCACCGCCTGCTCTTGGCTGACGGAGTACGTACAGTGAACACGGGAATGCATTAGACGTAACCGTGTAACTCATCTGACTGGTAGAATGGCGCCATGCCATCACTTCACGATGCTGGTACCGCGTTCGCCCCCTCTGGCCGAAGCCGAGTCATGGTGCGCCTTTCCACGATCCTGGTCGCCGCTTCGCTCGCTTGCCTTGCACCGCGTCCCGCCCTGGCGTGGGGGCGCGATGGCCACCGGATCATCGCCAAGATTGCCGAGGCCCACCTGACGGCGGAAACCGCCGCACAAGTGCGTGCGATTCTGGCCTACCGGCCCGGCGACACCATGGAGAATGTCGCGTCGTGGGCCGATACCGCGCGGAATGCCGAAACCGCCGGTTGGCATTTCGTCGACATCCCGAGCGCCCTGCACTGCCACTACGTTTCGCAACTCGAATGCCGCGGCGGTGATTGCCTCGTTGGCGCGCTGCGCCGCGAGGAAGCCATACTTGCGAATCCACGCGCCGATGCTGGCCAGCGCTACCTCGCGCTCAAGTACGTCATCCATCTTGCCGGCGGCGACAGCTCCCAACCCCTGCACAATGCGCGTTTCGATGATGGCGGGAACACCTACCGCATCACCTTCAACGGGCACCGGACGAATCTTCACCATCTATGGGATACGGGCCTCATCGACTACTACGGTGCATGGCGGCGTCCCTACGTCCAGCGCCTCGTGGAGCTTTCGTTCACGCCTGGCATCAATGATGGCGACACCAACCCCATCGACTGGGTAGAGCGCTCCTGTCGGATCACCGAGGTTCCCGGGTTCTACCCGCCGGCGGACGTTCCGGACAGCTACGCCAGGCAATGGGAATCCACGGTGGACGAGCAGCTTGTGGTCGGTGGACTTCATCTGGCCGACACCCTGAACCGCCTGCTCCCCTGACGCCAGAATAGTTACTTCTCGCAACAGCGGGCGAGTGGTCGCCCGCCCCTCCTTGGCGAATCCGTTTCGGCCCAAGGAGGCCATCATGAACAAGATCATCAGCGTTCTCGTCGCCGCGGTGGCCATCGCTTTTCTCGGCGGCTGCTCGACGCTCCCGCCGAGCATGAGCGGGTATTACCCGTTCAGCGCAAACGAGTACACCACCTACGGTGCTCAGACCGTCCAGCAGGTTCACTTCGGGACCGTCCTGGACGTTCGTCCGGTCAACGTCCGCCCCAGCAGCTTCCATTCCTACGCTGCCAGCGGGATCGGTGCTGCGATCGGCGGAATGATCGGCAACCAGATGGGTGGCACGTGGCGCGCCCGCGAGGTCACCACCACACTCGGCACATTGGTTGGCGCCGTCGTCGGTACCGCGGTTTCCAACCAGGCGTACCGTCAACCCGGCGTTGCCGTGACTGTCAGGCTCGATGCGGGTCGCTACAGTCCCTCGCAGGTCGTGGCGATCACCCAGGCGGCTGACGTTCCCGTGTACACGGGAGAGCGCGTCGAAGTCGTCGGCAACGGCTACTCCGGTAGTCCTGCCCGCGTCTACCCGGTCGCGCGTTGACCCAACATCACCCTCGCTTCGCGGCGAGGGTGATTCTTTTTGGTCCGGTGTCTGGTAATCACCCGCAACAGGCTCGTGGACTCGGGCGGGCTTCGTCTTCCGAACCCGGCGCTCGCCGGCACAGAGAACACGTTCATGGTCGACATCCAGATGGCACCGCCTGACCTGGCGGACGTGGAGGAAGCGTTCGACGCGATCGAAAAGTACGCGGAGCTGCTCATCACCACCGCCTACAGTGGCTTCCGGTTCAAGTCGCGCGTGGCCCAGGCCAAGCACTACGCCGAGATCGCGCGGGTCGCTGATTGGTACATGCAGGCCTGCTCGGCTGCCGCGGACGGCGCAGGCGTTACGCCGGTGCCGACGGAAGCGCTCGCGTACCTCGACCGGCTCCTGCAGGCCGAATACGAGAACACCGACAACATGGTCGAAATGTTCCGTGCGCGACAGGCTCGCATCCGCAATGTGCAGCAATGGCTCCTTGCCGCCGGCACCGCTCCGAGCTATGGCAGACAATCGGATTGCCGGGCTATCGTTCACGCCACGTAGCCCTCGCCCTCCTACAAGACCCAGGTTCCCGTTCGGAGCCTGGGTTTTTGCTGCCCGGCTTGCCGTAACCGTGTTACGCGCTGGATAATGAACACCACCCTCCATGGTCCCTGCCCCCATGCGCTCCGTCCGCTGGCTACAACTACCCGACCATCTGTCTGCAGGCAAAGCGCCGGCCGCCCCCCGTCCCGCCCGCCGGTCGCAGCCCGAATACGATCAGCAGGTGCGTCTTTTCGCGCTGGTCGAGTTGCTGACGGCCGCACACCCTTCCCGCGCCGACGACCTCGAGGACGTCTGGGCCACCGGCAACGGCGGCAAGCGCCCGGCCGGCGCCGCCGGGAAGATGCGCGAAGCCGGCCAACGCAAGGGCGTTCCGGACGTTCTGTGCTTGGTGCCAAGCGGACAGTCGCATGGGCTGGCCATCGAAATGAAGTCATCGACTGGGCGCCTCACCAAGGAGCAGTCCGCGCGCCTCACCCGCCTGGCGGCGCGCGGCTACGGAACGCATGTCGCGCGTACCTGGCAGGACGCCGGGCGGGTCCTCTGCCGCCATCTCGAGCTGCCGTGGCCGGCCGACGCGGAGGCCAAGGTCGAATGGTTGCTCGCAGCCAGGCGAGAAGAGCGCAAGAGGCAGCGCGGGAGGAATCGTGCCGGGAGAGCCCCGCGAATGGCGTCTCGCGCGAGGCCGCGCGGGCAAAACGCGGCCCCTCGGCCACGTGTTACGATGAAAACATGAGCAACCAATGGCAAAAGCCGCTTACGATCTACGACCTTCGCCGCGGCGTAGCCGCCAGCCGGGCGACCGCAAGACGCCTTGGCTTGTGCGCCGGAGTGGGTGGTGCCGTCGCGGCCATCGGCTTCGCAACGATTCCAACCGCACATACCCCGATCGCGGTGCCCTCCATCCTCGCCGCGGTTGCCGCATCGGTCGCGTGTGTCGCCATGCGGTACATGCTCCCAGTCATCGTGGTTCGCAGGACGGGATGGGGTGCACTGTTCGCAGCGATGCAACGCGCGGAAGCGAGGCACCATGAACGCGCTGGATGAAGTTGTCGAGCGGGCCGCACTGGGCTTCCACCGGAGCGCGTGGCCGTTGCACACAGATCTTCGTTCGCTGCGGGTGATCAGCCCTCGCTGGTTCGTCCCCAAGTTGGCTGGCCTTGCCAGGTACGAAAAGCAGATCATCTCGGGGGCAATGGGCCTGCTGCGCTGCTCGGTGGCTCCGCTGATCGTCGGTGCCGTCATCAGGCTCGCCGCGCTATTGGTTCCGGCAGGCAGTCGCCACGTGGTCGCGTGCAGCGGCATCGCCATCGCGGACGTTGGCTTGATACTCATGACGCTGGCGCTTGGCTTGGTGCTCGCGCTGCGGATCAAGCGATCCATCTCTGACGCTTGAGCGCGGGGTACTGCCGTGTCGACCGACATCGCCTTGGCTTTCCCGAGCGAGGCTCGCGACATCACGCTTGAGATTCCGCCCGGGGCCTCGCGCGTAAAGTGGCTCCGCGGACCTTCCGAGCTCAACGCGAAAAACGACGTCGAGGCCATGAAGGCGTGGCTGTCGCGCTACCTCGACAGTCCGGCCACGCTGGCCAACTACAGGACGGAGCTCGAACGCTTCTATCTGTGGGTGTTGAGCCAGCGACGCGAACTTCGCGATGTGAAATTCGAGGACCTGACCCGCTTTCGCGAGTTCCTTCGCGACCCGCCAGCCAACTGGGTCCTCAAAGCCTCGAAGCCGAGGAAGGACCCGCGATGGCGCCCATTGCGCGGCAAGCTCAGCGAGCGTTCGATCGCCCACACGGAGTCGGTGCTGCGGAGCATGTTCGCGTGGCTCATGTCGGCGCACTGGATTCCGACCGACCCCTACAAGCTGATGAAGCCGATCAAGGTGGCTTCGAACAAGCGCGTCACACGGTACCTCAACCGCCGACAGTGGCAAGCGGTGCTGGATGCCGTTGAACGGCGGCCGCGCAACAATGATGACGACGCTCTGCGGTACGCGCGCGATCGTTGGATGTTGCGCCTGATCTACGGGACTGGAATGCGGATCAGCGAAGCAGCCAAGCACAGCATGGCTGCTTTGAGCGTGCGCGACACGCCGCGCGGCGAGCGCTATAGCCTGCAGATCGTCGGCAAGGGCCGCAAGCCGCGTGAAATCCCGGTAGGCCCCGCGCTACTCGCCGAATTGCGCGAGTACCGGACGGCACTCGGGTTGTCACCCCTACCGGACGACCCGAAAGTCGAGGCCAAAATTCCGCTGGTTGCGTCGACACGTAGCGAACACATGCTGACCCGCGCCGGATTGCATCACGCGATGGTGTCGATCCTGCTGAAAGCTGCCGAACACGCGGACAGCGAAGACAACAAGCGCGATGCCAAGGCGCTTCGCGATGCGTCCACCCACTGGCTCCGTCACAGCCGTGCCACGCACCTGCTCGATGAGCGCGTAGGCGTCAAAAGCGTCCAGTCGCTCCTTGGGCACGCGAACATCGCAACCACGAGCCACTACGTCCACACCGAGCTGGACGAACTGCAGGAAGAACTCGAGAGGGCCGACGCCGAGGCAGGCTGATTGCGTGCGCTTCGCGAACCACCCATTACAGCCCGGCGATCGCCGGGCTTTCGTATCCGCGCGCCTGCACCGGCGACACTCACGGGCACACCTCGCAACGCCGCTCGGCGCACCGGATCCGTCTCCACTTCGAACATGCCGTGGCGACGCGACGCGAGGACAGTCTTGCAACCAGCAACGCTCAGCCTCTGGCGCGCGAGCGCGCCCGTCCACCACGACGTGTTCTGCAACGCAACCAAGAAGGAGACCGGCAGTGCGCAGAATCGTTGAGGTCCGCAATGTTCCCGACAAGGAAGGCTTCGCCCATCGCGGCGAGCTTGCCGTTCTGGTCCGTGATCGTGAATGGACAGCCTGGGGTTATGGCGAGAATCGCGACACCGCAGTACGCGACGCCGAGGGTCGTATCGCCCTCGCCGCGCCGCGACCCACAATCAACTAGCTTGTCCAGACCCTCCCTTCGCGGGAGGGTCTTTTTGTTATCCGCCGCACATGGCAATCAGGCGCAACACCTCTGCGCCGGCCCGGCGGCGCCCGCCTGCGAACCCGGCATATTGCCGGCAACGGAGGCCCGATACATGGGATGGCTTTTCTCGCCCGCTTGGCCCACCAAGCAGGATCTCGTCAAGCACTTGCTCGAGGACAACAAGTGCACGCACACGGAGCGGAATCCGGATGGCTCAACCACGGAGACGCGCGGGACCTACCGTACGATCGCGCACGCGGTCCACGGCTCGCACCTCTGGTCAGTGATCGAGTTCGATTATCCGACCGCTCCGCAGTTCAACAACCGGTTCATCGCGCTGTTCCTCATGCACAGCGGCGGCCGCGACGGCTGGGGCTACAAGGATTTGGAAGAATCCATGGGCCCTTGCGAAGTCGACTGTCCGCTCCGGTTCCTCGACATGGTGCCGCCCCCAGACCCCGCGATTCATCCGTACGCTGCAGGTTGGCGCGAGAACGTTCGCGCGTTCCATGCCGGCAAGCTCGAGCGCAAGCGCATCACCAAGGACATCCAGCCAGGTCAGCGTTGGCTGCTGATCGCCGGCTGCTCCGTCGAATGGGTGCGCATCACTGAAAAGGCCAAGAAGCCCGGCCAGTGGTACGCGAAGACTCCTCTTGGCGATCTCGTCCGCGTTCGCACGCGGCTGCTGGCTCGGCCGATGGGTGAAAAGGAGGCCACCGCCTCCGAGTTCGCTGCTCTCGTTGGCGTGCCGAACCTGGCTGCGCTGGGTACGGCGTGAGCACCGGAAGGGTGCGCCTCAAGGATTGGCGGTCGCCGCCTTCCCCGGAGGATCAAGGCCGCGCGTTCTACACGACCAGCGATGGGCTTCGCGCCCACTTCGACGGCAGCATTCGAATGTGGGTCTACGAACGCCTGGACACGGTGTTGAACCGCTACGTGCAGACTGGCAGTACACGATACTTCCAGCCGTACTTCTGACTCATCAAGGCCGCCCTTCCGGGCGGCCTTTTCTTGTGCGCGGTCCAAAAAAAACGCTGTGCGGCCGCGGACAGCGCGGCCACACAGCGAGGGACGGGGTGCCAGCCAGCGGCCGTCCCCACCCCGGGAATCCCGTAGCTCGACCGGGGCTGTTGCGAGCTATTCCCAGAGAACGAACGGGTGAGTTGCGTAACCGGTTAAACTATGCCTATGGAAACCGTGCAAGCCCAGCCGCGGCACGGCGACGCCGTATCAATGCGCGGCGTGGTCGCCCGCATCGTGTTCCGGAACGACGACACCGGCAGCTCGATCCTCCGGGTCACCCCCGAAGGCGAAACCGAGGTCGTGACCACGTGCGGCCCAAGCCTTGCCGAGATCGGCGAGCAGGTGACCGTCACCGGCGTCTGGAAGCGGCATCCGAAGTACGGGTTCCAGATCCAGGCCCAGAGCATCGTCACGGAGCGCCCGGCAACCCCTGAAGCCATCGAGCGATACCTCGCGTCGGGGATCCTGCCCGGTGTCGGCGAAACGCTGGCCAAGCGCATCGTCGCGGCCTTCGGTCCAGCCACGCTCGACATCATGGACAACGAGATCGAGCGGTTGCTCGAGGTACACGGCATCGGCGAACAAAAGTTCGACGGCATCTCGACCGCGTGGGGCGAGCAGAAAGCCGCCCAGACGATCATGCTGTTCCTGGCCGACCAGGGCATCACCCATGCCATGGCGGTGCGCATCTACAAGCGCTACGGTGCCGCGGCCATTGACCTGATCCGCAAGAACCCGTATCGCCTCGCCGCCGACGTGCGTGGCATCGGCTTCGCAACGGCCGACGCGATCGCCGCCAAGCTCGGCGTCCCCCACGACAGCCCAAAGCGGATCACCGCAGGGCTCCTGCACCTCTCCGACGTGGCCGCCAAGCACGGCCACTGCGGCATGACCGTCGCCGGCGCCATCCATGACGCCACCGAACTCCTTAGCCTCCCGGCCGAGCTCATCTCGCCGTGCGTGGACGCGGAGCTCCAGGCAGAAGACCCTGCGCTGATCGCTGACACTCTGCCCGACCGGATCAACGGAGGCACGGTCGATTGTTTGTTCGTGAAGCGGCTGTATCAATCCGAGAGCTTCTCGGCCACGCGGCTCCCCGAACTTGCGCGACGTCCCGGCCCCTGGCCAGAAGCCAACGAAGAACAGGTACGCGCACTGGTTGAGCAGTCAGCCAGCACGTCGGGCATGACCCTCGAACCCGAGCAGGCGCAGGCCGTCGTCAACGCGCTGTCGCGTCGAGTCAGCATCCTCACTGGCGGTCCCGGCACCGGCAAGACTTCCACGCTGAAGGTGATCCTCGCCGCGCTTGACGCGCGCAAGCTGGAAGTCATCCTCGGCGCGCCCACCGGCAAGGCCGCGCGGCGCATGCAGGAAGCAACCGGCCATGAGGCTTTCACGGTCGCAAAGCTGATCGGCATGGGCCGGCCGGATCACCCTCCGATCAAGTGCGATGTCCTCATCATCGACGAAGCGTCGATGGTCGACGTGCCCATGCTGCAGGCTATCCTGAAGCAGCTCGACGACAACGCGAGCCTTGTCCTTGTTGGCGACGTCGACCAGCTTCGCTCGATCGGCCCTGGCCAGGCGCTAGCCGATTTGATCGCGTCCAACACCCTACCCGTGGTTCGCCTGTCGCGGATTTTCCGTCAGGCCGCCGAGAGCGCGATCATCCGCAACGCCCATCGCATCAACCGCGGTCTCGGTCTCGAACCGCCGGTGCCGGAAGGCACAACCACCGATTTCTACTTCCTGCGCTCGAGCACGCCCGAGGATGTCCTGAGCAAGATCACCCAGTTGGTGACCGAGCGGATCCCGGTCGGCCTCGGGCTGCCATCGAACCAGATCCAGGTAATCTCGCCGCGGCGCGGGACGCCCACTGGCGTCGACAGCATCAACGCGCTGCTGCAGCAGGCCGTCAACCCCGATCCCGTAGCATTCGTCCGGTACGGAAACACACGGTTCGGCGTCGGTGACCGCGTCCTGCAGACGGTCAACAACTACGACCTCGACGTGATGAACGGCGAGAGCGGCATCATCACTGCCTACGATAGCGAGGCGCGCACGCTCACGGTCAAGATCGACGATCGCGAAGTCGAATACCCGCAGTCGGAACTGGACCAGATCGACCTTGCTTACGCCATGACCGTCCACAAGTCGCAAGGCAGCCAGTTCCCAGCCGTGGTGATCCCAATGGTCACACAGCACTACATGATGCTGACGAGGGCGATCCTCTACACAGCCGTGACCCGCGCGAGCCGCCTATGCATCGTCGTGGGGCAGCCCGCAGCCCTGGAGATGGCCATCCGCAACGTACGTGCCGAACCGCGGCTGACGCGCCTGCGCGCGCTGCTTGAGTCGATCCGGACGCCAGCGACTGCCTCGCCGTTCGATGCCGTGTTCGATCACGACGAAGTTCCTGCCGTCGCCTGAACGCGGTTGGGGCGGACGCAATACTTCCCCGCAACACATCCACGGACATCCCACAGCGCCGGGTAGGAACCCCGCGAAGTGCGGGCATTGAACGGAGGAAGTACCCCATGTCAAAGGAAACCCCGGACATCGTTTCGGCGGCGCGCAAGTGCCGCGGCCTCGATGCGGTGATTACAGCAAGCACAACCAGCACCAACGAATTCGCCGATTACCCGAGCTGGATGCGATTCACGCTCACGGACGCGCTGATCGACGAGTTGCTGAAGCTCCGGGCGCTGTGCCAGGCAAACGACCTTTCGGACGTTTCGACGCAGAGGTCCTGCGACGTCGGCTCGATGACGATCCTGGGTGGCGCGAGCGAGCCCTGCAGAACCGATCTCGACCGCTTGCGCGTCTACAACGGCGACTACTTCGCGTTCGAGGCCAATATCCGCAATACCGATGTCCAGTTCGAGACTGTCCCGATGTTCTTCTCGGACTTCTTCGGGGAAGTGGTCGATGGCCGCCGATTCATCGCACAAGAAGGCCGCGATGATGAAGCTGACGCCGAGTTCCAGGAGGACGTTGCCGAAGACGAAGCCGATATGGCTTCCGCCGACGACGAAGCCGCCGCGTGACCCACATCAACCCGCCCATGGCACAGCCTGGGCGGGTTATTCTTTCAGTCGTTCACGGCATCGACCAGCAGCACGCCGGCCATCCTCGCGAGCTGATGGGCGCTGATCGCCTGCGCCCGCGCAGCGCGCGTTCCGGAGAGCACCCAATCGTCATCGAGCGCGACCAGCGCGGCGGGGTTCCCCGTCAGCAGGAACCAGTGCGGCCACAGGATCGTGTCCTCGTAGCAGATCGACCACGCCACCGGTGAGTTGCCGATGGTGCCGCGGTCTGTCGAGAAGGCGTGCAGCGGCGCGCCGCCTGGGAGACCAAGGTGCCAGTTACCCACCGGCATGGGGACGCGTGCGTCAGTGAGGATGCGCGGCGTGCCATCCTGGTTGGCCATCGTTCCCGCCCCCATGACGACGTCGCGCCAGCCACCGTGGCCGTCTTCGATCACGGCACCGAACACCAGCGCCTCGTGATGTTTCGCGGCGAGGTTGCTCGGCTCGAACAGCATGAGTTCGTCGACGGGCCGATAGGGCTCGATGGTCGATTCCGGGAAAACGAAGGCCGAGAACCCGGACAGCGGGATAGCCTCGTGCATGATCCTGATGGCGGCGGCCGTGCGCTCGGTCTGCGCATGCGGCGTGCTTGCCGGCGGAGCGTTGGTCGGCACAGCGCCCCAGTTGACCGCGGGTGTACCCATCGCAAAGTGCGCGTAATGCACGGCGTAGAAGCCTGACGCCGCCATAAGGGCCGCCAGCAAGCCAGCCCGGGGACCGACGCGCCCGCGCAGACCGGCCATCGTGGCCAGCAGCAGTGCGGTGAGCACGATGCCGAGCAGCCCGGCATGTGGATACAGGCTGCCGGCCAGGAACAGCGGGTTGTGCCATGCGAACAGGCCCACCGGCGGAACCGACAGGACAAGAAGGGCAGCGAACCAGGTGAGTATCCTCACCCACGGCCGGGCGCCGGCGGCGTAGATCAGGAACGGCGCGGCCAACAGTGCCGTCAGCGCCAGCGGCGCCACGAACTGCACAAGCGGATTCGGATGCGCAAAAAACCGCCCCACGATGTCAGGGAGCTCGATATTGCCGGCGCCGAAGTAGCCGAACGTCATCGCGAAAGTGCTCCAGCGCCTCGTCGCGTAATTGGCGACAAACGGCAGGATGAGGACGCCGACAAGGAAATCTGCGCGCAACCACGCCACGTAGCCGACAAGCACGCCGGTGGCGAACAGGCCAATGGCCTCCATGGCAATTCGCCGGGATGGCGCAAGGCGGGCAAGCCGACCGGTTCGTAGTGCCGCAACAATGTTCATTTGGATAGGGTACCATTTTTAACGGTTACGCTGCCTTGGCGTAACCGTACATGTTGCACAAGCCTGCCCAAGACCCTAACATTACGCCATTCGGGCCAGCCAAATCCAGAACCGTGACCCACGCAATCCCGTTGTCTGCCATGGTGGCCCAAGACGCCACAACGGTGTATTTCCAGCCGATCGTCGACCTCCGTACCGACAGGGTATTTGCCTACGAGGCGTTACTCAGGGTGCGCGGCGACTCCGGCCAATGGGAATCACCCGGCAATGTGCTGGCCGCGATTGACGCATTGCCGTCGCTACGGCGTTTGCCGCTTCATCGCCGTATCCTCGAACGCGTGTTGCTGCGCTGCTTTGACGTGTACACAGAAAGTGGCCGCTCGGTTGCCGTGAACCTACCTGCCACGCTACTTGAGGATGCGCAGACGGTGGCCATGCTTGGGCATCATGACGGCTCTGGCATCATCCTTGAGATCCTGGAGACGGCCGCCATCGGTAACCTCCCCGCCGTGAGTCGCTCCGTGGCCATTTTGCGCGACTCCGGCTATCGCGTTGCGATTGATGACTACGGTACCGGCTACTCGACGGCCTCGCTTCTCGCCACTCTGCCACCCGTGGACATCGTGAAAATCGACTTGGTGTTCGCGGCAACCGAACGCGGGCGCGCGATGCTGCCGGCGCTCTGCCGTGTCATCCGTGCCGCTGGAGCCGGCGTCATTGTTGAGGGTATCGAGTCTGCCGACGGCGACAAGCTGGTGCGGATGGCAGGAGCGGACTTCGGCCAAGGTTACTTCTACGGGGTCCCGGCGCCCTTTGGCTCGGCGAAGGTTGCACGTCCACCCGCCCCAATTCTCATGGGTACTACTCGCAACACTCCAATCGGGGCCGGCTGACACCTACCCTCAAATAGGGAATTGGTCCCTTGTACCCGATGAAGTCGGATCGGTGCCCACGCACTTATCCGCCGTCGATGTCGCACAACCCCGTGCGACATACGCTTGTTCGCGCCGCTTCGAGCGCGTGAGCACGGTCTGGCGCTTGCGCCGACCGGGGTAGCGGGATGGTCGATCATCTCGCCGTAGGCTAGCTGCCTATGTGACAAAAAGGCCCTGACTTCGAGTCAGGGCCTTTCCTTTTGTGCTTGCTGCGCGCGCGAGCGAAGACTTCGCTTCTAATCTTCGGCAAAGTTCAGAACAAACCCCAGGATCAACAGGGCGCATGTCGCCACCAGAAGTGCCAAATGGTTCTGGTCTGCGAATGACCAAGCAGCAATCACCACCTCAATGAGCATGGCGAAGATGACGAAAGTTTTCCTTGAGTAACCCATGTTCGTTCCTCCCAGTATTACTTCAGTTCGTGACGCGTCAATCGAGTTTTCGCGTCATTACGCGGATGCGCCCGCCATCTCTGTCGCACGCGGGCGAGCCTTCGCACGCCACTCCGGCGCCCAAGCCGGGAAGCCGTCGAATTCTTCCGGCGTGGCTGCAACCGCGTCGGCGATCCGGAAGTAGTGGGTAATGTCCGCCACGCCACCCTCGCCGTCTGGTTTAACCTTGGCGACGAACGTGCCACGGAACGTGACGGGGGCCATCGTGAACGCACGCAGATTCTTGTGCGCGCGCTCCATCGCGTAAACGTCCTGCGTGAGCCGCATCGGCAGCGGTTTCGCCGGCGGCGCCTCGGTCTGTAGATCAATGCTGTAGTACGGAGTCACGAAACGATCGGCGTAGAGACTGGTGCGTCCGACCAGGCCGGTCAGCAACACGAAATTGGTCAGACGGTGGGCAAAGGCCGTACCTTCGCACCACTTCTGCATCTCCGGGTCGTTCTCCAGGACCTTGCGGACGTCATCCGGGATCGACGGGCGATCCCGCAGGGTTTTCAAAATCTCATCGTTCACGTCGACTGGCGCATCACCGACTTCGCGCCAATGCTTCGTCACGTGCCATTCCGGGAACAGCGGATCCCCCTGCGCGATGCCCGGCACCGTCCAGTCAAGGCGGCGCGGGAACGAACTGGCCGCTGCACGGTCCAGGTGGGTCACCAGCATGACGGCGCCGCCTTCGTGCATGACGAGGTGCCCGACGACGTCGATGGCTTCGCGGTTCTCCGGCTCGCGGACGCCATCACCGATCACCAGCGGCAGTGCGAGGGCAAGCGGTTCCCGTTGACGCAGCAGCCAGCGGCCGTCGTGGCCCTTCCAGGCAAATCCTGACAACAGGGCAATGTTTCGGAATCCGTGGTACAGCATGGCATGACCTCGCGGGGGTTTTCCCTATTATGGCACGGAGCGCCGTAAGGCGGTTTCGCAGGCCTATGGTACCGACTCGCAACGGGTCAGGGTGTGAAATCGAGCCAACTCCTACGAAGACTGCCCTTGGTGGGCGGTCAATCGGAATGGAGGACCCATGCAGCAATTCAAAATTGACCGTGACCTTCGGAGTCTGGTCAGTTCGCACAAAGGGGGGAATGGCAAGAAGCTGTCATACCTTCCGTGGGCGATGACGGTTGGGCTGGCGGGTGCGCCTCAGCAGCGCGTGGTCGAGTTCGACCAGTCCCGTGCCGAGTGGGAAGTGTTCGGTGGTGCCGTTGTGGCAATCGACCACGTCTACGAAGACGGGGCGGTGCAGCGGATTTACCTGCCGGTGCAGGACAGCCGCTTCAGGTCGATCGAGTTCGGCAGCCTCACGGCTCGCGACGTCGGCGACGCGATTTCGCGTTGCCGTGCGAAGGCGATCGCATGCACCACCGGGATCGGTCTCGACCTCTACGCGAACTTCGGCGGCAACGGCGAGGAATTCGCGAAGGCGATCGGCAAGATCGGACCCACCACGGACCTTCATCAAGTTGAGCCCGTGGTGAAGGTGGTCGAGGAAACCGGCGCCGAGTACATCGAGTGGGCGTTCGCCCTCGCGGCCGTCAAACTCGCTGACCCGCACTTCCTCTGGGAAGTCGAGGTGCGTGAAATCATCGACCGTGAAACCGGCGAAGTCGCCATGCGGCCGTACAAGCCCTCGGGCACCGGCTTCTCCGTCGGCGTCACCGTCACTTACCGCAATCGCAAGCACACCGAGTGGCTGCCCATCATGGGCACCGCGATGGTGCAGACCAGGAACGGACTGCGGAAGCTGGGCAACCAGAGTCTGACGGACCCGAGCGCAAGCGACTGGAACAAGTCGGTCATGCGTGGTCTGACGAAGGCCATCGCCGTGGCTTCCGGGTACGGTCTTGCCGTCTACGCGAAACTGGACACCGACGCCCAATCGGATGGTGATGCGGACGACGCGCCACCCCAGTCGGCGAGGCCCACTCCGGTACGCTCCGTGCCGAAGTCGAACCCGCCGTCACCCCAGCCGAACCGGCCGAGGCAATCAACGCGTCCGGCGATGGCGCAAGCCCCCGCGCCGAAGGCCGGTGGCACCGTGCTGGAGCAGATCAAGGAGCTGGCAACCGCAACCCACACCGAGGTAGCACATATCGCGGCCTGGTGCGGCGTCGACAGCTTGGAGAATGCGACGGATGCGGATCGCACCGAGATCCTGCGGCTTCTGCAGACCAAGCAGTCCAGGTTGGCTGCAAGGCAAGCTGCTGCGGCATGACGCACTACAACAACACCCCGGATCATTCGACCCGGGGTGTCTTTTTTTTGGTGTCCGGTTGACCCAAGCCGATTCGGCACTGCGCCTTCCTGGTCGCTATAGCGGGGATAGCGAGGCGCGACGTACTGTTGCTTCAAACCACTCACCATTCACGTGGTCGAATGCCTTGATCCGAACACTTCCGTGAGCGGTGACGCCAAGAATTTCAGCTTTGAACCTTTCCGGCTGCAAGGCGAATCCGTGTGGTCCCTTGTAGAGGTACACGCATGCCGCCCCGATCTTCTGCCACTCTTCACCCTCGCGCTGTTCGTTCATGACGGCGCTGCATCAGCTCTCGGCCTTGACTCGCCCGTACCCGAACAGACCGCCACCGCCGACGCGCCAGTCGCCTTCAACTGCGAGGTCCATCGAGAACTCTGCGCGGCGATACATCGGTTTGCTGGAGCGCTGGGCAACGCGACCGTGCGCGCGCACCGGTGCGAGTTCGAGATAAAACCCCGACTGCTCGAAGTCCGGGATTCTCGCCAGCGCCGATTCCGGTATCGCATCCTGCATGGCTGCGCTCACCAGCCCTTCATACACCAGATGCCCCATCTCGCTGGCGATGGCGGCCGGTGCTGCGCGCTCTTCGGAAACACGTAACCAAGGCAGGAAGTACCCGCGGCGGCGCGCCGGCTTGATGCCAAGTCGCGAGCAGCGATGGGATGTTGCCCACGACGCTTCCGGCACCCTGGTTTTAGCCTGATCGAGAAGGACCGCGATACAGGCTTCGACGCTTTCTACGAGCGTTTCGTCCCACACATCAATGTTCAGTTCGCACCCATGGTCACCACAGTACACGGCTGTGCTGGGTTCGCGCCTTACCGCGGCGCGGTCGACCCACGGCAACAACCTCGACAGCTCGCGCTCGACTCCATTTGTTTGCCCCATCGGAACGATCGAGCCCAGCGGGTCGGAATTGAACACCGCCTGCCAGGCGTCGGGCACGTCGCGTTGCAACGCCTCCTGGACCCAGCTCTTGTGGTACGTCGCGGTGTGGAAAATCCCCGTGTCCGGAGCTGGTTTCCCGTAAATGGTGTAACGATGCACTGTCTCCGCTCTCTTGATGAGGTCGCTCGATTCAGTGTATCGTGTACGCGTCATATCGCGTTTTACGTGTTACATGTGTTGCGTTACCCGGAGGGCCCGACTACCATCGGGTTTGCAAACATTTGTTGCAGCCAGTTACTGTAGGTGAGCCCATGCCCGGCAAAGGTATCAGCAAGTCGCAGATCGACCAGCTCGACATCGACCAGCTTCGCAATCTGCAGAAGGAGCTGGCCGTCCGCACCGTCGAAAAGACCGTGGACAGGCTCGAGGAACTGCGTTCGGCACACACCGCGTTGCTTGCGAAAATCGAGAAGGCGGTGGCGCCCTACAATCTTTCCGCGAGGACCTTCTTGGCCTCGACGCGCAAGGACGTTGCCGAGTTCATGCTCGAGCGCATGGCGCGCAACGTACCCGACTTGCAGGTCGCCAAGCCGGCCGCAGCGGGCCGCCCGCGACGCCAGAGGGGTCGCGGGATCGTGGCGCCGAAGTACCGCCACCCAACGAACTCCCGGCTCACCTGGACCGGTCGTGGCCACCAGCCAGACTGGATAACCAAGTGGCTGGATGACGACCATTCCCGCACCCTCAAGCAACTACGCACTTGAGCCGCTGCGCGTGACCGCTGCTACCGATTTGTAGCACCCAAGCCGCTTCCTTTTCCGCCCGCGCCCGTCTGGCGCGTGATTCCTTCTGCTTGCTGTGCTACGCGTGCAGCAGCTCGGGGCGGAATCTGGATCGGAATAGGCGGTTACACGTGTCCCTTTTCACGAAATACGAATTGGGGAAAACGTGGCACGTGTCGAAAGCGTTATCCTTGTAATTGAACGGCCGCCATTGCGGCCGCGGGCAGTCCAGCCACCTCAAACAAGGATCCGATCCAAGTGAACCCCTACGTGCGTCACCGTCTGGCTCTGGCCGTTGCCGCCAGCATCGTTCTTTCCGCTCCGATTCTCCTTTCCGGCTGTGGTGGTGGCGGTGGTGGTGGCAATGGCACCGTGGCCCCTGTGCCGCCGCCCAGCCCTCCGCCGCCGCCTCCGCCGCCCCCGCCTCCGCCACCGCCTCCCCCGCCTCCGCCGCCGAGTTACAGCCAGGCCAACAATCAGTTGATCCCAACTGGCGCGTTGACGGCGCAACAGGCCGGGTTCACTGGTGCCGGCGTCAAGATTGGTGTTGCCGATGGCGGCAGCATTCCGTCCGATCCCGCGCTGGATGGGACCGGCAACAGCCAGAAGCGCAACAAGGTTGCGTGGTTCTACAACTACACGCCTGGCGCGACCAACCCGACCCAGATCACCGAAACCGACTCCGGCGGTACCACGTTCGGCGGTCACGGTGACACGATGGCCCAGATCATCGCCGGCGACGCCTACACTGAAACGCTGACAGGCTCGGACGCCGGCACTTACACCTTCAACGGGGGTGTTGCGCCTGGTGCTTCGCTGTACGAAGCCGGCATTTGCTACGCGGACTCGTCCGGCAGCGTCCTGTGCCACTGGAGCAGCCAGTCTGCCAATGACCTGATCGGTCAGGGCGTCAAACTCATCAACGAGTCGTTTGACTCAACGGACATCACCACGATCGGCGGCGCGTCCAGCGCCGACGCGGTGAGCATCAATTACATCGACCAACAGGTCGCGAGTGCCGGAGTTTTGCAGGTCATCGCAACCGGTGACGACTCGACGCAGAAAAATGCCGGCGAATACGCTGGCATGCCGTACCTGTTCCCGAGCCTGCAGCCCGACATCATCGCAGCGACCGGCATTGCCATCGGCAGCGATGGTCGGCCCGATCCGACATCGGCCGTGAACGCGACGCCTTGTGGCGTGGCGGCGGCGTGGTGCCTGACGGCCCCGGTCTTCGTGGTCACGCTCCCGTCGCCGCCGGCATTCGCCACCGGGCAAGCGAGCGGCACATCCGCCTCTGCCGCCATGATTTCAGGGGTCGCCGCGCAGGTCGCGCAGGCGTTCCCGTGGATGCAGGCGCCGCAACTGTCGGACACGCTGTTGTCCACGGCCACGCCGATCGACGACGGAAGCCACAAGACGCCGAACCCGACCTATGGCTGGGGCATGGTGAACGCTGCCAAGGCCGTGCATGGCCCATCGCAGTTCCTCGATCCGGGTGTTTACGGGGCCTTCCATGCGCCCGTGCCGGCCGGCATGACGTCAACATTCTCGAATGACATCACCGGTCCTGGTGGCCTGCTGATGAACGGCCAAGGTACGCTGGTGTTGTCGGGTGGCAACACCTACGCCGGCACCACCGAGATTGCATCCGGCACGCTGCAGGTCGACGGCGCGATTGCATCGACAACCACCGTGGACGCTGGCGGCAACTTGGCTGGCACGGGCGTCGTGAACGCCAATGTGACCAACAATGGCATCGTGACGAGCAACGCCACTACCGCCGGACACGGGCTCGTCATCAACGGCAACCTGACCGATGGCGCGTCCAGCACCACCGCCGTTGGCTTGGGCAATCCGCTGCAGGTCAAGGGCACGGCCGCGGTCGCCGGCACGATGAACGTCCTCGGCGCGCCGAGCGGGTACACGGTGAAGTCCACCGAAAATCTGCTGACCGGTGGGTCGGTCTCCGGCACGTTCGCCAGCCTGACCTTCGCCTCCGGCGTTTTCTACACCGGCACCCTCGGTTACGCCCCGACGCAGGTCAACGTCACACTGACGCAGGTTGCGCCGCAGGCTGCCGCCGCGGTGATGCCCGGCTCGACCAGCCAAACGCTGACGTCCGCCAGCAACGTGGGCTCAGCACTCGCGGTATCGAACCAGTGGGTCACCAGCGGCAACGCCGCCGACCATGGCGCGTGGCTGCAAGATGCCGGCAAGTTCCTCTCCGCGCCCGAAGCCGCAAACGCAGTCGCCAGCCTCAACTCGCTGTCGGGTGAGATCTACGCAACCGGTCGCACAGTCGAGACGGAGCAGGCGTTGGCCGCGGACGCTTCGCTCGCGAACCGGGCGAGCGCCTTGGGCGCCAGTAGCCGCCCTGGCGTATGGGTGCAGGCACTCGGCGCGGACGGCACGCTCGCGCGCGCCGGCTACGATGCTGCGACGTACCGTGCCGGCGGAGTGATGGCCGGTGCCGACATGAGCTTCGGGAATGGGCTGTCGGCGGGCATCGCCGCTGGCCGCACGCACTCGGACGCCCACATGCAAGCGCTCGGCGGCACCATCGACGCCCGCCAGAATCTGGTCGGCGTGTACGCGCGATGGGATGCCGGCAACGGCTGGTACGCCAACGGACGGGTTACGTTCTCGCACATCAGCAACAGCGTCAACCGCACGGTCCTGCTGGGTACAAGCCTCGCCGCGCTGATGGGCGGGCACAACGACCATCTCACCCTTGCCACGCTGGAGGGTGGGAAGTCGATCGAACTCGGCGGCGGCACGCTGACCCCCTACGTCGCGGCGACGGATCTCCGCCTGCACCAGTCTGGCTTCAGCGAAAGTGGAAGCGCGATGGGCCTGTCGGCTCCATCTCAAACCCACGACGCCACCATGGGTGCGGTTGGAGTGCGCTACGGCACGTCGTTCCTGAAGTCCGATCTCGAGGGCTACGCGAGTTTCCGGCGCGTCTTCTCGGGGCATGACTTCGGGATGGTGGCCGGTTTCAACGGCGTCCCCGGCACGCTTTTCACGGCCGATGGCCAGAACCTGCCGCGCAACCTGGAGACGGTCGGCGCCCGCTTGACAACTCACGTGACGCGGAGCCTGTCTTGGTTCATCGACGCCGACTACCAGAAGGGTAGCGAGGGCGCCCACCAGGCAGAGGCCGACGCCGGGCTCCGCTTCGCCTTCTAAAGCCCTTCCCGCCTCGCGATTCACGGGCGGCATCCCTACTGGATGCCGCCCTTTTATTCGGGGCTTGCGGCGTATCCGGTATACTGGTAAAGACGAAACACGGTAAACGCGACACCACGGCGCGCCCTTCCCTTTCCGTGGTTACGAGGAACGATAGATGAAAGCACGTCTGACAGGCTTTGCAGCCACACTGGCCATCGCCGCCATAACCTTCACCGGCGTTGCCGCAGCGGGTCAGCCAACCTCCGCGACGCGAGGCGCACAAGCTGTCCAGCCGAGCCAGCAGGAGCTCGCCGCGCTCACGGGCATGGTGGAATCATCCAGCCACAACCCGAAGGTGAGCGTCACGTCCATCTTCGCAGGTCCATCGGGCTTGACCGGCATGGTGATCCACCAGCCTGGCGCCGCCGACTCCGTTGCTTGGGTCACGGCGGACCACAAGGTCGTCATCCCGGGGGCGATCTACGACGCGTTCGGGAACGACCTCACCCGAAACGCCATGTACACGGCAGGCGTTTACGAGACACCCGAGCGCGCACTCCACGATGCTTCCGCGCCCGCCGCGCGCCCGATCATGGACGGCACTGCTGGGCCAGTGGTCACGTTTTTCCTGGATGCCAACTGCATCTATTGCCACATGTTCTACGACGAGATCCAGCCGTACGTCAGGACCGGCAAGTTCAGGGTTCGCTACGTCATGGTCGGCGTCATAAAGCCGACAAGCGCGCCGCGCGCCAGCGCGATCCTCGCCGCGGCCGATCCGCTGAAGGCGATCGCGAAGGACGAGGCTGCATTCGACGTCAAGGACGAAGAAGGCGGGTATCCGGTTGCCGCTGCGAAGAACGCGGCGGAGACAGCCACCGTGACCGCCAACAATGAACTGATGCGGCGCGTCGGCTCGAACGGCACACCCACGCTGCTTTTCTGCAGCACCGGGAAGGTCCAGATGCAGCAGGGCATGCCGCACGACATCAGTGCGTGGGCCTCGACGCTCAGCACAGAGGGCGCGGCGGAGTGCCGTTGAGCAACGAGACACATGGTCTCCAGACAGGAGGGAATGCGCTGTGATCGAGCACGCTGATACCACACTCGCAGAGATTCGCGCCGGACTTGGGCAAATTGCAGTACGGGTGTCCGACGATCCAGCCATGGTCCGGTGCTGTCGCATCATCGACGAAGCACTGGCATCGAAAGCAAAGTCCGGCGTCGATGCCACAATCCTCGTTCGGGCGGAGGCCGAGGCGGAAGTTCGCCGACTGCGCGGCCTCATCAACCACCCGGAAATCGAGGCGTTCCTGCGCGCGGCCCACATCGAAGCAGTGCATCAGGTCATCCGGTGGGGTACATCGCACGATCGCGCGAAGCGCCCCGCCGATTGGTTTTGGCTCGTCGGCTATCTCGCCGGCAAGGCGCTCCATGCGGCGGTTGCAGGGAACATCGAGAAAGCGAAACACCACTGCATCTCCACGGCGGCCGCGCTTTACAACTGGCACTGCGCGATCAGCGGTACCGACGTGCGCATGTGCCCGGGCCGCAGCGATCTCGCCGAGCTCGTTGAGTCGACGTTCCATGGCGAAACCGACGAAGTATCGACTGCGGCGGTCACCCACTCGTGAGCGAGGATCGCGCCGGTCAATATGACTTGTTCGCCAGCGTCGCCGGCGTTTACGCGGACGCTGGTGATACGTGCTTGAGCAACGAGGACCTCTACCAGCAAGTCGCCGAGCGCGCGAACATCCCGGATGGCCGGCTCGATGAGCGCGTGCCGATCGGGGCTTCTGGCCAGCGTCACAGCGTGCTGAAGCGCGCTATTCGCTGGCACCAGCAAACGCTCAAGCACATGGGCGTCATCGAGCGTGATGGCGCGCGTGGCGTGTGGCGCCTGATGGACACCAACAAGCGCGGCTTGCACGAAGCGATTGCCGGCGTGCGGCTGGTTGCGTTCTCGACGAAGCTCGGCGTCGCGGTGTGGGGCGACTGCCACGATATTTTCCGTAACCTTGGCGAGCCGATCACCCTGTGCGTGACCTCCCCGCCGTATCCCTTGGCGAAGGCGCGCGCGTACGGCGGTCCCTCGGAAGCCGAGTACGTGGACTTCATCGTGCGCGCGCTTGAGCCGATCGTGCGCCACATGGCAGCGGACGCGTCTCTGTGCCTAAACGTGAGCAACGACATATTTGTCGCGAGAGAACCATCCCGGTCGATGTACTGCGAGCGCCTTGTGCTCGCGCTACACGACAAGCTCGGCCTGTCGCTGATGGATCGGCTCGTGTGGTCGAATCCATCCAAGCCGCCAGGGCCAGTGCAGTGGTCCAGTCTGAAACGCGTCCAACTCAATGTCGGATACGAGCCGATCTATTGGTTTGCGGTCGATCCGCTAAAGGTGAAGTCTGACAACCGCCGCGTGCTCGAGCAGCACACCGAGCGCCACCTGCGTTTGCTCGAAAAGGGCGGAACGAGCCGCGAAGCGTGCTACTCCGACGGCGCGTACCGATTGCACCCCGGCCGCTTCGGCAAGCCGACAGTGGGGCGCATTCCGAAAAACGTCCTGACGCGCGGGCACTTCTGCCAAGACGCCAATAAGTATCGGCGCGATGCGCGCGAACTCGGGCTACCCGTCCACGGTGCGATGTGGCCATTGTCGATACCTGACTTCCTTGTGCGCTTCTTGTCCGACGTCGGTGATCTTGTCGTGGATCCCTTCGGCGGAAGGGTCACCACCGGCATGGCCGCTGAGCGGAATGGGCGGCGATGGCTTGTCGCCGAGCGCGTGCTTGATTATGCGCGCGGCGGAGCGGAGCGCTTCCGTGAGTGCGAAGGCTTCAACATGCCCGAGATGATCGAGGCTTGGCCGCGGCAGCGGGTAGCCGCTGGAGCGGTTGCATGAAGGCCCTTTCGATCCTGCAGCCCTGGGCGTGGTTGATACTTCGGCCGGATGTCACGGACCCTGTGGCGCGCGATGCACTCCGCGCTGGCGGTCTCATCAAACCGGTAGAGAACCGCAGATGGGCAACGCGGTTCCGCGGCCCGTTGCTGATTCACGCCGGCAAGAAGTGGGGACGCGAGCAACGCGAGGACCTAGCTTTCGTCCGCGCGCGCTTCCCCGAAATCGAACTGCCGGAAGTGTTCGACCTCGGTGGCCTCGTTGGCAGCGCCACCGTCGTCGATTGCGTGTCCGACATGGACAGCCCATGGTTCTTCGGTCCGTTCGGATTCGTGCTGGCAAACCAGACTGCGTTGCCACGCATGATTCCGTACAAGGGCGCCTTGGGTTTCTTCGAGGTTCCAGACTCGATGCTGCAGGTGGCGTGAGCGTGGACGCCTTGCGCGCCGGCGAGAACGCATACGACATGTCCGGTGGTGCGGAAGCGCGAACCACGGTGGAGCTGCTCGATTTCAGGGTGCGCCGCATAGCGAACCTGATGGCCGGATTCCGTTACCTGTTCGGCGACGAATACCAGCTCCAGGAAGCCGTCGCGAAGGTCCTGGCAGACGCCGGCGAGACGGTCACGCGCGAACTGATCCTCGATCGCAAGAATCGCGCCGACCTGATGCTCGCGGACGGCTTGCTCGTCGAGGTCAAGGTGGATGGTTCCCTTTCGGCGGCGCTCAGGCAATGCGAGCGGTACAGCGCGCTCGACGCCGTGCGCGGCATCGTGCTCGCCGCCTCGGTGAGCTGGGCCCGCCGTGGTCTTGTCAGTCGGCCGCTCATGGGCGGTAAGCCCTTTGCGATGGTCTTCCTGCCGAGGCAATGCCTGTGAAGCAATACGGGACCGTCGAGCATGAGGGCGATTACTGGATTATCCGGTGCGAGCCTCACGTCCGGAGCAGGCTGAAGCGCGTCTTCGCGCGCGCGCCGCAACGCGCTGCGGACATGATCGCGATCAGCGATACGCCGGAGAACAGCCGCGACCTTGCGTGGTTTCTCGCGCGGTACCCGATGGGCCTTACCGCGAAATCCCGAAAGGACCTTAACAGACTCGCCGGCGAGCATGCCGCCATGGAGCAGTCCGTTGAGGACCTGCTCGCGCTCCGCCACCCGCCCACCAACGTGTCAATGGCGGTTCCTGCGCGGGACTATCAGTTGGTGGCTGCCGAGATGGTGGCAATCCGGGGTGGGCTGCTCCTGGCTGACGATGTGGGTCTTGGAAAGTCGGTATCAGCGATCGCCGCGGCGCTGCACCCCGGCCGCCTTCCGGCCGTCGTAGTGTGCGACACGCAGTTGCCTGGTCAGTGGGCCGGCTACCTGCGCCGCTTCGCGCCTGACTTGCGCGTGCATGTCATCAGGTCTGGCAAGCCCTACTCGCTTATCAAGTCGCCGCGCCAGCGCATCCATGACCTCTGGACTGACCGCCTGCCGGATGTCATTGTCATCAATTACCACAAGCTGCGCGGCTGGGCCGAAGTTCTGAAGCCGCTGACGAAGTTCGTGATCTTCGACGAGTGCCAGGCCCTTCGGCATCCCGGAACGCAAATCAACTCTGCAGCACAGCACCTCGCCGCTGGCGCATTGTCGCGGATGGGACTGAGTGCCACGCCGATCTACAACTACGGGTCGGAGTTCTTTCACGTCGTCGATGTGCTCATTCCTGGCTGCCTCGGCACCTACGACGAGTTCATCCGTGAATGGTGCACCGCCGCGCCGGGAGAGAAACAGCGCCTGAAGGATTCCAAGGAGTTCGGTGCCTATTTGCGCCGCGAGGGCATCATGCTGCGGCGCACGCGCGCGGACGTTGGACGCGAGCTGCCTGGCCTCACCAAGGTCGGCTATGAGATCGAAGCCAACACGGACGTCATTGCCAACGTCCGGTCTGACGCGATGGCGCTTGCGCGCGTGATCGTTGCGAACAACGAGCGCTACCGCGGCGAGAAGATGCACGCGTCCGCCGAATTCGACATGTTGATGCGCCAGGCCACGGGTATTGCCAAGGCGCCCTACGTCGCAGATTTCGTTCGGATGCTGGTTGAGTCAGGCGAGCCGGTGGTCCTGTTCGGCTGGCACCGCGAGGTGTACTCCATCTGGATGGAGTTGCTAAAAGACCTCAACCCAGTCCTCTACACCGGCAGCGAGAGCCCCGCGCAAAAGCAGGCTGCGAAAGACGCATTTTGCGAAGGCCGGAGCAAGGTGCTCATCATCTCGCTGCGCAGCGGTGCAGGAATTGACGGCCTGCAGGGTGTCTGCTCGACGGCGGTGTTCGGCGAGCTCGACTGGTCACCTGGTGTGATCGAGCAGTGCATCGGCCGAGTCCTGCGCGATGGGCAGTTGAAGCCGGTCATGGCGTACTTCCTCCTTTCCGCCGAAGGGAGCGACCCGATCGTTTCCGACGTGCTAGGCATCAAGCGGGAGCAGATCGAGGGGGTCCGCAATCCTTCACTTGGGATGGCCGAACGCGTTGACGTTGGCGAGAACGCGATCCGCCTGCTCGCCGCGCAGTACCTGGCCGCGCATGGTGAACCCGTGGCGACTCCAGGGACAATCACGCCGTTGCGCGAGCCCGAACTGGAACCGGCGTGAACATCCGATTGCGCTCCGTGCCGAAGCCCGTGCGTCCGCCGCAAAGCTGGCGCGCAATGCTGCCGTGCCCCCACTGCGACGGTGAAGCAAGGCTGCTTTCGGCCGAGGCATACCATGAAGGCTCGGGTATCGGCGCGTACGCCTGCGTCGTTTGCACACGTTGCGGTGCAGGTGGCCCTACCGTTGAGGACACCAATATCGAGCGCCCTATCGAGGCCGTGGAGCGTCACGCAATTCGGCTGTGGAATCGTCGCAGCACGCACCAGAATGCGGCGTGGAAGCTGCGCAGGATTGCGCAGATACTCAATACCGAGTTCGGAGGGGCGTAATGGTGGACCTCAACGAATTGGCACCACCCGAACGTTCAGCGGCAATGCGCGGCGGGACCGCTGGCTGGGGTAGCGTCGGTTCTGACGAACACGTCCGCTACATGATGCCAGTGGAATCGACATCACGGCGACGTTGTGCGTGCGGGTGCGGCCGCAGGGCCACGCACAAATGCATGGCCAATGGTGTTTGTCTTGGGCTTGGCTGCGAGATGGCCGTGAGGCGCTGGGTCAAGGCTGGCTCTCTCCATGCGTAACTGACGCGACTCACTCCATTCCTAGTAATCGCCCGCAACACCCCGCGGCGAGCCTGGTCACCCAGCCTGACCGAACCCCGCGATAGCGCGGAAACCGAAGGAATAGTGTGATGAGCGAACAAAATGGCGACGCTGGCGCCGCCAAGTCGCCAGACGAGAAACATGCCGTCCGTATGCAGTCCAGCGAGGGTCGCGACAAATACGCGCTCGCCGCGGCGCTCGCGAAGATCGGCGCGATCAACCGGGATTGCTGCGTTGAGCAGGGCCCGGAGATCGCGATCCCTGCCGATGGTTCAAGCTGCGTGGACGGCGACGCGGGGCAGCCGGACGATCCCATCCTTGGGCTCGAAGCGGTGCCTGGCGAACTCGGTGCGCAGCTCGAGATCCTATGGCGCATTTGCGCACGCGGGGTCAGGTACTTCGCCGAGAAGCAGGACAGCCACGGAACCGATCTGTTCCAGCACATGCAGCACGAGGTCGTACTCCTGGCTTCGAGCGTGAAGACGGCCGGAGCCGTGACGGTTGCCGACCGCGACACCCTTGGTCGGGAAGTCCGGCGCATCTGGATCGAGTGGGCGATGGAGCAGCCCAACCCGAAGTCGTCGTGGCTGTTGCCGTGGGAGGACCTGCCAGAGTCTGGTCGCGAAGTCGATCGGCGCATCGGCGAGGGAATCGCGGCGATCACCGCGGCTGCGGCGCCGTCGGCCCAGCTCGCGGACCCAAGCGACCCCTCATGGATCGACCGCGCAAGCGTGTGCGGCAGGCAGATCGCCAGCGAAATCCTCCGTGACGCGCTGCCGGTACGCGGGGACGGTGTCGGCAAGAATCACCTTCGGTGGATGGCCGACCAGCTCGCGGACCGAAAGCTCGATTCCGAGACGAAGGCGTGCCGCTGGCTCGGCTACCTGCAGGGCAGTCTCGTGACACAAGGGCTGTCGACGCTCGAGTGCGAGAAGCTGCGGAACCTCGACAGTAGCGCGGGCGCAATCGCGCTGGCGCGCGAGGACCTCGCGGAAACGCGCTGACAGGCGCTCACAGGAAACTCAAAAGGCAGTCGCTCCGCGCGGCTGCCTTTTTCTGTCCAACGACCCTTGATGCGCACCTGCGTAGCGCGCCGAACATCGTGTCGACAACAAACAAAAAAGCAGCTTCCGATCACTCGGAAGCTGCTCTGTTTCTGCGTCACTGATCCTGCCGACATTCTGCTAGAAATGTCTTTGTTATCAATGACTTATATTTCAGAACGGGATGTCATCGTCTTCGTAACCACCGTCACCGCCGGCCATTGCCGGAGCAGGTTCCTGTGCAGGCGCCTGTCCGGCTCCCGGGAAGGAACGACCCCGCGCGCGCTGCGGCTGCGACTGCGCCGGCGCCTGCTGGCGACCGGAGGGCTGCTGCCCGCGGTTCTGGGCCGGCGCTTGCGCCGGCGCGGCACCTTCGGACGCCCCACCACCAAGCATCTGCATGACGTTGGCGATGATGTCGGTGCTCCAGCGTTCGATGCCGTCCTTGTCGGTGTACTTGCTGGAACGGATCGAGCCTTCGATGTACACCTGCTGGCCCTTCTTCAGGTATTCGCCCGCGATCTCCGCGAGCTTCCCGAAGAACTTGACCCGGTGCCATTCGGTGCGTTCCTGCAACTCACCCGTCTGCTTGTCTTTCCAACTTTCGTTGGTCGCCACGCTGACGGTGCAAGCCGGTGTGCCGGCTGCGCTGTAACGCACGTCCGGGTCCGCGCCCAGGTTCCCGATCAGAATGACCTTGTTGATACCACGTGCCATGTTATGGCTCCTTGCCGGCGGGATGCCGGGTTCACAACCGCAAGCCCGTCTCGCGGCCCCGGCAGCGTTGCGATGTGTGACCACGACATCGGCGGGCGCGCGACTTCCGACCGGATGCCGCCTGGTGCGGTGAGCCCAGTCGTCGCCGAGGCGAATCCGAAGGCTGGTTGAGCTCGACCGTGGTGGCCAACGGCCGCGACCGCGTCGAGCCGTGGCCACGTGCGTGCGACAACCCGTCGTGACCGCGGCGACCGAGTAGCAAGTCCACGCAACACGCTGCGGCGCTCCGCCCGGCCCTTCCCTTCGAACCCGGCATCCGCCGGTACCCAGAAGGGTTCAACTATGGATACATCAACGAGCCTGCTCGGCGCGGCCTATGAGGCCGTGGCGACGTGGTGCGGTGTGGGCGGCGCCCCATGAAGACCTACCTCTTTCGCGCCGTCGCGTTCGACGAAACGCGCTACTGGAACGGTCTTCCTCCGGCATGCACCAGGGTGTTCGGCACCTATCTGTTCTGCGAAGGTGAAGCGACCCATTGCTGCGAGCTGATGCCGTCCTCGCGGTGCGAGCCGCTGAACAACGTATTCTGCGGACTTCGCACCGATGATGCCTTCGTCGAAGAACACTTGTTCGACGGCAACGAGGATTGCATCTACGTCCGGATGTTGGATCCGGCGAAACGGCGAGACTGGGTGAGCGAACCCATCGAGATCGAGGCGGAATCGCGTGATGAAGCGTGGGAAGCCGCGACCGAGTACGCACACGGCAACGAGCCGCAGATACCGGCTGTCTCGACAGCATGGCTCTCTGCTGCGCCGAACTGAATCACCACCAAGAACCCCGTTCCGGCGGGGTTCTTTTTCGTTCCTCGCAAAATGGCGGCATAGAGAAAGGCCCCGAACCTATCGGATCGGGGCCTTGCTGTTGTCAGTGAGCTGCGTCGAGCCCGAGGGTGCGACGCATTCCGGGGGTCAACCGCTGCCCGCCTTCCACGAAGGCTGCAAGCAGGGCACTCCCCAACACGCGGCTCGGAACATGCACCGTGCGGCGCATCTTCTTGCTCGGACGCCCCTTCACGCCGTTCCAGTTCTTCGATGGGGTCTTTTTCATTGCTTTGCTCCCGGTTGCCTGACCCGATTGGTCGGCTTCATCGCGGTGAGCGCAGGACTGCCGCTGCCAGTGTTGCGAGCTGTCCCCTCGCATTTCCGAATCGCGGGCAAGAGAAACCCCGATCCTGTGAAGGATCGGGGTTCGATGGTCATGCAACCAAAGCCAGCGGGGCTTCGGTTGTGTCGTGTTCGGATTCACGCTGGAGTGCGTTCATCGTCTCACGTGCTTCGTCGTGCAGCGAGGAAATCCG
>SCQS01000016.1 GCA_004299705.1 Rhodanobacteraceae bacterium | reverse complement strand
TGTTCTCGATTGCAACCATGCGCTTCCGGCTCGCCCGCACGATCGCCCGACACCTGTCACGATGTCCTTGCTGCGGCAAGGCGCAGCGGCGAATCCCGCATGTTTAGTAACACAGTAGAAGTAGGAGCCGGCCTGCCGGCGACAGAACGACGCGCCGGGCATGACGGTTTCGCCGACGTCGTGTCGGCGAAACTCCCCTTGGTGCTCGCCGAACGGCAGCCGCGCCGAACTCGCACGTCCCTGTGCTCAAACATGCGGCGCTTGCTCTGCCGTTCGGCTGCGCGCCGCGGCGTCATGCAACGGCGCATCGGTTGCTTCGATGATCGGCCATCCATGGCCTGCTTGCTCGTGCGGGGAAACTCATGGGCCGTGGATCGCGCGCAGAAAGCGCGCCTGATGGGCCCCTCGAACACGGCGAGCGGACGACGGAAAAGTCCGAAGGATGGCCCGCACGATGCGGGCCAGTTCGCCGCAGGCACAGGGAGGTGCCTTCGGCGAACCCCGGCGGGCGGGAGCGAACCCGCAGCCCATGGATGGGCGAAGGGCGTGATCGCGGGGTGGCCTTTCTCTTGGTGACTTCTCTTTGGCCAGGCAAAGAGAAGTCACCCGCGCCCCCGGGAGGGGCGCGGAAAACGACAGGGACGTCGATTCACCAGCGCACAGCGTGGTGGTGCACGAAACTGCTTACTTGGCGCTTGATCGGCGCACCCGCCGCCACCATTCTCATGCCATTGCCCGCATCCCGGGCCACAAAACACATCTGAACCCACGAGACATGGCAACCGAAACCAAAGAAACCGTCACCGCGACCATCGACCTGCCCGTGCTGCCGCTGCGCGACGTGGTGGTGTACCCGCACATGGTGATCCCGTTGTTCGTCGGCCGCGAGAAGTCGATGAAGGCGCTGGAAGTCGCGATGGAGGGTGATCGCCGCATCCTGCTGGTGTCGCAGAAGCAGCCCGAAACCGACGATCCGGTCGAGGCCGACCTGCATGACATCGGCACCATCGGCAGCCTGCTGCAACTGGTGAAGCTGCCGGACGGTACCGTCAAGGTACTGGTTGAAGGGCAGTCGCGGGCGAAGATGCAGAGTTGCTTCGAGGCCGACGGCATGCTGCGTGCGCACGCGGTGTCGCTGCAGCCGGTCTTCGATCGCCCGGCGGTGGAACTGGAAACCGCGGCGCGCATGCTGGTCGGATTGTTCGAACAACTGGTACGCCAGAGCCGCAAGCTGCCGCCGGAAGTCCTGACGGGCTTGTCCGGCATCGACGATCTGTCGAGGCTGGCTGACTCCATTGCGGCGCACCTATCGGTGCGGCTGTCCGACAAGCAGAGAGTGCTGGACACGCTGGCGGTGGGCGCGCGCACCGAGATGCTGGTCGGCCTGGTCGAAAGCGAGCTCGACCTGCAGCAGGTCGAGAAGCGCATCCGCGGGCGCATCAAGACCCAGATGGAGAAGAGCCAGCGCGAGTACTACCTCAACGAGCAGATGAAGGCGATCCAGAAGGAACTGGGCGACATCGAGGAGGGCGGCAACGAGATCGACGCGCTGGAAAAGAAGATCGATGCGGCGGGGATGCCGAAGGATGTGCTGGCGAAAGCCAAGGCCGAGTTCAACAAGCTGAAGCACATGCCGCCGATGTCGGCGGAAGGCACCGTCGTGCGCAACTACCTCGACTGGCTGACCGGCGTGCCGTGGAAGAAGCGCAGCAAGGTGCGCAAGGATCTGCGCATGGCCGAACAGGTGCTGGACGAGGATCACTACGGACTGGAGAAGGTCAAGGAACGCATCCTCGAGTACCTCGCCGTGCAGCAGCGCGTGAACAAGATCAAGGGCCCGATCCTGTGCCTGGTGGGTCCGCCCGGCGTCGGCAAGACCTCGCTGGGGCATTCGATCGCGCGCGCGACCAACCGCAAGTTCGTGCGCCAGAGCCTGGGCGGTGTGCGCGACGAGGCCGAGATCCGCGGCCACCGCCGCACCTACATCGGTTCACTGCCGGGCCGGATCATCCAGAACATGTCCAAGGTCGGGACCAAGAACCCGATGTTCATGCTGGACGAGATCGACAAGATGGCGATGGATTTCCGCGGCGATCCGTCGGCGGCGCTGCTGGAAGTGCTCGATCCCGAGCAGAACCATGCCTTCAACGATCATTACCTCGAAGTGGATTTCGATTTGTCGGAGGTGATGTGGATCGCGACCGCCAACTCCATGAACATCCCGGCGCCGCTGCTGGATCGCATGGAGGTGATCCGCATCCCCGGCTACACCGAGGACGAGAAGACCGCGATCGCGACCAAGTACCTGCTGCCGAAACAGGTCAAGGCGGCGGGGCTGAAGGAACACGAACTGTCCGTATCCGAAGCCGCGCTGCGCGACATCATCCGCTACTACACGCGCGAATCCGGCGTGCGCAATCTGGAACGCGAACTCGCGAAAATCTGCCGCAAGGTGGTCAAGGAACTGACCTTGGCGGAAGCGGGCAAGCCCGCGAAGAAAGCCGCTGAAGCCGCGCCGGCCAAGGCCAAGCCCGCGACGAAAAAGCGCGCAGCCACCGCCAAGGTCGATGCGAAGAACCTCGACAAGTACCTCGGCGTGCGCCGATTCGACTTCGGTCGCCGCGAACAGCAGAACGAGGTGGGCCTGGTGACCGGGCTCGCGTGGACGTCGGTGGGTGGCGAGCTGCTCAGCATCGAGGCCAGCGTGGTGCCCGGCAAGGGCAAGCTCACCCTGACCGGCCAGCTCGGCGACGTGATGAAGGAATCCATCCAGGCCGCGCAATCCGTCGTGCGCGCGCGCAGCCAGCGGCTTGGCATCGAGGCGGATTTCCACGACAAGTACGACATCCACGTGCACGTGCCGGAGGGTGCGACACCCAAGGACGGCCCCAGTGCGGGCATCGCGATGTGCACCGCGCTGGTGTCGGCGCTGACCAAGAACCCGGTGCGCTCCGAAATCGCGATGACCGGCGAGATCACGCTGCGGGGCCGTGTGCTGCCGATCGGTGGCCTCAAGGAAAAATTGTTGGCCGCGCATCGCGGCGGCATCACCACCGTGATCATCCCCGAGGAAAACAAGAAGGATCTTGCCGAGATACCGAAGAACATCACCGATGCGTTGACCATCCACCCGGTGCGCTGGATCGATCAGGTTCTGGATCTGGCGCTGGAGCAGCCCCTGACGCCGTTGCCCGAGCCCGTGCGCGCCGAAGCCGTGAACGTGGTCACTGAATCGGTGCACGAAGGAGCCGAGGACGGCGGCGTGTCGCGCACGCATTAGCAGGGTGTTGAAAAACATCCTGCTAATGCGGCCCACGGACGGGCCGCCGCGAATCAAGCACATCAAGTGCTTGATTCGACGAAGCCGAGTACGGACATGTGCCGGACTCGGCGTGTTGAAAAATTGCAGGACAGCACTTTTTCAACAACCTGTAAGGATCAGTAAACGCCATGTCGCGGCCACGCGGCATGGCGGTGACATGCCCCACGCTTCAATACGATAGGTGCGATACTTCTTGCGTTGTCGCTTGGCACTTGCGCCGGCGCCGGTTCCGTGATCGCGTTTTCAGTGCTTGCACAACTTGCATGAACGCGCTGAAATCCAAGCCCCGTCTTTATTGCAGCCCCCGCGGGGCGCTGGTATAAAGACCGGGCCGTGCGACGCAGACACGTCAAGTCGCGCATCGATACGGGAACTGCAACACGACCGGACAAGACGTGATTCCAGCGGCTCCGGAAAAACGTCCTTCCACCGAACATTCCACGGGCTGCTCGAACCCAAGAGGGAGTCTCCATGAACAAAGCTGAGTTGATCAACGCAATCGCCGATCACGCCGATCTTTCCAAGGCCGATGCCGGGCGTGCACTCGACGCCGTCACCGACCAGGTCAAGCGTGCGCTGAAGAAGGGCGACGATGTTTCGCTGGTGGGCTTCGGCACCTTCGTGGTGCGCAAGCGCGCCGCGCGTACCGGCCGCAATCCGCGCACCGGGGCCACCATCAAGATCAAGGCGTCCAAGGTTCCGGCGTTCAAGGCCGGCAAGGCGCTCAAGGATGCGTTGAACTGAAGTTGCGTGGTGTGACCGGCACCCCCGGTCGTGCCAGGTTTTCGGCGGCCGACGTGCAATGTGCGTCGGCCGCCGCGTTTTGAGGAATACACTCCGCGCGAATCGTAGAATCGCAGGTTGGGGTGAGCGGCCTCAGGCGATCCCCAACAGGGTTTCGGAGTGAACGTTGGGGTTCGCCCGGATGGAGCTCGGGGTCACCCCAACCTACGCGCTACGCGCTTGGGCTTTATCCTTCTCCCTTAGGGAGAACCGCCATCCGTGGCCAAGAGCTCCGTGGTGGCGCGCAGCGCCGGATGATGGTTCGGACACGCGTATGGTCGAACATTACGCGGGTGTCGTACCCTCACCCCTTGCCCTCTCCCGGAGGGAGAGGGGGAGTGATAATCGCGCTGCGCGCGATGCGGCATTGAATGGATCTGCGGCACATGGATGTGCCGCGCGCGGAAGCCGCTTGCGGCTGACGCGGAAAACGTGACGCGGCTTCGCCGCGGCCGTTTTCGTGAGGGCCGCGGCAGGATGCCCGGCACCGAACAGCAACACGGGCGCTTAGCTCAGCGGTAGAGCGTCTCCTTTACACGGAGAGGGTCGGGGGTTCGAAACCCTCAGCGCCCACCATTCCAATGCGGCGCGCGTCCCATGCGATGCGTGCGCGCCGCATCCCGTACAATACCCGGCTGATTGGGCCATCGTCACGGCGGTAACCATGCTGCAAGCCATTCGCAACCTGTTCAAGAGCTGGATCGTCATCGCGATCTTCGGCGTGCTGGTGGTCGTCGCGTTCCTGTTCTTCGGCATCGAGGGTTACTTCAGCCAGAGCAACGCGACCTGGGTGGCCAAGGTCGACGGCCACCAGATTTCGCAGCAGGATTTCACGACGGCCCTCAACAACTATCGCGAGTCGCAGATGAAGGCGCCCGGCAACACCATGGACGCGGCCGACTTCGAGAAGCCGGAGGTCAAGCAGCAGGTACTCAAGCAACTGGTCAACCGGCAGCTGCTGTTGAATGAAAACGACAAGCTCGGCATCCGCGTGCCCGATGCCGCGATCCGCGACCAGATCGCTTCGTTCCCGGTATTCCAGGTCAACGGCAAGTTCGATTCGACGGCGTACCTCGCGTACCTCGCGCAGATCGGCAAGACCGCACAGGAATTCCAGGATTCCATCCGCACCGATCTCGCGACCCGGCAATTGCCGGAAGCGATTGTCGATACCGCGTTCAGCACCCCGGACGAGGCCGAGGCGTTCCTGCGCCTGCAGTTGCAGACGCGCGATTTTGCCTACGTCGATTTGCCACCGCCTGCGCCGACCGCGCAACAGAGCGACGTGACCGACGCGCAGGTCGAGGACTACTACAAGGCGCACAAATCCGCATTCATGACCCCCGAACAGGTTTCGCTGAATTACATCGACCTCAATGCGGCGACCATGAAGATCACCCCCGACCTGAGCGACAAGGCGCTGCAGGCGCGCTACGACAAGGAGAAGTCGAAGTTCGTCAGCCCGCCGCAGTGGGAAGTGGCGCACATCCTGATCAGCCTGCCGGCGAAAGCGACCGCAGCCGAGAAGCAGGCCGCGCTGGCGAAGGCGCAGAAGGTCGATGCGCTGGCCAAGGCGCCGGGTGCGGATTTCGCCAAGCTCGCCGAGCAGTATTCCGACGACCTGGGTTCCAGGCGCCAGGGTGGCGACCTCGGTTGGTTGCAGAAAGGCGATGCCGGCCCCGAGTTCCAGGCCGCGCTGGACAAAATGACGAAAGGCGAGATCTCCGCGCCGGTGTTGACGTCGGACGGCTACCACATCATCGACCTGCGCGACGTGCGCGTGGGCCACACCGAAACCTTCGCGCAGGCACACGACCAGTTGGTGCAGGAAGCGACCAAGGATGCCCGGGCCGACGCCTACCGCGACATCGGCGGCAAGCTCACCGACATGGTCTACAACGATCCGACTTCGCTGAAGCCGGCCGCGAAGAAGCTCGGGTTGACCATCCAGACCACGCCGCTGTTCGGGCGCGGCGGCGCCAAGACCGGGCTGGCCGCGAACCCCAAGGTGGTCAAGGCCGCGTTTTCCGATCTGGTTCTGGTGCAGGGCAATACCGCCGACCCGATCAATCTCGGCACCGACCATATGGTGGTGGTACACCTCGACAAGCATGTGGCCGCGGCGCCCAAGCCGTTGGCCGAGGTGAGCGATCAGATCAAGCAGTCCATCATCCAGCAGCGCGTGGACGTCAGTGCCAAGACCCTGGCCGATGCCGCGTTCGCCAAGCTACAGGGTGGCACGCAGCTTGACGCGCTGGCCACGGCCGCAGGCCAGAAGGTCGAGCAGCAGAAGGATGCACAGCGCAACGCGGCAGGCGTCGCCCCCGATCTGCTGACAGCCGTGTTCAAGCTGGCCCACCCCGCCAAGGGTTCGGATACCAAGGCCCTGGTGCCGCTGGCGAACGGCCACTATGCGCTGGTGGCGTTGAGCGCGGTGAAACCGGGTGATGCTTCCAAAGTGCCTGCCGAAGCGCGCTCGTTCCTGGGCGAACAGATGGCGCGTGCCTTTGGTGAAGCCGACCTGCAAGCCTTCCTCTCCGTGCTGCGCAAGCACAGCAAGATCGAGACGGCGCCGCAGCGGCTGTAAAGAGGAAAGTCGCGAGCTTCGCTTGCCGTAAAGGGCAAAGTCGCTTGCTTCGCAAGCTGTAAAGTCGGGCCTTCGGCGCTGTAAAGAGTCAAGAAGAGAGCCCCGACAAACGTTGCTCTTGCTCTTGCCTTTTACCCTTCACAGGCGGCGCAACCGCCGACTTTCACCCTTTGCCTTCTGCGCCCAGCCCCGCCATACCCAGCGTGCTGTAACCGGCGTCCACGTACACGACTTCGCCGGTAATGCCGGCCGCGAGATCCGAGCACAGGAACGCGGCGGCGTTGCCGACGTCGTCGATGCTGACGTTGCGGCGCAGCGGCGACACCTGCGCGACGTGATCCAGCATCATGCGCAGGCCGGCGACGCCGGAGGCGGCGAGGGTCTTGATCGGCCCGGCGGAGATGGCATTGACGCGCGTGCCCTCGGGGCCGAGGTTGAGCGCAAGATAGCGCACGTTGGCCTCGAGGCTGGCCTTGGCCAGGCCCATCACGTTGTACGACGCCAGTGCCCGTTCGGAGCCCAGGTAGGTGAGGGTGAGGATCGCGCCGTGGCGATTCTGCATCAGCGGGCGCGCGGCCTTGGCCAGCGCGGCCAGGCTGTAGCTGGAGATGTCGTGCGCGATCCGGAAGTTTTCGCGCGTCAGGTTGTCGAGGAACGCGCCTTGCAGCGCTTCGCGCGGCGCGAAGCCTATGGAATGGATCAGGATGTCCAGGCCGTCCCAGCGCTTGCCGAGGCTTTCGAACAGCTTTTCGATGTCGCTGTCGTTGCCGACATCGCACGGCAACACGATGTCGGTGCCGAGTTGGGCGGCGGCTTCGTCCACGCGGCCGCGCAGCTTTTCGTCGACATAGGTCAGGGCCAGCTCGGCGCCTTCGCGGCGCAGTGCCTGCGCGATGCCCCACGCGATCGAACGGTTGCTGAGGATGCCGGTGACGAGTGCGCGCTTGCCTGCAAGGAAACCCATGTCCGCTTTGCTCCGATTCGGATTCGTGGAAGGCGGCATTGTACGCGAGACACCGAAGTCGAGAGACTGTGAGCTTCCAGGTCACGGACGGGTAAAGGGTGAAGTCGGGGCCGCGCGCCCTGCAAAGAGTGAAGGAAGAAGCGGTAGCGCGCAGTTCGCGGCACTTTCACTTCACTCTGTTACAGCGAACGCAGTGAGCGGCTTTACCCGCGCACACGCAATTCTTCGCCCGGATGGATGTCGCTGTCGCGAAGGTCATTCCAGCGTTTCAGGTCGCGTACGCTCACGTGGTAGCGGTGCGCAATCGACCACAGGGTTTCGCCGTCGCGGACGCGATGGTGCCGGGCACGCGGAGCGGCAGATGCCGAGCCGTCGGTTTGCGCGGGCGGCGTCGGTTCCGCCGGCAGCGGCAGGTTGTTGCTGGGGCCCGAGTTGGCCTCCGGGGTGTTGACCTGCGCGACCGACTCGGAACTGTCCACCACCAGCGCCGTCGTCAGCGATTCCGCTGCGCCTGTGGGCAACAGCAGGGTGCGCGGGCTGTCATCGGGCACGCGGGTACCGCGGTAGCCGGGATTGAGCTTGCGCAGTTTCGCCTCGGAGATTTCGGCCATGCCGGCAGCGGCTTTAAGGCGGGTGCCGGCTGGCACCGTCACCGCGGCCAACTCGTCGCCGGCCGTGGGCTTGGGCAGTTCGACATGGAAACGCCGCGGCTGGCGGATGATGCAACTCAGCGCCATCAGCCGCGCGAGGTGGGTACGGGTGGCGTGGCTGACCGGCAGGTCGGGGATCGGCTTGTCGGTTGCGTCGGGGCGGTCGCGCAGCGCACCCATGATGGCATACGGCCCCGCGTTGTAAGCCATGTCGACCAGGCGCCAGTCGCCGAATCGTCGTTGCAGCGATTTCAGCATCTTGATCGCGGCCTTGGTCGATGCGACCGGGTCGAGGCGACCGTCGTAGTGGCGGTTGACCTTGACGCCGTGCAGGTGCGCGGTGCGCGGCATCATCTGCCACATGCCGGCGGGATCGCCGTGGCGGCTGGGTTCGGCCGGATTGTAGGAACTCTCCAGCATCGGCAGCATGGAGAATTCGCCGGGGATCCCGGCCTGCTGCAATTGCTCGTGCACGTAAATGATCAGCGGCAGGGACTGCTTGAGCAGTTGCTCGAAGCGCGCCGGCGAACGGGTGTACATCGCCGCGTTGGCGCGGATCAGCGGCGAGTTGGCGCAGTCCTGCATCACGTCGCTGGCAACGATGCCGGCCCAGGGTTGGTCGGAGGATGACTTCGTTGTGGAAGGCGCGGTGGCAACCGGAGGAGCGGGCACTACGGGAATCGGGGTGATGACCGCAGGCGCGAATGTCGGCTTCTGGGGCTGGGTCGCGCAGGCGGCCAGTGCAGCGCAGACGGCAAGCGTCAATCCAAGGCGAATGCCGGTGCGTCGCATGCTCATGCCGGGAAGTGGTCCTTGGCCAATCGCAGCGCGGCAAATCGATCCACGCGTCGGTAAGGTGGCTTGGTGTTGCCCGGCCACGGAATGCGATCGTCGGCGATCGCGTCCACGCGCAGGAACGGGTTGGCGGCCAGCTCTTCGTCCAGCACCGCCGGCAGGGTGGGCGTGTGGTGCGCGCGCTGCACACGGGCCGCGTCGATCCGGTTTGCGAGGGCGCGGTTGTCCGGTTCCACCGTTCGTGCGAAGGCGGCATTGGCGAGGGTGTATTCGTGCGCGCAGCAGACCCGGGTGTTGCCCGGCAGCGCGGCCAGGCGATCCAGCGAGTCCAGCATCTGCGCGGGTGTGCCTTCGAACAGGCGCCCGCAGCCGAGGCTGAACAGGGTATCTCCGCAGAACACCAGACCCTCGCCGTGATAGGCGATGTGGCTGCGGGTGTGTCCGTGCACTTCGAGCACTTCGAAGCGCGCGACCGGGGAAACGAGTTCGACCACGTCGCCATGACCCACACGCCGCGTGGCGGCTGGAATGCGATCGTCGTACGGTGCAATGACTGCAGCCGCGGGGAACCGCGCCAGCAGCTCCGGCACGCCGCCGATGTGGTCGGCGTGGTGGTGGGTCAGCAGGATCGTGGTGAGCGCAAGGCCGTCGGCAGCGAGCGCGTCCAGCACCGGACCCGCCTCGCCGGGGTCGACAATCAATGCGGTGCCGGCTTCGGGATCGGCCAGCATCCATATGTAGTTGTCGCGCAAGGCTGGCAGGGGGCGCAGGGACGGCATCGAGCGTTGCGTCAAAAAGAAGCGACCCTATCAGGCCACCCCACCCGACTCGTTAGCTGAGCGTTAAATGGTGGCCATCGCTTATCGTTTGGTCACGATTCCGTCACAATGTGCGAAGTGCAACCAGCCCCCGAGATCGATTGCCAAGCGAGCAGCCAGCACCAAGATCGGATCGTGACCGTGCCGCGCTGGCGTCGATCGGCGCCGACGTGTCGGCATTCTGCGTGGCCCGCCTCGCGCGGGTGGCGGGTACCCATGGCTTGCAGATCGACGGTATGCCGATGCCGGCACCTGCGGTGACAGGGGTTGCCTGCTGGACCGGGCTGCAACCTGCGGGATCGGCCACGCGCTGGCAGGGATCGTTGCAGGCCGATCTGGCCGAACTGCCCTTCGCTGACGATTCCTTCAGCGCCGTGCTGGCGCGCTTCACGCCGGGACTGGATCCGGCGTGCGCGACCGAACTGGCACGCGTGCTGGCGCCGCACGGAACCCTGCTGATCGCCGGATTGCATCCGCGCTCGCTGTGGCATCGCGGCGTGGCGCCGGGGCGCTGGGAACGAGCATTGCGCGCGACCGGACTGGATGTGATACCCGCGGTGCGTTGTGGTGCGCCGTGGCCGCGACCACGTGGCGCGGAAGGCCTGCCACATTGGCTGACGCTAAGTTTCGGGGGCGCCTGGGTGGTCGAGGCGCGTCGCAGCGTGCTGGCGACCCTGCCGTTGCGCAAGCCTGCCAGCCTGCGTGCGGTCGAACACAACACCTTGCTGCCGGGCGCGCATCGGGAATGCGCGTGACGGGGGCGGACGAAACCGTGGCGCTGTTCACCGATGGCGCCTGTCTCGGCAATCCGGGGCCGGGCGGCTGGGCGGCCTTGCTGCGCTGGCGCGGTACCGAAAAACTGCTGGCAGGCGGCGAGCGCGACACCACCAACAACCGCATGGAATTGATGGCCGCGATCGCCGGGCTGGAAGCCTTGAAGCGTCCCTGCAAGGTGACGCTCACCACCGACTCGCGTTACGTGCAGCAGGGCATCGAACAGTGGGTCGCGAAGTGGCGCGCCAACGGTTGGCGCACGGCCGACAAGCAGCCAGTCAAGAACCAGGAACTGTGGCAACGACTGTCGACAGCCTGTCAGCACCACCGGGTACGCTGGGCGTGGGTGAAGGGGCATTCGGGCCATCCCGAGAACGAGCGTGTGGATCTGGCGGCGCGCATGCAGGCGGAAAATTTCAAGGAGACGACGTGACGCGCAAGGTGGTGCTGGATACGGAAACCACGGGACTCGAAGTGGAGCAGGGGCACCGTGTCATCGAAATCGGCTGCGTCGAGCTGGTCGATCGCCGGCCCAGCGGACGCGAGTTCCACCGCTACCTCAACCCCGAGCGTGCGATCGACGCCGGCGCGGTGGCGGTGCACGGCATCACCGACGAGTTCCTGCGCGACAAGCCGCGCTTCGCCGAAGTCGCCAAGGAATTCGTGGCCTTCATCGACGGTGCCGAACTGTTGATCCACAACGCCGCGTTCGACACGGCGTTCCTCGATAGTGAGCTGCGGCGCACCGGCGCCGCCTTCGGGCGCATCGCCGATCACGCGACGGTGATGGACACGCTGGCGATGGCGCGCCAGAAATATCCCGGCCAGAAAAACACGCTGGACGCGTTGTGCAAGCGCCTCGGTGTCGACAACAGCCGCCGCGAAGTCCACGGCGCCTTGCTGGACGCGCACCTGCTGGCCGACGTCTGGGTCGCAATGACCGCGGGGCAGGGCGCGCTGGCGTTGGGCGGCGACAACGGGGATGCGGGCCCGACGGCTGCGCGCGTCGTGCACGTCGACATGCGCGTTCGCCCGCACGTGCGCCGCGCAACCGAGACGGAAACCGCCGCACACACAGCCCGCCTGATTGCCCTCGACAGGGCCTGCGCGGAAGGCAGCGTGTGGAAGCGCGTGCAGGGTGACCACGTGGACACGTAAAACAAGCCCTCCCCTTCAAGTAGAGGAGAAAATCGTCGACGCTGTTGGTTCTGCTGCGCCTGCGAGTGCGGGCGCCACAAAGCCTTCGGCATTGCCACAGGATTTACTTGAATCGCACCAGCACTACGGTGATGTTGTCGCGCCCGCCGGCGTCGAGGGCTGCCAACACGAGGTGATCGACGCATTCCTGCGCGGCCAGATCCGTGCGCGACACGATCGCGGCGATGCGGGTGTCATCCAGCTCTTCGGTCAGGCCGTCGCTGCACAGCAGGAATTGCATGCCGGGCGTACAGCGGCCGCTGACGGGTTCGATGTCGAGCTCCAGCGTCGGCGTGATGCCGAGCGCCTGGGTGGCGCGATTGCGTGGCGTCGTGGGCCGCGGCTCGGTTGCGTCCGGATCTGATTCCCCCGTGGCCATGGCCGGCGAAACCCGCAAAAGGCTTCCGTGTTGCCACAGATAGATCCGGCTGTCGCCGATCCACGCCAGTTCGTAGCCATTGCTTGCGTCGAACTTCAGCGCCGCCAGCGTGCTGCCCATCGGTGTGGATGCGCTGCGCTGGCCCGGGTGCGCGAGGATGGCCGCGCCCGCGCGCCGGAACGCGTCGGCCATGCCGATGCCCGCATCGAGCGCGGTTACCACCGCATCGATCGCCAATGCGCTCGCGACTTCGCCGCGCGCGTGGCCGCCCATGCCGTCCGCCACCAGCCACAGGCCGTGCTCGGCGTCGGCGCGATAGGTGTCTTCGTTGTGTGCGCGTCGCAGGCCCGTGTGGGTCGCGTGTCCGTGTTCGATCATGAGGTGCGCGAGGCGAGGATTTCGTCAGCCGGATCGCCGCTTGGGGGCGAAGCCGGGATCACGCCTGGTTTCCGTTGTTCTCGACGCGGGACGAGAAGACCTTCAGTTCGCGCATCACGCGCAGGATGCTGCGGTGCAGTTCCTGCGACTCGGGCGCACTGGCGTCGCGGGTTTCGTGGTACACCAGCGCGATCCACAGGGCCAGGCCGCGCATCCGCACCTGCACGTTGTCCGACTTGGCGCGATCGAAACCGACGTCCAGACCGTTGCTGGTGACGTCACCGTCGACCTGGTTGCCGTACTGGGAAGGGTCGGGGCAGGCCGCGATGTTGTCGCACTCGCGGCCGATCAGTTCAGCCAACTGCTCGCGATACGAGCGCGGCAGTTCCACGCTGCGTTGTTCGATTTCCCCGAATTGCCGCCGCAGCCGGGCGGCACGCCCCAGGTTGGTGACCCGCGTGACCAAACGCCGGAGGTAGGCATCCCCGGATTTCTGATATTGCGAGATCAATGAGAGATTCCTCACGCCGCCCCACCGTTGCCCCTGAAAGCATGGATTGTGCCTTGATCGCGCGCCGACGACAAATCCCCGAGCCGTTGGCCCAGCCTGACGGGGTTTTCGGCCTGGCGATCCGGGTCGAACAGGCCCGCCGGCAGCAGCACGATCACGGTGGAGCCCATTTCGAAACGTGCCATCTCCGCGAAGCGCGCGAGCCGGATGCCACGCCCTCGCCAATCACGCTTCACGACGGTTCGTGCGTAGGGCGGAGCGATCGGGCCGTCCCAAACCGTGGTGATGCCCGAGACCAGCATCGCTCCCACCATCGCCACCACGAACGGTCCGCGTGCGCCCTCGAAGTGGCAGACCAACCGCTCGTTGCGCGCGAACAGGCGCGGGATGTCCGCGACCGGGCCCGGTGCGACGCTGAAGAGGCGCCCTGGCACGTGCACGGTTTCGATGAGCTCACCGTCCAGCGGCATGTGCACGCGATGGTAGTCGCGCGGCGACAGATAAATAGTCGCGAAGCTGCCATCGCGATAGCGGTCGGCGACGTCCGCATCGGCCAGCAATTCCGCAACCGTGTAGCTGCGGCCCTTGGCCTGCAGGATGCGGCCGCCCTCGATACGCCCGATCTGGCTGATGCGGCCATCGGCGGGCGAGAGGATCGTGTTGGCGTTGCCTGCCGCGTGCCGTGCACCCTCGCGCAATGCGCGGGTGAAGAAGGCATTGAAGCTCGGGTAGGCAGCTGGGTCGGGCTGCGCGGCTTCGGTCATGTCCACGCCGTACGCATGGATCACGCGATCGATCAGGAAATCCTTCCAGGGCTGCCAGGTCCAGCGCGTGGCCGCGCGCACGATTCGGCTCAGCGTTTTCTGCGGGGCGATGTATTGGGTAAGGGTGGCAAAGAGCATCGCGGGAGTGTAGCCGGCACTCCCGGCAGGATAGTCATCGGGTTGGCCGTGGATGCAAGGTGGTTGCGACGGGATGGAACCGGCCCTGAGAGGGCCTTCGCGACTCCGATCGGGTCGCCCGAAAGCAGTCGTTGACCTTGGCTTGATCCAGCTCGGTCGGCTCGGCCATGCCCCTGTGCGGATTCACATTGACGAGCTGCATCCTTTTTCTCCGCACGCTCGTATCTGCAGGGTACGGCCATAAATCCGGCCATCGACGATGTCGGGGCATGGCGCGTACGTAACCGTATGCTTCCCGATAGGAGGGTCCCATGAAACCCACGAAGCGTTCAATCTCCAGACTTGTGCTGGGCGCAGCGTTTGCGTCGCTGTTTGCCTTCGGCAGCGCCTATGGCCAGATGCTCCAGCCCAACCAGACGATGGGGTTTTCCAACGGCAAGCTGGTCAAGTTCACCTACACGCAGAACTTCGACTGCGTCGATCAGCCGCGCGATGACCTGGATTACAACGGCGTGGCGGCGCAATCGGATTCAGGTGAATTCCAGACGCCGATATGCCAGGCCGGCATCCAGCCCACCATCGATCCGACTGGGGTCAACGCCCAAAAGGCGGCGATTCTTTACGTGCTGGTTCCGATGTTCTCGCTCAACGATGACCAGAATCCGGACGATGCGATTCCTTGTCCGCCGGAAGTGCGGTTGAACACCCTTTGCGGACGCGCACTGGGCACGACACTGATCAAGCTGTTCGGCGCCATCCCGGAGGCCTACAAGGCCAAGCCGTTGGTGTTCACGGATTGCCCGAATCCCGGATCACCGCCGGGAACGTGCACGATGCACGCGTCCACGGTCGATCTCGGCAAGGTGCTGGTCGCGCTCGGCAAACTGCCTGCTCCAGCGAAGAACGTTTTCCTGCCGACGCCGAATCACAGCCATGTGATCGCCAATTCGCGTGCGAACAGCAAGGCGATCTGGTGGGAAGTGGTTCCGGTGCTGGTCACCAATGTCGCCGATTGGCCGCCCGAGAACGGCAGCAGCGGGATCACGTCCGTCGCGAGCCTGAAGGTAGCGGAGCGGAAAGGCGATGCGATCCAGGTGCCTTCCAACTTCTTCCTGTTCTTCAGCTCGCACAAGATGATGGGCATGCACTGACCACCATTGACGTTGGCGCTGCAATTACCAGTGAAAGTGGACGGCGCATCCGAATCCGCAAGGCAACTTGAAGATCGGCGCCGCCTGGTGGGTGACGAAGAAGGGCGAGTCTCGTGGCGGCGGGCAGGAACCGATGCCTCCCGCCACGGGCTTCGCCACGCCGTACAACGCAAAGTCGAAACGTGCACGTGACCCGCCTGCCGGCGCGCGCTGGAACGCGGCGGACCGTACCGGTTCGCGCACACCTGAAGCAACAAACGACGAGTTCCCGATCAATGCCTGGGCGCAGTGATCCTGTGGACGGCACGGGTCGCCCAGCATGGGCCATGCAACGGCGGCCGCACGGGGTTTGCCTTGCGGCGGCGCCGCGATGCTGCAATGCTTGACGCATGCTTGCCTCGCCAATGGACGATGCCGCCGAACTCACCGAACTGATGCGCGCCTGCGCGGGCGGTGATCGTGGGGCGTTCGCGACACTGTATCGACGTACGTCGGACAAGCTGTTCGGCGTGTG
>SCQS01000015.1 GCA_004299705.1 Rhodanobacteraceae bacterium | reverse complement strand
TTGCATCGAATTAAACCACATACTCCACCGCTTGTGCGGGCCCCCGTCAATTCCTTTGAGTTTCAGTCTTGCGACCGTACTCCCCAGGCGGCGAACTTAACGCGTTAGCTTCGACACTGAGTACCGTAATGTACCCAACATCCAGTTCGCATCGTTTAGGGCGTGGACTACCAGGGTATCTAATCCTGTTTGCTCCCCACGCTTTCGTGCATGAGCGTCAGTACTGGTCCAGAAGGCCGCCTTCGCCACTGGTGTTCCTCCCGATCTCTACGCATTTCACTGCTACACCGGGAATTCCACCTTCCTCTACCGTACTCCAGCCTGCCAGTATCCACTGCAATTCCCAAGTTGAGCTCGGGGATTTCACAGCAGACTTAACAAACCGCCTGCGCACGCTTTACGCCCAGTAATTCCGATTAACGCTTGCACCCTCCGTATTACCGCGGCTGCTGGCACGGAGTTAGCCGGTGCTTATTCCTCGGGTACCGTCAGTCTTGCCGGGTATTGGCCGACAATGTTTCGTTCCCGATAAAAGTGCTTTACAACCCGAAGGCCTTCTTCACACACGCGGCATTGCTGGATCAGGGTTTCCCCCATTGTCCAATATTCCCCACTGCTGCCTCCCGTAGGAGTTTGGGCCGTGTCTCAGTCCCAATGTGGCTGATCATCCTCTCAGACCAGCTACGGATCGTCGCCTTGGTGGGCCGTTACCCCGCCAACAAGCTAATCCGGCATCGGCTCATCCAATCGCGCAAGGTCCGAAGATCCCCTGCTTTCACCCGAAGGTCGTATGCGGTATTAGCGCAAGTTTCCCTGCGTTGTCCCCCACGACTGGGCAGATTCCGATGCATTCCTCACCCGTCCGCCACTCGCCATCAAGGTGTATTGCTACACCTCATGCTGCCGTTCGACTTGCATGTGTTAGGCATGCCGCCAGCGTTCAATCTGAGCCAGGATCAAACTCTTCACTTGAAGTTTTTGACAACCCGAAGGCTGCCAATTTTGAGAGAGTCCGAAACCTGAACTGCAATTCATCGCTGAATCACTAAGGTTCAAAGGTTTGGACGTCTTGCATCGATGAACTTTCGTCCACCTGCAAGCCGCCCACACAAGTCACCTGTGCACACTGTCAAGGAGCTTTGCGGTGCGTCACCTTGCGGTTTCGCGTCACGTGACGTTTCGTCGCGTGAGCCGCCCATTGTAGCCAGCTTTTCGGGTCTGTCAACAACTTTCGGAGAAAGTTTTTACAGCCTTGAAGCCCTCGCGCGACGACCAGCGCCACGCGGGCCGACAAGGATAGCGCGAGCGTTTGCGCTTTGGAAGTGGTTCACGCAGAACCGCGCTAGACTGCGGGTTTCCGCATGACCGAGGTTGCTCCGATGCGTACTTGCACCCTGCTTGGCTCCACCCTCTTCGCGGCACTGCTGGCGTGCCAGGCCGGCGCGGCGACACCCGCCACCGCCTCATCGCCCGGCGTGACGCTGGACGGGCACACCTTCAGCGTGGAAATCGCCACGACGCCCGCCGAGCAGGAGCACGGCCTGATGGATCGCACCTCGATGCCGGCCGATCATGGGATGTTGTTCGTGTTTCCGGATTCGGAGCCGCGCACGTTCTGGATGAAGAACACCCTGATCCCGCTGGACATGCTGTTCTTCGACGCAAACCGCAAATTGGTGGCCATCCAGGCGGACGCGCAGCCGTGCAAGGCCGATCCGTGCGCGCTGTTCCCCAGCGACACGCCCGCGCGTTACGTGCTGGAACTCAACGCCGGCACCGCGGCCAGGTTGGGGGCGCGCATCGGCGACGTGATCACGTTTTCCGGCATGCCGGCTTCCGGTACCCAGTGAAACACGCCGTCCTCGCCGTGCATGCAGGCGAAGTTCATGGGCAGCGGCACCAGCGGACCCGGCAAGGCCTCATCGAACCAGCGGTCGTCGAATGGAACGAACTCGCGCATGTTTGCGTCTCCCGGGCCTTTTCGGCCCCCATGCAAGCACACCGCCATGCAAGGGAAATGACGCAATCGGGGCAACGCCATGGCGGATCATTCCCGCGTTGCCGAAGCGGCATTCGGCGCTTCGGCAAGGGGCGCCGAACGACACCCGGTCAGCCGTTGACCTCGACCATCTCGAAGTCATCCTTGGTGACGCCGCAATCGGGGCAGGTCCAGGTGTCGGGAATGTCTTCCCAGCGCGTGCCCGGCTCGATGCCTTCTTCCGGCAAGCCCACTTCCTCGTCGTAGATGAAGCCGCATACCACGCACATGAACTTGCGGTAGACGACGGTTTCGGCGGAAGCATTCATGGACGGCGTGACGCGATCAAAGATGTCGCCTATTGTCGCAAGTTGCGGGCCCGCATGAAAGCGGACCCTTGACTTGAGTCAAGCCCGATCCATGCCGGAATCACCAATACCCACCCTCAAGCCGTCGCCACGCTGCCCTTCGCCCCGGCTCGGGAGAGGCCTGTACGCCATTAGCGATGGCCCTCGCGATGATCTTTTGCCAGCCGCTCGCGCCGCGCTCGAAGGCGGCGCGAGCATGCTGCAGTATCGCGACAAGACCCGCGATGCCGAGCGTCGCTTGCACGAAGCACAGGCCCTGTCAGAACTGTGCGGTGAGTTCGACGTGCCATTGATCATCAACGACGATGTCGCGCTTGCCCGCGCCGGCGGTGCAGCGGGCGTGCACTTGGGTGAAGACGACGCCGACATCGCCAGCGCGCGTGCGCAACTCGGCGGACACGCGATCATCGGCGTGTCCTGCTACGACTCGCTGCAACGCGCCCGCGACGCGGCCCAGGCCGGCGCGGATTACCTCGCATTCGGCGCGTTTTTCCCGACTGCGACCAAGCTTGTCACCCGTCGCGCCACGCCCTGGTTGCTGCGCGAAGCGTGCGAATTCGGCTTGCCGCGGGTGGCGATCGGCGGCATCACCCCCGACAATGGCGGGGCGCTGATCGCGGCCGGCGCGGATTACCTGGCTGTGGTTTCCGGAGTGTTCGGCGCGGCCGATATCCGAGACGCTGCAAAGCAATATGCAAAGCTCTTTGACACGGATCAAGGCGGATAACCGCGGATAGAGCAGATTTTTTACTGCTTTGATCGGCTTTTATCCGTGTAAATCCGTGTCCAAGGCTCTTTTTTCATTCCCCGACAACGTACCGCCACCCATGCCCAACAATCACGAACTCTTCCAGCGCGCCCGGAACATCCTTCCCGGCGGGGTCGACTCGCCGGTGCGCGCATTCAGGTCGGTCGGCGGCGAGCCGTTCATCGCCGCGCGCGCCGACGGCCCGTATCTGTGGGACGTCGAAGGCAAGCGCTACATCGATTACGTCGGCTCATGGGGACCGATGGTCGCAGGTCACAACCACCCGCATGTGCGCGAAGCGGTGGAACGCGCGGTGCGTGACGGATTGTCGTTCGGCGCGCCATACCCCGCGGAAGCCGAACTGGCGGAGGCCATCCACACGCTGATGCCCGCGGTCGAGATGGTGCGCTTCGTCAACTCCGGCACCGAAGCCACGATGTCGGCGTTGCGCCTGGCGCGCGGCGCGACCGGGCGCGAGCGTTTCGTGAAGTTCGAGGGCTGCTACCACGGCCACGGCGATTCGTTCCTGGTGAAGGCGGGTTCCGGCGCCTTGACGCTGGGGGTGCCGGATTCGCCGGGCGTGCCCAAGACGCTGGCCGACCTCACCATCACCCTGCCGTACAACGACATCGACGCCGCGCGGAAGTTGTTCGACGAGATCGGCAAGACCCTCGCCTGCGTGATCGTGGAACCCGTCGCCGGCAACATGAACTGCGTGCCGCCGCGGCCGGGGTTCCTGCAGACCTTGCGCGAGTTGTGCACCCGCGATGGCGCACTGCTGGTCTTCGACGAAGTGATGACAGGCTTTCGCGTCGCCGCCGGCGGCGCCCAGCAGTTGTACGCAATCACGCCCGACCTGACCACGCTCGGCAAGATCATCGGCGGCGGCATGCCGGTCGGTGCCTACGGCGGTCGCCGCGATCTGATGGAGCAAATTGCGCCGGCCGGCCCGATCTACCAGGCCGGCACGCTGTCGGGCAACCCGGTCGCGATGGCGGCGGGATTGGCGATGCTGGATCTGGTGCGCGAGCCAGGCTTCCACGAGCGGCTGTCACTCAAGACCCAGGCGCTCTGCGACGGTCTGATAGCCGCTGCGCGCGAAGCCGGCGTGCCGTTTTCGGCCAACCGCGTGGGCGGGATGTTCGGCATCTTCTTCAACGCGGAGCCAGTACGGACATTCGTGCAAGCGATGGCCTGTGACAAAGCCGCGTTCGGGCGCTTCTTCCACGCGATGCTGGATGCCGGCGTGTACTTCGCGCCCAGCACCTTCGAGGCCGGTTTCATGTCCACGGCGCACGGCGACGCCGTGATCGCCGAAACGCTCGAAGCCGCCCGTACAGGTTTCGCCGCAGCAGCTCGTGCATGATCGATGCTGATCACGGCAAGCGCAGGGCTGCATCGCTGAACAACCAAAACAGTCCGCAAATGAACGCGAAAAACGCAAATACCGTTTTCAGCATCATTCGCGTTTATTTGCGTTCATTTGCGGACCGCCTGCTCTTTCACCCAGGTGAGTGAAGCAAGAGCGACAACAGTCTTTACCAAACACCCGTATTCGGCATCGACTTCCACGGTTCGGCCGGCGGCAGCGCATCGCCCTGCTGCAACAACTCGATCGAGATCAGGTCGGGCGAACGCACGAACGCCATGTGCCCGTCGCGCGGCGGACGGTTGATCGTGACACCCATCGTCTGCAGGCGCGCGCAAGTCGCGTAGATGTCGTCGACGCGAAACGCCAGGTGCCCGAAATTGCGGGCGGAGCCGTAATCCTCGCCGGAATCCCAGTTGTACGTCAGCTCGATTTCGGCCTCCGGGCTGTCCTTGGCCGCCAGGAACACCAGCGTGTACTTGCCCTCGGGCACTTCCCTGCGGCGCACCTCGCGCAGGCCCAGGCCCTCGCAATAGAAGCGCAGCGATGCATCCAGGTCTCGCACGCGCACCATGCTGTGCAGATATTTCACGATTGGCACCTCCCGGTTCATGCCGTGACCACGCGGCGATTCGGCTATCGTGGGCGCTTCCAATCGGCGCTTCAAGTTCGGAGACGATAGATGAGCCCCAAGTTCGACACACTGGCGGTACACGCGGGCGCGGAACCCGACCCGGGAACCGGCGCGGTCGCGCCGCCGCTCCATCTCTCGACCACGTTCGTGCATGCCCCGCCGGGCGAATCCGACGACTTCAGCTATCAGCGCGCGGACAACCCCACCCAGCGCCGGCTGGAAACCGCGCTGGCCGCACTGGAAGGCGGTGAACGCGCGCTCGCCTTCGCGTCCGGCATGGCCGCGGTGGCGGCCGTGCTGGACACCCTGCAACACGGCCAGCGCATGGTGGTGCCGGAAGACTGCTACGTCGGCACGCGTGGGTACGTGACCGAGGTGCTGCCCGAGCGCGGCGTTGACGTGCTCACCGTGGACACCGCCGATCTCGACGCGGTGCGCGCCGCCTGCAACGGCGGCATCACGCTGCTGTGGGCGGAATCGCCGTCCAATCCGCGCATGCGGGTCAGCGATCTGGCCGAACTGGCAAGCATCGCCCACGCCCATGGCGCGCGCTTCGCCTGCGACAACACCTTTGCGACCCCGGTGCTGCAACGCCCGCTCGCGCTGGGTGCGGACATCGTGATGCATTCGACCACCAAATACTTCGGTGGCCACAGCGACGTACTGGGTGGCGCGCTGGTGTTCGCGCGCAACGACGACTTCGCCGAACGCATCGCCGCGCGACGACTGCTCACGGGCGCCATCCTGGCGCCGTTCAGCGCATGGCTGACCCTGCGCGGCTGCCGTTCGCTGCCGGCGCGGATGGCGTTGCACTGCGCGAACGCGCGCAAGGTCGCACAGTTCCTCGCCGGACACCCGGCGATCGCGCGCGTGAATTGGCCCGGGCTCGCCAGCCATCCCGGCCACGCGGTCGCCGCCCGGCAAATGCGCGACTTCGGCGCGATGCTGAGCGTCGAGCTGGCCGGCGGTTACGATGCGGCGCTCGCGTTCGCCCGCGGAACGCAAATCTTCACCCATGCCACGTCCCTGGGTGGCTGCGAATCGCTGATCGAACACCGCGCTTCCGCCGAAGGTACGCACACCCATGCACCCCCCGCACTGGTGCGGTTGTCGGTGGGGCTGGAAGACGCCGACGACCTGATTGCCGACTTGGATCAGGCGCTCGCTTGATCCGATGCGCCCATCGAAGCGGCTGTTGTGAAAAGTCAGCCACGGAGCTCTTTGCCAGGGATGGCGGCTTTATGGGCGTTCTGATGCCCCCGGTGGAACGGACTACCCGCCCTTGGAGACCCCGGGGCCACCGCGATCAGGGACGATCGCGGAAAGGCGGAACCGGCACGCCGGCGCTCCGTGCAACATGCATTGGGTGCGCTGCACCGGCCGCCCGGTCGCCGCGCTCATGAAGGCCAGGTCGAAACGGCACACGTCAGGGTGCGCCTTGGCCAATGAATGGAACACGCAGTTCCAGGCCTCGATCTCGGTATGGTCGCCTACTTCGACGACTTCCGCTTCGTAGCCCAGCGCATCCAGTTGCTCGGCCAGCAGTCGCGTGGCTTCGGTGGCATCGTCCGCGGCGGCGATGCGTTCCGCCGCATCCTTGCCAAGGCGCGCCCCCATTTCGGCCAGCATGGCCTGCACCGCCGCGACGCCCGCGTGTGCGTACAGGTATTCGATCATGCCGTCCGCGATCAATGCGTAGTTGCGCGGGAACAACTCGCGCCCGGCCTGCATCAGCGCGAAACACGCGCGCGGGCGGCCGCCACTCGGAATGGCTTCACTGCGCGCGACGAAACCCTGTGCCATCAACGCGGTCAAGTGTTGCCTGACCGCGTTGTGGGTGACGCCGAGCGTGTGGCACAGCTCTTCCACGGTCGCACCCTGCGGGGACAGCAGCAGCTTGCGCAACAGCTTCTGCTGCGTGCTGCCGAGTTGCCGCAGGGCGTTCGCGTGTTTCATGTGCTGTCGCCAACGCGGGTCAATGCACCTTGTGCGGGAATTGCTTGGCGATGCCGCCTGCCAGCACATCCGCGATCGTGTTCATGTGGTTCTGCATTTCCGTCCACGACTTGGCCTGTTCCGCAGCCGGGGCATTCGACATCATCTCGTCGATCTGGGTCTTGTGGTCGTTGACGTGCATCATCAACGCACCTTGCAGCGTGCCTTCCGACCAGTTCGGATTGGCGCCCGCGAGGAACTTCGCAATGTCGGTGGCATTGCTTGCCAGTTCATCCATGGCCTTCTGCTCGCCGGCCTTGTCACCCGCGTGGGTGGTGTCGGTGAGCGCCTTGACGCCGGCCCAGTGCCCCGCCAGCAGCTTCAACAAGCCGTCGCCCGCAGCTTTGCCGTAGAAACCGGCCACCGCATGGGATATCTGCTTGGCATTGGCGACCACCGCCTTGGCCGCCGCGTCGGCCTTGGCCTTGTTGCCTTCGTGCACGGCAATGTCATAGTCGCGGGTGGTGACGATGTGACCATGCCACAGCGAGCGCATCGCCTCATGCAACTTGGGGGCGGCAGGCGCGATGGCCGGCGCGGCTGCCACGGCTTCGGCGGGCTGTGCCAGCGCGGCCGGCGCCGAAGCGGCCAAAGCAAGACCGAGCGCAAGCGCACAGGCAACTGATAACGATTTCATGATGGGTCTCCTGATGTGAATCGCCTGATGGCGACCCGCTCATCATGGACATTTATCACATATAGTAAATATGTATATGTGTAAAGCTCGTACGAGGTCCGTCGGAGCTGCTTTCGTGGAAAGTAAGGCCAAGGATGGCCGCGGTGATGTTGCCGAATACGCGAACCCCGCCCGATGCACACGCTGCGGCGCATGTCGCAGCGATCAGGGACGATCGCAAAGCCTACGCCTTCTGGAAACGCGGCATCGCGTCGCGCAAGGCGGCCAACCGCTCCAGCGGGTCGGTAAGCTCCAGCAAATGCTGGCGCTCGGCATCACCCAGCGGCAGCAACTCGGCCAGCCGGAAGCCGACCCAACTGGCGTCGTCGTAACATTCACGCGGCCCGTTGCGCCACGACAATCCGGCTTGCTCGACCAGGCGTTCCAGGATCGCGGGCAGCAGCGAGAACTCGACCGGCACCGGCACGCCAGGCTCATCCGCCCAAGTGCGTACTTCGCCGATCACCAGCCCATTGCTGCGGATGCGGGATTTCTGCACGCGGAAGCGCCGGCCGCCGGTGACGCTGATCCCGAGCAGGCCGTCGGGCAACGTGTCGAAATCGACGATGCGCGCGAAGGTGCCGACCGCCGCAGGCAAGGCCGGCTCGCCGGCTTCCTGTCCCTGCATGATCAGGCACACCCCGAAATCGCCGCCGCCGCGCGAACACTCGCGCACCATGTCCAGGTAGCGCGTCTCGAAAATGCGCAGCCCCAGCGTGCTGCCCGGAAACAGCACGGCGTTGAGCGGGAACAGGGGTATCTCGTGGCGTTTCACGCCCCGAGTCTAGCCGGCCAATCTCTCAAGAAAGCGCCGCGGTGCGTTCTCGAACCCGCCGTTGGACATGAACACCACGTGGTCGCCGGGGCGTGCTTCCGTGGCGAGCGCGTCCACGAGTTCCGCCGCCGTGGGCGCCGTGCTGCCACGCCCGCCCAGCGCCGCCGTGATCTTGTGTGCATCCCACGGCAGTTCCGGGCGCTGCAGCAGCACCACGCGATCGGCATCGGCCAGTGACGGCGCCAGCATCGCCGCATGCGCGCCCGCGCGCATCGAGTTGGAACGCGGCTCCAGTGCGACCAGGATGCGCGCCTTGCCAACGCGCGCACGCAGGCCCGCCAGCGTGGTCGCGATCGCGGTGGGGTGGTGCGCGAAGTCGTCGTATACCTGCACGCCGTTCACTTCGCCCAGCGATTCCATCCGGCGCTTGACGCTTGTGAAGGTTGCAAACGCAGGCAACAACGCGCGCGGCTCCACGCCCGCCGCGTGCGCGGCAGCCAGCGCTGCCAGCGCGTTCATCACGTTGTGGCGTCCGGTGAGGTTCCAGTGCACATCGCCAATCACTTTGCCCTGACGCGCAACCTCGAACGCGGTGCCATCGGCCGTGAGCATCCGCGCGCGCCACTCGCCCGCGTCGATGCCGAAGGTTTCGACCGGCGTCCAGCAACCCATCGCCAATACTTCGGCGAGACGCGCGTCCTCGGCATTGACGATCAGCCGGCCGTTGCCCGGCACCGTGCGCACCAGATGATGGAACTGGCGCTGGATCGCGGCCACGTCCGGGAAGATGTCGGCGTGGTCGTACTCGAGGTTGTTGAGGATCGCGATGCGCGGCCGGTAGTGCACGAACTTCGAGCGCTTGTCGAAGAACGCGGTGTCGTACTCGTCCGCTTCGATCACGAAAAAACCGGGGTCAGAGTGCACTTTCCCGGCTAGATCACCGTGGATCCGAACTGACTTTGGGGAAAGTGCACTCTGACCCCGGTTTTCCCCCAGCCGCGCCGACACCCCGAAATTTTCCGGCACGCCGCCAATCAGGAACCCCGGCGCCGACCCGGCGCAATCGAGCAGGTGGGCAAGCAGGCTGGTGGTGGTGGTCTTGCCGTGGGTGCCCGCGACCGCCAGCACTTCGCGATCACGCAGGACATGTTCGCCCAGCCATTGCGGGCCGGACACGTAAGGCAACCCTTCGTTCAACATGTACTCGACCGATGGGTTTCCACGCGACAGGGCATTGCCGACCACCACGAGGTCGGGCGCAGGCTGCAGGTGTTCGGCCGACCAGCCTTCCTCGAGCGCGATGCCGAGCGCGCGCAACTGGTCGCTCATCGGTGGGTAAACGTTCGCGTCCGAACCCTGCACCGCGATGCCCAGTTCGCGCGCCAGCGCCGCGATGCCGCCCATGAAGGTGCCGCAAATGCCGAGGATGTGGATGCGCATGTCGCTCCGCGAAAAACTCAAGCCAAGCCCAGCGCCGCAGTCAGCAGACTCGCGGCGATCCAGTCGACGATGAACAATAGAAGGAAGGCCAGGATGGCCCCGGCCAGCGGTGTATCCAGCGCGCGCCGCAGGACGTGGATCGATATGCACAGTTGCCAGACGCCCAGCGCGACGATCACCAGCACGATCAGGATCTGGTTGCCGGCGATCACCGGCAGTTGCTCGGGATGCGCAAGCAGCTTTTCCCGCCACGCCTTCAGCGGCAAGGCCAGGGCCAATCCGTCGGTAACGATGCCGAACAACAGGTACACGGCCGCCAGCGCCGTCAGGGTCTGCACGAAGCGCGCGGATTTGCCGCGCCCGCGCAACAACAGGAACAGCATGCCGATCGCCGCCAGTCCGGCCAGCAGCGCCGCCGCCATCAGACGCGGGTTGGCGCCTTGATGCAGGTTGAACAGCACCTGCAACACGCAGCACGCCACCAGCAAGCCGATCAACAGCGGCGGCGCATACGGCATGTCCTCCGGCCCGCGCCGGAAACGGCACAAGTCGACAAGGCTGGCGAGAAACGCAGGCAAGTTCAGGCGCGTGTCCGCAACGCTGCGAGCACCCGATCGCCGATCGCTTCGATCGCGCCGACGCCATCGATCTCCGTGAGCAGCCCGCGTTGCGAGTAGAAATCGGCCACCGGCGCGGTCTGCTCCGCGTACACCGCGAGGCGCTTGCGCACGGTTTCCGGATTGTCGTCGGCGCGGTGTTCCTGCTCGAAGCGGATTTCGCAGCGCTTGACGATCGCGGCATCAGGCACGTTCAACTTCACCACCGCATCCAGCGGCTGGTCCAGACGCGTCAGCAGCGCATCCAGCGCACTGGCCTGCGCGAGGTTGCGGGGATAACCATCGAGAATGAACCCTGATCGCGTGTCGGGGTGCGCAAGCCGCTCTTCCAGCAGCCCCAGCACGATGTCGTCGGAAACCAGTTGCCCGGCCTCCATCACGGCTTTCGCCTTCAACCCGAGCGGCGTGCCGGCCGCAACCGCCGCGCGCAGCAGATCGCCTGTGGAAATGTGCGCGACACCAAGCTCCACCTTCAGCCGCTTGGCCTGGGTGCCCTTGCCCGATCCGGGCGCGCCGAGCAACACGATGCGCATGCGTCTCCTTTCGGCCCGCGTGGGCGCGGTGCCTTCATTGCAAATTGACTCGTGGGGGTTACGCTAGCGGCTGCACGTCCACCCCGTCAACGCCACGTTTCATACGGAATACCGCATGCACGCGACCCAGAAACCCACAGCCAAACTATTGTACGCGCAGTCTGGGGGCGTCACCGCGGTTATCAACGCCACCGCCGCCGCGGTGATCGAAACCTGCCGCAAACACAAAATTACCGTGTATGCCGCACGCAATGGAATCCTCGGCGCGCTGCGCGAAGACCTGATCGACACCGCGAAAGAAACACCGGCCGCGATCCGCGCGCTCAAGCACACGCCGGGCGGCGCGTTCGGCTCGTGCCGGGTAAAACTGAAATCGTTGGAAGACGATCGCGCGAAATACGAGCGCCTGATCGAAGTCTTCCGCGCCCACGAGATCCGCTGGTTCCTCTACAACGGCGGCAACGATTCCGCCGACACCGCGCTGAAACTGTCGCAGCTCGGCAAGACGATGGGCTACGACATCCTCTGCATAGGCGTGCCCAAGACCGTGGACAACGATCTTGCGATCACCGACTGCTGCCCCGGTTTCGGCTCGGTCGCCAAATACACCGCGGTCAGCTTGCGCGAATGCGCGCTGGACGTGGTGTCGATGATGGACACCTCCACCAAGGTGTTCGTGATGGAAGTGATGGGCCGCCACGCGGGCTGGATCGCCGCCTCGGCAGGGCTGGCCGGAACGGGCCGGAACGACGCACCACACATCATCCTGTTTCCGGAACTGGAATTCGACGAGGAACGATTCCTCGCACGTGTGCGAGAAACAGTCGAGCGCGTCGGCTGCTGCGTGGTCGCGGCCAGCGAAGGCATCCGCGATGCGAACGGGAAGTTCGTGGCCGACGCGCACGCCGGCAGCGACGCCTTCGGCCACACCCAGCTCGGCGGCGTCGCCCCCGCGCTGGCGGGCATGGTGCGCGACAAGCTGCAACTGAAAACCCACTGGGCCATGCCGGATTACCTGCAACGTTCGGCGCGGCACATCGCATCGAAGACGGACCTGGACCAGGCGCTCGCCGTCGGCAAGGCGGCGGTCGAATTGGCTCTCGCGGGTGAGAACGCGGTGATGCCCGTGATCAAGCGCGTTTCGGATTCGCCGTACCGCTGGAGGATCGAAACCGCAGGACTCGACCAGATCGCGAACCGCGAAAAGAAACTGCCGCGTTCGTTCATCACCAAGGACGGCTACGGCATCACGGCCACGGCCCGCCAATACCTGTCACCGCTGATCCACGGTGAAGCGCCACCGCCGTACGGCAAGGATGGTTTGCCGAAATACATCGCGCTGAAGAATGCTTCGGTAAGAAAAAAACTGCCACCGTTGCGCGAACCGTAGGAGCGCGCCTTGCACGCGACCGCTCTTGCGACACGAATCGCGCGCAGGGCGCGCTCCTACAAATCACCGCACAGCGCATTCAATTGCGCATGCGTCGCATTGTCCGCGAAACCATCAAAGCGGCCCTCGGCCAACCCGCGCGCAGCGCGCAGGAAACCACCCCACGCGGCCCCCGCCAGCGCGCCACCGACGCTGACGCGGCGCACGCCGAGTTTGGCAAGGTCTGCCAGCGTGTATGGCGCGGCGCGACCGACCAGCACGTTCACGGGTTTCGGCGCGACGGCTTGCACGATCGCCGTGATCTGCTCCGGCTTGCCGGCACCCGGTGCGTACAGGCAATCGGCACCGGCTTTGGCGTAGGCGCGCAGGCGCCGGATCGATTCGTTCAAGGGATCGGCGTGGCCGGTGAGGAAACATTCGGCGCGCCCGATCAACATCACATCCTCGCCGCGCGCGTCGATCGCCGCGCGCGCGGCGCGTATCCGCGCGATGGCTTCGTCGAAGTCGTACAACGGCTGCGCGGCGTCGCCGGTCGAATCCTCGATCGACAGGCCCGCGACGCCGGTCGCGACGCAGCGCGTGACGTTCTTTTTCAAGCCGTCGATGTCCTGCGCGTGACCGTCTTCGAAATCGGCGTTGACCGGCAAGCCGGTGGCTTCGACGAGTTCGTGGCAGTGCGCCAGCACCGCTTCGACATCCATCGTGTTGTCGGCGTGCGCGCGCGACCACGCGAACCCGGAACTGGTGGTCGCCAACGCCTTGAAGCCCAGCGCCTCCAGTGCGTGGGCGGAACCGACGTCCCAGGGATTCGGAATCAGAAAGCAACCGGACTCGTGCAGCTTGCGGAAGGCCGCACGGCGCGCGGCATATTGGGGCGTGTTCATCCCGCCAGCGTAGGTTCACAACAGCTCATCCGCAAGACGTGGACTGACCTGGTCCGCATCCCCGAACGGCCGCGGCTTCGCCCACCGCGGCCCAGGCGCTATACTGGCGGGAATACCCTTTGTGGTAGTTGCACGAGCGGCTGTGGTCGTCCGGGGGAAGGCCGCGCGAGCGAAAACGGTTGAGCTGGACGCCGACCGGGTGTACGCGCCACGGAAGACCCATGCGAAAAATCTTGAATCACGCCTACTCCCATTCACTGAATCCGATAAGGGGTTGACCAATGCTGGAACAGTACGTGGTGTGGATCGCAATTGCGTGCGCGATCGTGGCGATCCTGTACGGGATCATTTCCACCGGCTGGATCATGAAACAACCCGCCGGCAACGAACGCATGCAGGAAATTGCACACGCGATCCAGGTCGGCGCCAAGGCCTACCTCAACCGGCAATACAGTTTCATCGCGATCGCCGGCGTGGTGTTGTTCCTGCTGATCGGTTTCCTGATTGCATGGCCCACCGCGATTGGCTTCGCGGTCGGCGCGATCCTGTCCGGCGCGGCCGGCTACATCGGCATGAACGTGTCGGTACGCGCCAACGTGCGCACCGCCGAAGCGGCGCGCGGCGGCATCGGCAAGGCCATGAACGTGGCCTTCCGCGGCGGCGCGATCACGGGCATGCTGGTGGTGGGCCTGGCGCTGCTGGGCGTCACCGCGTATTACGTCGTGCTTACGATGGGCTTCGGCTTCCAGCAGGAAGCCGCGCTGGATGCCCTGGTCGGCCTGGCGTTCGGCTCTTCGCTGATCTCGATCTTCGCGCGCTTGGGCGGCGGCATCTTCACCAAGGGCGCCGACGTCGGCGCCGACCTCGTGGGCAAGGTCGAAGCCGGCATCCCGGAAGATGACCCGCGCAATCCTGCGGTGATCGCCGACAACGTCGGCGACAACGTCGGCGACTGCGCAGGCATGGCCGCCGACCTGTTCGAGACTTATGCAGTCACGGTGGTCGCGACCATGCTGCTGGGCGGCCTGACCTTCGCCGCGAATCCGAGCGCGGTGCTGTATCCGTTGCTGCTCGGCGCGGCTTCGATCATCGCCTCGGTGATCGGCACCTTCGTGGTGCGGGTCAAGCAGGGCGGCTCGATCATGGGCGCGCTGTATCGCGGCGTGTTCGTGTCGGCCATCCTCGCGGCCATTGCCTTCTGGTTCCTCACCAACGCGTTGTTCCCGAACGGCATCGGCACGGGCGCCACGGCCATCAGCGGCGAACGGCTGTTCTTCTGCGCCCTGAACGGACTGGTGCTGACCGGGTTGATCGTGTGGATCACCGAGTACTACACCGGCACCGAGCACGGCCCGGTCAAACACATCGCCAAGGCGTCCACCACCGGCCACGGCACCAACATCATCGCCGGCCTCGGCATTTCGATGAAGGCCACCACCCTGCCGGCGCTGGCGCTGTGCGCGTCGATCTGGCTGGCCTACTACGCCGGCGGCCTGTACGGCATCGCGATCGCGGTGACCGCGATGCTGTCGATGACCGGCATGATCGTGGCGCTGGATGCCTACGGCCCGATCACAGACAACGCCGGCGGCATCGCCGAGATGGCCGAACTGCCCGCCGAAGTGCGCGGCGTGACCGATCCGCTGGACGCGGTCGGCAATACCACCAAGGCCGTGACCAAGGGCTACGCGATCGGTTCCGCCGTGCTGGCGGCGCTGGTGCTGTTCGCCGACTACACCCACCACCTCGAGCTCAAGTTCCACCAGACCTTCGCCTTCGATCTGTCGGATCACATGGTGATCATCGGCCTGGTGATCGGCGGCCTGGTGCCGTACCTGTTCAGCGCAATGGCGATGGAAGCCGTGGGCCGCGCCGCGGGTTCGGTGGTCGAAGAAGTCCGTCGCCAGTTCCGCGACATCAAGGGCATCATGCAGGGCACCGGCAAGCCGCAGTACGACAAGGCGGTGGACATGCTGACCAAATCGGCGGTCAAGGAAATGATCATTCCATCCTTGCTGCCGATCGTGGTGCCGATCCTGGTCGGCCTGATTCTCGGCCCCAAGGCGCTGGGCGGCGTGCTGATCGGCACCATCATCACCGGCCTGTTCGTGGCCATCTCGATGACCACCGGCGGCGGCGCCTGGGACAACGCCAAGAAGTACATCGAGGACGGCAACTTCGGCGGCAAGGGCTCCGAGGCGCACAAGGCCGCGGTCACCGGCGACACCGTGGGCGACCCGTACAAGGACACCGCGGGCCCGGCCGTGAACCCGCTGATCAAGATCATCAACATCGTGGCGCTCTTGATCATCCCGCTGCTGGCGATGCACTGATTGCCCCGGGATCAAGCCTGACTGACAAAGCCCCGCGCAAGCGGGGCTTTGTTTTGGTGCGCATCGCAGGCAGACCCATTGGCGCGAGTCCATGGGACGCGGTGCAGGATCCATCTTGCATAGGTTGACGAACATTCTTACACCTGCGATGTAGCCAGCCGAGCGGCAAAATCGCGCACAACCATCTGATTTACTTGGACCCGTACGTTCCGTCCAAGGCGCGGTGTAAATCGGGCAAGTCGGCGTTCTTTACATTTTTCGGGACCGAAACCGCTCAACTAAACGTAATTAATTGATTCAAAAAATTATTTTTCATGGGCACGAATGATGCCTGTGGATAGCCGCCTGGTTCAAGAATCGGCAAACCCTCAAACAGGAGACTTCCATGAAACTCAAGACGCTTTGCATAGCGGTGCTATTGGCGACCGGTTCGGTCGGCGTCGCCTATGCCACGCCGAATCTGGTTCAGAACGGCGATTTCTCTGGCACGAGTGGTTTGACCGCGCCCTCGAACAACCCTGCTTACACCAACCAGCAGGTCGGCTACCAGGGCTTTGCGGTCAACAACTGGACGGGCATGGGCTATACGATCTGGTATCCGAACGCCAACGACGCGGTCAAGGGCTGCGGTTACACCGAATTCCATTACCCCGGTTCAGGCAGTGGTGCCTGCTCCACGCTCAATGCGGTCGGCGGCACGCTTCCCAACGGGAGCCCAACCGGTACATTCGTGGCGATGGACGGGTTATCAACTTATCAGGGCAGCGTGTCGCAGACACTTAGCGGCCTGACCATGGGCAAGACCTACGCGGTGACGTTTTACTGGGGCACCACGCAGGAAACGCAAGCAAGCCAGCAGCTCAATTCGACCAATCAGTATCTGGCGGTCTCGCTGGGTGGCACTACCCAAAACACCAACCAGGTATCAACCCCTTGGGGGAGTTTCGGCGGTTGGTACAAGACCACGATGATGATCACGGCGGGTTCGTCCGACATCCTGAGCTTCGTCTCCAACGGCCTGCCCACAAATGGCCCTCCGATGATCCTGCTGACCGGCGTATCGGTCAACGCTGTTCCGGAGCCCCCGGAACTGGCCCTGTTCGGCGGCGGCCTGCTGGGTCTTGGCCTGCTGACCGTGTTCGCGCGTCGCCGCGCCCTGCGCAAGCAAGGCGGCACGGGCGACCTCGCCTGAGTCCAAGTTGATCCATTCGTCCGGGCGCGTGGGCGCCCGGACGAGCGGCTCATCCAGCCACCGTGCAGGCCCTGCTCGTCCAGATCCTCCATCTCACAGTCTGGTTGGTTCTACTGTGCGCGATTTTCGTGCCGATCGAGCGGTTGGCGGGCATCAAGCGTCAGGCATTCCTGCGCCCCGAGTTCTTCACCGACCTCGGCTATTACGTTTTGAATTCCGTTCTGGTCGGTCTGCTGCTGGGTGCACCGCTGGTAATCATGGGAGCGGCCGTCCATCAACTGATTCCCTCCGCGGTGCTTGATGGTATCGCGGCACTGCCCGCATGGCTCCTTCTTGTCCTGGGACTGGTTGTGGGCGACATCGGTTACTACTGGGGCCATCGATTCACCCACGAAATCCCGCTGCTATGGCGCTTCCACGCGATCCACCACAGTGCCACCAGCATCGATTTTCTAACCAGCACCCGCGCGCATCCCGTGGACATGGTGTTCCCGCGCATGTGGGGCTTCATCCCCGTGCTCGCGTTGGGGCTGACCGGCGGCAGCCCGACCGTCACGGCGCTGGTGCTGGTCGCAGGCACGCTGTGGGGATTTTTCATCCACGCCAACGTGCGCTGGCGCTTCGGCTTCCTGGAACACATCGTCAGCACCCCGTTCTTCCACCGCTGGCACCACACCGGCGACGACAAGCGAGACCGCAACTACGCCGCGATGTTCGCGTTCGTCGATCACCTGTTCGGCACCTACTACCGACCCGATCATTGGCCGGCGCGCTACGGCATCGACACCTCGATGCCGACGTCGCTGGGCGGACAATTGCTGAAGCCGTTCCTGCCGTCACGGCGGCTGCGCGCCGAGCGGCGCACCTGAGCCCCGTTCCTTCCCTGCGCATGACTCGGCGAACCTTTATCGCCGATGACCTGAAGCATCGCGGTTTCCGCGCAGCGGATGATCGGCGCGCCTCGACAGCGTAAAATGGCGGGTTTCCGCAAGGACAATCAGCATGGGCCTGGACCTCGTCCCCGCCGGTCGCGACGTGCCGGAAGATGTCAACGTCGTCATCGAAATCCCCAAGGATGCCGAACCCGTCAAGTACGAGGTGGACAAGGCCTCGGGCGCGATCTTCGTGGATCGCGTGCTGTCCACACCGATGCGCTACCCGTGCAACTACGGCTACATCCCCGGCACGCTTTCGGGCGACGGCGATCCGGTTGACGCGCTGGTGCTGTTGCCACTGCCGCTGATCGCGGGCTCGGTGATCCGCTGCCGGCCGGTCGGCCTGCTCAACATGGACGACGAGGCCGGCCACGACACCAAGCTGATCGTGGTTCCCAACGACAAGGTGTTCAAGGGCTACGTACACATCCGCGACATCGACGATGCCCCGCAGCACTGGCGCGACCGCATCGCGCACTTCTTCGAGCACTACAAGGACCTCGAACAGGGCAAGTGGGTGAAGGTGATCGGCTGGGGCGATGCCGCGGCTGCGCGCGAGGAAATCCTTGCGTCGGCGGAACGCCACAGGCAGGCGCCGGAAAAGCCGAAGTTCTAAACCCATCTCCAATCACCATCGTCATTCCGGACAAGCCCGCAGAGCGGGCGCGATCCGACTGCGTTTGCAGGACTGCAAACGCGAACGCCTAAAGGCGGCCCGCAGGGCGAGCGCCAAGGATGGCGCGAGTCAACCCAGTGACTTTGCTTTTGCATTGAATATCAAAAGAAACTGGATTCCGGGTTGCCGCGCCGATGAAGCAGGCGCGTCCCCCGGGATGACGACGATTTGCTGGCACCCGCTGCAAAATAGCGGACACGCCACGCGACGCCGCGCGGCCTTGGTGTGCTAGTTTTGAGGGGATGAAAAACACCACGCGCCGCACCCGCATCGTCGCCACCCTCGGCCCCGCCACCGACGCGCCCGGCGTGCTGGAACGCGCACTGCGCGAGGGCGTGGATGTCATCCGCCTGAACCTCTCTCACGGCCAGCCGGAAGATCACCTCAGGCGCGCACGCGATGCGCACGCCACGGCGGCCAAGTTGGGCCGTGAGGTCGGGGTGCTGGCCGACCTGCAAGGTCCGAAGATACGCATCGAGCGTTTCGCTGGCGGCCCCGTGCAACTCGAACCCGGCGCCGAATTCACGCTGGATTGTAGTGCCGACGCGCCCGCAGGCGATGCGACCCGTGTCGGCGTGAGCTACCACGGACTGCCGCAGGACGTGAAGGCGGGCGATCATCTGTTGCTGGACGACGGTCTGGTCGAACTTGAAGTCAAGCGCATCGACGGCGCGCAAATCCACTGCAAGGTCGCGATCGGCGGCAAGCTGTCCGACCGCAAGGGCCTCAACCGCAAGGGCGGTGGACTGTCGCTGGGCGCACTGTCGGACAAGGATCGCGCCGACATCAAGCTGGCCGCGCAACTCAAGGCGGATTTCCTCGCGGTGTCGTTCGTGCGCTCCGCAGCCGACATCGAGGAGGCCCGCAAGCTGTTGCGCGAGGCTGGCGGCGATGCCTGGCTGGTTGCCAAGATCGAGCGCGCCGAAGCCATCGCCAAGCTTGACGAAATCATCGACGCCTCCGACGCGGTGATGGTCGCGCGCGGCGATCTCGGCGTCGAAATCGGCGACGCGGAATTGCCAGGCCTGCAAAAAAAAATCATCCGCGAATCGCTGGCGCGCAACCGCGTGGTGATCACCGCCACGCAAATGCTGCAATCGATGGTGGAGTCGCCGATCCCCACCCGCGCCGAAGTGCTGGACGTCGCCAACGCGGTGATCGACGGCACCGACGCGGTGATGCTGTCGCAGGAATCCGCGGCCGGCAAACACCCCGACGTCGCGGTGGCCGCGATGAGTCGCATCTGCCTCGGCGCGGAACGCCAGTTCGAGCCGGTCGACGACATTTCAGTGCACACCCACCGGCTCGACCGCACCGACCAAGCCATCGCGATGGCGGCGATGTTCCTGGCCACGCAATTGCCGGCACGCGCGATCGTGGCGTTGACCGAATCGGGCACTACCGCGCAATGGTTGTCGCGTTACCGTTCGTCGGTGCCCATCTATGCGCTGACACCCAGCGCCGAAGCGCGCCGTCGCATGTTGCTGCTGCGCGACGTCAAACCGATGGCCTTTGACGGCAAGGGCGCGTATCCCGCGCTGGTGGTGCGCGAGGCCGTGCAGCAACTGTTCCAGCGCGGCGACCTGGCCGAAGGCGACCGCGTGCTGCTGACCCACGGCGACCACACCGGCCGCGGCGGCGGCACCAACACCTTGAAACTGCTCAGCGTGGGCGCGGACGGCATTGCCGAAAGCTTGAGGGATTTGTGATGCACCTTGTCGAAAGCCATCCCCCTCAATCCCCCTTCGTCCCGAAGGGGGAAGACAATCTCACCCCCTTCCGCAGGAAGGGGGTCGCGCGAAGCGCGGGGGGATGCCGATGCCGACATGCCAAACGCATGACGGGTTTTGCCTTCGCACTCGTCACCATGTCTGCCACCGCCGCCGTCGGCCCCAACATCCAGGCCGTGCAACCCGACCAACTCTCCAACTACTGGGTGATGACCAACACATCGCTGACGGTGGACGTACCCAACAGCGGCGTGAACCTCGACAAGCCCACCTGCTCGGCGGTCACCTACATGATCGGATCGGACGGCGTGACCCGCGACATCGTGGTGCGCGAAACCATTCCCGCCGGCGACCTGAAATCCGTCGCGGCCAGCGCGGTCAAGGACATGCATTACGTGGCGGGCGCCGACAATGCCGCGCACGCGCCGGTGTTCACCTACATCATCATTCCGTTCAACCTGCCCAAGGATCCGGCGACGCGCAAGAAGATCACCGATGCATGTGTACTGAAAGATTTCCCGAACGGCTATCGTTGATGCGGGCCGATCCACTCTCGAAACCAGCAGCAAAAGCAGCAGCGCCTTTGACGCGGATTTACGCGGATGGACGCGGATCAAGCCTCCTTGGTTCTAATCCGCTTTGATCCGCTTTGATCCGCGTCAAATGCCTTGTTTTTCAGCCGCGATCGTCCAACGGCAGACACTCGGCACGGCCTGAACCCGCCGGCCAAGCATGGCGGTTTCGCCTATACTTGTCAGTCCACCGACAGCAGCGGAACACCGTCATGAGCATCGATCAAATGGAAGCCGTCGCGCAGGCGATGGTCGCGCCCGGCAAGGGCATCATCGCGATCGACGAATCCTCGGGCACCATCAAGAAGCGCTTCGACGCGGTCGGCGTGCCGGACTCGGAAGAGAACCGCCGCGCCTACCGCGAAATGCTGCTGACGGCGCCGGGCCTGGCCCAGCACATTTCCGGCGCGATCCTGTACGACGAAACCATCCGCCAGTCGACCAAGGCCGGCGTGCCGTTCACCAAGGTAATGAAGGACGCCGGCATCATTCCCGGCATCAAGGTCGACCTCGGCGCCAAGCCGCTGGCCGGTTTCCCGGGCGAACTGGTCACCGAAGGCCTCGACGGCCTGCGCGAGCGCCTCGCCGAATACGTGAAACTGGGCGCCGAGTTCGCCAAGTGGCGCGCGGTGATCACGATCGGCGAGGACATGCCGTCGAGCACCTGCATCGATGCCAATACCCACGCGCTGGCGCGCTACGCCGCGCTGTGCCAGGAAGCCGGCATCGTGCCGATGGTCGAACCCGAAGTGCTGATGGACGGCGACCACGACATCGAAACCTGCTACGAAGTCACCGAAGCGACCCTGCGCTCGCTGTTCGCGGCGCTGTACGAACACAACGTGATGCTGGAAGGCACCATCCTGAAAGCCAGCATGGTGGTGTCCGGCAAGGATTGCGCGGAACCGGCCGACGTCGAGGAAGTCGCCGAATCCACCATCCTGTGCCTGAAATCCGCGGTGCCGGCGGTGTTGCCGGGCATCGTGTTCCTGTCCGGCGGCCAGAGCGACGAGGACGCCACCGCGCACCTGAACGCGATGAATCGCCTCGGCCCGCATCCTTGGCCGCTGTCGTTCTCCTACGGCCGTGCGATGCAACAGGCCGCGCTGCATCTGTGGGCGCAGGATTTGACCGGCAACTTCGCCGCCGCGCAGAAGATCGTGGTCGAACGCGCGCGCGACAACGGGCTGGCTGCGCTGGGGCAGTGGAAGAAGGCTGCCTAGCGAAAACCGGGGGTCGGAAACCGGGGTCAGAGTGCACTTTCGTGAAGGCGACCCACCTTCTTGTCACGCCGCGGTTCGAAAGTGCACTCTGACCCCGGTTTTCTGGCTTTGTCTTGGACGTTGCATCCCGCGAGCATTCTCTCTATCTTGATAGAGAGATATAAGGATGCCGCAAACGATGACCCCGATCTCGCTGGAATTCTTTCCACCCAAGACCGACGAGCAGCGTGCGCAGCTTGACCGCGCGTTGCCGAAACTGAAGGCGCTGGCGCCGGAGTTCGTCAGCGTCACCTTCGGCGCGGGCGGCTCGACCCTCACCCACACCCCGCGCACGGTGCGCGAACTGCGCGAGGGTCACGGCTTCGAGGTCGCCCCGCACGTGTCGTGCATGGGCGGCTCACGCGATGAAATCCGCGCGCTGCTCGACGACTATCGCAAGCTGGGCTGCCAGCGCATTGTCGCGCTGCGCGGCGACCTGCCTTCAGGCATGGCCTCGCCGGGCGACTTCCGCTATGCCTCGGACCTCGTCGATTTCATCCGCCGCGAACACGATGGCTGGTTCCACATCGAAGTCGCGTGTTATCCGGAATGCCACCCGCAATCCGACCACGCGCAGGCCGACCTGAAACACTTCAAGGCCAAGGTCGAAGCCGGCGCCGACGGCGCGATCACGCAATACTTCTTCAACGCCGACGCGTATTTCCGTTTCGTCGATGATGCGCGCACCGCGGGCATCACGATTCCGATCGTGCCGGGCATCATGCCGATCGCGAACTTCGCGCAGTTGCGGCGCTTCTCGGAAATGTGCGGCGCCGAGATCCCGCGCTGGATCGGCAAGCGCATGCTGGCGTTCGGCGACGACGCCGAGGCGGTGCGCGAGTTCGGTGCCGACGTGGTGGCGGCGATGTGCCGGCGCCTGCTGGAAGGCGGTGCGCCGGGCCTGCACGTCTACACGCTGAACCGCGCGCGCGCGACAACCGCGATGTTGCAACGCATCGACGGGATTGCGAACGCCTGACGTTTGCCCGCCGGCTAAACTTTCCGGGCATGCCAAGTCACTTTTTGCGATTCGTTTGCCTGCTCGCGCTGGTCGCCTGCGCGCCGCTCGCGCATGCGCAACAGCACGTGTACCGATGCATCGGCACGCATGGCGAACCCGTGTTTTCCGGGCAGCCGTGCGGTACGCCCGCGCCGCAACCTGGTCAAACCGCGGGCACGCAGGCGATCGCAACCGGCGGCGCGTGCGCCGCCTCGCCGCAGGCACTCAGACAGGACATCGCGCGGGCCGTTGCCAAGCATGATGCGAATCGCATGGCCGGGCTGATCCTGTGGCGTGGCATGGATCAGGCTTCCGCACAGGCGACATTGCGCGGACTTTCAACCTGGTTGCAGCAGCCGCTCGCGGGCATCGCCATCGACTACGCACACGATCCTCCGTCGGCAAGCGCCGCGCCTTATCCGCCTGCACCGGTCCGCCAGCCCGCCACGGCTTCCAGCGCACCGGTGCAACCACCCATCGGCTTTGAAGTCTCGACCGGCGGTGGTGACGGCAGCACCCGCAGCTTCGGCGTCACCGAATTCGGCGGCTGCTGGTGGCTGACGTTCTGAGGCCGCCGCAGTGTCGCGACCCCAACCACTGCTAGCATGACCCTACATCCACGCTACGTGCCCGCCCGCACCCCGGTTCGACCATGTTCAAGCTCATCTGCGCGCTCGCGCTCGCCACATTCGCGACAAGCGCCTGTTCGGCTGGTCGGAATCCCGCCGTGTCGAATGCCGATGCAACGCCGGCAACCCGTGTAACGCCTGCGCCCGCCGCGACCGCAGTCACGCCCGCGGTACGCGAGGCGATCACCGCCACCATCCAACGGATGGCGCCCGGAGCACGCGTGCAGGCGATTGCGCCGATGCCGATCGCAGGCCTTTATCAAGTGGTCGCGCAGGGCCAGGTGCTGTACCTCTCCGGCGACGGCCGCTACGTGATCCAGGGCGACGCCTACGACGTCAAGACGCACACGCCGCTCAACAGCCAGACGATGGATCGGCTGCGCCGCGACGCGATCGCGAAACTGTCGCCCGCCCAGATGATCCGTTACGGGCCGGCCAAACCGAAATACACGGTGACGGTGTTCACCGACGTGGACTGCCCGTACTGCCGCGCGTTCCACGCCAACATCGCCGCGATCAACAAGCTCGGCATCGCGGTGGATTACCTGTTCTGGCCGCGCAGCGGACTGGGTACGCCGTCGGCGCAGAAGGCCATCGACGTATGGTGCGCCAGCAACCGCGAAACCGCGCTGACCCGCGCATTCGAAGGCCGCACTCCACAGCGCGCGGCGTGCCAGTCACCGGTCGCCCGGGACTTCAACCTCGGCGTTGACCTCGGCGTCGACGGCACGCCCACCGTCATCGCCGACAACGGCGTGGTGCTGGGCGGCTACGTCGATCCACGGGAACTGCTGCGGCGGCTGCAGGAAGTTCACGCGCGGCCCCAAGGCGGCTGAGCGGCACTGATACAATACCCAGCCTTCTCCGGCCGCAGTCCCCCATCGCCATGATCGTCCTCGACGGGCGCAGCGCCCTGTCGGATTTTCGCCTCGACCGGCTCAACCAGCGCCTCGCTGCGATCTCCAAGGGCACGCGCGTACGCGGCGCCCGCCACGTGTATTTCGTGCAAGCGGAAACGCCGCTGGCGCCCTCCCTGCACAAACGGCTCGCCGAAGTACTGGACGCGACCGAGACCCCGCCTGCGGAAGCCTCGTTGTGGGTAGTGCCGAGGCTCGGCACGCTGTCGCCGTGGTCGTCCAAGGCCACCGACATCGTGCATCACGTCGGCATCCACATCGAACGGGTCGAACGCGGCACCGCATTCCTGGTCGACAAGTTGCCCGACGCGAACACGCCGGCATTCGCCGCGATCGCGGACGCGCTGCACGACCCGATGACCCAGTCGGTGCTGCTGCAACTGGCGGACGCGCGGCAGATATTTTCCACCGGCGATGCCGGCGCGCTGGGCACGGTCGCGCGCAACGGGCTGCAGCAGGCCAATGTCGAGCTCGGCCTCGCGCTGGCGTCGGACGAAATCGATTACCTCGCCGACAACTACGCCAAGCTCGGCCGCGATCCCACCGACGCCGAACTTGTGATGTTCGCGCAGGCCAACTCCGAACACTGCCGACACAAGGTGTTCAATGCCGACTTCACGGTCGATGGCCAGGCGCAGGACGCCAGCCTGTTCGACCTGATCCGGCGTACCCACAAGGCCTCGCCCGCGCACACGCTGTCCGCGTACAGCGACAACGCCGCGGTGATCGCAGGCTCGCAAGGCGCGCGGTTCTTCGCCGACGCCGACGGCGTGTGGCGCGCGCACCGGGAATCCATTCCGTACGCGATCAAGGTCGAAACCCACAACCACCCGACCGCGATTTCGCCGTGGCCAGGCGCGGCCACCGGTTCCGGCGGCGAGATCCGCGACGAAGGCGCGGTCGGCCGCGGCGGCAAGCCCAAGGCCGGACTGGTCGGCTTTTCGGTATCCGATCTGCGCATTCCCGGCCTGCCGCGACCGTGGGAAGAAGAACGCCCGCTGCCGCCTCGCGTCGCCAGCGCGTTCGAAATCATGCGCGACGGGCCGCTCGGCGCCGCCGGTTTCAACAATGAATTCGGGCGGCCGTGCCTCGCGGGTTATTTCCGCAGCTTCGAACTCGAAACCGGCAAGCCCGGCATGCGTCACGGCTACGACAAGCCGATCATGCTGGCCGGCGGCGTCGCCAACGTGCGCCCGATGCTGGTGCAGAAGAACAAGCTCGAACCCGGCGACGCGGTGATCGTGCTGGGCGGCCCGGCGATGTTGATCGGGCTCGGTGGCGGCGCGGCTTCGTCGATGGCGGCGGGCGCCTCCAGCGAAGCGCTGGACTTCGCCTCGGTGCAGCGCGACAACCCGGAAATGCAGCGCCGTTGCCAGGAAGTCATCGACGCCTGCTGCGCATTCGGCGCGAACAGCCCCATCGTCGCGATCCACGACGTCGGCGCGGGCGGGCTGTCCAACGCGATTCCGGAATTGCTGCACGATTCGGGCGTCGGCGGCGAGATCGATCTCGACAAGGTACCGCTGGACGATCCGCAACTTTCGCCCATGCAGATCTGGTGCAACGAATCGCAGGAACGCTACGTGCTCGGCGTGAAGCCCGCCGACCTCGACGCGTTCAGTGCGATCTGCGAGCGCGAGCGGTGTCCGTTTGCGGTGGTGGGGCATGCGACACGGGAACAGCGCCTCATTGTTTCGCGTTCGCCCAATGCCCCCCATCCGCCCTTCGGGCACTTTCCCCCGCAAGCGGGGGAAGGGAAAGAGTTGGTGATCGACATGGACCTCGCGATGCTGCTCGGCAAGCCGCCGCGCATGCAGCGCGACGCCACGCGCATCAAGCCACAGCTCGACATCATTCCCGACCTCAGCAACATCGACCTCAACGAGGCGATCGAACGCGTGTTGCGGATGCCGTCCGTGGCCGGCAAGGCGTTCCTGATCCACATCGGCGACCGCAGCGTCGGCGGCCTGTGCTCGCGCGACCAGCTGGTCGGGCCGTGGCAGGTGCCGGTGGCCGACTGCGCGGTGACGCTGGCCGACTTCGAAGGCTGTGCGGGCGAAGCGATGGCGATGGGCGAACGCGCGCCGGTTGCGGTGCTGGACGGCGCGGCCTCGGCGCGCATGGCGCTGGGCGAAGCCATCACCAACCTGCTTGCCGCGCCGGTTGGACAACTGGGTGAGGTCCGCCTGTCCGCCAACTGGATGGCGGCGATCGGCCATGCGGGTGAAGACGCCGCGCTGTACGACGCGGTGCAGGCGGTATCGACGCTCTGTCCCGTGCTGGGCGTGTCGATCCCCGTCGGCAAGGATTCGCTGTCGATGCGCACGCTGTGGCGCGACGGCCACCAGGAACAACGCACCATCGCGCCGGTGTCCCTGATCGTCAGCGCGTTCGCGCGCATTGCCGATGCGCGCCAGACACTGACGCCGCAGTTGCGGATGGACGCGGGCGACAGCGAATTGTGGCTGATCGACCTTGGCGCCGGCCGCGACCGCCTTGGCGGCTCGGTGCTCACGCAAGCCTACGACCGCGGCGGCGGCATGCCGCCCGACTTCGAACATCCGGAACGCCTGCGTGGCCTATTCGATTTGATCAACGCCGCGCGCGCGCAAAACCTGCTGCTTGCCTACCACGACCGTTCCGACGGCGGCGTGATCGTCACGCTGCTGGAGATGGCTTTCGCCGGCCACTGCGGCCTCGAAATATTCCTCGATGGCTGGGCCGACAACGCGCTGCGTGCGTTGTTCAACGAGGAACTCGGCGCGGTGGTGCAGGTTCGCGCGGACGACCACGACGCCTTCGCCGCGCTGGCCGAAGCCCACGGGCTCGCCGCGATGATACGCGTGATCGCGCGGCCCAAGGCCAAGCTCGGCATCAAGCTGTACGGCGGCGATGAAACCGTCGCCAAGTGGAACTGGCAGAAGCTGATCGGCGCCTGGCACGAGACCAGCCATGCGATGCAACGCCTGCGCGACAACCCGGCCAGCGCCGACGCCGAGCGCGACTGGCGCTGTGACGACAACGATCCGGGCTTGCAGGCGAAACTTTCGTTCGACCCGGCCGAGGACATCGCCGCACCGTACATCGCGAAAGGCACGCGGCCGCGCGTTGCGGTGTTGCGCGAACAGGGCGTCAACGGCCAGGTCGAAATGGCCGCGGCTTTCACCCGCGCCGGCTTCGATGCGATCGACGTGCACATGAGCGATCTGGTCGCCGGCCGCCACAAGCTGGCCGATTTCTCGGGCTTCGCCGCCTGCGGCGGGTTCTCCTACGGCGACGTGCTGGGCGCGGGCCGTGGCTGGGCCGCGTCGATCCTCTATCACGACGAGTTGCGCGACGCCTTCGCCGCGTTCTTCGCGGCTGAATCGAAATTTGCGGTCGGCATGTGCAACGGCTGCCAGATGCTGGCGCACCTGAAATCCATCATCCCCGGCGCCGCCAACTGGCCGACCTTCGCGCGCAACGCGTCGGAACAATACGAAGCGCGCCTGGTGACGCTGGAAGTGCTGGACGCGGGTTCGATCCTGTTCCGCGGCATGGCCGGCTCGCGCATCCCGGTGGTTACCGCGCACGGCGAAGGCCGCGCGGTGTTCGGCGACGACAACAAGTCAGGCAAGGCCACCGCCTGCGTGCGCTTCGTCGACAACCGCGGCAAGGCCACCGAAACCTTCCCCTACAACCCCAATGGTTCGCCCGACGGCCTGGCCGGGTTCACCGCCGCCAACGGCCGCGTCACCATCCTGATGCCGCACCCGGAACGGGTGTTCCGCAGCGTGCAGATGAGCTGGCACCCGCGCGAATGGGGCGAGGATTCACCGTGGCTGCGGATGTTCCGCAACGCGCGCGCGTTCGTGGGGTGAGCGCGAAAAGCCATCCCCCTCGATCCCCCTTCGCAAGCGAAGGGGGAAGACAAGCTCACCCCCTTCGGAACGAAGGGGGTCGACGCGAAGCGGCGGGTGGATGTTGCCGCAAACGTGCAACGGCTCTCTCGATATCAATCAACACATCGTCGATTCTCCGCGACACATCGAGGTTCGTGTAGCGCAGCACCTCGATGCCACGCGCAGCAAACCACCGGCGGCGCGTCGCATCATGCGCAATCACATCCGACTCGTAGTGCTGTCCACCATCCAACTCGACCGCCAATCGGGTCGATGGTGCGTAGAAGTCCAGGATGTAATGGCCGATCACGTATTGGCGCAAGAACCGTACGCCGCAAACCCGCCGCAATCGCAGGCGTTTCCACAATTCACGCTCGGCCGGTGTCTGGTTGCGGCGCAGTTCGCTGGCACGAAACTTCATGGTTGCGTGATCCGTCACGGCCCGGCTCCTTTCAGTCCAACCTTTCGACCAGACCGTAGCACATCCCCCTCGCTCCCCCTTCGCAAGCGAAGGGGGAAGGCAAGCTCACCCCCTTCGGCAGGAAGGGGGTCGACGCGAAGCGTCGGGGGGATGTATGTCGGCCCTACGCCCGCGTCACCACCCCATCGCGCACCTGCACGCGCACCGCCACCAGCGATTGCCCGCGGCACGGGCCTTCCACGCACAGGCCGGCTTCGCGCAAGGCGAAAGTCGCGCCGTGCACGGCGCACACCAGCTTGTCGCTCTTGACCAGAAACAGCCCCGGCGCGTAATCCATGCGGCGACCTGCGTGCGGGCACACGTTCAGCCACGCCTGCACCGAGTTGCCGTGGCGCGCCAGCAACAGCGGCTCGCCTTCCGGGTCGGGCGGATCGACGCCCAGCACGCCACCGTCGGGGATGTCGTCGAGGCGGCACAGGAACTCGTTCGGGGCGGTCATGTCCATCCACTACTCCCGGCACTTGTATCCGCGGCCCAGTGACCGCATGGTTGGGGTGTCGAACGTTCATTCTGCCACGCGGGCCCACCCGATGCGCGCACCCTTCACGATTCCAGGTTTGCCCGTCAATCCATTGCTGCGCGCAGTGGCGCTGGCCGGCATCGCCATCATCCTGATCGGCCTGTTGACGGTGGGGCTGGTGGTTGGGGTTACAGGGCTTGCCGCTGCCGCACTGATGCTGGCCTTCCGCCGCTGGCAGGCGCGCCGCACCGCACGCAACCCCGACCCGACCATCATCGAAGGTGAATTCACGGTCGTGAACCCACGCCCGCGTGTCGGCTTGCCGCACGCCGAGTAAGCTCGACCACCGCAGGACAAAAACCGGATGGCGACGGCACGCGCGACGCATCACCATCGCCGTATGAACGCGAAACCAGCCGACATCCCGAAGCCCCGCGATCCGCTCGAACGGGCCCGCGAATTACTCGACCGCAGCGCCGAGGCACCGACACTGCGTGATCTCGCCGCCCAGGTCGGCTTGTCCGCCGCGTACCTGCAACGCAGCTTCCGCCGCCGCTTCGGCGTGTCGCCCGCCGAATACCTGCGCGCGAAGCGCTTCACCGAATTCAAATCCAGCCTGCGCGCGGGCACCAGCGTCACCGATGCCGTGTACGCGGCGGGCTTCGGCTCCACCAGCCGGGTGTACGAAAACACCGACCGTTTGCTCGGCATGCCGCCCGCCCGTTACCGCCGCGGCGGCGCGGGCATCGCGATCCGCTACACCACCGCTGCATCGCCGCTGGGGCGGGTACTGGTCGCGGCGACCACGCGCGGCATTTGCGCCGTCTCGCTGGGCGACGACGATGCAACACTGCTGGTCGGCCTGCGCGAAGAATTTCCCAAGGCCGAACTAACCCGCGTCGATGCGGGCCGCGACGAATGGCTGGGCGACGTGCTGAAGCGCGTTGCGGCAAGCATCACCGGCAAGCCCGACGCAAAATCAGCCGCCGTGTTGCCACCCCTCGACATCGCGGCGTCAGCCTTCGAATGGCGCGTGTGGCAGGCGTTGACCCGCATTCCCGCCGGCGAAACCCGCAGCTACGGCGAGATCGCCCGCGCGATCGGCGAACCACGCGCCGCGCGCGCGGTGGGTCACGCCTGCGGCGCCAACAAACTTGCACTCATCGTGCCCTGCCACCGTGTGGTGCGCGCCGACGGCACATCGGGTGGTTGGCGTTGGGGTGTGGCACGCAAGCAAAGCCTGCTGGAACGCGAAGCCCGCTCACGTCCGTAGCCGCCGGATTACCGCCACGCCGCATCCCGCGACAGCGCTTCTATCACCGCACGCGCAAGAAACCCGGATCGCGTTTCGCCGCGCGCCTTGACGTGGCGATCGATGGTATCCAACGAGCGATCCGGCAAGGTGATGTTGACGCGCGAGGCTTTGGTGCTCAGCTTGGCGATGTCAACGTCCACCACGCCCACGTCCAACCACGCCATTCCTTGCGGCGGCGCAGGGTTTCCGTACCACCCTGCCCTTGGCGAAGCGAAAGCCATCCCCCTCGATCCCCCTTCCTGCGGAAGGGGGAAGAAAAGCACACCCTTCCTGCGTAATGGGGAAAACAGACTCATCCCCTTCGGAACGAAGGGGGTCGCTGCAGTTGCAACGCAACTGCAGCGGGGGGATGCCTATGCCTATGCCTATGCCTATGCCGATGCGTGCGCCGCCACCCGCGTCAGTGCTGCCAGCACGCCGCCACGCCGGCGGAATCGTTCTTGTTGGTGTCGTAATAGCGCGCACCGGCCTGATCGAGCGCCAGTGTTCCGCATTGGGTATCGCGGGTCGCCTGCACGCCCTGCGGCGTCGCCACCATTGTGTAGGTGGATGGCGTCAAGGTGGGCACGGTGTAGAGGTACCACTGGCCGGTTTGCTGCAGCGAGGCACAATCAAGCGTCACCGTCGGCGGGTTCGTCGAAACCGGATTGGGCGCAGCAGCGGTACTTCCCGATGCCGGCGTCGCCGCGTAGCTCATGTTGGTGGTGTAAAACCGCTCCATGTAGTTGGCGTACTCGGACAGGCACGCCGTGGCCGCATTGCGCCGCGTCTTGGTGATGTAGCGGGTGTAGGTCGGCACCGCGATGGCCGCCAGGATGGCGATGATGACCACCACGATCATCAATTCGATCAGGGTGAAGCCGCGGCTGCGGGCCACCCTGCCGATTGCGCATCGAACCGATCGCGTTCCGTTCGACATTTTCATGACCCTTCCCCTGTTTGTAGCAATGCTCACTGATTCACCAGTTCGCGCCACGAGACGCGTGCCGGATTGTTGCTGGATGGCGGGTTGAACGGAATCAGCACCGCGGCACCCGTGATGGTTTGGGTCACGAGGTAACTCTTGCCACCGTACTGGATCGAGGTTGGTGTTCCAACACCACTCAGCTTGGTACCCGCGACTGTCGCCGAGCCGCTGCTGAACCCACCACCCTTGTCCGCGAAGTAGCCTTGCGGGAACCCGCCGCCCGTGGCGGGATTGAAGGCCATGGTCCAACCACTCTGAAGGCCAGGGTTGCAATCCGCAGCGGAAATTTTCGGTGGAATCGCCGTATTCACCACCACGGCACCTTCGAGGAACGTTGGGTTGTAGATGATCTGCTCGTTCTCCCCCGCATGTACTCCGCTGGTGGTACCCGCTGCAGGCAAGTCAAAGTACCAGCCGTACTGGCTTGGGGAAGGGCACTTGGAACTCGTGGCGTCACCCTGCCAGCACACGACCTTGGTCGTGGACAGATAGCGGTGGGTTGTATCGGTCGGATCGGGCGGAGCAGCCAAGGTCTGCTGGAGCAGGTTGCTGCGCGTGATGGTCGCAGAACTGAGCGAAGCAAACTTGGCGGTGGTCGACTGTCCGTTCCACCCGCTCATGTTCCAGTCCCAGATGCCGTAGAAGGTCTGGGTACCCGCCGCGTACTGCGAACCCAAGGGTCCTGTCGACGGCGTCTGCTGGCCGGTGCCGAAATACAGCATGACGCGCTGGGTCGCACCGGTCTGCAGCGCCAGCGCGGTGATTGCGGTCGTGATGGGCTGGGGATTTCCGGATGCATCCGTCGCGGTGAACAATTTGAAAGGCGTGTTGCCGGTACTTGCACCACTCCACTTGCTCGCGTTCTTGTTGGTCAGGTCGAAGCGCCAGACATTGCCCTGGGTGTCGCCGGCGTACAAATAATCCGCGATGTGGTCGCCGTCCAGATCCACCGAGGTCACGTAGGCAATGCCGCCGGCGGTGACGCTGCCATCCGGCTCGGTGACGCCCTTCGGCAGCACGCCGGTATCCAGGAACTGGAAAGTCACGGCTCCTGTGCCCGAATCGATCAGGCCGATGTAAACGCCTTCGGTCTGCGGCGTGGGGCAGGTTGCGGGTGCTTTGGCGGTACAGGCGTTCACAAGGCCACTGCCGAAAATGATGGCCCACTGCCCGTTGTGCAGGCGCGCAATGATCGGCGTGCCGACCGTGTTGCCAAGATGGGTCAGGGTGCTGCTGTCCCAGTCGCCGATCACGTTGGATGCGGCGACGCTGGACGGATTGGTGATATCCAGCGCGTAGATTTCCTGTCCGGTCGATCCCACCCCGCCCACCAGCCAGGTGTGCCAGGCGTTGCCGTAGAACACGTCGCCCGCCACCGGCGTCGCGTCCACCAGATAATCGTGCGTGTACAGGGGATTGGCCAGGTTCACGGCCTTTTTCATCAGCACGTCGTAAGGCATGTAACCCACGACTTCCGCGCCGTCGTTGCTCGGGGCGCCCGGGGCGCCGTCGCCGCCGACACCCGCCTCGAAACCGTGCACGAAACCGTCGTTGCCGCCGACGTAGACCACGTTGAGACGGCTTGCGTTGCTGGATACAAAGGCACTGTACTTCTGGGCGCCCGAGGCGTTCTCGGGGGTCGTCACACCGGTGTCGATCTGGTCGTAGAACGAGTCGGGATAAGCACTCGGTGTCGGCGCACCAACAAACGTCGGGCTGGAATTGATGATGTCGCCCAGCACATAGGTACGCGCGCGCAGATCACAGGGCGGCGTCGCGGTGGGCGTCGAAGTGCAGCCGTTTGCCAACTGCTCGACGCTACGGTCGCCACGCAACCATGCCACCCGGTTCTGGCCGGGCGTGCTGTCGAGCTTGTTTGAAGTCGGCACGTTCAACGCATTTTGTTCGGCGGTGCTCAGGCTCGACCATTGCAGCGCCGCGCCATTGCCGTTGCCTGGGGCACTCGAGGTCAACAGGTCACGGCTCGCCGGCGTCTGGGGTGTAATGTTGTTGGTCGGAACGCCGCTGGCGTTGGTACCCATTGAATCGCAGGGCACCTGCCCGCTCGAATTGGTCGGCCCACCCAGCTTGCACTTGGCATCCCAGTTGGCGTTCGTGCCCACGCTCAAGGTGCCGTTCGAGGCAATGAGCAGCGGGTCGGCCACCAGCGAGCCCCACCAGTTGTCGCTGGAAAACGATGCGAGGAAGAACTGCGAGTTTCCCGTGACCTTGCCGGTCACGGTATTGGAGCCGGCGCTGCTGTTGGCCTGCAATGGCGAAGCCTTGAAGCAGGTGATCTCGTGGACGTTTTCGCTGCCGCCTGTGCCGGCCGAAAAACCGAACCTCAGCGAAGCCGGCAGCGGGCCATTGTTGGCAACGATGTTGAAATTGGCCAGCACCGGCTGAAAGGCACCATTGTTGTAGCTGTAAGCAAAATTCAGCAGGCCACCCGACGAAATCGTCAGCTTGTAGGTGATCGGCCACGGCGCGGGATCGCCGGAAGCCGGATTCAGCGACTGCGCGCTCTCGTTGGCAATCGGCTCCGCGGGAATGGTGTTTCCGCTGCTGTCCTTCGTGGTGCCGTCTGGCAGGACTGCGTAGCCACCGGGGATGGCGTTGTAGTTGTAAGGGATGTTCTGGGTCGCAGTAGGTACCTGATACGTCCCGCCATCTGTTCCGGTCTTCGTTGTGAACGTAGTGACGTACGTGCCACTTCGGCAGGCATCCCACACCTTGTTGCCCTGAATGTGATTGCCATTACTATCCAGCACAGGCGTGCCATCCGCGTTGTATCGGTTGTACCAGGCACTTCCAGAGTAATAAGTAGAGCCCTGCTGGCTCAGCCACGCCCAGTTGGTATTGCCCGCACCACGCAGGCCGATACGCTGGGGCTGATACTGTGGGCCAGAACCAGAGGTAATCCCCCCATTCACATTGTTCTGATAGCTGTTGTCTCCGTAAGAAGTGGCCCCGCTCGTTTGAACAGTCGAACCCGGTTCGATAAGTGGATGCCTGCTCGGTTCAAGCTGCCTTGGGTAGAGGCAGCGGTTGGTTGAAGTAGACCTGATCGGGTGTTTGCC
>SCQS01000004.1 GCA_004299705.1 Rhodanobacteraceae bacterium | reverse complement strand
GGGCGCGAGATCCGGCGTGCGGCCCCTGCTGAGTTACGGTGGTCTGACACCGAAGCGTTATCGGGCTCACACGCCGGGCTCTCGATGTCTACGGTAGGGGAAACTCAAGACATAAAGCGTCAGAATGCCGCTCGTAGATTTCGATAATGCGTTCAGCATCAGTGTTCATGCAAAAATGCTACGACTTGCATGGCGATGCTGCAACGGCCGCTCCGGGCCGAATTCAAGCAACCTGAATTGCAGGTGATGCCCGTACGCGACGGCCGCTAGCGATCTGCCACCCTCTCGTAAACTTGCCGCAATCGACCGCGCCGGGCGACGGCGGACAAACCGTCTGTCCCCGCGCTTGTTGTGCGCAGGGAGTTGAGGCATGAACAAGTTTCACGCGTGGGCGCAACCCCGACTCGCGGCGGCACGCGCCGGGACGATGCGGCTATGCAGCTCGCACCGGGCGCGCAGGACGGCGTTGATCGTGGCGATCGTGCTGATCGTGTACGGCTTGTTCGGCTTCCTCGCCGTCCCGCCGATCATTCGTGGACAAATCCAGAAGCGCGCCAGTGCGGCGCTCGGGCGCCAGGTGACGGTCGGCCATGTGCGCTTCGATCCGTACACGCTGCGCCTGCAGCTCGACCGCTTGCAGGTTGCGGGCAGCGCGGGACAACCGCCGTTCGTCGCGATCGACCGGGCCGTCATCAACGCCTCGTGGACTTCGCTGTTCCGCATGGCGCCGGTGCTGGACGTGTTGTCCCTGCAACGCCCGCAAATCCGCATCGCGCGTACCGCGCCAGGGCAATTCAATTTCAGCGACATCCTCAAGCGGCTGGCGGCGCAGCCATCGAGTTCCAGGTCACCGTTCCGCTACGCGGTGTCCAACATTTCGATCCGCGACGGGGCGATCGACTTCACGGATGCGGTCACGCACTCGACCCACCACATCGGTCACATCGACATCGGCATTCCATTCCTCGCCAACTTGCCGCGCGACGCCGATGTGTTCGTGAAGCCGCTGTTGTCGATGGACGTCGACGGCAGCCCGATCCGCATCGCCGGCCAGACGCGGCCGTTCGCGCGTAACCGCGAGTCGGCCATCGACTTCCACTTCCAACGGCTCGACCTGCCGCGCTACCTCGCGTATGCGCCGATGGCGTTGCCGTTCGGCATTCCCAGGGGAACCCTGAGCGGCGCCCTGACACTGCACTTCATCCAGACCGCGGCGATGCCCGAGGTGCGGCTGTCCGGCACGCTGCAGTTCGACAACCTGGCGTTGGATAGCACGCAGCACCAGCCGATCCTCGCGCTGCAACACGGCAGCCTGCAGCTGCTCGACGTCGAACCGCTGGTGTCGCGCTACGACCTGGGCGCCATGCAGCTCGACGGCGCCGGGCTCTGGTACACGCAGTCGGGCGGTGGCCACAGCAGCTTCGACAGCCTGATCGCGATGTCCGCCCCGGCGGCCAAGGGCGCCAAGCCGGCGCCGCCCACGCGCTTGCGGATCGCATCGCTCACGCTGAAAGACAGCACGTTCCACTATGCGGATGCCGACAAGCACACGCTGGAACTCGGCAAGCTGCGCGGCAGCATCATGGGCCTGAGCCTTGCTTCCGCAGCGCCGGCCAAGCTTGATCTCGCGGGCCGGCTTGATGGCGGCCGCATCGCCGCCAAGGGCACGCTCGACCTGGCCGCCTCGAAACTTGCGGCGGCGCTGACGCTGCAGCAAGTCGGGCTGGCGCCGCTGCAAGGCGTCGCAGCAATGCCGCTGGACGGCCACGCGGCCGACGGCAAGCTTTCCGTCAGCGGCGATGTGCGGCTCGATTGGGGCAAGGCGTTCAACGTGCAACTTGCCAAAACGCACGTGGCCGTTACCGGTTTCGCGCTGCAGCCACATGGCAAGGACACGGCCGTTCCGGTCGCGTGGAAGAGCCTCGATGCGACGCTCGACAACTTCGATCTCGCCAGACACACCGCGCAGCTCGGCGCGGTCACGGCCGATGGGCTGAACCTCGAGGTGCAACGCCGGCGTGACAAGCGCATCGACCTGCTGGAACTCTTCGCATCCAGGCCGTCGCGTGGTGCGACTACCGAGAAATCGCCCGCGTGGCACTGGAGCGTCGCGCACGTTGGCTTCAAGCAAGCGTCGGTCGCCTTCACCGACCATGCGGCGGGTCCGAAGCCCGTCACGGTGAAACTCGACAAGCTCGACGGCAGCCTCGACAAGCTCAGCGACAAGCTCGACATCGCGAGTCCGATCGAGTTGTCCGGCGCCATCGGGCGCGGCACGTTCGATCTTGCAGGCACCCTGCGTCCTTCGCCGCTTGCGGCAGATCTCAAGGTGGAAACGAAGCAACTCGGCATCGCCGCGTTCGCACCTTATATCGGTGTGCCGCTCAATGTCACCCTTGCGCGCGCCGCGATAAGCAGCCGCGGCACGCTCCAGTACGCGACGCACGGGGCGCAGCCGCGGATCACGTTTCGCGGTGACGCCGCGCTCAACAACGTCGACATCAAGGACAAGCTGACCGGCGACGACTTCATGCGCTGGCGCAAGCTTTCCGCTACCCATCTCGCTGCCACCTACGGCAGCGGCACGCCGCGCATCGACATCGGCCACCTCACGCTGACCGCGTTCTATACGCGCATGATCATCAACGCGAACGGTCGCCTGAATGTTTCCGACGTGATCGCCAATCCCACCGCGGCTCCGGTGTCGGTGACGCGCGCCAACAATGCGCCGGCCGCGGTGCCCAAGCCTACCGCGGCTGGCCGGGTCGCCACGGCAGCTTCGATCGCTGCACCTGTCGCAGCCACCAGCGTTGCCAGTGCGTCTTCGGTTGCCGCGCCTGCCGCGCCCGCCGCCGACATCCACATCGGCGGCATCACGCTGGCCTACGGCCAGCTCAACTTCACCGACAACTTCATCAAGCCCAACTACACCGCCAACCTGACCCGGCTGCACGGCAAGATCGGTGCGTTCGGCACCACGCCGAACGCACCACCCGCCGCCGTCAATCTGGAAGCCGCGTTGAACGACAACGCACCGGTCGCGATCGTGGGCAGCATGAATCCGCTGCAGCCGGAGGCCCAGCTCGACATTACCGGCAAGGCCACTGGCGTCGAACTCGAGCGTGTCAGTACGTATTCCGCCAAGTACACCGGTTACCCGATCACCGCCGGCAAGTTGAACGCGGACGTCCATTACACGCTGGACCAGCGCAAGCTTTCCGCCAACAACCACTTCTTCATCACCCAGCTCACCTTTGGCGATCGCGACGAAAGCCCCGGCGTGAAACACCTGCCGGTGAAACTGGCCGTCGCGCTGTTGAAGGATTCGCAAGGCAATATCGACATCAACCTGCCGGTATCCGGCTCGCTGGACGATCCACAATTCAGCATCGGCGGGCTGGTCTGGCGCGCGGTGGTGGGCCTCATTACCAAGGCCGTGACAGCGCCGTTCCGGCTGCTGGGCGCTGCGTTCGGTGGCGGCCACAACGAGGATCTCGATTACGTGGCGTTCGCACCGGGCTCGGCGGTGCTGGACAAGAACGCCGAAGCGCGGTTGACGCAGATCGCGGCCATGCTGCAGAAAAAACCCGGGCTCACGCTGCAGCTCACCGGCCGCGTCGATCAGGCGAAGGACGTCGCCGGCCTGCGCAAGGTCACGGTCGACGACTTGATCCGGCGGGCGAAGGTACAGGACACCGACGGCAAACACGCGGACGTCTCGCCCGTGGCGCTGGCCGCCGTGCAGATCACGCCGGACGAGTACGTGAAGTACCTGAAGCGCGCGTACAAACACGACGACTTCAAGGGCAAGCCGCGCGACTACCTTGGCCTGAAACTCCCCAAGCCCGCCGAGATGCGCAAGCTCATGGAGTCGAACGTGCCGACCGACAGCAAGGCGCTGCAAGCCCTGGCCGAACGCCGCGCCGATGCGGTGCGCGCGTGGCTGGTCGCGGGAAGGCTCGCCGCCAACCGCATCGTTGTCGAAGCGCCCAAGCTCAACGTCGACGGCATCGACGACAAGGGACCGGCGACGCGGGTGCAGTTCGGCATCGCGCAGCACTGACGCGGCACGCGAACGCGCTATTTCTCGATCCGGTAATTCAGGCTTGCGCGGTTGCCGGTGGTGGCATTTTCGGCCTCGAATTGCAGGAAGCGATTCAGTGTGTAGCGCAGGGTGATGACTTGCCCCGGCGTGAACAGGCCGACGCCGTAACTGAGAAACAGGCGCGGCGACAGGTACTTGCCGGCGGTGAACGCGGAGGTGCCCAGCGCCTCGCTGTTGGATACGTCGGCTTGCAGGCCCAGACGCGAACCGATGGATTTGGCAATCCGGTTGCCGGCGAGGCCACCCAAGGCCTGCGCGGCGGTGTTGAGCGTACTGCCTTGCCCGCTGTTCAGGTCTTGCAACGGGCGGCCGGTGACGAGGTACGACAGCGCTTCGGCCTGTTGCATCGCGGGATCGGAGAAAATCGTCAATGCCGGGTGCATTGCGGTACCGCCGATACGGAGGCCAACCGTGACTTGCTGACTGCGGATATTGCGCACGGCGCGGATGTCGAGTCCCGGGTTGTCGAGCCGGGTGCCCGCGAACAGTACGCGTCCGTCGCTGATGCTGAGGTCTTGGCCGTAGGCCTGATACTTGCCGTCGACAAGGATTTCACCACGCCCGGTTGCGGCTGCGCCGGGGCGTACGCGCACCGCGAGTTGCCCGTGCACGCTGCCTTGAAATCCGTAGCCCTGTACCTTCACATGGTCGCCGAGCCTGACTGAAATGTCGGCTGTCACCGCCAGCGGAGCAACAGGTTTTTCCCGCGGTTCATCCACGATCACGACGTCGGGCGATGCCTTGGCGGGGCCTTGGCCGGGCAACTTCTCGATCTCGATGCTGGCGCCGGGAATCGCGACACTGCCGGTCATCGTGAATACGCCGTGGTTGCGCGCGATGTGCAGATCGGGCGAGGCCACCACGCGTGCCGCCGGGATGTCCATGACCAGCACGTTGTCACCCTTGATCGCGAGGCTCAGCGGCGCGTTGGCCGCGAGGCCGGTGCTGCCGTCGATGTGCAGCACACCGTTGCCGGATGTGATCTGCCCGGTGATCGCGAGGTGGCCTTGTGCGTCGCCATTGATCGCGAACTGGCCGTTGTGCAACTTCAGGCCGGCGCGCGGCAGTTCTGCGGAAAAGCCTTGCGTCTGGATGCGACCCTGGAATTGTGGCGCCGACAAGGTTCCGGCAAGCGTGAGCGTGCCGCCGAGGCTGCCGTGCACGTTGGCGATTTCCGGCGACAACGCTTCGAGGAAGGCGAGGCTGCGCAGGTCGGCGTTGATGCTGCCCTGCAACGCATGGTTGGCGCCGCTGACGGAAACGTCGCCGTTGATGTGGCCCCCGTCGCTCAATGCCCCTTGCAGTCGCACGTGCTGGTTCGCGCCGCTCGCGGTCGCGTTGGCGTTTAGGCTTGTCCACGCGAGCAAGGGTTGGCCCGGATTGGAACTGTAGACAATGCTGCCCGCGCCGACGTCGAGATTGGCGTTGCCGTTGAGCGCGCCGTTGCTGCCAAGCGCGAGCTGCCCGTTGCCGGAAATATCGCCGCTGGCTTGCAGCGGGTCGGCGCCCGAGGCCAGCGTCGCCAGCAATTGCAGCGGCAAGTGTTCCAGGTCGTATTTCGCGTTGAGCGCGCCTTTGGCGTCACGATTTGCCGACAGGCACAGGCGCGGCGTGCCGGCGCTGAGGCACAACTGGGAGACCGTCAACGCGCCGTTCTGCCAGGTGATCGCGCTGGATTGTTGCTGGCGCCATGCCGGCATGCCCTGCGGTGCAAGTTCCACGCCGCTCAGCGTTCCGCTCCAGCGTTTTGTGGTGGCCTGCCAGCTTCCCTGCAGGGCCAGTGCGGCGATCACCTGTTTGCCGGTCGCGTGCAAGCTCAGGTGATGCGACACGGCGGTGCCGCTGCCCTTGAGCTGGACACTGTCGAAGTCGAGTCCGGCCGCGTGCACGCCGTGCAAGGTCAGATCGAGGTCGCCACCTGGTTGCGCGATATTCGGGATCGTTGCCGCAAGTTGCAATGCATCCACCTTGCGCGCGCCATCGCCCAGGCCGCTGCCTTGCAGCCGACCCGCGACCGCCAGTTTCGGCCATCTGCCTTTCACGCTGAATCGTCCGTGCAGTTTGCCGGACGCGTTGGGCAGCCAGTCGCCCAGCGAGGCGATGTCGAGCGCGATGGTTGCATCGGTTTGGCTGCCACTTTTGCCATAGGCCTGGATGCGACTGTTGCCGGCTACCAGCAGCAACGAACCTTGCAGCAGGTTGCCTGGTGCGACTTTCAGATCGGCCTTGCTGCCGGCAAGATTGCGACCGCGGAGCGTGCCGCCGACTTTCTCCAGTTTCAACGTGGCTTCAGGGCCTTTTGGCGTCAACGCGCCTTGCGTCGCAAGGTCGAAATCCAGTGCGCCGTTCCAGCCGGCCAGGATTGCGCCGGGGTCGAAGCGCTTGGCCACGGCATCGATTTTCCACGACACGCGCGGTTGCAGGCCGATGCTGCCGCTGGCGTCCAGCCCACCGTCCTTCTGCACCAGCCTCAAAGCGCGCAGATCGATTGTCTGCGGCGTGCCCGCGAGATCGACCTGCAGGTTCGCGATGCGATCGGGCGGACCGATCGCCAGCGCACCCGTAAGCGCGAAGCGATCGATGTTTCCGGCGAGATGCACGTCGCCGTGGGTTGCCAATGTCTGGCCGACAAGCTCGGGCGGCAGTTGCACGCCGGTCCATTTGGCGTCGAGTGCAAAGGTCATCGGTGTGGCGATGAGTTGCACCGTGCCAGTGATGTTCGCGCTGCCGGGGAACTGCGGTGAATGCAGGCGCAGCGGATCGAGCGTGAGCGTGTTGCCGTCGTAGCGAAATTGCGCGGGATCGAGCAACAACGTGGTGTCGTTGGCGACCACGCTGCCCGTGAGTTTGCCGCCATGGATGTCACCCGTGCCGCTCAGGTCCAATGCCAGCGTCTTCAGTGACGCTGGCAGGGCAGGCAGGGCGCGTGCATCGAAGCACGGCGCTTCGAGCTTGACCGTCCAGTTCCTGTTCTTGTCGAGCGCGACAGACGCGTGAACGTCCGTGTGCACGGGTGCCGTGAACGTGGCCGTGAGCCGCGCGACTTTCCCGTCGGACTGCGAGGTGAGGGTGCCGGTGTAACGGGTGCCGTCCTGCGTCCAGTCGATCGTGGCCTTTCCGCGGCCGCGATAGCCGCGCGCAATGGCCAGCGTGCCTTCGAGGTCGGCGCTGCCGCTCGGCGCACGCAAAGCGAGTTGCTGGATCACGAGTCGCCGGCTGCTCCACAGGCCCGCGATCGCAAGGCTGTCCGCGGCGAAGGTCGGCTTGCCGTTTTTGCTGACGGCGATATGGGTCAGCAGCGTGTCGTCCAGCACGATCGTCAGCGGCGGTTGCAGCGAAAAGCCGCTGGATGCCTGCATTGACCTGGAAGGCGCGAGATTCAACGTGATGCCGTCGATGCGCGCCTTGCGCACGTGCAGGCGATGGCCCAGCAACGCCCAGAGTTGCAGATCCAGCGTGGCGCGTTCAACGCGCAACACGTCGCCGCTGTCGTCGCGATAACTTAAACCGTCGATGCTGGCTTCGCCCGCCAGCGTGCCGCTTGCGCTCGCGTATGTGAATTGCCCGTGCATCATCGCGACGCCGCGATCCAGCGCGAAGCGCAGGCCGGATGGCGTGTACAGCAACCACGCCAGCGCGATCACGACGGCCGCGGTCAACGCGATGATCGCGACGCCGATTCCGGCCAGCCATTTGTGCGCGCGGGTCATGCTCAGAAGTCCGGGCCTATCAAAATGCCCAATTGCGGACCGTGGTAATAGGGGTTGTTGATCGGCACACCGACGTCGAAGCGCACCATGCCGACTGGGGAACGCCAGCGCAGGCCCAGGCCTGCGCCGGTGCGTGGATGGAAATGGGTGCCGTTGAAGGCATCACCCGAATCCACGAACGCCGCGATGCCCCAGCCGCGGGTGAAATAGTGCTCGAGCGTGACACCACCGGCCAGCAAGCGTTCGCCGCCGATCACGCGACCGTAACTGTTGCGCGGACCGATCGCATTGTATGCGTAGCCGCGGACCGAACGTTCGCCGCCCGCGTAGAAGCGCAGTCGGGGTGGCAGCTTGCTGAAATCCTGCACCGTGGTGATGCCCGCGTCGCCATGTACGAGCAGCCGGTTGCGGTTGCCGAGCGCGTGGATCCACTTGACCTCGGCCAAAGCCTGCGCGAAGCGGGTGTCGATGCCGGGTCCCGCGCGCGCGATCAGGCTGATGGAATAACCCTTGCGCGCGAACAGCGGGTTGTCGGCGACCTTCTTCGTCAGGCTGATTTCAGAATAGATCAGGGTGCTGTGACCGCGTTCGACGCCCGGGATGTTCACGTTTCTGTGGTGGAATGTCCCGATGGTGAAGGTGCCGCTCAGCAGATTTACGCCGAGGGTGCGTACCCAGCCGTGCCAGTCGCGGGTGGCGTTGGCGGCAATCGAAAAGGTGCGGGACAGGTAGGTCTTGGTGTTCTCGTCGCGGTAGCCGATGCCGAGATTGAAGTGGGCGTGATCGTGCCCGGGCCGCGGGATGCCGTAAGTGATCTCCGCCGTCTTCATGTACAACGCGATTAATGCCTGGGTGTTCAGCGTGTGGCCGCTGCGATTGATCCAGCGTCGCTTGACGCCGCCGCGTACGCCGGGACCGGTGTCGGTGCCGAACAACACGCCGGCGGTGTAGACGGTGCGTTTGTCCGGGGACACCTCGACCTTCACGGGCACCACGTGATTCTTTGCTTTCGACACCTCGGGTTCGACGTCCACGATGGAAAAGTAGTTGGCTGCGGTGAGCGCCTGCTGCAACGCCAGCAGGTTCGATTGCGAATACCAGTCACCGGATTCCCATGGCACGTAACGCTGCAGGAATCCGGGCTTGAACTGTGAGCCTTCGAAGCTGACCGCGCCAAGCTTGTAACGCTGGCCGACCTCGTAATGCAGGTGGATCGCGGCGCTGTTGTCGGTGCGCGTGACAGCGACCTTGTGTTCGGTGGCCTTGGCGTCGAGGTAGCCCGTTTCCAGCAAAGCGCTGGCGATCGCGCCCTTGGACGCTTCGTAGGTTGCATCGTTCAACTGCTCGCCCACGCGCGGATGAAAGGCGTGCACCGCGATGCGCACCGGCCTTAGTGCCATCGCGACATCCGGCACCTTGATGTCCAGGGTCGCAACCTTGGTTGCAGGTCCCGGCGTGACGTGCAATTGCACCAGCCATTCGCTGCCGTGATGCTCCAGCTTGCTTTCGGCTTGCGCGTTGTAATAACCGTACGGCTGCAAAGCCGTCGTGGCCTGTTTGGCGGCATCGTTCGCGAGCACGCGCGCCTGGGTGTCGCTGACATCCTTGCGGTTGGCGTATTGGCTGGCGGTGAGCTGCGCGCTGATGGCCGCGGCAAGTTCCTTGTCGACGCCCGAGATGGCGACCTTCAATGTGTCGGCGTGTGCGATGGGCGCGGCGACGAGCGCTGCCAATGCCGCCAAGGCGATCGCGCGCTTCATGACGCTTTTCCTCGCCGCATCCTCTTCGGAATGAAGGGCAGAGCGGAGCGGACGCGCGCGGAAGCGCGGGATGCACAGCATCGGGGAAATGGTGTTCCATTGCCATCGCAACGTCCCTGTCTCTTTCCGCCCGCCTCCCGGGCGGGCGTGCCACCTTTCTTTGCGTGGCCAAAGAAAGGTGGCCCAAAGAAAGGCCACCCCGGTGCTGCATTTTTCGTCCATCCATGGACGAAAAATGCGTGCGGGCCGGCCGGGCTTGCCGACGCGCCCTCCGTGGCGCGGCGGCAAGTGGGCGCAGTCCCTTGCGCCCACCCTGCGGGCCTTCTCGTC
>SCQS01000014.1 GCA_004299705.1 Rhodanobacteraceae bacterium | reverse complement strand
CACACCGCCCGCCTCGAGCGCCGCCTGCTCCTTGGCCAGCGCCGCAAGACCCGCACTACAACTGGGGCACCATGTCGAGAACAGCCACACCATCGTCTTGTGCCCGCGGTAGGTTGTCAGCGGGATGGTCTTGCCGGCGCTTGTGAAGGTGGCGCTTGGGGCGGGCTGTCCGGTGTGCGCTGCGGCAAGTGCGGGGGCCGACTGCAACGCCGCCCCGCCAAGCACCAAGCCCAACGCGATCGCGAACAGGGAGTTCCGTTTGTTCATGGCTTGATTCCTACTAAAGATGAGTGGCCCGATGTACTGGGAAGGTACGGACATGCATCGCAAGTGGTGACAGGCCTGACGTGCCTTTTAGCTTGACTCCACCCTAATACCGTACGTTGGTACGGAGTCAAACCCGTGGCCATAGAGGTTCGCGCCGGAGGTGCCGTGGCTGCGGCGCAACCGCCTGTTTGCATGTGCGTGCAGGGATTCATCGGTCATTACCCCGCGCAGCAGGAAAGCTGCTTGACGTCCCGGCTGAATGTCTGGGCGCAGAGCTTGAGCCCTTCCACCATGGTCAGATAGGGGAACAGTTGATCGGCGAGTTCGGGTGCGGTCATTCGGGCGTGGATCGCCAGTGCTGCGGTCTGGATCAGGTCGCCGGCGTTCCCCGCCACGGCCTGCACGCCCAGCAGCCGGCCGCTGGCGGCCTCCACCACGACCTTGATGAAGCCGCGGGTGTCGAAGTTGGCCAGCGCGCGCGGCACGTTGTCGAGAGTCAGTGTGCGGCTGTCGGTCTCGATGCCTTCGGAGTGCGCATCGGCCTCGCTCAGCCCCACGGTGGCGATTTGCGGTTCGGTGAACACCACCGTCGGCATCGTCCGCAGATCCAGCGTGGCTTCGCCACCGGTCATGTTGATGGCAGCGCGGGTGCCGGCCGCGGCGGCCACGTAGACGAACTGGGGCTGGTCGGTGCAATCGCCGGCGGCGTAAATGTGCGGCGCCGAGGTGCGCAGGTATGCGTCGACTTCGATGGCGCCGCCTTTCGTCGCGCGAATCCCTGCGCGTGCCAGTTCCAGCGTATCCGTATTGGGCGTGCGCCCGGTCGCCACCAAGAGGGCATCGCCGCGCAGTTCGCCACCCGATGTCTCGAGGATGAACCCGCCGTCTTCATGGCGCACGCGATGTACTTGGGTCTGTCGCAACACGCGAATGCCTTCGTCGGTAAACACCTGGCCGATGGCCTCGCCAATCACCGGGTCTTCGCGGAAGAACAGTTCGCTGCGGGCGATCACGGTGACGCGGCTGCCAAGCCGGGCGTAGGCCTGGCCCAGTTCAGTGGCAACTACCCCTGCGCCGATCACCAGCAGATGCTGCGGGATGGCATTGGCCGCCAGCGCGTCGGTGGAAGTCCAGTACGGCGTGCCCGCCAAGCCCGGAATCGGCGGCACTGCCGGCCGTGCGCCGGTGGCGATCAGGCAGCGATCAAAGCTGATGGTGCGCTCGCCACCCTCGTTCAAGCTTACGCTCAATGTATGGTTGTCGACAAAACGTGCTGCGCCGCGCAACAGGGTGATGCCAGGGGTGCCTGCGAGAATCGTTGCATACTTGGCGTGCCGCAGTTCCTCGACCCGTGCCTGCTGCTGGGCCAGCAGCGCGTCGCGGCGAATCGCGGAGGTGCATGGGTCGATGCCGTCATCGAATGGGCTGGTCCGGCGGATGTGGGCGACGTGCGCCGCGCGGATCATGATCTTCGAGGGCACGCAGCCGATGTTGACGCAGGTACCCCCTACGGTGCCACGTTCGATCACCGTCACGTTCGCGCCGCGCTCGGCCGCGCGGATCGCGCCGGCCATGGCCGCACCGCCGGTGCCAATGATGGCGATCTGCAAGGTGCTGCCACCGCCACCCGCGTTGTTGCCGTGTCCCGGTAATTCGCGCGACCTCTCGTGCAAGCCGCCGCCGGTAGATGGGGCATCGGCGAGCTCGGCTCGGTAGCCAAGTGCCGCCACGGCAGCTGTCAGCGCCGTCGGTGATAGGTCAGGGTTGGCTGTGACCTTGGCTGTACCTTTCGCATAGGACGCATCGGCGGCGTGCACGCCGGACACCTTTTCCAGGGCTGCCTGGACGTGGGCTGCACACGACTCGCAGGTCATGCCGGTGATGCGCAAGTCATAGTTGTTCATGTTTTTCTCCATCCTGGTATTTCGATCCTGTCTTGGGTGTACAGCACGCGGCAGCATGCTTTCGGCGATATAGGGCGTAGCCCGCGATGCCCACCAATATGATGAGCGCCGGTACGGAGAGCGCCGGCAGCAATCCATCGCCCAACTTGCCCACCCACGCCGACAGGCCGAGGGCGCCCAGCAGCGTTACCAGAAATGGGGCTGCGCAGCACAACACGGCGGCGCCGATACCGGCAATCCCGGCCACGAGCACGCTCCTGTCATTCATTCGTGACTCCCCCAATACTGGACGGATAGCCCGCGTCTTGGGTCGCCATGGTCGCGATGGCAGGCCGGGAGATACGCCGTCCGGCAAAGAACAACCCGGCTGATGCCGTGCCGCCAATGGCCAGATCGCTCCTGTGGAAACCGCTTCGCAACATCGCTGCACTCCCGTAATTGATTGGTTCTTGATGTAACCTTACGACCGTAGCTAGCTACGGAGTCAATCCCCATGACCTATACGATCGGGCGCTTGGCCGAGGCCGCGGACGTTCATGTCGAAACCATTCGCTACTATCAGCGGCGGGGGCTGGTCGCCGAGCCGGCCAAGCCTTTGGGCGGGATTCGTCGCTATGACGAGACGCATGCGCGCCGCCTGCGGTTCATCAAGCACGCGCAGACGCTTGGCTTCAGCCTCGATGAAGTCGCTGATCTGCTGGCCTTGGATGACGGACGCCGTTGCCGGGAAGCGGGACGGTTGGGCGCGAACAAGTTGACGGTGGTCCGCGAGCGTATCGCGCAGCTGCGTCGCGTCGAACGGGCGCTGGCTGCACTGGTCGATCAATGCCATTGCAACACCGGCCGCGTGCATTGTCCGCTGATCGCTTCGCTGGAACAGGCCGTGTAGGCGGTCGCGCCGATCAAGCCCTGATCAGGGCGTTGTTCGCCGCACTCAAAGAGCTAAGCGACAACCCGACGCTCGTACCACCCGCGGCTGCGATTGACCACAGCAACGAGAACCAGCATGACCGGGACTTCGATCAGCACGCCAACGACGGTCGCCAGTGCGGCGCCGGAGGTGAAGCCGAACAAGCTGATCGCCGTTGCCACCGCAAGTTCGAAGAAGTTGCTGGCGCCAATCAAGGCCGAAGGCCCGGCGACGCAATGTGCTTCGCCCAGCCAGCGATTGAGGCCGTACGCGAGCGTCGCATTGAACAGCACCTGCAGCGTGATCGGCACCGCTAGAGCGGTTTCGATTTAGATGCTTACGTAACCAGAGGACCTGAGGTAGTTACCACATTCCTCCGGTGAGAACGCATCCAGCAGCGCTCCGACCTGGTCCCACAGTGCATCGATCGCGCGGACGCCAGCACGGCGCAGCAGCGCCTTGAGCTTGGCGAACACCTTTTCGATGGGGTTCAGGTCTGGGGAATAGGGCGGCAGATAGCGGAGGGTGGCGCCTACTGCCTCGATGGCTTCCCGGATGCCCGCGACCTTGTGACTGGACAGATTGTCGGCGATCACGATGTCGCCGGGTTGCAAGGTGGGACATAGGAACGTCTCCACCCAAGCCCGAAACAGGGCGCCGTTCATCGGTCCATCGGCCACCATCGGTGCATTCAACCCATCACAACGCAAGGCTGCGATGAACGTGGTGGTCTTCCAGTGCCCATACGGAACCGATGCCATGCCCCGCTCCCCGCGCGGCGCGCGGCGCGCGGCCATAGGCGGGCGTCATGCAGGTCGTGGCCCATGTCTCGTCCAGGAACACCAGGTGCGCAGGATCCCAACTGGGCCGGTCATGCATCCATTCGCGTCGCGCCTGCTGGACGTCGGCGCGCTCTTGCTCGCTGGCGTGCAGGGTTTTTTTAAAACTCAACCCCCACTTGTCGAGCTGGTGCCAGAGCGCCGGTGCCTTGATCTGCACACCCCGCGCAGCCAGCCACTCACATAACTGCGCCAGCGTCAGATCAGGTCCGGCCTTGATCCACCCGCGCAACGTGCCCTCCCAATCCGCCACGCAGGAGCGCCGGTACCCGCCGACCGCGTGACTGCAACGCTCTCCGTGATCGCGAAACCGGTGGAGCACCTGATACACCCACACCCGGCTGACCTCGAACCGCCGTGCGACCGCCGTCGGATGCTCGCCCCGCTCTATCGCCCGCAACACCCGATCGCGCAAATCCTGTGAGTACGCATGCATGACGGGACTCCATGGGAACCCCCCGCCACCGTACTCCGAATGTGTATATATTTAAATCAAGAACGCTCTAGCAGCGTGACCACCCAATGGGCATGCGCGCAACACCCCGAGCGGCACACCCGATGCTGCGACCGCCAAGTCACTCGACGTGGCGTCACGCCGGTCGGAGTACCTACCTTCACCGACTACGGGTCGCAGATTCCCCATGTCGGACATCAGTCCGTGCGTCCGTTCGTTCCGCCGCTCCGGTACCCGCGCATCTCGGCTTCATCGAACGTCACGCCGAGACCCAGCGCGATGCGATTGACGAAGTTGAAATAGGCCACGATCAGGTTGGCCAGAAGGATGTCCTCGTCAGCGAAGCCCGCCGCGCGCAGTACGGCAACATCCCGCTCTTCCACCCGGTCTGGCATGCCGGTCAGTTTCACCGCATAGCGGCGCAGGGCACGATCAGCCGCGTTGAGTGATGAATCGTCGACGCCTCGTGCGATGACGTCCAGCAGGCGGGCGTCATGGATGTAGAACGACATCGCTTCACGGTGATGCGCGATGCAATACGCGCAGTCGTTCTCGCGCGACACCGTCACCGCGATCAGCTCGCGCTGGCGGCGGGTGAGGCCGCCAGGAGCGAACATCAGGTCCATGTACAGCGCAAGATGCGCCCGCAATGCGGACGGCCGCAGACTGTGCACCTTCATGATGCTGGCGACCTTACCTCGGCGCCGCTCGAGTTCGTTGTAAGCGGCGCGCAAATCGTCGGTAGCATGGGCAGGGTCGATTTCACGGATGAAGCTCATGCGTTACTCCCCGCGCACCGCCGTGTCGTGGATGCATTGCAGCTCGGATTCCAGGGTGGCGATGTCGAAGTCGTCCAGTGGCAACGACAGGACGCGCTGCAGTCGTGCAGCCAAGTATCCTGCGGTATGCCGGAAAGCGACCAACCGCTCACGGTCATCGCCCCTCACACCCGATGGGTCGGGCAGGTCCCAGTGCACCTGTGCCGGTGCACCCGGCCATAACGGGCAGATTTCGCCCGCGGTCGTGTCGCACACCGTGATCACGGCGTCCATCGGTTCGGCGCCGGCATACACGTCCCAGGATTTGCTGTGCAGGCCGTCAGTGGCGCAGCCACGCTCGCGCAACACCTCCAGCGCGAGCGGATGAACCCGTCCCGAAGGGTGGCTGCCCGCACTGAATGCGCGCAAGCGATCGTCGCCCAGACGATTTGCCAGTCCCTCGGCCACGATGCTGCGCGCGGAGTTATGCGTGCACAGGAAGAGCAAGCGGAGTGGCATTTCTTCGGCCTCAACGCAGCAAGGCATACAAAAGCGCACCGAACAGCGCACCGATTGGCAAGGTAATGACCCACGAGAGCACGATGTTAATCAGCACCTCGCGGTCGACCTTCGCGCCACCCGTGAGTCCCGTGCCTGCCAGCGCACCGACGGAAACCTGCGTGGTGGATACCGGCAGCCCGTTGAACGATGCGGTGCAGACCAACAGGCTGGTGGTCACGCCGGCGGCGAGCGCGGCGCCGACATCCAGTTGGGTGATCTTGTCGCTCAGCGTGCGCGCAACACGCCGCGCACCCAGCAGACCACCGATCACCATACCCACACCTACCAGCGCGACCGCGATATGGTCGTGCCCGCTGAGCACCGCAACCGGCAATAGCAATGCCGCGACCTTGGGCGTGTCGTTCAGACCGCGCGCAAAACTGACCGCGCCTCCCAGCAGGAACAACAGCGTATCCTCCGCGCGGCGCGCGTTCCAGCGCGCAACTGGCCGGGCACCCTGTTCGCGGCATGCTGACTCGTAGCCGGCCATCAAGGCTGGTGCATTGCTTTCGCGCAACATCAAGCCTTCCGGGGTCGTCACGGCGGCCGCCGTGACGCACATGCATTCGGGCTCCGCAGTTGCATGATGCGCCACCCACCGACGAAGCAGCGGTGCCAGCAGTAACGCTGGGATCAGCGCGATGATGGGGCTGACCAGCAACGGCACCAGGAACGTGCCGACCAACGCGGAGAAATGCACCGCCCATCCAATTGCGATCAAGCCCGCGCCGGCCATCGCTCCCACCAGCGCCATCGTGGTCGAGATCGGCAGGCCGCGCCAAGCGGCGAGCGCTACTGTGATGGCGCCGCCGCCGGCGACTGCGAGTGCGAAGCGCACCTGGGTGGCAATGGGTCTCGGTACCAGCCCGGCGCCGGTGAAGGCTTCCAGCAGCGCGTGTGCAAGGTAGACCGAAGCCAACGAACCGGCCAGCGTGGTGACACTGGCCCAGATCAGGCTGGTCCAATAGCCGGCACGTCGGCTTCCATACAGCGTCGCCACGCCTTTGAAGTTGTCGTTCGCACCATTCGTAGCGGCAAGGAACAGTACTGCCAAGAGCAGAAGGATGTCCATTTCAACCTTCCAGCTCGGGTCGAATGCAGCAGTCCATGGTGGCTCTCCGTCGGAATGTGAGGGAAAGGGCGGCAGACTTGGCGAACGGAGACCAGGAGGGAGGCCTGTCCCGAGTGTCTGCCGCCCCTTCACGACATAGAGGCGTGACGGATCGGAATGGATTCATTCTGACGTGTCGAATGGTGCTCCAGCCATTCCAGCAACCTGAGTTGCGCGGGGAGTAGCGTGCGCAATGCAGCCAATGCCTCGGCGAGCACCGGCAGATCGCATGGGCGATCCACATCCGTCAGGGTCGGCAGCACGGCGATTTCGCCATTCGAACGCAGGGCGTCGCACAATTGCGAGGCGGTGTCATCGCGCGAATAACCCACCTTGCACCAGACTTCCCGCAAGATAGGCGCCCGTCCCCCGAACAGCCAAAAACCGCCATCCTCGGCTTCACCCATGACGAAGGGTGTCACCGGGTCGTCCAGTGCCATGCGAGCCTGCCGCAACAGTTCAGGCGTCACTTGCGGCGCATCTGCGCCGATCAGCAGCACGCGTTCGTGGGCGGTACGCAGAATCGCATAGACCCGATCCAGGCGATCGCCAAGCTCCCCATCACCCTGCCACAGTCTTGGAAACGCGCACCAAGCCCGGTCGTCCATCGCGCCGCATTCGGCAACCGCCCAGTAAGGACGAAACGATGCGTTCCAGCCTTGCGCCGCACCCACGACTTCAGCCACCGCTCCCGCGGCAAGCAAGTGAAACTCGGTCGCGGCTTCATGGCCGATTGCCCTGGCCAAGCGGGTCTTGACCGGAGAGCGCCCGGGCGTCTTGACGAAGATGGCGACGGCCGTGGTCACGCGATTGTGTCCTTGCGCATCCGCCGCCACTGGGACCACGCCTGCAATGCGGTCAAGCACAGGTTTCGCAAAGTCGTGCGCCCCCAACCCTGACGGGCATATTTTCGCGCACTGCTTGCGAGCGGCGCGCCGATCCGACGCAACGGCAAACCCGCCGCGCGCGCGCACCAGACCAAAAGGTGGTCCTCGCCACCGGTGGCCGTTTCGTCGTAGCCACCCAGCCGATCGAACCACGGGGCAGGCAGTACGAATCCCTGATCGCCGAATGGCATGCCGAGCCATCGCGCGCGCAGGTTCGCGCCGATCGCGTTGAAGTGCGCGAGCCGAGGCCCGTCGTCGCGAAAACGCAGGTCGAAGTAACCAAGCCCTTCCTGGTCTTCCGCGAGGAAGGCGTCCAACGCTGTCAGTGTGCGCGACTGCAGGCATGAATCGGCGTGCAGGAACCACAGCCAGCGTCCACGTGCCACCTGAGCGCCGACGTTCATCTGCCGCGCGCGGCCCGCCGGACCGGCGCATACGAGTGTCGCCACGCCGTTCTCATCGGGCTCTGGCTCCACCGGCAGCGAGTGGCCTTCCACGCGTGCCAGCACAATTTCCGAATCGCGGGGCAACGCCTGCAATTGTTCGAGCAGTGCCGCACCTTCGATTTCGTCCGGTCCGAATGGTACGATCACCGAAAGCCGCAGCGTCGGCCCAGGCTGCGCGCTCACGCAAGATTGCAGCGACAAGGGTTCCGGTCGGCTCATCTCAGCAGCACGGCGTCTCGCCACCTAGTGTGGCGACGCGAGCGGTTCCCGGCCCGCAATCAAACAACCCGAAATGGCAGGATTTGTCGCCCTGCAGCTTGAAATGCCGCGCATAGCGCGTGGCCGCCAGCATGTCGGCGGTGTTGCCACACACCCTGAGCGGCTTGTCGACCTCGAACAGGTGATGGTCGTCCAGCACAAAACGGTGCGGCGAATTGGCCAGCGTGCCGAGGTAGGTCGCGACCTGTCCGTAGTCCTCGCAGCGGTCTTCCAGCGGCAGCTTGAACACGCGCCAGGTGATCGACTCGAAATGCGCGAAACCTACGCGGCGTTCGACCACCGGATCATTCAACGCGACCGGACCGCGCGCGCACATACGCGTATCGACGATGCCAAGCCCGGCCAGCAAGCGCCGAAAATCCTCGACATACAGCGCGCCAGCCAGACACTCGCCGACCAGCACCGGATCGGCCAATAGCTCGCGTGGCAGGCGGCGGTCGACGAACACGTCGGAGAAGTAGAGCTCGCCGCCAGGTTTCAGCACGCGCAGGATTTCCGCAAAAGCGCGCGGCTTGTCTGATACCAAATTCAACACGCAGTTGGAAATCACCACGTCCACCGAGGTGTCGTCGACGCCTAGGGCCGCGAGATCGGATAAATCCCCCAACTTGAATTCGACATTGCAGTGGGCGTAACCGAACGCCCTGGCGTGGAAGGCGCGGTGCCGTTCGGCCACGTCGAGTTGCTGGGCGGTCATGTCCACGCCGATCGCCCGGCCGCGTTCGCCGACCAGAGCGGACAGCAGGTACACGTCGCGCCCGCTGCCGCAGCCAAGATCCAGCACCGTTGCGCCTTCGAGTGCCAGCGGGATCGGCGAGCCACAACCATAGAAGCGATCCTTCACTTCAGGATGCAGCTTCGCCAAGAGGCCACGCAAATGTGGGGGCATGGCCTCGGCGCTGCAGCACGCGGACGTTTTCAAATCCGCGTTCGATTGCAGCGTTTTGCCGTAATAATCGCGAACGCTCTGCGCGACATCTTGGGCATCGGTTTCCAACTCAGCGGCTTCTTCCATCATGTCAACACACCTCCGCAAGAGCTGCCCGCGCCGGCGGTGCAGCCGAAACAATGGTCAGCAAAGGCGATCGGTCCACGCTCGACCTCCGCCAGGTTCCGGATGTCCCACAACGTGCGCCGGCGCCCACCCAGTGGCAGTTCCAACGCTTGGTTGAAATCGCAGTCGTACAATTGCCCGTCCCAGCTTACCGACAGCAGGTTCCGGCACATGACATTCATGGCGGCCTGCGGATTGAACGCATCCAGCAAGGTCTGCATGTACTGCTCAGTACGGTCCTCGCGATCGAGTAAGTGCAGGAACCGCTTGATCGGCATGTTAGTGATCGTGAACAGGTGGTTGAACACGATGCCGAAGTGGAGCCTGAGTTCGCGCCGGTAGTCCGTTTCAAGCTGGGCCTGCGGTGGCGGTAAGCTGGGTCCGGGCGGGTTGTACACGAGATCCAGTTCCAGCCCAGAGTCGGGTAGCCCGTAACCCAGGTCATTGAGTTTTTGCAGTGCCTTGATGCTGGGCTCGAAGACGTGCAGGCCGCGCTGTTTCTCGACACGGCCCTGGGTGTAGCAAGGCAACGAGGCGACCACGTCGACACCTTGCCTGGCAAGGAATTCGGCGGTGTCTTCCTGGCCGGGACGGAACAGGACGGTCAAGTTGCAGCGGTCGATCACCTTTTTGCCCAGTGCCCGCGCTCCGCGTACCAGCGTGCGAAAGTGCGGGTTCAACTCTGGCGCGCCGCCGGTGAGGTCGACCGTATGCACATCCGGCGCGTCGGCGATCAGTTCGAGAACGCGCGCAACGGTGGCCTCTTGCATGATCTCGGTGCGCTTGGGGCCGGCTTCGACGTGGCAGTGCTCACAAGCAAGATCGCACAGCTTGCCGACGTTGACCTGCAGGATCTCGAGTTTGATACGCGACAGCGAAAGGCCATGCATGTGCAGGGTTTGCATGAAAGATGGATGACGTTCGGACACGACTGCGTTCATGTGACGGTTCTCTCTTCGTTCTTTACGAGCATCGATCGCTTAGCCGGCGGCTCGTGGCGCCGCCAGCGATGCCAGCGCTCGAGCCAGCACAGCGCTCGCTCTGGCGCATGTGAGCGGCGCCAAGCGCCGGCTGCGTAGCGGTTCGCTTCGACGAAGGTCGGATAGGCGTGGACGGTGGCGAGAATGCCGGAAAGGCCGATCCGATGACGCATTGCCAATGCGAATTCGGCGATCAGCTCACCAGCGCGTTCGCCGACCACCGTGGCGCCCAGGATGCGGTCATTGCCGGGAACCGTCAGCACCTTCACGAAACCCCGCGTGGCCTGTTCCGCAATCGCGCGGTCGAGCTCGGCGAACTCGAAACGGGTAAGTTCGCAGTGGATGCCGCGTGCACTCGCCTCTCGCTCGTTTAATCCGACCCTGGCTACTTCAGGATCGACGAACGTCACCGCCGGCATCACCCGCGTGTCTACACGAAAACGCTTGATACCGCCGAACAGCGCATTGACGGTGGCATACCATGCCTGATGCGCGCCGGCGTGCGTGAATTGCCAAGGACCCGCGACGTCGCCGCAAGCGTAGATGTTCGGATACAGCGTTTGCAGCCAAGTGTCTGTTTCGATGGCTCTTTTCGTGGTGAGCCCGATACCGAGCCCCTCGATGCCGTAACCCTGCGTGCGCGGCACCCGGCCGATCGCTACAAGGATTGTGTCGAACGGATACGTGACGCGAGATCCCACGTGCTCGCAGACAAGCGCCTTGCCATCCGGCCCGCGCTCGACCGCCAGTGCCTTGTGCGCGACACGAACATCCACACCCTCTTCGGCGAGTCGTGCCGCGACGAACGCCGATACCTCATCGTCCTCGCGCACCAGCAGGCGCTCGGCCCGTTGCACCAACGTGACCTGCGAGCCCAGCCGCGTGAACGCCTGCGCGAGTTCGCAGCCGATGGGCCCGCCGCCCAGGATCGCGAGGCGCTCGGGGAGGGTTTCGATTTGCCACAGGGTCTCTGAAGTGAGATAGCCCGCCTCGGCGAGACCCGGCAAATCCGGCACGATCGGTTCGGCACCCGCCGCAATCACGATGGCCCGCGTCGTGATGGGATTACCATCCACTTCCACGCACCAAGGCGAGCGAATCGTTGCATGACCACGGCGCACGTCGACGCCGAGCCGCCCATAACGTTCGATCGAGTCGTGCGGCGCGACCGCAGCGATCACCGCGCGCACCTGTTGCATGGCAGAGGCGAAGCTCACCTCGGGCGACACGGTCGCAATCCCGAAACGGTCAGCTTGCCGCACTTCGTGGGCGGCACGCGCGATCCGGATCAGCGCCTTCGACGGCACGCATCCGGTGTTGAGGCAATCACCACCCATGCGCTCCGATTCGATGAGTGTGACCTTGGCCCGCAACGTCGCCGCGAGATAGGCGCTGACCAGGCCAGCGGCACCCCCGCCGATCACCACCAGGTTGCGGTCGAATCGCCGCGGTTTTGGCCAGCGCCGGTACAACCGCTGCCGGCGCAGCCACGCCAGTGCGCCGCGCGCCAGCCACGGTAGTGCTGCCAGCGCCAGCAAGGAGCCGATCAGAGCGGGCGTCAGCAAGTCCGAAGGCGACGACAGGGATGCGAGGCGTGTCCCGGCATTCACGTACACCAAGGTCATCGGCAGCATCCCAAGCTGGCTCACCCACCAGTAGGCCATCAACCGGATCGGTGTCAGCCCCGCCAGCACGGCGACAAGAAAGAACGGGATGACCGGTACCAGGCGCAGAGAAAAGAGATAAAACGCCCCGTCGCGCTGGAGTCCGCGCTCGAGCTGGAGCAAATGGCGGCCGGCATGGCGACGCACAAAACCGCGAAACAGGAAGCGGCTCACCAACATCGCCAGCGTCGCACCCAGCGTGGATGCGAACGACACCAGAATGGTGCCTTCGACCACACCGAACAGGGCTCCCCCAGCCATAGTCAGCACCGTCGCGATAGGTAACGAAACCGCCGTCGCCAGTACATAGACACCAAAGAACGCCGCAGACGCTGCGAGCGGGTGGGCCGCCACCTCGGCCAGCAGGACTTGCCGCGTCGCTTTCAGCGTCTCCAGATTCAGGCCGTGTCGCGACGCGATCAGCAGCAACGCCGCGATCGCAACGGCAACGAGTGCACCAACGACGATACGAATGGGTAATGGACGAAAGCCGGACATGCGCTCAGGCCTGAAGGTACTCTCGGATCATCGCCCGGCCGCGGTGGATCCGGCTCTTTACCGCGGCGCGGGACAGGCGCAAGGTCAATGCGATCTCTTCGATCGTGTACTCGTCGAAGTCGCGCAGGATGATCACCTCGCGATACTTGTCGGGCAGCGATTGGATGGCGGCCGCCAGATCCACCTGCAGATCGGGGTGGGTGTAGTACGCGAAGATCTTGTGATCCTCGTCCGGCAGTTCGACCTGCCCGCGCACCTTGCGCATCAGCCGCCGGCACTCACGCTGAACGATCGCGAACATCCAGGCGGTATAGGAGCCTATCGTGCGGAGCGCGCCGATCCTGCGATAAACCACCCACAGCGTCTCCTGCACGGCGTCATCTGCATCCGCGGAAGTGGCGCATTGGCTCTCGGCAATCCGGCGCAGATCGGGCCGGGATACCTTCAACAGGCGCAACAAGGCAACTTCATCGCCCTGCCGGGCAGCTTCGATCAAGGCGGGATCATTGGACATGCTGGAACCTGCTGATGTAGTGCCTGGAATGAAGCGTGCACTTGTCCGACGCCGCTGCCACCCTTGTCAGCCACAGCCCGGAAGCACCGAGACTGCCATTGTGCAGCTTCAAAACGCGAATCCTGCCAGCAGCATGGTTTCGCCGTGATTGGGCTTGTGCAGGTCGCCGTTGGAAATATGGCGCACCAGGATCTGCCAATGTCGACCCTGCCAGCCCAGGCTGCTGACGAATTCGGCCGTCGAGCTCAGAGCATCGGTCTTGCCATGGGTGGCTGCGACCTGAAAACCGAAAAACGCCCCGCGCCTTAGGTACAACCGCCCGCCGCCGGCACCGACCCAGACTGTGTGGTTCAAGCGCTCGGCCACAGTGTCGCGCGCGCTGAAGCGCCCGAGCCCGAACGCGGGCGCCCAAGCCAACCGCCAAATGGGACGAGGGTCGCCGACCCACTCCATGAAACCGACATCGGTCCATCCGTGCCGCGGCGTATCGCTGCGGCCCAGCGAAAATTCGACGCGTGCCTGGGCCGTGCCGCAGCCCAACACGGCCAGTGCAGATATTGCAATCAATCTTGTACACCAGGTACGCCATGCCAACCGATGCCTCATGTCAGATCGTCCATTTCATGGCCTCGCCACGTTGCAAGGGAAGGTGTTCGTGTAAACGTTTTCGCACGCCCAGATTGGAGCTCGGCCAAACAGCGGAGTGCGCATAGGTACTGGATAGAGGCAGCAAACAAGGCAAAGGATTCATGATCGCGCAACGAGATGACGTTTCCGGCAGTCAGGCGTGAATCCGTCGCGCCATTTCCCGCCTCTTGTGGGAGAACACTTGGGGATTCGGCATTCATGCACAACGCATTTCGCTTTCTGGGGCGGCATCTGGCGCGTTATCTGCAGGCGCAGGCGCACGGCCCCTATCCGTATCCGGCGACGGATCCCGCCCTCCTGCGGCAGATCCTCCGACCCGCCGATGTCATCCTGGTGGAGGGCCGCCAGCGCATCAGCGGCGCCATCAAGTACCTGACCCAGTCCACCTGGTCGCATTCGGTATTGTGCATCGAGGCGGCAACGGATCGTCCCGCCTGCCGACTGCTCGAGGCCGACGTGGAACAGGGCGTGCGCACGTTCCTGCCCGAGGAATTGGCTGGCTATCACCTGAGAATCTGCCGCCCCGTCGGGTTGAGCGAGGGGGACATCAAACGTGTGATCGCTTACGCCGTCGCGCGGATCGGGAATCGCTACGACCTCAAGAATGTGTTCGATCTCGCGCGTTATCTGCTGCCCGTGCCGCCGGTTCCTGCGCCCTGGCGCCGGCGGATGCTGGCACTGGGCAGCGGTGATCCCACCCGCGCGATCTGCTCCACGCTGATCGCACAGGCGTTCCAGTCGGTCGGCTTCCCCATCCTGCCCATCATCACCCGCGAGTCCGCAAACGATCCGGCTTGCCGTGATTGCGTGCACGAGCAGTACCACATTCGGCATCACAGCCTGTTCGTGCCCCGCGACTTCGATGTCTCGCCGTACTTTCAGATTATCAAGCCCGGCCTTTTGCAGGACGATTATCACAGCTTGCCTTGGGCGAACGATAAGACTGAAACCTTCGCGCGAGCAACGCCGCCGCCAGCCAAGCCATCCACCCGCCGCGCGCATGCGTCACCATGAAGATGCAATGGCTCTATGCCCGGGCGATGTTTGGGAGCCTCAAGGCATGCGCGCGTGTCATGCTGACGCCGATGCACCTGCGGCGCACGCTGCTGATTGCCTTCATGGTCGGTAGCCTGCTGAACGTGCTCAACCTCGGCGGCGATTTGCTACGTGGTGTGTGGACCTCGGACCTCGCGGTCAAGGTGACGCTCAACTACCTGATCCCGTTTGCCGTGTCGAATGTTGGTCTTCTGGCACGCCAGCGGCATTGACCGGGATACACAGAAAGAATCTCCGTTGGCCGACGGTCACGCGCCCTCACGCTTGCTTCGAACCGAGCCATCACCAACATTCTTGACGGCGACCACCGTCAACAGCCGCCAGAGTGGACCAACTGAATATGTTTGTTCGCGCCGGATGCTCAATCGGTGGTCTTCGCATGACGCGACAAGATCGTCTCGCGGATGCAGATGAACGTCGGCCTTTCCACGCCACCTCAACCATCGCCCCAACGTCCGCATGCACACTCTGCCCTCGCCCCACGCCGTGATCACGACGCGCCCGCCGGGCCGGAGTACACGCACGATTTCCGACAGCGCGCAATCGAGGCTGGGCAGGTACTGAAGCACACTTGCCAGGACAACCGCATCCAGCGACTCACGGGCGAGCGGTAGACGACAGACATCACCCACCAACAGACCAGACAACTTTGCGTCGGCCCGACGGATCATCGCCAAGGTGAGATCAATGCCCACTAGGTGAGCACCTGGGGCGCGGGCTGCGACTCTTCGCAACAACAGCCCTGTCCCGCAGCCAGCATCCAGAATGGATTCGCCCTCCCGAGGATCGAGCGTATCCAGGGTGTGGGCGGCACTGACGTCCAAATAGCGCCGCCATCGCTGTTCGTAGGAATCGGCCAACGTCCTGTATTCGTCGCGTACCGATTGGGCCGTGTCTGCGTTGATCGGGCTCACGGGGTGTTCGGCTCCGATACTTTTTCGGGAATCCCGATTGTGACGGGTTGGTGCGCCGGCCACGTGTGTGGGCTCGACGCGGTGCCGTAGGCAGCCTGTCGAAACGACGATGCGCGAGTGGCGTGATGTCCCAATCCAGTGAACCGGCTGTGATGACCTCACGCCGGCTGGCGCCGGAGGGGCATCTTCCGACGTATGGACTCGAAAATCTTGCACGATGGATTCACCCTGGTTCGACCTTGTCGTGAGATCGGCCATCAGTTACTCACGCATTGGCGCGCGACGGCGGCGTGAGGCCACGCCAGCGGCGATAAATCCATCCGAACAGCGTGTCTAGTGACAGCTTGCCAGGCCCCCACGCAATCACCGCCATCAGCATCAGGCCCCAGATCTTGTGGTCGGCGAAATCGGCAGTCCCGAACAATCCGTGCCAGAACCCGTGCGGCCAGAGCCCCGGGAACGACGTGAACGCGATGATGTTATAGATGAACAGGAACAGCGCGAACGGCCGACCAAGTAATCCCAAGCCCACGAACCACGGCACGACCAGTTCGATCCAGGTGCCCAGCACGGCCGCGAAGTCGGGCGGCAACAGCGGCACGTGGTACATGCTCTCGAACAGGTACTGCGTGCCCATGGGGTCGGCAATCTTGACCAGGCCTGCCTGCCAGAACGCCAGTGCGACCCAGATGCGCATGAACAGCAACGTCACCGGGCCAACCCATGCGGCCAGCCAATCGGTGGCGCGGGTGTAGCAGGTGTTGACACAGGTAATCATCGACATGTCGGTGGTTCCTTGCGGGGGGCTACGAAGGGCTTGATGCCCGTGATCAGGCGGCGCTGAAGCAGGCTTTCGACGCACTCGACGAGAGCGAAATCGGGATCGACGGCCATGGCGGCGGCCTGGGCGTCGTCAAGCGAATAGTCATGCGCGAACGCTGCGATGCAGGCGAAGCTCGCCGGGTCAAGCGTCGCCATCGCTACTTCGCCGTCCTCGCGCCATAGCACGACGCTCTCGCCCCCGCCGTCCAGTACCAGCCTTGTGGACGTTGGCTGCAGCGCGTAGTGCCAGATCGTGAAGACGGGATACCGGCTTTCGAGCAGGTGCAGGCTCGGGTGCAGGACGATCCGCTGCGATCCACCGCTGGTATCGAGGCTCTCGACCAAATCGATCGGCTGGGAATCGGGCGCCAGCACGGTTTGCTGGCGCAGCCATTCCAGCCGCGCCACATCGGGCAGGTAGGGAAACGAGCGGCATCCCGTCAATGTTTCCAGGTACTCGGCGAATGTTTCGCCGAACGCCTGCAGGTTGCCCGAATGCGACGGATGCGCGCGCCTGTAGCCGCGAGCGCTCTGGTCGAAGAACGCCTCGCCGACCAGCGCCAGCACTGCCGGGTATGTGGTGCGCAGCGCGGAGGTCTGGATTTCGTTGCAACTGTTGCGGTAGATGTGCAGGCGGGCCTCGGGGGCAAGACCGTTGCCCGCGATGGATGTTGCGGGCCCTGGCACGTCGGCATCGTAGAGCGCGGCCATGAATTGCTGCTGCAGCTCAGACAGCGAGAGCGCGGTGTGCATCGAGCACCTCCTCCGCATGGGCGGCCTCGTCCAGCAGCACTTCCAGCGCGGGTATGTCCTGATCCCATTCGATCAGGGTCGGCACCGGGCCGAATAGGTCGATGGCGTCCGCGTACAGATTCCATACCTGCGTGTCCACCCTCCGGCTGTGCGAGTCAATCAGCAACGGCACCGGCAAGTTTTCCTTGCTGGTAAATCCGGCGAGGTGAATTTCCTTGATAGCCTCGCGTGGCAGGGCGTCAAGGTACACGCGCGGGTCGAAGCCGTGGTTGACGCTGTTGACGTAGATGTTGTTGACGTCGCACAGCAAGCCACAACCGCTGCGTCGCACGACCTCGGCGACGAAATCCCATTCGGTGTAGTCGCCGCCTTCGAAGCGCAGGTAGGTCGAGATGTTCTCAACCAGCATCTCGCGCCCCAGCGTCTCTTGCACCTGTCCGATCCGCGACACCATCAATCGCAAGGCTTCTTCTGTGAACGGCAGCGGCAGGAGGTCGTTGCTGTGGCGGCTACCAATCGCGCCCCAGCACAGGTGCTCGGACACCAGCTCGGGCTGGTAACAGTTCACCAGCTCACGCAATCGGCGCAAGTGAGCGTCATCTAGCCGATCGACCGAACCCAGCGACAAACCAACACCGTGCAGGCTGAGCGGATAATCGGCACGAATCCGGTCCATGGCGTCGTGGAAGGGCCCGCCCGCCGCGAACAGGTTTTCGCTGTGGGTTTCCAGCCATGCGATGCGCGGATGTTCATCGCGCACGCGGGCGACATGCGGCGCGCGCAGCCCGATGCCGGCCGCGGCCGGCACCGGTTGCACGTCCGTGGCGATCGGGTTCGTCACGGAACGATACTCAAGCCTTGGTCAAGCTGCCACCGTCGATCTTGGTGCATAGCCCGGCCGGCACCGCGACGAAGGCGCTGGGGTCACGTGCCTTGCTGTCCTGCCCAGCGCAGGAATGCCCCGGCGACTGGCAATCGTTCTTGTAGGCCGCGTTGATGCCATAGCAGGGAGCGAGCTTGTCTTTTTTCATCATCGCCATGGTCTGTTCCTGCTTCATCTTCATCATTTCCGGCGTCATTTTCATCGGCGCCTGGGCCATGGCGACCGAAGCGCCTGCGGCCACGCCCAGCGTGACGGCACAGGCAAGCGCGGACTTGAGGAGTTGCGAGTGGTTCATGGAATGTCTCCGTGGATTGGACCGGAACAGCTCCGGCTCCCTATAGAGGCAGCGAACGGGCAAAAGGATTCAAAGTTGCGCTCGAAGCGTCCGGATGATCAGTTCCTCACGGAACTTCAACTTTTTGCAGAACCCAGGACGGAAACTCAACCGCAAACTGAACCGAGTCATCGAGGGTGCTTCGGCCGAGATTAGGTGATCAGGCTCTTGGCCTGCCTCCAACCAGCCTTCCAGAGAGCGGCCGATTGCCATCGACAGCAAGGGATCGCAATGGGACCATCGCTTTGGTATTCCGCAGAGTCAGCGCTTGTGGGGCCGTGGCCGCACGAATCCATATGGTGGCGCGCATGACGCAACGAATCTTTTGCATATTTGACAAGACGGTCAATTCAGGATTCCCGCAAATCGTGGGTTCGTGTAAAACGACGTACAAGAGCGACTGTAAGCCGCAACCTACAACAACCGGCGGCATCGTCCGATAGATGAACCCAATCCGCGCAGCAATGATGATCCCGCCCCGTGGGTCGGGCACGATCCGACTTCTGTCAGGTGGAACCGACAAGCGGGGCACTTGACGCACTCTGCACCAGGGCGAGTAATATGTTGTCACCTTCCGGATAGACCGGAAAGGCGAGTTGCCGTGAGGGAACCTCATGGATTTTGACTACCTTGCCTTCATTGGGCGTTTCGAGCCGTTCCACAACGGCCACGTCGCTGCTGCGCGACACGCGCTACGCCTGGCTCCCAAGCTCATTCTCCTCGTCGGCTCTGCTGACACTCCTCGCACGATCCGCAATCCTTGGTCGTTCACCGAACGCTCGGTAATGATCCAGGCAGCGCTTGAAGACGCCAGTAACCGGCTGATCATCCGGCCCCTGCGCGATCATCTCTACAGCGAAGCGCTCTGGATCGCGGACGTTCAACGTGCCGTCACGGCGGTGATTGAAGAGGATGTCGGTACCGACAGTACGCGCGTAGGCGTGATCGGCAAGGAAAATGATGCCGCGACGTACTACCTGCGTGAATTCCCGCAATGGCCACTGATCGAGGTGGCACATACCGAAACGCTTTCGGCGACCGAAATGCGCCGGTACCTGTTCGAGTCGGCTGACGACACAAGCAAAGGTGCGCTACGGATGCTGCAGGCCAATGTCCCGGCCCCGGTGTTCGAGATGCTGGAAGCCTTCCGCAAGAGCTCACCGGCATACCGTCAGCTCGTGGCGGAATATCGCTTCATCCAGGACTATCGATCAGGCTGGGACAGCGCCCCTTACCCGCCGACGTTTGTCACGACCGATGCGGTGGTCGTGCACTCCGGCCATGTGCTTTTGGTGCGCCGCCGTTCCGAACCCGGCAAGGGGCTATGGGCGTTGCCGGGCGGTTTCGTTCGCGAGAACGAGACCATACACGAGAGCTGCCTACGCGAACTGCGCGAGGAAACTCGCCTCAAGATTCCGGTGCCGGTGCTGAAAGGCTCGATCAAAGGGACGCACGTTTTCGACCACCCCGAGCGCTCGTTGCGCGGCCGCACGATTACCCACGCGTTCCATTTCGACTTCCCTGCCGGCGAACTGCCACCCGTCCGCGGGGGCGACGATGCGGAGAAGGCGCGCTGGTTCCCGATCAGCGAAGCCCTGGAAATGGGCCCTCAGCTTTTCGAAGACCACCTGCACATCCTCGAGTTTTTCCTGGGCCGGAGTTGAAATCGACCTTTCCCGCCGGTGGATAGACCGCCGGCCCCCACCGACGCGAAGGAGCTTCCGTCATGTCCAACACCAGCAACCCCAAACGTAATACCGACTATCACACGGCCGACCATCGACCACAGTATCTGCAAAAGGTCGATGCCATGATTCGTAACAGCAGCACCAACCGCTGACCTCAGGGGGACACAGCCATGTTCGGATTCCGCTACATCAAGACCAATCCCAGCACCTACGTCATCCAGTACCGCAGTGGCAACATCGTCCGCGAGGGCGCTGGCCTGTCGTTCTTCTGCTACGCGCCGACGGCTTCATTGGTGACTGTGCCGCTGGAAAGCGTGGACGTGCCTTTCGCGTTCACGGAAGTCACCCGTGACTTCCAGGCAGTCACCGTGCAGGGTCAGGTGACATACCGGGTCGACGAGCCCAAGACCCTCGCTGCGCTGATGAACTTCACGCTGAAGCCGGATGGCAAATACGTATCGGAGGACCCAACCAAGCTGCCGCAGCGCGTCATCAACGCCGTGCAGGTTCAATTGCGGTCACTGCTTCAGCACCAGACCTTGCAGGAGCTTCTGCAGGGATCGGATGGCATGGTTCAGGCGGTCGTGGCCGGACTACGCAAGCCGGACAGCCTACCGAGTCTTGGCCTCATCCTCGTCAATCTATCGATCCTCGCGGTCAAACCGAACCCCGAGACCGCCCGTGCGCTGGAAGCGGAGGTTCGCGAGCAGATCCTGAAGCGCGCCGACGATGCTGTATACGTGCGCCGCAATGCCGCAATCGAACAGGAGCGCGCGGTCAAGGAAAACGAGCTCAATACCGAGATCGCGGTCGAAACCAAGAAGCGGCAGATTCGCGAGACCCAGATGGAGGCCGAACGGGCCGTACTCGAAAAGCGCCAGCAAATCCAGGACCAGGAGATGGCCGGCCGCATCGCGCTTGAGGAGAAGAACAAGAACCTCACCGCCTTGCGTACCGAGAACGCACGTCAGGAGGCCGATGCCAAGGCCTATGCCATGTCGGCGCTGATGAAGTCAGTTGCCAATACCGATCCCAAGGTCTTGCAGGCGCTTTCGCTTGGCCAGTCCGACCCCGGCGCGCTGATCGCGCTGGCGTTCCAGGGCCTCGCAGAGAACGCAAGCAAGATCGGCGAACTCAACATCTCGCCGGACCTGCTAAGGGAACTGGCGCAACGGAAGCCCGTCACGGCAAAGGCGTGAGGTCATGGACGCCCTCGATCGCCGGGTCGTGCTGGTCGTCCGGCACACCCGGCTGGAAGACCTGATCGTCCGCTTCAACACCGTCGAACAGGCACGGTTCTACATCGAGCATCTGGGTGCCGACTTCTCGGACTACGAGCGGGAGCACCGAACCTACCAGGAAGCAATTCGCATGACCGAAGCGACGCTGCGTCGCTTCGGTCGCGTGCAGCGTCTTGATCGCACACTGCTGCCTAATTTCCTGTTTGCTCCGGATGCGTCCATCGTCGTGCTCGGACAGGACGGTCTAGTCGCCAACACGCTCAAGTACCTCGATGGTCAGCCGGTCATCGGCGTCAATCCGGATCCGGCACGCTGGGATGGCGTGTTGTTGCCATTCGAGGTGCCCGACCTGGCCAAGGTGGTCCCAGAGGCCCTGTCAGGCAAGCGGGAACGAAAGCACATCACGATGGCTCACGCAAAGTTGAGTGACGGCCAGGAGTTGCTCGCCGTCAACGACATCTTCATCGGCGCGAAGAGCCACGTCTCTGCTCGGTACGAAATCCGTCTCGGTGAACGCGTAGAAACGCACTCGTCCAGTGGTGTCATCGTCTCGACCGGGCTTGGGTCGACCGGATGGTTCCGAAGCCTGCTTACGGGTGCGGCTGGGATTTCGGGCCACAACCTGGACAAGCAACACGAGGATCTACGCGAACACGGCTTCGCATGGGACGCCGACCATCTGTTCTTCACGGTGCGCGAACCGTTCCCAAGCCTCGTCACGCAAACGGGTCTCGTGTTCGGGCAGGTGCAGCAAAACGCCCCACTTCGCATCGTGTCGCAGATGGCAGGCTATGGGGTGATCTTCAGCGACGGGGTCGAAGCGGATTTCCTCGAATTCAACTCGGGCATGACCGCAACCATTGACATCGCCAAACACGAAGGAAGGCTCGTCACCTGAGCGGAAGGCGAGCCACAATCACCAAACCCGTTACGGGCGAGCAACTGTGCCTGACAGACATCCGCTCGCCGCTCGAGCGAACTGCAGTCAACGAAACTGAGCAAGAAGCCCGGGGAGGTCGACGTATTCCTGGAACGTGGAGAAGAAGCAGATCTCGAAATCGAGGACAACGACACGGCTGATCTTTCGAGCGGCGGTGTTGAACGCTTCTACAGGCAAACATCGCTGATCGCGCCTCGATCCGATCCTGCCTGTACGGAATGTGGGCCAGCTCAACACAGCCGTTTAGGACGTGGCGATACCCGCCGGCTGCCTTGCCGCCAATGAACTCCCATGATCGCCCGAGTGAACTTGATGCGGTCGAAGCGGATCGTTGTGGGTCGGCGCACATTTCGCGCGGGATTTGGGGGTCGTGACCTGTTCCCCGCCGGCTCTTCCCCCGGATAGCCGCTCCAGCCCGTTCCATACCATCCTAGACGACGGAGATTGCCGGCGTGACCCCCCGCCCGCTTTTTGTCTCTGATCTTTGTGGCAGAAGACTGCATTGCTGCAATACTGCGATGCGTGCGCCCGATCAGGAAGACCCACTTGGCCGCCCCTGAAGAAGTCAACGCCGACATGCTTTCCTTCTGGAATGGCAAGGGCGGCCATACCTGGGTGGCTCGCCAGGCGCACACCGACATCACGCTCACGCCGGTAACCGATGCCTTGCTCGCATTTGCCGCGCCGCGCACCGGCGAACGGGTGGTGGACATCGGTTGCGGCTGTGGAGCGCCCACACTGGAGTTTGCGCGCGCCGTGGGTCCGTCCGGTCGCGTCGCAGGCTTCGATATCTCCGGTCCGATGCTGGCCGAGGGCAAGAGGCGAGCGGGCGCCGCCGGTATCGCCAATATCGATTGGCGGCAGGCTGACCCGGCGGTGGCGGCGCTGAATGAATACGATTTGTTGATCTCAGCCTTCGGCGTGATGTTCTTCGGCGACAGGGTGGCGGCCTTCACCCACATGCGCCGCAGCGCCGCTCCGGATGCGCGCATGGCGCTGGTGTGCTGGCGCACGCTGGCCGAGAACCCGTGGATGGAAGTGCCCATGACCGCGGTGGCGCGGCACCTGCCGTCACGGCCGCCGCCGACCCCGAATGCCCCCGGAATGTTCGCTTTCGCCGATCCGGAACACGTCACCGGGGTTCTCACCGCGGGCGGCTGGGCACCGCCGCGCTTCGAGAAGCTCGACATGGAGCTTGACATTGCCGCCGGCCGTGGGCTGGAGGAGGCCGTGGTTCAGTCGACCGAAATCGGCGCCGTGAACAGTTGGCTGCGCAATCAGCCGGAAGAGGTGGTCTCGGCCGCCGTCGCTTCTCTCCGCGAGGGGCTGAAACCCTACGCGGACGGCATGAGCGTGAGCCTGCCCGGCGCGATGTGGTTGATCAGCAGCGCACCCGCCTGAACGAGCACGGCTGCTTGCCAGCTTTCTGGCCGCACAAGTTCGCCTGCGGTGATTCAATTTCCGCTCTGGCCGCTAACGCCGCCCTCCGCTGAAGCAGTTGCGATCGGCAGGCATGGAGAAGCCCAAGCAAGGGTTCGGTCATCTCCACGTGGCCGGACTGCGACCATAGCGCAGCCGGCTACCTCATCCTGCATGCCTCTGTTTGCTCAGCCATCTCCAGGGCGTCATCCACTTCGATGCCGAGGCAGCGCACCGTACTTTCCAGCTTCGCATGTCCAGGCAGCAGTTGTACGGCGCGGAGATTCTTGGTGCGCCGGTAAATCAGTGAGGCTTTCGTGCGGCGCATCGAGTGGGTCCCGTACATGGCGGGATCCAGTCCTATTCCGGCCACCCAGCGGCGGACGATCCGTGCATACTCCCGCGTCGACAGGTGCAACGACATATGGATCCGGTTCGGGAACAGGAATGCCCCTGAGCTCGGATGCGTCGCCTCAATCCATGCATGGACCGATTCGCGTGTCGGCTCGGTGATCTCGAACTGCACAGGGCGTTTCGTCTTCTGCTGCGTGACAATGCCGCGCGGGGCGACCTGATCGCCGTGGGCGACGTCCAGCACCCGAAGCTTCACGAGATCGCAGGCGCGGAGTTTCGAATCGATAGCGAGATTGAAGAGGGCGGGGTCCCGGGTGCTGTGTCGCAGTCGCAAGCGGATCCTGATCGCCCAGATGTCGCGCAACCTCAAGGGCGCCTTTTGGCCGACGAGCTTGCCTTTGTTCCAGGGTTGTCGTTGCTGGGTCTTCATCGAAGTCTCCTGTCGGGGCTTCGATGGTGCGCCGCCGAGCCATATGTTGGCGCGAAGGCATAAACGCGATGTTTACACGGAGCCCAAGCGGGCGAAGTTCGGCCCGGAGCTGCCTCTCGGGACTGTGGATCGGACGGCAGCTTGAAGGTCCACACCAGACCGCGGCAATTAATCTGCCTACCGCACGCGCATCGAGTTTGGTTCTGACTGCATCCAACTACAACGTCGCCACGATTGTCCCAAGGACAACCAAAGTCTTCATCGGTGGGGCGCTGTAGGAGCTGGATCCAACCGCTCCTGTGGAACCACGTCGGTCATTCCTTCATTCGAGTTGCTCGGCCCGAACTCACGCGGCTGTCAAAATTTGTTTCGCGCAAACGAATCGTGCTGCGGATCACATGTCTTGGGGTTGATGCGGTTGCGTGAAGCGGCGTAGCTTCGATGCTTCCGCAGCGGAACGCTTCAAGAGGGGCTGTCGATGTCCGCACGTGTCGCATTCGTGTCCGTCGTCGTGGCCACGCGGTATTTACCTAGGGGGCGGCATGCGGCGTGGCCGGGTCTTGCAGTCACAGCAACTCCCGCACGCGCGAGGAAGACGGGAGACCCGGGTTCTCGACGTTTGCCACCAATTTGTTTGATTGTTCGCGGATTTCGGCGGGGCCTGCCTAGCCTCAGACCGCGGCAACTGAAGTGCTGACCATCTTCGGCGCGCGACAAACCGATCGCGACGTGTGAAATAGAGGGAGACCTTCGAAGCCAGATCGTTTTCGAAAGAAAACTCGTTCACCGGGGAGGCGAACTAGCAGGGGTATCGGTACGTTGTAAGGGAGCGCAATGAACAGGGGGCATCGCAATTTCAAAAGCGCACACAAGCGCGTCGTGTTAGCGCGGCTTCAAGCGCACGAGGAATTGCAACCTAGGGATACCCGAGGGTTCGGTCGATCGCGGCCGCCCCGCTCACACGAACGGCCAATTGCCGCGAAGATCGCGCCAACGCTCGTCGCCGTTGCATTCTCCGAGCGCTCACACATAGCACGACCGCTCGCCAACGATCGCATGCATTCACCGGTAGGCGAAGTGTCCTCCAACCCCACCGGCGTGATGATTCAGCGCGGTTCCGGTGAGCAGTTGCGGGTGGGCATGGGCGAGTATGGGAACCATGGCAAAGCCCGTGAGCCATCCTCGGCGAAGACATGGGCCAGGACACGACAGCGTCGACCATTATCGATTGCGGCGGGGGTCATGTCGATGCACTGCTGGTGGAAAGGGCGCGTTTTCACCCGTCAAGCCCATCCACTACGTCGCTTCCGCGCCAGCCGGCGTCCACCCCACCCCTACACCCTCTCATGTGGCGTATTTGTTGCACGCATTAATCTGATGCGGAGTGTGTAGCCAATTGAAAGATGAGTTCTCTTATCTTCGATGCAAACGGGCCACGCCCGCGAAAGAGCGCGTGGCAAACATAACGGGTACGAACAAAAGGGGGAATCTGTATGAAATCAACAAAGCGCGGTGTTGTGTTGGGAGCACTCGCAATGGCCATTTGCTCGGCTTTTAGTTCGCCAACAGCGTTGGCAAATCCACAACGAACCTTTCCTGTCGTTTTCGGACAGCCAATCGTACTGAACGCAGGCGACTCAGCAGTTATCTCAATGGTATTGACATCTGGCGACCCGAACGAAGACGGCGAGGGCGAAGGCGTTTTTATGACCGGCTCGGGAGGAGCAGGAGCCGCAAGCTGTACAACGCAGCTGCTGAGCTTCAACACCCCCGTTGTGCTGGATTGTGGCCCCGTCCCAGCTGGCGAGCAATGGACTTTGATGTCAGGTCCCATCGGAGGGCTCGATGGAGACGAAGTCCTTGCAGGAACTGCGCAGGTGAACACACCCAACGCGGTTAGGAAAAGTCAGTCGGAGGTTGATGCCTTGGAAAAAGAGGCACACAGTGACGACCTGCTTGCCCAAATGTACGAATCTCTCAACTTTGTTTGTCAATCAGGGCCAGCAACCCAAGTTCTCTGTTTAATCACTCACCAAAACTATCAGCGTCTGGCCGGATTGTTTAGAGCCAACGCATATATGCTTGCAGCGATAGCTGCTGATCCACCTGATGCTAACTTCACCCAGATAGTCCAACCAGTGTCACAGTATTATCCTCCAATGGTATTTCCAAGCGAAATACCTCAAAATGTTGCAAATGACATCAATGCGCTGTATATGAACTACCAACTGCAAACAGGACTTGCGTTTGCTGCATACACCTCATTGAATCGCGCGTCTGGCGCACTGCAGGCCGGCATGACCGACTGGCAAAAAGCGCAAGTTGCCGCAGCTGCAAAGTATAGTTATCAACTCGGTGAGGTCCTTAAGCTTGAGCCTAGCCTTACTGCAACTTTGCAAAAGGATCTGGCGTCGGCCGGAATCACAGTGCCTACGGCCACCCCCTCGCAAGCATACGACGCGGATCTGCAAATTTTGACAGGCGGGCTCCCAAGTACGGAGCAAACACTGCTGACGACAATCGGACTGAACTCAAGCGACATACAGCAGATTACCAATGTAAGCTTCGTTCAGAACGCCACGGAAGTAGCAGGCCTTCTTAACACAAGCGACGGGTCAGCGGCATGGGCGAACTCAGGCCGAAATAGCGATATTCTTACCGCCGCCAGCGCCCTTCGACAGTTTGCGGTCGACAATGGCTATTCGCCCATCGATTGCAGCAAGGCTACACCCAGTGCTTCCGTCATCTGGCCGCCAAATCACAAAATGGTCCCAGTGGACATCAACGGGATCGTGGCTGCGGACGGTTCGGCTTTGACGGTTGCGATCACTGCAATTCAGCAAAATGAACCCCTCGGCCCTCAAGAGATAGATGGCAGCGGAATTGGCACGCCAACGGCGGAAGTACGGGCTGAGCGCGATGGCGACGGGAACGGCCGGATCTACCAGATCGGGTTTTCTGCGACAGACACATCAGGTGGTACTTGTACCGGTAGTGTACTGGTCAGTGTTCCGCACGATCAGCACCATCCAGCCGTGGACGACGGTCAACGGTACAACTCGACCGGACAGTAACCAAAGGTCTGTTTCGTCGAAGCACGACGAAATAAGGTTGGGGCAGCACGACTGCCCCAACCGCGTTGAAGAGGTGGCATTCATGAGACCCATCAATCGTGTGATTGCATTGACGTGCAACCTGCTGGCGCTTGCGATAGTGGCGACACTTTCCGCATGTGGATCGCACAGTCCAGAGGGGAAGCCGGTATCCATGCCCAATTACACGCCCATCCAAAAATACCTAGCGTCCATCAGTCATCCGGGTCAAAGCTTTCGTGTGTTTTCGTGTATTGCAGAATTCCCCGTTCGCTACATTGTTGTTTTTCCTAATGGTAGCAGCAGTGGTTTACTCCTTGTCAACGTTGGAACTTTATTTCCTAAAGTAGAAACAATCAGCATGGATGAGAAGTCAAAAACTTGGGAGATCAGAGAGCTATCCAATACCGGTGAATCGTATAGATATCTCCCAGCAGCTAAATACTTTGTAACCGTTTCAGACGAGCATGTGTTACGAGGTACGTTTGATCAGATAATGTCTAGCCACCCTCGGTTTTCCGTGTACAAGGATGTGACGCCGGCTTCGCTCATCCTGGTGCCCTCGCGTTCGCTTTGCACGGACTCGCCTCCACACCCATTTGCTGAGTGGTCCCGCCAACGCCCGGGGATTTCAGCGAAAAGACCGTATATTGAACCGCCGGCCGCCCGAAGCTGAGCGCGCGGCAGAATCTACGCCGGAACTGGATGATTGAAATAACCCCAGCGGCTTCGTACGTAAGCTTCCCCGGGGTTCTACCCCTGAGGTTTCCCCACGAATTCACGCCGGAACCGTCATCTGATCGAATGTTGACGACGGTAAATTTTGCAGTCTTTCCAGCCATTGTGATGTTCGTTCCATCGGCCAGCATCACGTGAATCTTGCTGGCTGCGCGGGAACACCATATCCAGAATCGGTAACGTGCGACCGCCGACAGGTATCGCCGCACGCAACAGATGCCAGCTGCCGTCCTGCTTCAAGTCCGACCAGTCAATCACGATGACCGGCTGCGGGCTGCGCACCAACCAGTGCGCCATGTCGGCATAGACCTGTTCGCGCTCAACCTGCAGATGTCGATTGCCTAGCAGGCGGTCCACCGCCTTCAACGGTGCACGTACCCGCTCGGCCCCCGGCCAACTTCGCGCCACATCCATCAACGTCAGGCGACGTCCTGCAATCAGCGCTTCGACCACACGCAACAATACACGCGAGCGCGCACGGTGCATGGGTTCCAGTGAATCGGACAGGCACTTCTGCAATACTCGGCTGGCGCGCATGGGTCGGTGGTCCTAGTTGGCATTGACACCTTGAATACCGCGCCATGCGCGCGTCCGTTCACCCCAAACGCTTGACATCCCTAGGCGTTTCGTGGGGAAACCTCAGGGGTAGAACCCTAGGCGAACTCGGTTCGACAAGTGGACATCTGTTCGGCGCAAACTGCATAAAGCCGGTCAACTTTGCGCCTGCGCCAATACTGATGACACCGGTCAATCACTTGATTGGCTGCTCCCAGCCCTCACGCGCCGCGCCCATGACACGACAATTGGGACCAGCCGTCCAAGGATAAGCAATCGCTCGCCTTCGCGGCACAACCATACCTTTCCCTCCTGCTCTTCGGTCGACCATTTGTACAACCCAAACCGTGCGACTGAGTACCCGAACGCCTTGGCGATCGTCCGCTGCAATATCCGCACTGAGGCCAAGTCCGGGCCGCTGTCGTTGATCCGCGACAGCAATTTGGCTAGATCGCGCACGGTTTTAGGCCTGTTCCTGCGCTGCCGCGTCGCTGGCATGCTCACCTCGCAGCCCAACGCTTCCGCGGCGAATGAGTTCCATCTATACAGACTCGCGCGCAGGCCAGGATATCGCCGAAGGAAATGACGAATCTGATCAGCAGTATACAAACCATCTTCTTTGATCGCTGCAGCGTGGCAAAATCGGGTTGCCGCCGACAGATAGCCGCGCCTTGTTCTGATTGCAATCTTTTTTGACTCCAGCCAGCGGTCGTAACGCACTATCACCATACCCCACGACTTGGCTCGGCTCTCCTCGAGGATCACGCTTATACGGTGGAGTTCGGCGCAGCCCGCCTTCTCATCGTCTCCTATCTCGATGCCGCGGCGGGCGCTCAAGTACCTCACGGGTAACGTGTGGGCGCGCAGCTCTGCAACACCGAAACGGCGCAGCAAGAGGTCGCCCGAGACTTCTTCGAGCCTATCGCATACGACATCGAGCGTCTGAAAAAATGCGAAGTGCCTGGCGAGTACGGTGAGCAAATGCCTGTGGCTGGGGCGCTCCTTCACAAGCCATTCGCCGAATCCCGCATAGAGCTCGCGGGTCCATGCCTTGGACAGCGCGAGCTCCTGCAGGCGAATTTCGCGCGTCACTCGCTCCTTGTTGAGGCACACAAGACAACGCCCCTGACCCGCTCCCGGAACAGTTGTGCCGCATGCCGGGCACACGTGGGTTGCGGAGATCCCGGGCGCACACGCTGCGCAGTATGGCCTCCCATCCGGGAACTCGCCAGCCGACGGACGGTATCGGTGACACACACTACACGTCCGGTGCGTCAATCGGTTCCGGCAGCGGTCGCAAATCGGTTCTTCCACACCGAAGTCCGGCGCGCGTGACAGACGAGCACTCAGGCGTCCGCATTGCGGGCAGGGCTTTTTCTCTGCAAAGTAGATCACACATGCCGCGCATACAAAGCCGCCTGCCACGCGTTTTGCCGCCTGCGGCAGTGGCTTGTCACAGCGCAGGCACTTGCGCTTCGCTCGTTCGCACTTGCCGCACACTCTGTCCGTATACGGGGCATTCCGGTGGAAACGCGCCAGTTCACCGCACGCGCGGCAGGCGCTGCGGGGAAAGAGACGCGGATAACAGCTCGAGCAGTAGTCGTCGTCATGGTGCCGCCTGTGCGCCTTGACGATGAGACGGCCACAGCCATCGCAGTACCTTTGCCCCTTTCGGTCGTAGCTCACCGCCGGCACTCCTGTGCGGCGCAAACAAGTAGTACCGCGCGCGTTCCCCGCCAGCCCTCGGGTTTCCATCTTCCCAACGACGTCAGTTTCGCACGCAGCGATTGCCGTGCTCTGGTGCGCCTGACACGGCCACGTGGCAGGCGCCGGACTTCACGGTACAGCCACGCCGGAACGGATCGCCTGCAGAACATTCGCTGCGTCCAGCACCAATCGGCCGCTCGGTGGCGGAAGGATTTGGGCCACGCCGCAAGTAGCGATGCAAGCGCACAGAGCGCTGCGACGCGGTTCGCCGTGCGCATGCACTCCATCGGCAACCCGCATGAAACGGCGTCGCCTTGGCTCTTGCCGCAGCCACGTTCCAGGCTCACCGAGGCAAGTATGCGCAACCCTCGGAAGTACGCGCCCGCCCGGACACGTGCGCCACCCACGTCTGCAAACCCGGTACCAAGCGCATGCAGACACTCGTTCTGCAGTGCGGTCACGGGTAGGGATTGCTCCGGTATGGGCAGCAATGTGCCGATAAGAGAGCGGTGACAGTTATGACAACGCAGAGCACCCGCCAGCTGCCGGTGAGGAATGATCGGCGCGTCGCAGCAGGGACAGGCGTCGAAGAGCACGCAGCCGTGAATTTCGCATGTCGTGACAAAAGATAGGCGCCAAGTCTTTTTATACGCCGGAACACCAGCGATGCACATGGGGCAGTACTGAAGGCCGTGACGCAGCCTCACCCTGTGGTAGACGCCCAGCGCGTTGATCCACGAAGCCATGCCCCGATGGGCCCGGTTTGAGACCAACGGCTCCCAATCTCTCAGGGTCATCCGTTCTACACACTCCAGCGAAAGCTCCGCCTTCGCGGACAAGGCGTCCAGAAACGGCGTCGTGGCCGACCTGTCGATGTCCCGGGTCCAGATACGAAATTCGGGAAAGTGAAAGACGCAGAATCGGTCGGCGGGCACGCCATGCAGACCGGCACTGCGAACGAGGTAGGAGCTCAGGAGTTCGCCATCGAGTGGTTCGGGACGAAAACCCCAGCGCATGCCGGTCAAACCGCCCGCGCCATTTCTTCCCAGCCTTCAGGGCCGGTCCAATCGAGCTTTTCAAGCAGCGGTACCGTGATGCACTCAGTCCCAGTCTCGATGGCGCGCTTCGACGCCGCCTTAAGCAGGTTCACCGTACCACCAATGGCGTCTCCGCCCATTGCGTATAGCCTGGGTGCCAGTTCGCGCGTGGCCAGCCCGGATGGTTTCGCCAGCGGCAATAGCTTCTCGTAGCTTGTGAGAAACCGGAGGTACTCGGCATTCAAGGACCACCGGTTCAACGCCACCGGCGAAAACCGTGACTTCATATGCGGATCCGAATTCAATGCGTTAATCGCAGCCTGGGTCCCGGCAGCGACGATCGAGAGTTTCAGGGCGTTACTGAGCTCCTTGATCGACGCCAGCAGGTCGCCGGCCTTGCGCCCGGCATTGACTAGGTTGTTGAACTCGTCGATAACCAGCACCCTGACCTGCGCATACTGCAGAATGGATTTCACCTGGCGCTTCTTGTTGCGCGGATGATCGCCTTCGCGGTGCGAGATCAGCATCTTCCACAGGATTTCGGACCAGAACTCCGATGCGTCGGCCGTGTCTGGCATCTCGATCAGCAATACAGGCATGACCGGCGTTCCAGCTTCGGTTGCCTGCACTTCGTGCGATCGGGCGAAATGCTCCAGAATGGCGCTCTTGCCGTTCCCGTTGCGTCCCACGATGAGAAGGTTCGGCATCCGGAGACTGCGCGGGAACGCCACCAGGTCATCGAGCTTGTTGCGAACTTCCACGGCACGCGTGTAGCCGACCCAGCGGTCCTCGCGGCAGAACGCAATCCGCTCTGCCGTGGACAGTTCCAGGACATTCCTGACTTCCGGCGCAAGATGGTCGAATTCGCTCATCGGACCAATGACACCTCTTCAAATGGCTTGATGGCCATTGCGAACGGATCCGCCTCCGGTGAGGCCGCGGGCCGCGACGGCAGCTCGTCTTTGTTGATGCATGCTGCTTTCGGAACGTTTTTAGGCGGCGGCATTCTAGCGGCCTTCCGCCGCGCGGCCTTGCTCTTGGCGGTCGCCCGGGCAATGCGGCCGCGCATCCGTTCAAGCGCCTCGAAAATCCGGTGCTCGTTGATGTCCTTGAGACCCTCGGCCTTCAGGTGCTTCAGAATCTCGCGCAATTCCCAAAGGCTCATCGGGGGTAGGCCGATGTTCTGATATGGGATCGTGACGTAGATGTTGTCCTTGGGGTCGAGGAAATAGACCTTGCTGATGTCGCGTGGGTTGCGGCGGAAGAGGAAGGCTCGTTTGGCCTTAGGGTTCTCGGGATCTTCCGCGTTGACATAGGGATCCAATTCAGGCGCGTAGTAGCGGATGTTGTCGATCTGCACGCCGTACTGCTGAATCGTGCGCTCTTCATAGGGCATGAAGTCGATTTGGACCCGAATAGGATCCTCTGGAATCGGCGGCACTCCCGTTCCTGGGGTGTTCTCGTCGCCGCTGATTCCGATGGACCATTTCCGCTGGGGTGACATACCGATCCCGTCGTGACGGCGCTCGTGATAGACGTTGACGATGAAATCGACGAGCAACTGTTCGAACTCCTTCATGGTCAGGACTGCCTCGTCCTCGGAGGAGTACCCCTTCCGGTCCTTCGGGTTCGAGAACGTCGTGCCCGGAAGCTTGTGGAGCTCCTTAGCGGCCGTTCCCATCAGACGCTCAATGTGGCCGCCGAAATGGGGCTGGGTGACCGGCCGCCACTGGATGTCGATGCCGTATTCTTGGCAAGCCCTCGCGATCGACTCGCTTCGCAGGTCCCTCCCGTTGTCCGAGTGCACGGTTGCCATCGCCCCCCAGACCGTCCATTCGCCCTCAACACCGAGAGACGCTAGGTATTCACGTTTTGAACACAAAGCCTGAGCCAGACACATTCCGACGGCCGCTGCATTCGGAGCCTCTAGCGAGATATAGATACCCACGACCATCCGGGAGAAGACGTCAATTGCAAGCGTCACCCAAGGGCGTCCGAGCGGCAGGCGGTGGACATCGTCGACCAGCATGACATCGCCTGGTGTGTGGTCGATCTGAACCACGGCCAGCGGATAGTCGGCGCCCGGGAACTGCCTTGGGAAGGCTTGGTATTTCCTGGCTTCATCTCGCTGGCCACGTCGGCGAAGTACGAGTGCGGGATCGACAACGGAAATTCGGTTGCGGACAGTGTTCGGATGCGGCTGTGCGATCTTGCCTAGCCGACAGCGCCGTAGAACCTCGTCTACGACGTCCTGCTTGGCGTGGCGCTGCTTGTGCAGGTACACGTCTTCGATGGCCTTCTCGATGACTGCTTCCTGCGCATCCGTCAGCAACCGCGTTCCTGGCTTGCGGCCGCGCTTGTGTGGAACCAATGCCGACACATGGCCAGCGGCCTGATACAACCTGAGCCATTGGTAGAGCGTGGCGACATGGACGCCTGCCTTTTCGGCGGCCTGCTCCGCACTGGCTCGCGAGCGAATCGGATTTTCCAGGAGCGGCTTGATGGCCTCGAATCTGCGCTGGCCTTCCGCCCAGTCGACTTCCGAATACTGGGTGATGTCGCGCTCGTTCCGGGAACCATCGGCAGAGACGGGAGCTGGATCGATTTCCGCGGAAGCCAGACTCTCAATGCGTAAGCGCTCGCTCTGCGCCGTCTCCAGGTTGCGCGCCAGCACGCTGTCGACGCTGATGAGATGGGTAATCTCGTATCGAGCCTCGCCGCAGCGCACGATTTGTCCTATCTGGAACGCCAAGAACTTTTTAGAGACGAATCTCACGGGAAGTCCCCCGCGAGCCAAATCCGCGAGCCCATCGTCAGCGGATTGTCGAGGTCGGCAGCGATCTGCCTGCACGCGATCATCTTCCACAGCATCGGCAGAGCGGCGAGTCTGGACTCTGGCGAGAAATAGGTTCCCGCCAACAGTGCTTGCGGAGTGGTCGGTCCGAGAGCATGCAGCGCATACTCCAGTTGCTTACACGCCAAGCTGTCGACGGGTATTGAGCGGTAGCGACGTAGAAACCGCGCGTTCGTGAGCATGGGGGTTCGGATCTGCCGCTCGGTGACGATCCTGAATCGCCAACCCTGGGCTCGGCAGTAGCGGAGTGCGGCCTTGAACCTTGGTCGATACATCGCCCAGTTTTTGCGCAACTCGTCCGCAGGTTTCACCTCATAGACCGTTACGGACTCGTTTCGCTTGCTGCCGTCGAACCTAGCGAGCACATCAGGCGTGTACTTGCTCGACACCCCGCCCATCTCGTACAGAAGCGTGAACGGCTGGACTTCAATGCTCTGAACAGCGGGGTCCAAGTCCAGCACCATCAGCCAGTCTCGTTCGAGAGAGGACTCGAAGGTGGCGACTTCGCCATCGGCGGTGACTAACCGTCCCGTCAGGCTTCTACGGCTCGTTCTCAGCTTCCTAGTTGAAGGCCTTGCATCCAGTCGTGCCATTGAGGCGGATTCCTAATCCGGTCGCGTTTATAGATAGGTAGTCAATCGTGAAAATGGATGTGAAATATCCGATGTGATGCGCATTGTATCGCAGATTATGTCGCGTAATTTGATGTAATTCACAACTGCTCGATGCGCTGGGTGTTGACGCAACCCCCGAGCGGGTTGGCAGCCACACGCCCCGCGAAGAACGCATCATCGCGGGCTTCGAAGACATCCTGCGTTTTTTCGACAAGCACGGCCGTGCGCCGCGGCACAGTGAGCACAACGACATCTTTGAACGTCTGTACGCTGTCCGGCTCGATCGTTTGCGCAAGCTGCCGGAGGCTCGCCCATTGCTCGCGGCAATGGATACCCACGATTTATTGCCGGGCACGGAGGCCGTTGCGGAAGCTGGAGCCGACTATCTGGACGACGACGCATTGCTCGCCGGCTTGGGCGTGGACGCTCCCCGCACCAGCGATGACATTACCGTGCTGAAGTATGTGCGCACGCATGCGGAGCGCCGTGCTGCCGAAGACGTCGCCAATCGCACGCCGTGCCAAGACTTCGACCGGTTCAAACCGCTGTTTGAGCGGGCCGAGCAGGAGTTGCAGTCAGGCGTTCGCACATCCGTTAGATTTGGCCGGGACGCCAGCATTGCCAAGGGCGGTTTTTTTATCCTTGGTGGGCAAATGGTTTACGTGGCCGAGAAGGGAGAGGAGTTCAAAGCCCCGAATGGCGGAATCGACGCGAGGTTGCGAGTTATCTATTCGAACGGCACCGAAAGCAATCTCCTTCTGTGGTCGCTGCAACGCGCCTTGTACAAGGACGAAGCGGGCCGTCGGGTGACCGGCGCCGATGAAGGGCCCCTGTTTGGCGGCGCGATGGAAGACGAAGATGTCGAAAGCGGCACCATATACGTGTTACGCAGCCTCTCGGACAATCCCTACGTGGCGGAGCACCGCGAGCTGATCCACAAGGTCGGCGTCACGGGCGGCAAGGTCGAAACCCGCATCGCCAATGCCGAGCACGACGCGACTTATCTCCTGGCAAAGGTCGAAGTCGTGGCGACCTACAAGCTGTCGGGCATCAATCGGATCAAGCTGGAGAGTTTGCTGCACCGCATCTTCGTGCCGGCCCAACTCGACCTGACCATCCAGGACCGGTTCGGTCGCGCGGTCAAACCCCGCGAGTGGTTCCTGGTCCCGCTTTCCGTCATCGACGAGGCTGTAAAACGCATCCGCGATGGATCGATCGCCGGCATGGTCTACGACCCGAAAATTGCAGCGCTGAAAATCGCGTCGTGATTCCCCGCCCTGTAATGCGCATGCGTTCATCTTTTGCGCTTACATCTGCGCGAATTTGAACGTTGCACCACTCAGATACACCGCTTGTCTTACTGCAGCCGCGTCTGACTCGTCCCCGATAAACAAGATCACCACGCCCTTGAAAGATCCCGGGGAGGCGTTCTGGAACGCAGTTTCGAGCACGTGTGCCGTGGTAGCCGAATTCGGCCCACCCGCGGCGACCATATTTCCCGGCAGGACCGTAGCTGCAACCACCGTACTCAGCTGATCTTGCACTTTCTGGATCATCCCGGCCCTCGTCGAATCATCAGGCGATGGCACGAAGTAAACATAGGGCGTATGGGTGATGCTGCCCAAGTTCTGTTCCACGATTGGAGTCAGAAATCTTTCCCATGCCTTGATGTCTGACGGATCTTCAGGTCTGGCGTACGCCACCGGAAGAGACAAATCGGATCCTTGGTTGCTGCACCCAACCGGCACAAATTCCTGCTGAATGTTTTCAACCGCGCAATTCCATACGATCGCGCCGCCTGCCCCTGCAGCCGGTGTCATGCGTATGGCCCCGCCCCTGATCAATGTACTCGCCGTACTTCCGAAAGTGGCAACGATTACACCGTCACGCATGTCCACCTCACGCAAGGAACGGTCATCAGAAGTATCGAACGATCCAGTTCCAAACACCGCTTCGTCGTGAGGCAACAAGTGCTTATCAGCAACATAATTTGCAATCGCTGTGCGTATAGGGGCAGTTTCGGTTATCGCACGGCTGATCTGCGACCGAGCCAAATAGTCTCGATAGCCGAGGTCGCCGAGCACAGACAAGGCTGTGACGATAACCAAACATGTGAGCCCGACCGCGATTGACACCCATGCCGAGGGCGGCTTGTAAGCTGACGGATCGTCCGACGGGAACTGCGTTCGCAACTTTGCTTTTCGAACTACGTAGGCGTCGGCCAGCATGTCATGCAAGCATTGTTTGCGGCGTGTCCATCCGGCCATCAAGTAACCGATGAGCAGGGTGATGAAAGACAGAAACCTGCACAGATATCGTCCAGTGGCGCGTCCAAAGCTGATGCGCTGTCCTCCCGCGTCCACGACTGCCAGTCCCAGAGCAAGCTTGCCCGGCGTTGCCTGGAGAGGGGAGGACTCGAAGAGGGCGTAATACAGCCAGAAGAGGACAATCTCGAAGAGGGCAACGAGTGGATGCAGTCGCGCGATGGCCTGCAGTACGGCATACGGTATGACGAGGACGAGACAGTCGAGGGCGAAAGCGACTGCTCTTCGCCAAAAACCAGCGTACAGATTAGGGGCATCGGCATGCGGTGGGAGCATTCCGCTCGTGGTCGTCTGCGACTCTCGACCCGCATCGCGAACTGGTGATGCCGTACTTGAGACAAGCGCGGCTTGTGTTGACTGCTGTGATGCCGGTGCTTCCTGATTCTCGCGTCGCGGCGAGATCGGCTGTTTGATAGCAGCGCCACATGCGGCACAGAAAGCACTGCCATCCGCGATTTGGGTCCCGCACTTCCAGCAATACATGTAAGCCCCCTTTCCCCGTGAGCCGATTTCCAAGCCGGCACCGTCCTACGACTGTCGGCAATGGTCTCGCTGCAAACGCACAATTTCGTCATCACGGCGTTAAAAATGTTGCGGCACAAGCTATCGACCCACCCAGCCGCGATGACGCCGATCAATTTCGCCGATGCAGGAATCGTTGGCTCTTACGTGCAAGCGCGGTCAGCATGGTCACCCCTCACAGCGTGTTCAACATCGAAGCGCTTGTCCAACTCAGCGCGGGCCTCGCGAAGCGCATCGGAAACTTCCTCGTCGACAGCTTTAGCGAACTTATCAATGCAACGAGCCAAGAGCAACAGGCCGTCCAGCACGATCTCGACGGGTGATTCTTGCTCAATACCCATGTAGATAGCTTTGAGTCCCTGTCCATCCTCGCGCACATCGATTCTTCTTTCTAGATCCCTTGCCGCATGGTGAACCACATTCGAATGCATCAGGTACTTTCCGAAGAAGAAGTCGAATTGGCCACCGGCTACTACCCAGTCCCATGTCTTTACCTCGCGAAGCTTCGCCACATCATGGGTATCCTGAAATTCCTTAGCTTCTTGTTCGATCTCCCGAATCGCGTTGTCTATGTCGCAGTCGGACGGTGCACCGGGCGGCCTCGGATCGATGCCACTCAGAAGCTCGCGCAGGTCGCCCATCGCCCTCCGACGCCGCGGATAGTCTTCACCCAGGTAACGCGAAAGCAGCTTTGGTTCTTCAACCAGCGCCGCGAGCCGAAACAACGCTTCAAGGTTTGAGCGAAATACGATATCCGCTTCTATGAGGAAGCCGGACGCAGCCAGAGTCACAAGTGCCTCCGTACCGGAGACGGCTCGGCCAAATAGCAGTACGCAAATGGAACGTTCGGCGTCTCGCTGGTCGAGCGTTACACGCGCCGAAAGCGCGTAAGCTTCGTGCAAGAACGTTCTAGCGAGCTCAAACAGCCATGACCATTTTTCTCGGGTCTGGTACGTCCAGGCTGAACGCGACACTTCGTTAGCCCCGCTACAGCAACGAGTTCTAGCAACGTAACCAAATGAGGAACACTTTGCAAAGAAAAGAATGCGTCGTTGGTAGCCACAAGAGTGGCAGAGCGGCGCGTCAAAAAGCGGAGCGGCCAGCCTGCATGATCTTCAAGACTTTTTCCTGATCAGCGGCGTTCAACGCGTCAAAAGCCAGGATCATGCGGGCCATTCGGTCGCTCTCGGCATAGAGGTAGGCGCGCGGCACACCCAAGGTCTTGGCCAGCATCGCGGCGGTCGTCGGGTCTGGTGGATGCACACCCCGTTCATATCGGTTGATACGGGTGCTGGCGACGAACTCATCCAGACCGGCTTTCATACCCAGAGTCTTTTGCGAGATCCCCGTGATCGCACGCGCCTCTTTGAGTCTTCGGCCGAAAACGGAACCCGGTGTTGAAGGGCGAGGCATGGCGTAACCCGGAAAGTATCGGCACGCCTAAAGGGTCGTGGTTTCGCCTCGCTGCGCAAACTACGCCACACGTAGTATAATGAACTGGTGGGCACCCATCACGGTCGAACGAGCTGCATTGATCGTTCGGTACCGCACTGAAAATACGGAGAAAATCCCATGGGCGTGAAACCATCTCGCCAAGCAAATCGCATTTACCGAATCATGAAAGACCCCGAGGGGCCACAGATGAAGCGGATTGACACGATCGTCGACAACGCCACGTGGGAAATCTTTCGCGACGTTCGCGATTCGATGAACCTGACGCAGCGGCAAGCGCTGGAATTTGCGTTGCATCTGGCGTTCCTCGTCCAAGTGCTGCAAGGCAAAATCCCGCAGGATCGCTTCGTCGAACTCGGCGCGATCCTGACGCCCAAGTCCAAGCGCATCGGGGACACCGGGAAAGATTCGGAGGCGGGGGAGCCCGAACCCGCCGAATAGCGGACGTTCGGCTCGCCTACTTCGAATAGGCGAGCCGAACCCAAGGACCGCTCAGCGCGAAAATCGCGCTTTGGCGTATTCTGAAAAGATGAGCGCAACTCAGGTGTCGTCAACAGGAGTCCGTCGTCCTCCCCGCAAGGTCTATATCGCGGAAGCGATGTTCGTCGTCATGCTGTTCGGTGGATTTCTTGTCCCTTGGGGCATCTGGTTCTGGTTTCACTTTGCGCCCAATGTTGTGTTGTCAACCGCTGATCTCGGTCGGTTCGTGTCGGCGAGCAAGGGCAACGGCGCCACGAACGTCGAAACGACGAAGGGGACGGTCGCGATCGACGGAACGCTGTCTGCGCTGCGTGGCAGCGAGCTCGTCGTGCAGACTTCGACGAAGACCGGAACCGAACTTTGCGTAGCAGGCAACCAACAATCGTGTGTGGCTCTTTCGAGTCCATGGTCGGGGCCGATGCAAGTTGTCCCAGGCGCTGAGCATGCAACGAATTTTTTCGCGCACGGAATTTCTTCAAGCATCCTGACACTGTGGAGAATGCTCGGATTTCTCGTGACGCTTGGCACGCTGATGGCGGCCTCCCTAGAAATCGTCAACAACCACCCTGAGCTCAAACGCGGATGACGACTGGCCGCGATGCACACTCTCCGGTGGATCATGCATGACAAGAGTCGCCTGGTTTTGTGGCTTCCCGTCCTGGCATCTGTCGTGGTGACCGCTGTGATATTCGCGTGGTTGCCGCACTGGGTGCCGCCAATGCGTGCCGTTTCCCTCGTGGGCGCGGTGATTGCCATCTTCTGGCTGTGGACACCCGCGTGCAAGCGCTGGTTCGCGCGGCGTCGGAACCGAACGCCATGACGGCCAGCCCGGAACAAATGCCAGATGCCATCGCGGCGGCGCCGACGCACAAGGCGTCGAAGTATTGGGAGATATTCAGTGTGGTGTTCGTGCTGGTGCTTGTCTTGGGAGTCGCCGCGCCGATCGCGTTGCTGATTTGGCAATCAGCAGCAACGACGGCTGCGGTGCGCAGCGGCAGTGCCGGCGCGTTTGTTTCGGCCACGGCCAGCCAAGGCGGATTCTTGTCGACGCCATTGACCAACGTGCAGACCACCCTAGGCAGCGTGGTTGTACAGGGGACATTTTCCGCGCCTCGGGGACGTGCCTTGGCCGTCGAGGAGTTGAACAAGACGGGGCTGCACCTCTGTGCCGTGGGTGATCTGGAAACTTGCTTGCCGCTCGCGGGCCAGTGGGCGGGGGAACTGACTGCCACCCCGCAAGCGGCGGGAGCGTTCGACTTCGTTGGCCATGGCCTGAGCCGTGACAATTTGGACCGATGGCTGGGAGCCGGGCTGATGGTGGCTTTCATCGCGCTGTTGGGTGTCATCGCAGGCGCAGTCCCACGGATCCTTGCATGAGAATTCAACGGGAGTCCCTTTCGTCAGCGGACCCGAACGGGTGGAGCACCACATTGATCACGCCGATTCGCGCGACGCGAATGACGCCGTCGTGATAACGTAAGCACTGGCCTCAATCGGCCCGCAGCTGCCGCATTCGACCGGCAGCGTGCGTCTCCTCTGCTCACCCGACTTCCATCGGACGACGGGTGATTTTGTCTGCATTGAGGAGATGCACATGTTCAAGACCGAAACCAAGACCATCACGACGAGCCACGAGTGTTCGTTCGGATACGCCGTTTGTGACCGCTGTGGCCACGAGATGGACGAAGCCGACCATACAAGCGGCTACAACAACTTAGCGCTAGTGAGATTCCAGGCAGGCCGCGAAAGCAAGTTCGGAGAAGGCCGCCACGTCGAAGGCGACTTTTGCGACGCCTGCTTGTACGCGCTGCTGGCACCTTACGCGCGGGTGATCGATGACAGCAGGCTTCCAGACTCCGACGACTTTTTCCGGATCCACACGCCGCGACGGTTGTTTCTGGAACACCAGATCGCCGGTGCGATGGCCGAAGGTGTGTTGATGACGCTGGGGGAGTGGATCAAGGGTTGCTTCGATCCGAAGTTCATCCGGCGGCCTCTGATCGAGCCTGTTACCAACGAGCCTACCGACGCATCGGGATCCAAACCAGATGCCGACTAGTAGCTCCAAGTCATCAGGCGCACGCCAGTGCCAAACCACTCAGGAGACTTCTATGTACAAGATCGAATCCCACCAGCACGAGGCCAAAGTAGTGATCTGTGACCGCTGCGGCAAGCGGATGAGCGACGACCTACCGTACGAGGGCTACAACAACCGCACGCAGATCAGGTTCCGTGCCGGTTACGCAAGCCTGTTCGGGGACGGCAACAAAATCGAGGGCGACCTCTGCGACAAATGCCTGCACGATCTGCTCGGCGCGTATCTGCGCATCGTCGAGGCTGGTCCGGATGAGTCCATCGAGTACAACGCCGACCCTGGCGCGCGACTCGATTCGTTTTTCGATATGCAGGCGCGGCGACTCTACGCGCCATACCAGACGCCTTATCAAATGGCAGAAAATGTCGCGTTGATTCTGCGCGAGTGGATCGACACCTGCTTCGACCTGAAGTTGAAACGCATGCCAGTCGTTCCACTGCCGATCGAAACACGCGACCAGTAGCACGCAGGGACTTTCCAATGGCGGCAGGCCGCTCGACGGGCGGCCCATCGCCAGATCTTCGGCCTGCAGAGGGAAGCTTACGATTCCGACGAACGCGTCGGCAACCTCGCAAGCGTTGACCAGAATTTGGCGGAACGAGCTAGCTGCACGTCGATTTCAGCCAAGGAACGGTGCGGCCAAGAGCGATCGTGGTGCCCAACTAATTCAACAAACGTCATCTCGACACACCGCCGGATCGAGGGGAAGAGAAGCAGTGCATAGCCTTCTGGGGTAACTGCTGAACTGCAGAGCGACGCAGGCGCAAGTCCCACAATGAATGGCTTGCCCTCATCAATGGTCATCATCAGCACAAAACCGTCTATGGTCGACGTAACCACCAGGACCACTGCACCTGGATAGCCCATAAATCGTTCCAGCACAGGATCCTTGCTGCCGAACATCGGAACGCCTCGCACTCCAATCTGTGTCTGGTTCTTCGGCCAACATCCTTTCCTAAGTTCCTTTGCATTCTCCGTGGATGCGAACGCGTCGCCAAACAAGCTATAGCCCACACCGAGCGCCAGTTTGCAAATAAATCGGGTGTCAAATTGAAGATTAAACGGTACCCGACAATGGAAGCCTTCCATTTGCGCCTGGATAGCGACAACGTTGGCCATATCCGTTCCGTCCGGTACATCAAATCCAGGTGGATACCCATTTCCTGGAAATCCATGACAGGCAACGCCCATCACCTTGCGTGCATTCTTTCGCTTCTTGAAAGCGGAAAAGAGGCTGTCCGATCCGATCTTCAGCCGTGTTGGGTCCGCGGAGGTCGGAAACCAGTACACCGTTGACGGCTCTGCACGATGGCGTGGATTGCCGCCTGAATACCAGTAAAGCATTTCGTCCTTGGGGCGAAGCCAGAACATGCTTTCGCCCGAAGGACCAAGCCAGAGCTCGGCAAGGCAACCCTCTGGCACGGCAAGGTCGGCAAAGTCGATTGGCCCCATACAGGTCAAGGGCAGCGGAGCGTCGTCCACGCTGGCATAGAGCTTGTGGGCCGCCGTTGCTAATCCGTTGGTGACGAACCAGCTTTTGGCGAAAGAGGCGTCCACGTACGCTCCCAGATCGTTGTTGCACTTCTTACAAACGTTGTGGAGCTTGAATCGATCAGGCGCGAGTGCACCACCCAGCGATTGAGGGATGGCATGTTCTAGCGTGGATTGCTCAGTGGGGTACGGATAGCCGCAGTACAAGCACGCGAACGTATCGGTCACATCTTTCCCCTAGCTGGACCCGACATGCATTCCGGCTTATCCCGCACTGGGCTCATCGAGGGTGAGACAAGGACGGCGGAGCTCGACCAAGCCTGCACGATTTGGCCATCGTCCGGATCCCGATACCAAGCTGGGCCGATGCGCCGCGCATAATCGTATGTTCCCGATAACGGTAGTGCGTCTCCTATGCGGTATGTAATCGTCGCACAGGCCGCGACGATCCGACCTGGCTCAGGCGGGTAACCAACATGTCCCCAGTCCATACGGATCCCTTGGATGTCCGCGATGGGTTGCTGGCATTCAGCGTCCTGGAACAGCGTTACCCCTGCGCGTCCCACCACTACGTAGCGCGCGAGTGGCACGCCGTGGTTCAACTTGACCATTTGCCGCGCGTCGCTCAACCACGCCACGCAGGCCTGTTCGACCAACATGACGAATTCGCGACACACGCCTTCTAGCGTCCGCAGGTCTTCGTACTTCACGTTGGCCCGTGGTGCCGACATCGGCCGCTTGAGATCGGGGTCGAGAATGATCTCGGCCATCGGCGAGAAGTCAGATCGACTGGGGTCATCGTCGGACACTCCAAGTGCGGCGTAAAAACCAGGGGGTGGATCGTTGCGGGAACGTCCACCCCGGTAAGTCGATGATCGATGCTTGGAAACGTCGTGCTGACGCTGGATCTCTTCAATGACGCCCCTATGCCGTCGCCAAACGGCAACGACGTTGGGATAGTGCCTCTCGAACGCGGGGTCGGGGTGGCGATTGGAACTTCCGAGGATCAGCCATGGCGAGATCGAGCGCAGCCCCTTATCCGTAGTGATGTCGACGAACTCCTCCGGGCAAACACCGTACCCGAGCGCGTTCATCGCATAGAGCAGGCACTCCAATGCCGAATCCATCCCAAACACAATCGACGCCAAGTGATACTCCGGCTCCAGATGCCACCGGCGCCGCAATTGCCACGCGTGCAATTGCGCATAATGCGTTTCGACTGCAAACAGGCGTACATGGAAGCCTTGGCACCCTTGCCGGAAGCACAAGAACCAGCGGCCATGGTCACCCAGGTTGTAGGTCTGTGCCGCGAGCGAGGCCAGATCGTCGATCTGCGTGAGCGGTTCGGTCTCGAAATCCAGATGATACGTCTCAGTGCGTGGATCACTCATGCCGGGCATGCCTCACTGAATAAATTGGACGAGCATCCAATTGCGCCTGATCTTCGAGTGGGCACGAGAAATCATGGGTATCGACGCGAAGCCATCGGCAGTGACCGCGCAACTCGGTTCATTGGCTGAATAGGTTGCCGTCGACGTTTCGCTGTGCAGCACACGCTCAGCCCTCGCTCCGTGTCATCGGCCTTCCTTCCCTGAAGATGCAGGCACCATGCAGCGGGGCCTGATTCATGCACGAGATATCCGCTTCGGGTGATCGCAGACTTGGTTCGGCCTCTTGGCATGAGAACATCGCTCGTCCAAGAATGTTACCTTTGCAGGGGCCGACGCAATGCGCAAACCGGTAAATTGCGCGCGGGGAGTCTGCAGGCACGGGCGCGGCGCAGCGGGGGGGGTGAACAATGAAGATCGGTCGGCTTGGCAGCAAGCAGAACCTCGAATTGGCATGGCGGCGGATCACGACAGGGGGCAACTACCAGTACAAGCGACTGTACCGGGATGTCTATTACGCGTACGAAGTCGCGCTCGATCAAAACTTGAGGGACCTGCGGCAACGATTGCTTGCCGGTACCTTCACGCCACGACACCCAGAGCGCATCTATGTACCGAAACCCTCTGGCCTGCACCGCCCGCTCGCGCTCCTTGGCATTGAAGATCAGGTGGTCCTGCAGGCATTCGCAAATCTTGCCGCGCAACGATTACAAAGAAAGCGCGCGCCTTTGCAGTCCAAAATCATCTTCAGCAATTTACTCCAAGAATCGGACAACATCTTCTTTTTCAGGCGGTGGCAAACCACCTACACAGCGTTCCAACGAAGGATCGAGAAGCACTACGTGGGCGGAATGCGATGGGTTGGTGATTTCGACCTTGCTGCGTTCTACGACACGATCTCGCACGAACTTCTGATCAGAACAATTTATCCGCGTGCGGCCAGCCCAGCTCTTGACCTGATCAGGTCTTGCTTGAAAACATGGAGCTCTCATCACGCGGCATCGGGTCACGGTCACGGCCTGCCACAGGGCCCACTTGCTTCGGATTACTTGGCCGAATGCTTCCTCCTCCCGATTGACCTTGCGATGCGAAGACGTCGTGGCTACACCCGGTACGTCGACGATGTGCGGTTATTCGGCGCCACTGCCGATGAGGTTCGTGCGCATCTCATCGAACTGGAGCGCCACTGTAGAGAGCGAGGGCTCATTCCCCAGGCTGGAAAATTTGCGATCAAACGTGCTCAAAGTGTACGCGAGGCGTTGGGCAGACTTCCCAGTATCACCGAGCCGCATCACGAAGGCACCGACACCGAAAAGATGGGCGGGCCACGCGCCTATTTTGCGATTGCGCACGCAATCGGCGGCAAGCCTTATCGCGTGATAGACAAAACGAGACTGCGATTCGTTCTTTACAGGGCTGAGCCTGACTCGAAGCTCCTGAGCCTCGTGCTCCGGCTGATCCCACACCACCCCGAACACACGGACGTGTTCTTCACTTACATTTCTCGATTCGCCTACCGCAAACCGATAGAGCGTGTTTGCCTGGATCTGGTGCGCCGCAATCCATACGCATACGTTCGTGGTGAAGCATGGCACATTTTGGCAAAGTACCGCCGTAGCGCCAAGTCAGGCACCACAGCCGCGGCGCGAACGCTAACTGAGCTTGCAGTTACGATTGCGAAGGACAAGACACGTGACAATTTCGTCGAACGATGGGGCGCCTGCCATTTTCTGTGTATTTCGGAAGATGTGACCGGACAGCATCTGAGTCGCTGGGTGAAACACCAGCCGCCACTGGTCCAGTCCGTTCTGGCACCCGTTCTTCCTGATACTGCTTACGCCGGCGGGGAAGCCGCCGAGGCGTTCCTTCGGCGACATGCGCCCGAACCCGGGCTTTCGGTCTGTTCCACGCTACAAGCGCGTGGGCTCCTACCGTCCTCGCTCGGGCTGACGGTCGACCAGCTACCCTCGCAAGTTGCAAGCACGTTACGGGAGCTAGGGGTGGTGCGCGGACGGCGGTCGCGGCTCGACCCAATCGGCGAAATCCTCGAACGCCGCTACGGCATACTTCGCAACAAGTCATGGCACACGCTTTTGAGTTCGGAGTACGTTCACGGCCTCGGCCTTCTGAAGCAAGCAGAGGCAACCTTCGACAGCGGCCGCTCGTTTTGGCTGGCATGCCAAAACTCATTTAACCAAACGGTGTACCTCGCGCTGCAGCGACATCTCGCTGCAATTGGACACCCTAGTGCATGCAGCACCACTGATAAGAAGGGGCAGTTGCTGAAGTTCGGGGTGACGCTCGACCCACATGGACCATTCTCGACGCAGTGCCCATCGATCGGAAACTGCTTCCGACAGATGAACGCACGCCGGAACCGTCTGCCCGTATCGCATCCTTACGAGCAAAAGACAGCGGCTCGGACGCAGCACTTGAAAGCGCAGGAACGTAACCAACTCGTGGCCAAACTTCGCACTGCCTATGCCGCCTTGCTCGCATTGATGCCATAGTCGCGTGTCAAGGAACGATCTATCGAGACGATGTCTTGCATCTCACCGCTGTGCAGACGCGTTGCAGGCGGGTGAAAGAGGGAGGGGCAAACCAGGGACACTGTCGGCGTAACGCAGAGACCGGAGCCAGAAATGTCTAGAAATGCAGGGACGTTATAAGGACAATGACATCAGAATTGAGGCCAATTTCGTCGACTATGATGTTATATAAAACAGCAACTTACAATCTATCTTTCCCCTCCTAAGGGGAAGGTCGCCCGTTCGAATCGGGCCGGGGTCGCCATTTGCATCCGTGCGCCGCCATGTTGACCGTGTCCTCACGCGTCATCGGCCACCACCGCAGCCTGAGCCACCGTACGGGCGCTGCTACAATTGCCGGTTGATTACACACGCTGCGCTCGCGGCGGACACAGGAGCTTGCATGTCACATTCCATCCTCTCCGCACTCGGCCTCGCCGAGACCAATTCCGGCACCTTCCTCGGCAACGGCGAGTGGTCGAAGACCACCGACGCGGGCGTGCTGGAACCCTTGAACCCGGCGACCAACGAGCCGCTGGCCAAGGTGTACGCGACCAGCGATGCCGATTACGAAACCATGGTGCGCAACGCGCAGAAGGCCTGGCAGGAGTGGCGCAACATTCCGGCGCCCAAGCGCGGCGAAGCGGTGCGCCTGTGCGCGCAGGCATTGCGCGAACACAAGGACGCGCTGGGTTCGCTGGTGGCGCTGGAGATGGGCAAGATCAAGCCGGAAGGCGACGGCGAAGTGCAGGAGATGATCGACATCGCCGACTTCGCGGTCGGCCAGTCGCGCATGCTGTACGGCCTCGCGATGCATTCCGAGCGCCCCGGCCACCGGATGTACGAGCAATGGCACCCGCTGGGCCTGGTCGGCATCATCAGCGCATTCAATTTCCCGGTGGCCGTATGGAGTTGGAACGCGTTCCTCGCCGCTGCCTGCGGCAACGTCTGCATCTGGAAGCCTTCGCCCAAGGCGCCGCTGTCGGCGATCGCGACCATCCGCATCTGCAACGCGGCGCTGAAAGCCGGTGGTTTCCCGGAGATTTTCTATCTGTTCAACGATGCCGGCAGCGAGCTCGCGCAGAAGTTCGTGGATGACAAGCGCATTCCGCTGATCAGCTTCACGGGTTCCACCAAGGTTGGCCGCAGCGTCGGCGAGCGCGTGGCGGCGCGCATGGGCCGCTCGTTGCTGGAGCTTGGCGGCAACAACGCGATCATCCTGGATCGTTCCGCCGACCTCGGCCTCGCGATCCCCGCGATCGTGTTCGGCGCGGTCGGCACCGCCGGCCAGCGCTGCACCAGCACGCGCCGGCTGTTCGTGCACGAATCGATCATCGACGACGTGCTGGGCAAGTTGCGCCATGCCTACCAACAGGTCGAGAAGAAGATCGGCGATCCGACCCAGCCCGAAACGCTGATGGGCCCGCTCAACAGCAAGGCCGCGGTCGAACAATTCGCGGCGGCGGTGAAGACCGCCAAGAGCAGCGGCGCGCGCATCGTCAGCGGCGGCTCGGTGCTGAACGGCAAGGGCAATTTCGTGCAGCCGACCATCGTCGCCGGCGTGCAGAACTCCGACGAGATCGTGCAGACCGAAACCTTCGCGCCGATCCTGTACGTGATGCCGTTCAAGACGCTGGACGACGCGATCCGCATGCAGAACGACGTGCCGCAGGGCCTGTCGTCCGCGATCTTCACCCAGAACCTGAAGGCCGCCGAACAATACCTGTCGGCCATGGGCAGCGATTGCGGCATCGCCAACGTCAACATCGGCACCTCGGGCGCCGAGATCGGCGGCGCGTTCGGCGGCGAGAAGGAAACCGGCGGCGGGCGCGAATCCGGTTCCGACGCCTGGAAGGCCTACATGCGCCGCCAGACCAACACCATCAACTGGTCGGACGCGCTGCCGCTGGCGCAGGGCATCAAGTTCGATTTGTGACGGGACTCGGGAAAAGCGTAACAAGCAAGCCGTCATTCCGGGGCCATCGCCGGCTTCATCGGCGATGGAACCCGGAATCCATTTTTATCTTTACTGACAAGCCACATCAACATGGATTCCGGGTTCCGCGCTGCGCGCGGCCCCGGAATGACGTCGTCAGAGGATCCCTCGCTACGCAGCGCCGGAACGACGGCAGTGGAGATGATCTGCGATGACGGCACCTTTCGATTTCTCAGGCTACCGCATCGCCATCGCCGGCGGCAGCAAGGGCATCGGGCGCGCCATCGCGCTGGAGTTCCTTGAAGCTGGCGCCACCGTCGCGGTGTGTGCGCGCGGTCAGGATGGGCTGGATGCACTGCGCAATGACGCGGGCATTCGCGCGGACAAGCTGTGTACTCGTCCCTGCGACCTTGCACAACCAGATCAAATCGAACGCTGGGTCGCGGATGCCGCGCAAGCGCTCGGCGGCATGGACGTGCTGGTCAACAATGCTACGGGTTACGGTTTCCGCGAAGACGACGAATCCTGGCTGACCGATTTCAACGTCGATCTGATGGCCGCGGTGCGCGCTTCGCGTTTCGCCGTGCCGCATCTGAAACAATCGAAACACGCAAGCATCCTGCACACCAGTTCGATCGGCTCGTTCCGACCGCGCACGCTGGGCCCGCCCTACGCCGCGATCAAGGCGGCGCTGAATCACTACACGCGCACGCAGGCCCTCGCGCTGGCCGACCACCGCATCCGTGTCAACGCGATCGCGCCTGGTTCCATCGAGTTCGAAGGCGGGGTTTGGGATCGTGCCAAACACCAAAAGCCCGAGCAGTACGCGCAGGTGCTGGCGACGATCCCCTTCGGCCGCTACGGCAGGCCCGAAGAAGTCGCGCACCTTGCGTTGTTCCTCGCCTCGCCGCTGGCTGGCTGGATCACCGGCCAGATCATGGCGGTGGACGGCGGGCAATCCCTGCGGTTTTGATGCAGCCTTCCGGCACCGCTGCGCGGTCGTGCGCGCCGTGCGAACATAATGCGGTTCCGGCAAGGGGTCGCTCGACATGAATACCGCGTATCCGCGCACCAGTTCGCTGGCGGTGGTCAGCCTCATCTTCGGCATCCTCGCGTGGATTCCGCCGGTGCTGCCCTTCATCGGCGCGCTGGTGGCGGTGATCTGCGGCCACGCAGCGCGTTCGGAAATCCGGCGTGCGCCGCCCGGCAGCATCGACGGCGACGGCCTTGCGCTGGCCGGCCTGATACTGGGCTGGATCCAGATCGGAATTGCCGTTCTCGTGGTCGCGTTCTTCATCCTCGCGCTGGCGGGATTGGTTGCCTTTCACGGGTTCTATCACTGATCGTGTACCAGACACTCCGCCCACTGCTGTTCTCGCTGGAAGCCGAAGCCGCGCACGGTGTGACGCTGTACGCGCTCGGCGTCGCCCAGCGCAGCAACCTGATGCGTTTCGTCGCGCACCCGCCACCCGCAGAACTTCCGGTGCGCGCGTTCGGAATCGATTTCCCCAATCCGGTCGGGCTCGCGGCTGGGCTGGACAAGAACGGCGAACACCTCGACGCGCTGGGCGCGCTGGGTTTCGGCTTCATCGAAATCGGCACGGTCACGCCGCGCCCGCAGCCGGGCAATCCCAAGCCGCGCCTGTTCCGGCTGCCACAGCACGAAGCGCTGATCAACCGCATGGGTTTCAACAACGCCGGCGTGGACGCGCTGGTGCGCAACGTCCAGCAGTCGCACTGGCGCGGCGTGCTGGGCATCAACATCGGCAGGAACAAGGACACGCCCAACGAGCGCGCCGCCGAGGATTACCTCACCTGCCTCGAACACGTGTACCCGCTGGCGAGCTACGTCACCGTCAACGTGTCCTCGCCCAACACGCCGGGCCTGCGCGAGCTGCAGCAGGGCGACTCGCTGCAGCGTCTGATCGCGGCGCTGATGGAAGCGCGCGAGAAACTCGCCGCGCAACATGGCGCGCGCAAACCGATCCTGCTGAAGATCGCGCCGGATCTCGACGAGGCACAGATGGATGCGATCGCGGCGACGCTATCCGGCTCCGGCATCGACGGGCTGATCTGCACCAACACCACCATCGACCACGCAGGCGTTGCGGGCGAGCTGCACGCCGACCAGCAGGGCGGGCTTTCGGGCAGGCCGCTGTTCGAGCGATCCACCGCGACATTGCAAGGCATGGCGCGACGCGTGGGCGACGCAATCCCGTTGATCGGCGTGGGTGGTGTCGCGAGCGGCAGCGATGCCGCCGACAAGCTTTCCGCCGGGGCCACGCTGGTGCAAATCTACTCCGGCCTGATTTACCGCGGACCGTGGCTGTTGACGGAGTGCGTGGAAGAAATTCGCAGGCAGCATCCCCATCCTGGAGTTTCAGCGTGAGCGCTCGTGACGTGGCCCAGCCCGAAGGATTCACGCTGACCGAAAACGCCTCGCTGCGCGAGCGCAACACGTTGCGCGTGGACGCGCATGCCGCGGTGTTCGCGGAAATCCACGACGACGGTGCGATCCCCGATCTGCTGGATCACCCTGCCCTGCGCGGCCAGCCGACCATGCTGTTGGGCGAAGGCTCGAACGTGCTGTTCACGGGCGACTTCGACGGCGTGATCCTGGGCATGAAAACCCGTGGCGTCGAGGAACTGGACGGCGACGCCGCGGCGACACGCATCCGGGTTGCCGCGGGCGAGCACTGGGACGACTTCGTGCGCTGGACGCTAGCACAAGGCCATGCCGGTCTGGAGAACCTGATCCTGATTCCCGGCAGTGTCGGCGCCGCACCGATGCAAAACATCGGCGCTTACGGCGTCGAGGCCGGCGAGTTCATCGAATCGGTGGAAGCGTTCGACCTGCGCGAACGCCGGCCGGTTGCATTCGCCAACGCGCAATGCCAATTCGGTTATCGCGATTCCGTGTTCAAGCGCAACCCGGATCGCTGGCTCATCACCGCGATCACTTTGCGCCTGCCGCGCGAGCATGCGCCGCGCATCGAATACGCTGGTGTGCGTGACGAACTGCAACGCTTGGGGATCGAGCATCCTGCGCCGATCCATGTCGCCGACGCGGTGGTGAACCTGCGCACCCGCAAGCTGCCCGACCCCAAGGTGATCGGCAACGCCGGAAGTTTTTTCAAGAATCCGCTGATTCCCGCGGCGCAGGCAGAAACCCTGCTTGCAGACAATCCCCACCTGCCCTGCTGGCCGACCGCCGACGGCAACGCGAAACTGTCCGCGGCGTGGCTGATCGAGGCGTGCGGATTCAAGGGCGCGCGCGAAGGCGACGCCGGCATTTCCAATCGCCACGCGCTGGTGCTGGTCAACCACGGCCACGCCAGTGGCGCGCAGCTGTGGGCCTTCGCGCAACGCGTGCGCGAAGGCGTGCGCGAACGCTTCGGGGTCACGCTCGAACCCGAACCGCGCGTGATCGGCGGCTTCTGACACGTGTCATGTCGCGATCCCGCGCGCGGATGCTACACTACGCGAATGCGATGCATTCTCAACAAAGGATGGCCAACTGCCGCCATCGCGATTTGCTGCGCGTTCGCGTTCACCAACGCGCACGCGCACGCGATCGCGGGTCAACGGCTGTTCCCTTCGACCCTGACCTTCGACGATCCCGGCATCGGCGCGGAACTGCCGCTGGTGTTCAGCCACACCCGCGCCGACGGCATCACCACCAACGACTTTGGAATTTCCGTCACCAAACCCGTGACGCCGAACTTTTCCTTGATCGCCGCGACCGACTATCTCGGAGTCAGCCAACCCGGCGCACCCGCGCTGCATGGTTGGAGCAACACCGTATTCGGCGGCGTGTGGCAGGTGTATCGCAATGCCGATACCGAATCGATCGGCTCGTTCTCGCTCAGCCGCGCTTTCGCGCACACCGGCAGCCGCGCCACGCACGATGATTTTTCGACGTGGTCGCCGACGTTCAACTTCGGCCAGGGTTTCGGCAGGGCGAGTGCAAACTGGTTGCGACCATTCGCACTGAGCGGCAGCGTGGGCCTTGACCTGCCCAACACCCGCACCGAACCACGCATGCTGAACTGGGGCCTGTCGCTGCAATACAGCATCCCCTACCTGCAGGATTTCGTGAAGTACGCGGGCATCAAGGCGCCATTCGACAACATGATCCCGATCGTCGAATTGCCGATGCAGACCTGCCTGGATCGCGGCTGCCACGGTCAGACCACCGGCTACGTCGCGCCGGGCGTGATCTGGATCGGCCGCTACGTGCAGTGGGGCGTGGAACTGCTGGCGCCGATCAACCGCCGCACCGGCAATTCGCTCGGCGTGATGTTCGGTTTCGATTTCTATCTCGATGATCTCGCGCCGCACGGTTTTGGCGCTCCCATCTTCCGTTGACTTGAGGCAACACCATGCGCATTCCCTTGCTTGCCGCCCTGCTTCTCGCGCTCGTCGCCGCGCCCGCAGCCTTCGCCCACGCGTTTCCCGACAATTCCTCGCCACACGTCGGCGCCACTGTGGCGACGGCGCCCAAACAGGTGAAGATATGGTTCGACGGCGAAATCGAACCGGTGTTCTCGACCCTGCTCGTGAAGAACGCTGCGGGTAAACAAGTCAGCGCCGGCAAGGGTGAAGTGGACAAGCACGACCACGCACTGCTGGAAACCGCGTTGCCGGCCAACCTTCCACCCGGCAAGTACGCGGTGTACTGGAGCGTGATCGCCCACGACGGCCACCATACCGAAGGGCACTTCGCGTTTACCGTGAAATAAGCGACCGGCGCACGACCACGCGATGCCCCTCTCGATTGCCCTCAGCGCGTTCGACATTGTTTCGCTGCTCGCCGTGATCGGCGTGCTGGCGTGCGCACTGCTGGTATTGCCGCGCGATGCCGATGCCGACTTGCGCCGCGGCACCTCGCGTGTACTGGGCGGGACGCTCGTCCTGATGACGCTGGCGAGCTTCGGCATCCTGTTGTCGCGCACGCTGGAGTTGAACGGCGGCGTGTGGACGACGCTGTTCACCGACATGCGTATTGCACTGGCGGTAACGCACTTCGGACACATCTGGTGGTGGCGCGCGCCGGCACTGGCGGTGGCTTGGGCCGCGTGGCTCTGGGCTTCACGGCGCGGCGGACGGCGGTCGTTGTGGATCATGCTGCCGGCGCTCGCCGCGATCGCGCTTACCCGCAGCGAAACCGGGCATCCCGGCGACCACGGCGATTTCACCCTGGCGGTGTGGGTGGATTGGCTGCACATCCTTGCGGCAGGTGCCTGGGTCGGCAGCCTGTTCGGGATGTCGCTGGCGGTGTTTCCGAAACTGCTGCGCATGGGCCACACCGCCGTCGTGCCAGGCTTGCGCATTTTCCAGCGGCTGTCCACGTTGTCAGGCATCGCACTGGCCGTGTTGGTGGCGTGCGGGCTCTACAACGCGGTCACCCAACTCGGCGGCTTCGCGGGCCTGTGGACTACGCGCTACGGCATCACGCTGGACGTCAAACTCGCGATCGTGCTGGTGATGATCGCGATCGGTGCGCACAACCGTTACATCAAGCTGCCGCGGTTGCGCGCCGCCGCCGGTGGCGCCGCTGGCGATTCGGGATCGCGTGTGATCCGCGCCTGCGCGCGTGCGGTGCTCGCCGAAAGCCTGCTCGGACTTGCCGTGATCGGCGCCACCGCTGCGTTGATCCACGCGATGCCGCCGGCTGATGCGCGCACGCCGCATGCGATGTCTTCGGTAGCTGATCACGCCGGCGGCAAAACGATGGCGTCCCCGACCTTGCCATCGTGACCGTGGGTTGTTGGCGCGGCGAGATGCTGTTCGCTCCAATCAGGTCATCAACCCGTACCGGAACGCGGCGCGGCGAGATAGTGCCGCTCGCCCTTCGCAGGGTCGAAATACACCGCCGTCAGCGCCCCGGTTTCGGGATCCACGAAGCGTTCGCCGGTATCGGTCCAGTGTGGATCGGGACGATCACCACGCACCGGCTTGTAGCGCCAACGCTCGATCGCCAGCGCGATGATCAGGAACGCGCCGCCGATGACGAGTTGCGGCAGGAACAGCGCCAGCGCACCACCCACCAGCAAGGCAATCGCCGCGATCAGCAGCAACAAGGCGCCGATCACGTAGAGCGCGACCGACAACACGACGCTATGCCTTCTCGATCACCACTGCGGTGCCATACGCCACGATCTCGCTCATGGTCTGGCCGATCTCGGACGAGTCGAAGCGCATCATCACCACCGCGTTGGCGCCCATCGCCTGCGCGTTCTGCACCATGCGATCGGTGGCGTGGCGGCGTGCCTCTTCCAGCATCTGGGTGTACTCGTTGATCTCGCCGCCGACGATGGAACGCAGGCCCGCCATCACGTTGCCGCCGATGCCGCGGCTGCGTACCACCAGGCCGAACACCTGGCCCTTGGTTTCGGTGATCTTGTAGCCGGCTACGTATTCACTGGTGACGATGATCATTGAAGCGCTCCGCCGCTGGATTCGAAGCGGCTGTTGTCAGAGTCAGGCCATGGATGGCCGTTCTGGTGCAGCTAACCACTTTGCCGTCCGGGCGCCATCGAGTTTCAAAGAAACGGCGATCAGGGATGATCGCAAATCACCGCCGCGAACTGGCCAGCAATTGCAGCAACTGGATGTACAGCCACACCAGCGTCACCATCAGCGCGAACGCGCAGTACCACTCCATGTACTTCGGCACGCCCTGTTCACTGGCACGGTCAATCAGGTCGAAATCCAGCACCAGGTTCAGCGCCGCGATGCAGACGACGAACACGCTGAACAGGATTCCGAACGTCCCGCCTCCGCCGTAGACGAACGACATATTGACGTGCGTGAATGCGCCGAGGGCCCATGCAGCCAGATACAGCAGCAGGATGCCGCCGGTCGCCGCAACCACGCCCATCCGGAACTTCTGGGTGACCTTGATCACGCCGGTGCGGTACAGCGCCAGCATCACCACCAGCACGCCCACCGAGGCGAGCACCGCCTGCAAAACGATGCCGTGGTATTGCACCTCGAACATCGCCGACACCGCGCCCAGGAATGTCCCTTCGGCGATGGCGTACAACGGCGCGGCCACCGGCGACCAGTTCGGCTTGAACGAGCAGACCAGTGCCAATATCAGGCCGACGATCAGGCCGCCCCACAGGAACGGTCCAACCGCACTCATGCCGGCAGCCAGGCTGTGGCTCGCGACCGCGACGGCCATGAAGCGGTTCCAGGTCCACCAGCCGGTGATCAGCATCAGCACCAGCAACAGGCCGGCACGCGCGATCGTGCCATTGATGGTCATCCCCTCGCCGGCGGCGACGGCCGGGAGATTCTGGAAAATCCTGCCGCTGAGGACAGGGTTGCGCGAGCGCAGCGTGGAGTTGTCGGAACGCAGGGGCATGGGAATTCTCACTCGAACGGGGAAACGCGGCCGGCCGCAGCCGGCACTGCGCCACTGTAATGGAGGCGCAGCAAAGCCGCCAGAAACAGACCATTACCCATGTTTTGTGGTTCCCGCGAACCCGGATTTCAAGCCACTCGCGTGAACCCGTCCGCGCTCCAGTCTTCCGACCCGACGCCGTGGTGCACGGTGAACAAACCGTCCGGATCGTAGCGCGTTTTCACCGCCAGCAGCCGCGGATAGTTGGAACCCCAGAACGCGCGCTGCCAGTCCTTGAGGAAAAAATCGCTTTCGGAGACGTAGGAGCCCGCATCGGGTGCGATCTTGTACAAATCCTGCATCGCCTTGGTGCAGGCCTTGGCGTCCTTGCGTGCGGCGACGACATCCGGTTCGTGGCCGGGGATACCGGGAAACGCCGGATCTGCAATGCTGCCCGCGATCGCCAGCGCGAAGGCATCCATGACTTGCGGGTTGGTCGCGGTGTCGCGCGCCGCCGCGACGGCACCCGGCTGTCCGCCAGCCAAGCCCTTGTTGCAATGCAGCTCTACCCAAAATTCCCGCGTGAATGCGAACAACGCATCGACCAGGTCCTTCTGGCGAGCCGGTTGCAACAACGATTGCGGCAACCAAGCCGAGGCGTAACTGGTGAGCACCATGCCTGATTGCTCCGCATCACCGGCCCACACGATGTTGTCGAGCGGCGCATTCGGACGTGAATCCGCAACGACCACGCCGGGTATTTTGCGTAGAACCTCCGGGTTCCACATCGCGCGCGCGGGCGCTGCGGCCACCATCATCGGCGCCGTGATTTTGTAGTCCTTGGGCGACGCCTTCACGAAATCGAAGAATGGCTTCCACGCGGCTTCGGCCTGCGTCTTGTCCAATCCCTGAAACGCCATGCTGACGCGGAAGTGGTTCTTCGCGGTGAAATGAACCGTCTCGCCCCAGTGCGCGTTGAACAGGTGCTCGCGATAGAAGTCGACGAAGCGCGCAATCAGGCGTCGATAGGCGTCGTCTGTATTCGACTCGATGGTGGCATTGACCACGCCAAAGAATTTCGGCAATTCATGCGTGCGCAAGGTCAGCCGCGTGATCACTCCGAAACTGCCGCCACCGCCGCCCTTCAGGGCCCAGAACAGGTCGGGGTCGTTGCAGGCGTTGACGGTACGGATCTTGCCGTCGGCGGTGACGACCTCGGCTTCCAGCAGGCTCGACGCGGCGGTGCCGTAGCGCTTCGACCAACTGCCGAAGCCGCCGCTGCTGACCAGTCCGGCGACGCCCACCGTCAGGCAGCCGCCGCCCTGCACGTAGCGACCACCCTTGGGCGTCACCGCTTCGTAGGTATGTCCCCAGATTTGTCCGGCGCCCACGCTGACCGCCGGCTGCGGTTTTACCTTGCCCGCACAACCTTGCGGCACGAATGCGTCGTGCATCACGATGTCCTGCATGGGATGCGTCCAGACCAGCAGTGAATCCGGCGCATCCGATGTGCCCTGGTAGCTGTGGCCCGCGCCCTTCACCACCAGCCGCAGCTTGTGCTCGCGCGCGAAGTTCACGGCAGCCGCGACGTCGGCCGCGCTTTCCGCCGCGACCGCATAGGCGCTCGGTTTCGAAGTCCAGGCATCGACCCAGCCCGACGTCTGGGTCAGGTTGGCGTGGTCGAGGATGTAATACGGATTGCGGATCGCCTGAAAAAAATCGCCGCAGGCTTGCCCGGCGGGATCGGCACGGCAGGCCGCCAGCGGGTCGGCCAACTTCATCAGCCGCCCGCCAACCTGCCTGTTCAAGGCTTCCCATTCGGCCGCCGATGGCCAGCCGGCCTCGCCGGGACGCACCCGCCGCAGGGTTCGCGCAATTGCGGTGGTACCCGCTCGCAAGACCTCCGGGAAGCCCACGGCAAGCGCCCCGAGCAAGGGCGCCACCCCCATCCATTTCAGCAGTTCACGTCTTTTCATGGCCTTCCCTTTCAACCGCCAGGCGACAGCCCGCGACGATAGCGCCGGGCAGATGGGCCGCAACCCCAAAGGTGACCAACGGAGTCATTCAGTGACGAGCGGCGCTCTCCGGGCGGGCTTCGGCGGGCGGCTCGAACAGTTGCTGCAGCCGCGCACGGTAGCGGCGACTGAAATTGACCACGTTGCCATCCTTCAGCAGCACACGGTAGTCACCATGGTCCCAAGGCTGGATCTCGCGGATGTGGTCGATGTTGACCACCTGGCTGCGATGGACCTGCACGAAACGGCGATCGTCCAGCCGTTTCGACAGGCCGGCAAGCGTTCCGCGCAACTGGTAAGTCGCGCCGTTCGCATGGACGGTCACGTAATTGCCGTCGGATTCCACGCGCACGATGTCGGCGGTATCGAGGATGAACTCGCGGTTGAGCTTGCGCACCACCAGTTTGTCCGGGCGCACCGGCATACTTTCCCGCACCTGCGCTGGCGTCGCCGGCGCCGGGGTGGACCGCGCCATCTGCATCGCACGCCAATACCGCCACGCTTCGGACAGGCACAAAAAAGCCAGGATCACCCAATACGTCACGAAATCCTTGCGGTATTCGTACAGCCAGTTCGGCAACACCGGCCCGAAGTGGTACGTCTCTCCGACGATGGCGTAAGCCAGCGAGCGCAGGCCCACCATGCCGGCCACGTGCACGATCGAGAACGGGAGCGTCGCGAGCAGGTGGATCGGCGCCGCGCGGTACCAGCGGCGGACGGCGATGGGGAACCGTCGATTGAACCAGGCCAGCACAGGAATCAACGCGCCCACGAGGATCACGCTGGAAAACTCCCACACCAGCGGTTTCCACAGCGGCAGCGCATCGCCGAAACTGGCCAAATCCGTGTGCTCGCTGAAGGCGTTGCTCAGTGCGATCGCAATCAGGATCGCCGCGACAATCGCATACCTGCGGACGATCAGGCGCCTCGAATCCGGATCAGACGGTTGGGTGCGATCGTTGGTCATCGGCTGCCGGGGCACAAGTCACCACACGAACCGGCAATGGTACGCGGTTTCGCAAGTGGGCCGCATGGGCGTCCGATGATGGCGAACCCCGACTACGCCGCCGATTTCGCGGCGACCGACGCATGCCCCGGCGGCCGCACATCGGGCAGGAACATCGCCAGCAACCCAAGCAGCGGCAGGAACGCGCACACCTGGTACACGAACACGATGCCGAAGTGATCCGCGACCACGCCCAGCACCGCGGCGCCGATGCCGCCAAGGCCGAAACTGAATCCGTAGAACAAGCCGGACACCATGCCGATCCGGTGCGTCAGCATGTCCTGCGCGTACACGATGATCGCAGGGAACGCCGACGACAGGATCAGCCCGATCACGATGCTCAAGGCCACGGTCGCGGTCAATCCGACATACGGCAGCGCCAGCGTGAAAGGCGCGCAGCCGAGGATGGAAAACCAGATCACCTTCTTGCGGCCGATGCGGTCGCCCAGGAACCCGCCGATCAGGGTGCCGCCCGCGACCGCGAACAGGAACACGCCCAGCAGGTAGGCGGCCACATGCGCCGACAAATGGAATCGGTGGATCAGGTAGAACTCGTAATAACTGCTGATGCTGGCGAGGTAAAAGAACTTGGAGAACATCAGCACGAACAGCACACCGACCGTGCGGCGCACCAGCGCGGCGGGGAACAGCGGTTTGTCGCCTGCCTGACGTTTGGCCACGCGTTCTTCGATGTGTTTGTGGTACCAGCGGCTGACCTGCAACAGCACCACGATCCCGAGCAGCGCCAGCAGTCCGAACCAGTGCACTTCGGTGCGCGTGTGCTGCAGCACGATCGCCGCCACCAGCACCGGGCCCAATGCCTGACCGGTGTTGCCGCCGATCTGGAACAGCGACTGCGCAAGGCTGTAGCGTCCGCCCGAGGCCATGCGCGCGACCCGCGCGGATTCGGGGTGAAAAATGGAAGACCCGCAACCGATCAGCGCCACCGCCAGCAGCAGGATCGGGTAGGTCGGTGCGACGGAAAGCAGCAACAGGCCGCTCAAGGTGAAGCACATGCCGACCGGCAGCGAGAACGGCAACGGATGCTTGTCGGTGACCATGCCGACGATCGGCTGCAGCAGCGAAGCGGTCAACTGGAAGGTCAGCGTGATCGCGCCGATCTGGAAAAAGTCGAGGTGGAACTCGCCCTTCAGCATCGGATAGATCGCGACGATCACCGATTGCATCATGTCGTTCAAGACATGCACGAAGCTGACGCCGCCGATCACGCTGAAGCGTGTCGGACTGTGCGTTGCAACCTGCGACGTGCCGGACACGACGTGCCCGCGCGCCGCTTCGACCCGCTGGTCGGGCGTTGCTGGGTTCAAGCTCATGTCGTCACTCGCGGGATGGCTGCGTTCCAGTGCAACCGGCGGCACGCTGGCAACCGCGCGCACGCCGTACCCGCCCATTATCGCAGAGCGCGCCATCGGCGCGAGCAGCTATGCATTGGGCAATGCCTCAGTGTGAAATCCTGAATATCCGTTCGCGCTGAGCGTAGCGGCCTGCAGGCCGAGAAGTCGAAGCGCCGTGCCGTCATCCTTCGACTTCGGCGCTGCACACCTACGCTCAGAGCCTGCCCCGGACTCGATCCGGGGACGAACGAAAATTTCAAACTGAGGTATCACACGGTTTCAATCGTGCGCGAGCTGGCCCTTGAGGAAAGTCTGGGTCGCGGCATCCGGCTTGCCGAGCCAGGTGAACTTTTGCACGGACGCCCCCGCACTGCCCGTGGTTTCCACCAACAGACCCTGCATCGTGTGCGTCGCGGGCTCGACCAGCAGGAACAATTGGCCCGTCTGGCAACTCGTCGTCTCGCATCCATGCGCCAGCCACATCTCTTGACCGTCCACCTGCACCTTCGACGTGGGCGCGGCGGTATTGCCGGATTTCGCCCACGCCGGCAGCGAAGACGCGCCGTCCATGGCCGCGAAAGCCTTGGCGAAACTCGGCCGCTGCAGGATGACGCTGAGCGCCGGCCCGTTGCTCGGCGGCGCGATGGGTGCGGCGGACAATGCACCCGATGCCGGCGCCTGCATAGGGATCGCCGACGCAGCGGGTGCAGCCGGGCTGGATGCGACGGGTGCGGAAGCAAGCGGCGGCGGTGCGCCCCGATTGCTGGAACAAGCGGCGCAGGCCAAGCCAGACAACCCAACCACGGCAAGTTTCGCAAGGATGTTCATGGTCACTCCAAGGTTCTGGAGAGTTTGTCGGCGGCTGCCACCACGTCGGCGTCGCCCGGCAACACCAGCAACGCAGCGCCCGCGAGCGGCGTGTAGGTATCGGCGCCGACCACACGCTCGATCGGCGTGGCACCCAGGCCGCCTTCGACGATCGCGGTGATGATGCCCTCGCCCACGCCAGCGCTGTGGCGACCCTCGTCCAGCACGATGATGCGCCTCGCGGTTTTCGCCTGCGCGACGATGAACTTCTCGTTGAGCGGCACCAGCCAGCGCAGGTCGACCACGCGCACCTTCCACTTGTGTTGCTTTTCGATTTCGCGCGCGGCGCGCAGCGCCATTGGCACGCCGTTACCGAAGGTGAAAACCACCAGGTCCCTGGCCTTTTCGTTGTAGACGCGGCCCTCGCCCAGCGGCATCGCCTCGCCCGGCGCGGGGTAGCCGAACTGCCATTGGCCGTCACCGTGTTCGTACAGGTCTTTCGTCATGTACAGCGCGATCGGTTCCAGGAACGCGCACACGCGGCCATCCACTTTCGCCAGCGCGGCCAGCGTGCGCAGCATCGTCGCGGCATCGTCGCCACGCGAGGGACAACCGACAATGAGCCCCGGAATGTCGCGCAAGGCGGCGACCGAGTTGTCGTTGTGGAAGTGCCCGCCGAAACCCTTCTGATAGCCGAGCGACGCGATCCGTACCAGCATCGGATTGCGATACTGGTCGTTGGAGAAGAACTGCAGCGATGCCGCTTCGCCGCGAATCTGATCCGCCGCGTTGTGCAGATACGCGAGGTACTGGATTTCCGGAATGGGCAGCATGCCCATGTTGGCATAACCCTGCGCCAGGCCCAGGATTGTGGTTTCGTCCAGCAGCGTGTTGAACACACGCGCGCCCTTGAACGCCTTGTACAGCCCCTTGGTGACGGTATACACCCCGCCCTTCTGGGCGACGTCCTCGCCGAACAGCAGCGACTCGGGATACTTCGCCAGCAGGTCGTGCAGCGCGGCGTTGATCTGCAAAGCGAGGTGCCGCGGTGGCAACTTCTCCGGCAGCTTGTCGGCGCCGCCAAACGCCACCGCGCGCCGGTCGGCGTAGTCGGTGCGTTCGGCTTCGGCCTTGACGGCTTGCGGCGTGTACGGCGCCAGCGGTTGCATCACCTCGGCGAGTGTTTCCAGTTTCGGGCGATGGTCGGCTTCTTCGGCCGCCGCGAAACAGCGTTTGCGGGTGGACTCGTAAAGTTCCAGCAGGGCATCCTGCGTGTACAAGCCCGACTCCAGCGCGATCGCCGCCGAGCGCAGCAGCGGATCGGTGGCTTCCAGCGCCATCAATTCCTCGAAGCTGCGCCACTCGATCTCGAAGTCGGTGCCGGCGTGGCCGGTCAGGCGCGTGGTGCGCAAATGCAGGAAGGTCGGGCGGCGCGTGCTGCGGCAATGCTCGATCGCGCGTTGTACCTCGGCGTAGCCTTCGGCGAGGTCGAGGCCGTCGGCGAAGAAGTAATCGAGATCCTTGCGATCGGCGAAGTTGTTGGCGATCCAGCCCGAGGGTGTCTTCACCGAAATGCCGATGCCGTTGTCCTCGCACACGAACAGTACCGGCGCGGGCAGGCGCTGGTAGGCCGTCCAGCCGGCCGCATTGAAAGCGGTCTGCGCGGTGGCGTGGTTGCTGGACGCATCGCCGAACGAGCAGATCGCGATGGAATCGTTCGGCACCGGCAGCGCGTGGCGGATGCGTTGCGCCTGTTCGATCGCGATCGCGGTACCCAGCGCCTTGGGCAAGTGTGATGCGATCGTGGAAGTCTGCGGCAACACCCACAGTGGCTTCGAACCCCAAACCTTGTGGCGCCCGCCGGACGCCGGGTCCTCGCTGCTGGCCGCGAACGACAGCGCCGAATCCATCACCGGGTCCATGCCCGGCAACTTGCGGAAACGCTCGGCCATGAACGCGCCCGAGCGATAGTGCAGGAACGCGGGGTCGGTGTGGCGCGTCAGCCGCGCCACCATCGCATTGCCTTCGTGGCCCGACGAGCCGATGGTGTAGAACACCTTGTTCTGCACGCGCAGCACGCGCGCCATCAAATCCAGGTGCCGCGAGATCAACTGCGATTCCAGCAGCGCGCGAAAATCGGCCGCCGTGCACGCGCTACCCGGCAACACCGGGTTGTCATCGCGTGGCGCACGGCGCGCATCGCCCCGCCATCCGCGCACGAACTCGGTGAAGTTCTGATCGACGATTTCGGCGCGATTGAAGCCCTTGTGCCGGGCGGGAACGGGAGTCTTGATGGCGTTCATGGCGATGGGTTTCAGACTGTGCGGGCTGCACGGCGCGCGAACCATTCCTCGCGCGTCTGGCCCCAGATTTCGATGGGATCCTGGTCATGCGGCACAGGCAGGCGACCCACACCCTGCAGGGTCGAGCCCAGGCGCTTGGCGACGGCTTGCGAAGCGGTGTTGTCCGGCGCGATGCAATGGATGATGCTCGTCCAGCCGAGGCTGGCGAAGGCCCAGTCGATGGCGGCCGTCGCGGCTTCGGTCGCGTAGCCGCAGCCCCACGCCTCGCGCGCCAGCGTCCAGCCGATCTCGTCTCCGGGCCAGCCTTCCGGGTGCAGCGGGCCGATCCTGCCGATCCACTGACCGTCGGCTTTGCGGATCACCGAGAACGGCCCGAAGCCAAGGATGCGCCAGGAACCGACGTTCGCCAGGAAATGCCGCCAGGCTTCGAATGCCGATTTCGTGCCGCCGAGGTGCCGCATGGCCTCTGCATCCCTGCCGAGCCTGGCCCAGCCCTCGAAGTCCGCGCGCTGCGGCACGCGCAGGATCAGCCTTCCTGTTTCCAGCGTGAGTCCGGTGTCGATCATGGAGCGCGAGTTGCCTGGTGATCGGATGATTGCTGTCGGGCGCGGCGCGCCAACCACTCCTCGCGCGTCTGGCCCCAGATATCCACGGTCACGTTTTCGCGTGGTGGCGGCAAGCTGCACGACCCGCGCTTGCGCGAGCCCAATCGTTGCGCCAACGCTTGCGAGCGAACGTTGTCGGGATTGATCGAGTGGATGACTTCCTGCCACCCGAGCACATCGAAGCTCCAATCGATCGCGGCTTCCGCGGCCTCGTAAGCGTAGCCCTTGCCCCAGGCGGACCGGTGCAGCGACCAGCCCACTTCCGTGCCCTGCCAGCCCTCAGGCTGCCAGGGGCCGATGATGCCGATCCAAAGCCCGCTCGACTTTTCGACCACCGAAAACATCGCGAACCCCTGCAGCATCCACGCCCCGGGATACTCCAGGAACTTGCGCCACGCCTCGGGGCGTGAAAGCACGCCACTGGTGTAGCGCGTGCCATCCGGATCCGTCTTCGCTTCCGCGTAACGCTCGAAATCCCCGCGTTGCGGGAGGCGCAGGATCAGGCGTTCGGTTTCCAGCACGGGTTCGGGCGATGGCACGGCGCTCGGCATCGATCGCTCACTTGCTCGCCGCGTGATACGTGCACTCCGGCGCCGCGGTCGCGATGTCGGGAATGTTCGGGCTGTAGCAGGTGTACTGCACGCCCTTCTTGCCCTGCTTGTCGGTAACGACCTTCGGCACCAGTTGCAGGATGCCGTTGGCAACGCCAACCGCGGGCGACAGGTACACGTTGATCACGCCGCCCTTGCCGACCAGGATCGAGTTGATCTCGTTGCTGCCCAACTGGCCAGGTGCCGCGACGTGTGCCTCGGCGTTGCTGGACGGGGGTGTCGGATTGGAGAGCATCGCATTGGCGACACCCATCTTGACCAGCGCCAGCCTCAGTGAGGTCAACGCCAGGTGCACTTCATTGGAGTTGATCGCGGCGAAAGTACTGCCGGATGCCAGCATTGCGCCGATTGCAAAAGCGGCAATCCACTTGTTGCGAGTTTTCATGAGCGACTCCGAAGAATTGTCTTCTGCGTCATTCCGGACGTCGCGCAGCGACAATCCGGGACCCAGTCTCTTTCGCTTCATTCAAAAAGCAGAGACACTGGATTACTCGCCGCATCCGCGGCTCGCCCTTCGGGCCATCGGCTGCGCCGATGTTCGCTACGGCATCCCTGCCTTCGCAGTCCCGCTTGCGCGGGAATGACGGCTTCTAGAAAGCACTGATACCCGTGAGTTCCCTTCCTACCACCAACTGGTGCACCGTCTGGGTGCCTTCGTAGGTCACCACCGATTCCAGGTTCAGCGCGTGGCGGATCGCGACGTGCTCGGTGGTGATGCCGGCGCCGCCCAGGATGTCGCGGCATTCGCGAGCGATGTCCAGCGCCATGCGCACGTTGTTCCACTTGGCCAGCGAAATCTGGGTCGGATGCAACTGCCCGGCGTCCTTCAAACGCCCCAGCCGCAGCGCCAGCAACTGCGCGGTGGTGATGCGGCGCGCGATGTCGGACAGCTTCAACTGGATGCCCTGGTTCGCCGCGAGCTTGCGCTCGAACAGCACGCGCTCCTGGGTGTAATCCAGCACCTCTTTCAGGCACGCCTGCGCCGCACCGATCGGACCCCAGCTGATGCCGAAGCGCGCCGAATCGAGGCAACTCAGGGGACCGCGCAGGCCTTTCACATTCGGCAGCATCGCGCTGGCCGGCACGCGCACGTCGTCGAGGAACAGCGCAGATGTCACCGACGCACGCAGGCTCATCTTCTTGTGCACTTCCTGCGCGGCGAAGCCCTTGGTTTGCGTCGGTACCAGGAAACCGCGGATGCCGTCGTCGGTCTTGGCCCACACCAGCGCCACCTGCGCGAGGTTGCCGTTGGTGATCCACATCTTGGCGCCGTTGAGCACCCAGTCGCCGCCGTCCTGCCGGGCAACCGTCTTCATGTTGGCCGGGTCGGAGCCACCGTGTGGTTCGGTCAGGCCGAAGCAGCCGATGATTTCGCCGGCCGCCATCTTCGGCAGGTACTCGCGCTTCTGTTCCTCGCTGCCGAACGCGAAGATCGGGTACATCACCAGCGACGATTGCACTGACGCGAAGCTGCGCAGGCCGGAATCGCCGCGCTCGAGTTCCTGGCAGATCAGGCCGTAGCTGACCTGGTTCATGCCGGCGCCGCCGTATTCCTCGGGAATCGTGGCGCCGAGCAGGCCCAGCGATGCGATTTCCGGAATCAGCTCGGCCGGGAAGCGCGCCTGATCGAAGCAATCGCCGATGATCGGCAGCACCTTGTCGTCGACGAAGCGCGCGACCGAATCCTGCACCATGCGCTCTTCGTCGGAAAGCAGCGCGCGGACGTCGTACAGGTCGAGGGGGTTGAGGCGGGCGGCCATGCGGGCGTCTCGTGCAATTGGCGAAGCCCGTTATTGTAGCGTTATCGCCACGCGCCCGCCGAGGCAGCAAATGACGGTAACCCCGTGAATTCGCCCTGCCCATGCTCGTCGAACCGGGGCGAACGGCTAACGGATTTTTGACAGCAATGCGCGGCATCCAAACCCCGCCTGAATCCGCCCCGGACGCATTCAGCGCAGTGCAAGCATGCAAGTGGTGAACTGCGCGTGGTTTCAATCCACGGCAAAAATCCGATGTCCATCCTGCGCATCTATTTTCGCGTGTTGGGGTTGCTTGCGCCCGAACGCGTGCTCGCGAGCTTGCTGGCGGTGGCCAACCTGGCACTGGCCGGCGTGCTGTTCATGGAACCCGAACTGTTCGGCAAGGTTATCGACGCCCTGAGCAAACCGCACGGGCACGCCGGGCTGCTGATCGGCGCCTGGGCGCTGGTCGGCTTCGTCGGCGTCATCGTCGGTGCGCTGGTGTCGCTGCACGCCGACCGCATGGCACATCGGCGCAGGCTGGCCGCGGTGCGCGGCTACTTCGAGCACGCGATCGAGTTGCCGCTGTCCTTCCACAGCAAGCAGCACACCGGCAAGTTGCTGCGCATCATGCACATCGGTTCGGACAACCTGTCCGCGCTGTGGCTGGGTTTCTTCCGCGAACACCTGACCACGCTGCTGGCGATCCTGGTGATGATCCCGCTGGCGCTGTCCAAGAACTGGCAGTTGGGCCTGCTGATGATCGGGCTGCTGGTGTGTTTCGTGGTCTTCAACACGATCACGATCCGGCGTACCCGCCGCGCCCAGGACCAGGTGCAGGATTACCACCACCGGATTTCCACGCGCGTCGGCGACGTGCTGGGCAACGTCACGGTGGTGCAGAGCTTCACGCGCACCCACGAGGAAGTTCGCGGGCTGAAAAAACTGATGGCGCAGGCATTGGCCGCGCAATACCCGGTTTTGAACGGTTGGGCGACGTTGTCGGTGTTCTCGCGCGGCGCCAGCACCTTGTCGGTGGTAGCGATCTTCGCGCTGGGCGCGGCGTTGCACGCGCGTGGCCAAATCAGCATCGGCGGCATCGTCAGCTTCGTCGGCTTCGCGCTGATGTTGATCGGCCGGCTGGAGCAATTCGCGCAGTTCATTTCCAACCTGTTCTTCCATTCGAACTCGCTGCGTGACTTCTTCGAGGTCATGGACACGCCCGCCGCGGTCACCGAAGCGCCCGACGCGATCGAGTTGCCGCGCGTGCGCGGCGAGGTCGCGTTCGAGCACGTGGACTTCGCCTACGAGCCGGGCCGCGACGCCTTGCGCGACCTCAGCTTCCGCATCCCGGCCGGCAGCAAGGTCGCGGTGGTGGGGCCGACCGGCGCCGGCAAGACCACTGCGCTCAGCCTGCTGTACCGCGCGGCCGATCCGGCGCACGGACGCATCACGGTGGACGGCCTGGACATCCGCAACGCCACGCTGGACTCGCTGCGCCGCAATGTCGGGGTGGTGTTCCAGGAACCGGGGCTGCTCAGCCGCAGCATCGCGGAGAACCTGCGCATCGGCAATCCGGATGCGGACGCGGACGACATGGAAGCCGCAGCGCGTGCGGCGCAGGCGCACGCCTTCATCGCCGAGAAGCCGGAAGGTTACGCCACCGCCGTCAGCGAACGCGGACGCTCGCTGTCGGGCGGCGAACGCCAGCGCCTCGCGATCGCGCGCGCGATGCTGAAGGACGCGCCGATCCTGATCCTGGACGAGGCCACCAGCGCGCTCGACAACGCCACCGAGGCGCGCATCAAGCGCGCGATGGATGCGGTGTGCCAGGGCCGCACCACTTTCATCATCGCGCACCGGCTGTCCACCGTGCGCAACGCCGACATCATCCTGGTGCTCGACCATGGGCGCATCGTCGAACAGGGCCGTTACGAAGAACTGCTGCGGCACAATGGCCTGTTCGCGAGGTTGGCGCGCCAGGACGAATTCGCCGACGACCGCCGCACACGCAAGGAATCGGCGCCGGTGCCGTTGCACGTGGCGGCGTAGGACATTCCCCCGCGGCGTGCACATCCCCCGCGCACCTGACGGTGCGCGACCCCCTTCCTTCGGAAGGGGGTGGGCGTTTCTTCCACCTTCCGAAGGAAGGGGGAACGAGGGGGATGGCTTTCCGGGTACGTTCGCAAGCGGCTCGCGCATCCGTCTCCAGTCCCCTATTTCCGGCTGTTGGAAACCCCATGCGGCACATGCCCCGTCGCAACGTGCCGCCGTGCCGACTCCACGTTGACGGGCGAATCGTCGAAGAACAGGTCGGCGCCGAAGGCTTCGAGGAACGGCCCCTTGTCGCGGCCGCCCAAAAACAATGCCTCGTCGATGCGCACGCCCCACTGGCGCAGGGTCAGGATCACGCGCTTGTGCGCGGGCGCCGAGCGCGCGGTGACCAGCGCGGTGCGGATCGGCGAATCCTCGGGCGGGAATGCCGCCTGCAGACGGTGCAGCGCGGCCAGGAAATTGCGGAACGGGCCGCCAGAGAGCGGCTCGTTCCAGTGTTCGGTTTCGTTGCGGTGAAAGGCATCCAGACCTTGTTCCTGCGACAGACGCTCGGACTCGTCGCCGAAGATCACCGCGTCACCGTCGAACGCAATGCGTAGTTGGCCGGGATGCGTGTCGTGCACCTGTGAAGGCAGAATTGTCGCCGCGGCCACGCCAGAGTTCAGCGCACGCGCCACGTTCTCGGCGTTGGCCGACAGGAACAAATCGACCCCGAACGGCGCAATGTATTCACTGGTAGCTTCGCCCGAGGTGAACGCCGCGCGCGTGATCGCAAGCCCGTGGTGCTGGATGGAATTGAAGATGCGCAGGCCAGTGTCACCGGAATTGCGCGACAACAACACCACTTCCACGTAGGGCACGTCCGGCGCAGGGCGGTTCAACGCCAGCAGCTTCTTCACCACCGGAAACGCCACGCCCGGCTGCAGCACGTCGTTTTCGTGCGCGATCTGGTAGGCGCGATACGCCTCCAGCCCCTCGCGCTCGAACAATGCGTGCGATTCGGTCAGGTCGAACAACGCGCGCGAGGAAATCGCGACGACCAGTTTGTCGGCGGGCACACTGTCATGGCGTTGGATCGTGGTATCTGGCACACGGGCAGTTTATCGCGCCAATCAACCCCAAAGCGGCCGCGACAACTCGACCAACACCCACGCAATGAACGCGCTGATCGGCAGGGTCAGTATCCACGACCACACCATGCGCTCGACCACGGTCCAGCGCACCGCGTTGAAGCGTTTGGAGGCACCGACGCCCATGATCGCGGACGACACCACATGGGTGGTCGAAACCGGCAGGCCGAAGATCGAAGCGACGATGATGACCGCGGCCGAACTGGTTTCGGCCGCGAAGCCGTTGATCGGGTGCAGCTTGACCATCTTGTGTCCGAGCGTCTTGATGATGCGCCAGCCGCCGCCCGCGGTGCCGGCCGCCATCACCAGCGCGCACACCACCTTCACCCAGACCGGAATCGGGAAATGCCCGCCGACGTCGGACACGCGCAGAAACTGCAACCACTCCGGCAGGTGATCGAAGCTGTGCGTAGTGGTTGCGGTCGCAAGCGCCAACGCGATGATGCCCATGGTCTTCTGCGCGTCGTTCATGCCATGCGACACGCCCATCGCGGTCGCCGAGAAGATCTGCGCCTTGCCGAAAAACAGGTTGACGAACGGCGTGCGCCCAAAGCGGTGCAGAAAGCCCGTGCGGTTGCCGAACCATGCGAACAGCGCGAACAACCCGCCCATCACCGCTATGCCCAGCACGAAACCCGCGATCGGCGAGGCCACCATCGGCACGATCACCTTGGGAATCACGCCATCACCGCGCCACCAATGGTTGGGGTTGGTGGCCCAGATGATCGCGTGGAAGTTGCCGTCGGAAGCAGCGAATGCGGCCCCGCACAAGCCGCCGACCAGTGCATGCGTGGAGGACGTCGGCAACCCCACCCACCAGGTGATCAGGTCCCAGATGATGGCGCCAAGCAACGCACAGGCCAGCACTTCGGCGCCTACCTGCAACACCCCGGCGTCGATCAAGCCCGTGGCAATCGTGAGCGCCACCGCGGAACCCAACAGCGCGCCGGCCAGGTTGGTGGCCGCCGCCAGCAGCACCGCCTGCCCCGGCGACAACACCTTGGTCGCAACCACCGTCGCGATGGAATTGGCGGTGTCGTGGAAACCGTTGATGTAGGTGAACACCAACGCGATCACGATGACGGTGGCAAGAAGGCCGAGGCTCATGCGCAGCGATCCATGACTTCCGGCCCCCTTGAGTCAAGGGGGCGACCCGCGCCACGCTTCTCGGCGCGGGTGGGGCTTGTGGGGGTATGCCAAGACCACACGAAGTGGGGATCTTTCACGAATTCTTGAGAACAATTGAATAGATGACGTTGCCCACGTCGCGGCAGCGGTCGATGGCCTTTTCCAGCAACTCGAACAGATCCTTGGCCAACATCATCCGGATCGGATCGTTGCTGCCAAGATACAGGTCGCGGTACGGTTCCAGCAGCAGGCGGTCGGCTTCCGACTCGGTGGCCTGCAGGCGATCCTGCAGCTTGCGCATGCGCCCGATGCTCATGCCGTTGCGCAGTTCGCTGACCATCTCGGCCACGCCTTCGGTCGCGCTCATCAGCAGGCCGGCGCGGGAGGCGAAGTCGATGCCTTCTACTCGTTTCGCCACGATCACGTAGCGTTCGGCGAACTTCTCGATGGTCTTGGGAATGCGGTACAGCGCGGAGGACATCGCCTCGATGTCCTCGCGATCCAGCGCGGTGACGAAGGTGTTGATCAAGGCCTCGCTGATCTGTCCGGCCAGCTCCTTCTCGCGTCGCCGCGCCGCGCGGAAGCTGTCCAGCAGCATCGGCTCGCCGTGTGCTTCCAGCAACGCCTGCAGGGCCTTGGCGCTGTCCCGGGCGGCACCGGCGCTGGACTCCAGCAGGGTGTAGAAGCGATCCCCTTTGCCAAACATCGTCTGCAGCGAAAACATGGCGATCCATCCGGGCAATCGAACGCGCAAATGGTACACGAGCGCGGCGCCGGCCCGAAGCGTTTGCGCTTGCTACACTCCGGGCATGCCTCCCGCCGCGTATCCCCGATGCTGACCGAACTTGGCCTGGTGTTGCTGCTGGCGCTGGGCAATGCCTTTTTCGCGCTGGCCGAGATCGCTCTGATCGCCGCGCGCAAGAGCCGGCTGCGTTACCTGGCGCGCACCAGCACCCGCGCGCAGGTGGCCCTGCGGCTGGCGCAGCGGCCCGACCGGTTCCTGTCCACGGTGCAAGTCGGCATCACCCTGATCACCCTGATCACCGGTGCCGCCACCGGCACCTCAATCAGCGACACCATCCAGGTCTGGCTCACCGATCTCGGCATGCCCGCGGCGGCGCATGCCTCGCTGGTGATCGGACTGGTACTGGGCTTCGTCCTGGTCACCATCATCAACATCACCGTCGGCGAACTGGTGCCCAAGCGCGCGGCCCTGGTTGCACCCGAACGCATCGCGCAGGCCGTGGCAATCCCGATGCAGGTGCTGTCGTGGCTGATGACGCCGTTCGTGTGGTTTCTGGACATCATCACCAACGCGCTGCTGTGGTTGCTCAGGCTGCATCGTTCCAGCCGCGACAAGATCAGCGAGGAGGAAATCCGCCTGCTGGTCGCCGAAGGCGCCGAACAGGGCGTGCTGGATTCCGACGAGCGCAACATGGTCAACCGCGTGCTGCGCCTCGGCGACCGCAGCGTGGACAGCGTGATGACGCCGCGCCCGCGCATCGCGTGGCTGGACGCGGCCGCGCCGCTGCAGGAAAACCTCGCGGTGATGCGCGCGACGCCGTACTCGCGCTACCCGGTGTATCGCGAAAGCGAAGACGAGGTGCTCGGCGTGCTCGAAGTGAAGCGGCTGTTGCAGACGCTGGCGCAGGAACCTGGCGCGGGAAGCTCGCCCGCACGACTGGACCTGTTCCGCAAGCTCGCCAAGCCGCTGTTCGTGCCCGCCACCACCCGCGCGCTGGATCTGCTGGACGAGTTCCGCGACGCTGAATCGCCGTTCGCGTTGGTGGTCGACGAATACGGCGACATCGAGGGCCTGGTGACCTTGAACGACGTGCTGACCGCGGTGGTCGGCCACCCGAACAGCGCCGGCGACGGCAACAATGCGGGCGACACCGCCGCGCAGCGTCGTGCGGATGGAAGCTGGCTGGTGTCGGGCTCGCTCGCGACCGACGACCTGCGCGAACTGCTGAAACTGGACGAACTGCCCAACGAACACGACGGCGATTACTACACCCTCGCCGGCATGCTGATCGAACTGCTCGGACACATCCCCGTCGAAGGCGAAAGCACCACCTGGCACGGCCTCAAGTTCGAGGTCGTCGATCGCGACGGCGCGCGCATCGACAAGGTGCTGGTCACGCCCGTTACCACCATCGTAAACGCGGACGATTCCGGCTGATGAAGGCGAACACAAAGCCATCCCCCTCGCCCCCCCTTCCTGCGGAAGGGGGAAGACAAGCATCAGCCATCCGCTCTTACCCCCTTCCTGAGGAAGGGGGTCGCCGCGCAGCGGCGGGGGGATGATCCTTCGCCAACCGCGCCATGCGCTCGGCGTCAGCCAGCACGCCGTGCAGGATGCGCAGTTCGCGCGCATCCGGCAGCGCGCGGTGGAACAGGCGGCGCAGGCGCAGTTCGATGGTCTGCGCGGAGCGGCCCTTGTGGAAATCGATCGCGTGCAGGGTCGCGAACAGGTGCTCGAAGAAGCGTTCCATCTCGTCGGCCGAGGCGGGCGGCGCGTCGTGGTCCGGCGGTGCTTCGGGCAGCTTGCCCAGCGTCGCCATGCGCAGTTCCCACGCCATCACCTGCACCGCCTGCGCGAGGTTGAGCGAGGAAAAATCCTCGGCGCTCGGAATCCGCACCATCGCGTGGCAAACGGAAAGCTCGTCGTTGTCGAGTCCGGAACGTTCGTTGCCGAACAGCAGCGCCACTTCGGCGCCCTGCCGGAGCAACGGCGCGATTTCGGCCATCGCGGCACGCGGGTCGAGTTCGGGCAGGCTGACCCCACGCCGCCTTGCCGACAAACCGTACACGCGGGTGCAATCGGCGACGGCCGCCGGCACGTTGTCGGCCACGACCAGATTCGCCAGCACGTCGTCCGCGCCCGCCGCCATCGCGTTGACCTGCAGATCGGGATAATGGTGCGGCGCGACCAGGGTCAGGCGCCAGAAGCCCATGGTGCGGATCGCGCGCGCGGCCGCGCCGATGTTGCCGGGATGCTGGGTGCGCGCCAGCACGAAGCGGACGGTCTGCGGCGCGGGCGGGATGGATGCGGTGGATTGGTTCATCACGCAAGGGTAGCGGATCGACGCCGGCTCTCTGCCCGGGAAATTGCAGACAGCGTTTATCCGCCAAGAGCGCGAAGGGCGCAAAGGTCGACAGCCGGGTCAACGACCTTCTTCGCGGCTTTCGCGTCCTTTGCGGACGATCAGCTCCTCGCCGCAAATCGACGGGAGGCAGCTTGCCGAACGTCGGGCTGTTAGAATATGCGGAGCGCCGCTCTGTGCGGCGCGTTCTTTTTCCAATCCGACCGAACCCTTCGCCATGGCCCGACCTGCCGTCACCGTCGCGATCCGTGCCGCGCGCGCCGCGGGCAACGTGATCCTGCGTTACATGAACCGCCTCGACAGCGTGGCCGTGATCGAGAAACACCATCTCGATTTCGTTTCCCAGGTCGACCGCGAAGCCGAGGCCATGATCGTCCGCGAGCTGCGCCGCGCGTATCCCGACCACGCGATCCTGGGCGAGGAAACCGGCGCCTCCGGCAAGGCCGGTGCACGCTTCACCTGGGCGGTCGATCCGCTGGACGGCACCCACAACTACCTGCGCAGCATCCCGCATTTCGCGGTGTCGATCGCGCAGCTCGACCACGGCGAACCGGTGCACGCGGTAATCCTCGATCCGCTGCGCAACGAGATCTATACCGCCAGCAAGGGCGACGGCGCGTTCCTCAACGACCGCCGCATCCGCGTCGGCAAGCGCGAGTCGCTGGACGGCGCGATGTTGGCAACCGGGTTCCCCTACCGCGAACGCCGCCACCTCGACGCCCAGCTCGGCATGACCCGCGAGCTGCTGAAGCGCGCCGAGGACATCCGCCGCGCCGGCTCGGCCGCGCTGGACCTGGCGTGGACGGCGGCCGGACGTCTGGACGGTTATTTCGAAACCGGCCTCAAGGTCTGGGACATGGCGGCCGGCTGCCTGCTGGTGCGCGAAGCCGGCGGACGCTACTGCAACATGGCCGGCGTCGATGGGCTGCCCGACTCCGGCAACCTGGTTGCCGCCAACCACGTGCTGGCCGGGCAGATCGTCGAGACGATCGCGCCGATGTTGACTTCGGAATTGAAGCGCTGACGACTTGAAGCTTGTCCATGAAGCCGTTCGCGCCGAGCGTAGCGCCGAAGGCGCGATGCGGGGAGCGGCCATGGATGATCGCGATTTGAGGAGCGAGGAAGCCGAAGTGCCTGGCAAGGGCGAAATCATTGGTGTTTCGACTTCGCGAAGCTTCGCTTCGCTCAACACGAACGGTTTTCTCTCGGGCAGACCCGCGCTCGGTCAACCACCGGCCTTGAGCGTCGCCAGCGTCGGCGCGACACGCTCGGCCAACGCCTTGCGGTAGCGCTGGTACAGCAGCGCCACGCGCTTCACGTATACCTGCGTTTCGGCATAAGGTGGAATACCACCGTATTTCGTCACGGCACCGGCACCCGCGTTGTAGGCCGCCGCAGCCAGCTTCACGTCGCCGTGATAGGCGCGCAACAACATTGCGAGATAACGTGCGCCACCCGAGATGTTCTGGGCCGGATCGAAGGCATTGCCGACGCCCAGCTCGAACGCGGTGCCCGGCATCAACTGCATCAGGCCCTGCGCGCCCTTGTACGAAAGCGCGCGCGGATTGAAGCCCGACTCGGCATGGATCACCGCGCGCAGCAGCGCCGGATTCACACCCGTCAACTTCGCCGCCGCACCGATGTCGTCGTGGTAGGCGGCCAGGTGCAGCGGCACGGTTTCCCAGTTGATCCGGGAATGCACGTTGCAGGCATAGCACTCGACGATGTAGGTGAACAGCATCCTGGCATCGTGCCCTTTCGCCAGCGACGCGACGTTGGTGTACAGCACCGTGCCGTTCTTCTCGACCACCCGGTACACGGCGCCGCGCTTGGGCGGTTTCGGCGCATCGGCATTCAACTTCAAGGGAATCGCGGCGGTCGCCGCCGATGCGGGCGCGCCGGCGCTGGAAGTCGGCGCAGGGGTGCGCTCCGGAGCCAACTCGACCCCGAGCACACGCGGCAGCACCCAGCTACCCAAGGTATCCAACGCCACGACCGGCACCGGCTGCCATGCCCGATGGGCCTGCGGCGGCGCGACCCGTGAGGATTCGTCTTCACCCAGAGGGGTGACCTTCAACACCGCAGGGTTGGCCTTGACCGGTCGCGGCGGCGTGCCGGGTGTCACCCTGGCTGGCGGCGGCGGCTTGTCGCGAGACGATTTCGGCCGATACGCAACCGTATCCACATGCGCGGTTCGCGTGTGCCATTGGCCGATCTTGGTGCAATGCCGGAAGCCGGTGGTATGGCTGACGTATGCCACTTCGCCGCCCGAACCGACGCAACGATAGAGCACGCTGGCGGCCGCCGGCCCCGCCCATGCGGCAACCAGCAGCAACAGGCAAGCCGCCAGCATTCGCGATGCGCGAACTGACTTCGATGGGGCAACGGCGCGCCGGCCACCGCCCCCCTGGCGGAACGTGGCGTTCATGGGGCCGCAGTGTGCCCCTGTCGGCTGCGGATGCCAAGCACGCCGTTCACAGTTGCGGCTGCCCCGGCCCGAACCGAGTCGCTCGCCCCGCTACAATGCGGGTTTGAACGCATTTCGCCTTGCCCCGATGGCCGATACCCCCGCCCTCGCCTACACGCCCTCCCAACCGGTGGGCAAACCCGATTCTGGAAAGCCTGCTCTTGGAAGGCCTGCTCCTGGAAGACTTTTCATCCAGACCCACGGCTGCCAGATGAACGAGTACGACTCCCGCAAGATGGAGGAAGTGCTCGCGGCAGAGCGCGGCATGGTACGCACCGACGACGTATCGCAAGCCGACGTGATCCTTGTGAACACTTGCTCGATCCGCGAGAAGGCGCAGGAGAAGGTGTTCTCGCAGCTCGGCCGCTGGAAAGAGTTCAAGCAGGCGAATCCGGACGTGCTGATCGGCGTCGGCGGTTGTGTGGCCTCACAGGAAGGTGCCGCGATCGTCGAGCGCGCACCGTATGTGGACCTCGTGTTCGGCCCGCAGACCCTGCACCGCCTGCCCGACCTGATCGATGCGCGCCGCGCAACCGGCAAGCCACAGGTCGACATTTCCTTCCCCGAGATCGAGAAGTTTGACCGCCTGCCCGAGCCGCGCGCGGACGGCCCGAGCGCATTCGTGTCGATCATGGAAGGTTGCAGCAAATACTGCTCGTTCTGCGTGGTGCCCTACACGCGCGGCGAGGAAATCTCGCGCCCGTTCGACGACGTGCTGGCGGAAATAGCGTCGCTGGCCGAACAGGGCGTGAAGGAAGTGAATCTTCTTGGCCAGAACGTCAACGCCTACCGCGGGCCGATGTTCGATGGCGGCACGGCGGATCTGGCGTTGCTGATCCGCGCGATCGCGGAGATCGACGGCATCGGCCGCATCCGTTTCACCACCTCGCATCCGCTGGAATTTTCCGATTCACTGATCGCCGCCTATCGCGACGTGCCCAAGCTCGCGAACTTCCTGCACCTGCCGGTGCAATCGGGCTCCGACCGCATCCTCGCGATGATGAAGCGCGGCTACACCGCGCTGGAATACAAGTCTAAAATCCGCAAGCTGCGCGCGGTGCGTCCCGACATCTGCATCTCGTCGGATTTCATCGTCGGTTTTCCGGGCGAAACCGATGCCGATTTCGCCAAGACCCTGCAACTAATCGAAGACGTCGGCTTCGACCAGTCGTTCTCCTTCATTTACTCGAAACGCCCGGGCACACCCGCGGCCAATCTGTTCGATCCGACGCCGGATGCGGTCAAGCACGAGCGCCTCGCGCGCCTGCAGGAGATGATCAACTTCCACGCGGCGAAAATCAGCGAGGCGATGGTCGGCAGCACCCAGCGCATCCTCGTCACCGGTCCGTCCAAGAAGAATCCGAACGAACTCACCGGCAAGACCGAGAACATGCGGCAGGTGAATTTCGCGGGCGGTACACGGCTGGTCGGGCAATTCGTGGACGTCGTGATCACCGCGGCGCTGACTAATTCGTTGCGCGGGCGCACCGTCATCGCATGATCAAATGAGGACAAAGCACACTCGACACGGATCAAAGCGGATAAATGCCGATCAAAGCGCGTGCTTTATCCGTATTGATCCGTGCAAATCCGTGTCAAATGCTTTTGCTCTCAAATTTGTCGCATGACCGAACCACTGACCCAGCACGACTTCACCCTCGAACCCGACGACACGCAAAGGCTCGCCAACCTGTGCGGGCCGTTCGACGAGCATCTGCGCCAGATCGAACTGCGCCTCGGGGTCGAGATCAACAATCGCGGCAACGTGTTCCGCGTGATCGGTGAAGGTGACGCGGTGCAGTCCGGCGAACGCGTGTTGCGTTCGCTGTACGACGCCACCGAGCACGAAACCCTGAACGGCCGCGTGCTGAACCTGCGCCTGTCCGAGGCTGGTGTCGACGCGTTGGCCGAGAAACAGGCCGAGGGTGCGCAGGAAATCGCGATCAAGGTGAAACGCGGCAGCATCCGTGGCCGTGGCCCCAATCAGGTGCGCTACCTGCACGCGATCGCGACCCACGACATCAATTTCGGGATCGGCCCGGCCGGCACCGGCAAGACCTACCTCGCGGTCGCGAGCGCGGTGGAGGCACTGGAAACCGCGCGCGTGCAGCGCCTGATCCTGGTAAGGCCCGCGGTCGAGGCCGGCGAGAAACTCGGTTTCCTGCCGGGTGATCTCGCGCAGAAGGTCGATCCGTATCTGCGCCCCCTGTACGACGCGCTGTACGAGATGCTCGGCTTCGACAAGGTCGCGCGACTGATCGAGCGCAACGTGATCGAGATCGCGCCGCTCGCCTACATGCGCGGGCGCACGCTTAACGATTCGTTCGTGATCCTCGACGAAGCCCAGAACAGCACCGTCGAGCAGATGAAGATGTTCCTCACCCGCATCGGCTTCGGCACCACCACCGTGGTGACGGGCGACGTGACGCAGGTGGACTTGCCGCGCAGCACCCGTTCGGGCTTGCGCGACGTGATCGAGGTCCTGCGTGGCGTGGACGGGATCAGTTTCACTTTTTTCACCGCGCGCGACGTGGTGCGGCACCCGCTGGTGGCGAAGATCGTGCGCGCCTACGAAGCCGCCGAGGAACGCAATGGCGACGCCGCGCCTTGAGGTCGGCGTGTCGTACGCCGCGCCAAGGCGCGGTGTGCCGGCGTCGGTCAGTTTCCGGCGCTGGGCCGAAGCCGCATTGCATGGCGCGCAACATCGCAAGCCCGTTGAACTTTCCATCCGCATCGTTGGCGCGCGCGAGGGCCGCGTGCTGAATCGCCAGTATCGCGGCAAGGATTGCGCCACCAACGTGCTTTCTTTCCCGGTCGAACTGCCGCGCGGCGTCGTTTCACCGCTGCTTGGCGACATGGTGATCTGCACGCCGGTGGTGGCACGCGAGGCACGCGAACAACACAAGGCGGTGCGCGATCATTACGCCCACCTCACGGTGCACGGTGTCCTGCACCTGCTCGGGTTCGATCACCAGAACGAACGTGACGCGACGCGGATGGAAGCGCTGGAAACGCGGATATTGGCCGGGCTCGATATCGCCGACCCCTATGCCGGCTGAGGCCATTCCGGCACGAAAACGCCGACATCCGATATCCGCTAGAATTGAAGGTCCGCCCCTCCGGGGACGTGCTCCACACCCATGTCCGCAGAACCCCCAAGTACCACCGGCCCCGCCCACCGCTCGTTGTGGGATCGACTGGGCCACATGCTGTCAGGCGAACCCCGCAATCCCGAGGAACTGCTCGCGGAACTCCGCGACGCGCAGACCAACGGCCTGTTGACCGGTGAAACCTACGCGATGATCGAAGGCGCCATCCGGGTCACCGAGATGGTGGTCGGCGACGTGATGGTGCCGCGCGCCCAGATGGTCATGCTCGACATCGACGACGACCTCGCGACCATCCTCGACACCGTGGTCGAATCCGGCCACTCGCGCTTCCCGGTGCACGGCGAGGACAAGGACGAAATCCTTGGCATCCTGCTGGCCAAGGATCTGCTGCGACGCGGCGCGAACGGCACGCCGGATTTGCACGCGCTGCTGCGGCACGCCGTGATGATTCCCGAGTCCATGCGCCTCAACGTGCTGCTGGCCGAGTTCCGGCGTTCACGCAACCACATGGCGGTGGTGGTGGACGAATACGGCGGCGTGGCCGGGCTCGTCACCATCGAGGACGTGCTGGAAGAGATCGTCGGCGAAATCGACGACGAGCACGACGATGCGACACCACCGAAGCTGATCGTCGCACAGGCCGATGGCAGCTGGCTGGTCGATGCGCTGACGCCGATCGAGGATTTCAACGAACAATTCGGCACCACGTTCTCCGACGAGGAATACGACACCGTCGGCGGGCTCGTGACCGCCGCGGTCGGCCACCTGCCTGATCCCGGTGAATCCGCGACGCTGGGTGATTATTCGTTCGACGTGACGCGGGCGGATGACCGCCGAGTGTTGCAGTTCCGGGTGCGCAAGGCTTCTGCGGAATAACGCGCAACCTTCGTCAAAAAGCGCATCCCCCTCGATCCCCCTTCCTGCGGAAGGGGGAAGAAAAACACCCCCTTCCGCAGGAAGGGGGTCGATGCGAAGCATCGGGGGGATGCGCCGCACGCCTTATCATGCGCAGTCTAAACTTTTCAGCCCAAGTCATGCGCGACCCTCGAAATCGCCCCGCCCTTCGCACGAGTGCGCTGTTCCTCCTGTTGCTCTGCGCCTTGTTCGCAAGCTTGTCGGCCTACGCCGGCATCGTCGACGCCCCTGGCGCCAACCTGCGCGTGGACCTCTACACCTACGGCCCCGGCACGGTGTACTGGGAGCGCTTCGGACACGACGCGCTGGTGATCACCGATGTCGCCAGCGGCCAGGCCTATGCCTTCAATTACGGCATGTTCGATTTCAACCAGAAGGATTTCTACATCAACTTCGCGCGCGGGATCATGATCTACCGCGCCGCCGCGTGGCCGTCCGCGGACGACATCCAGGAATATTCGGGCGAAGGCCGTTCGATCACCGACCAGCGCCTGAACCTGACGCCGGCGCAGCGCGCGAAACTGCGCGACTTTCTGGTCTGGAACGTGCAACCGGCGAACTCGCGCTACCGCTATCGCTACTTTCGCGACAACTGCACCACCCGCGTGCGCGATGCGCTGGACAAGGTGATGGACGGCGCGCTGCAACGACAACTCACCGGCCCCGCCGCGCACGGTGAAACCTATCGCAGCGAAACCGATCGCCTGATGTCGGGGCAACCGTGGCTGATGTACCTGCTGGACCTTGGACTCGGCCCTTACGCCGACCAGCCGCTCAGCCGCTGGACCGGAGCCTTCATTCCCGCGCGCCTGATGCAGGAGTTGCGCAGCGTGCATGGCACCGACGGTGCGCCGCTGGTGCAATCGGAAATCGTGCTGTCGCCGCAACGGCTGCCCTCGCCGCCCACCTCACCACCGGACATGCGTTGGCCGCTGCTGATCATCGGGCTGATCCTCGGCGTCGCCTTCGTTGCTTCCGCCTGGCTGCGCGATCAATACGAGGTCGATCGTTGGTGGTTCGCGCTGGTCGGTGCGCTGTACACGCTGCTGGTCGGCATCGCCGGCGCGTTGATGCTGGTGTTGTGGTTCGCCACCGCGCACCGCGCGGCGTGGGCCAACGAGAACTTGTGGCTGTTCAATCCCATCGCGTGGCTGCTCCTGCCCGCGCTGCTGCACCTGCGCCGGCCCGGCGCGACCGCGTCGCGCTTCACGCTGGCGATCGCGGGATTGCTGGTGCTGCTCTCGATCTTCGCACTGGTTTCGAAGTTGAGCCCGTGGTTCCCGCAGCACAACCTGCCGTGGATCCTGTTCGCGCTGCCGGCGTGGATCGGGCTGGCGTGTGGGGTGTGGTTGATGCGTGAAAAGCGGTTGTCCGCAAATGAACGCAAATGAACGCGAATAGGAGCAAAGCAGGGTTTTATTTGCGTTCTTTGCGTTCATTTGCGGACTGATTGCTCTCGATTTGCAGACGCGAGAGTCTCCCGCATAATCGGGGCATGGACACCCCGGCCGGCAAATCCATGGTTGCCAACTGCGCCGCCTACGGCGCGGACGGCAGGAAGCTTCGCGACATCACGCTGGACGAGATCAGCGATTTCCTTGCGCTGCCCGCCGGCTTCGTGTGGGTCGGACTGGTGGAACCGGACGAACCGCTGCTGGAAAAACTGCAGGGCGAATTCGGGCTGCACGAGCTGGCGATCGAGGATGCCCACACCGCGCACCAGCGGCCCAAGATCGAATCCTACGGCGATTCGCTGTTCATCGTCGCGCAGACCGCGCAGATGACCGATGGCAACATCGGGTTCGGTGAAACCCACATCTTCCTTGGCAAGCGCTACCTGCTTTCGGTGCGGCACGGCGCCTCGCAAACCTATGCGCCGGCACGCCGCAACTGCGAACAGGCGCCCGAGCATCTCGCACTGGGGCCCAGCTACGCGCTGTATTCGATCCTCGATTTCATCGTGGACAACTACATGCCGATCGTGCAGGACTTCAAGCAGGAGCTGCAGGAACTCGAGCACGACGTGTTCAGCGATGCCGCCAACCGCGACGTCACCCGGCGCCTGTACGACATGCAACGCGAACTGCTGACACTGAAACTGGCGGCGGCGCCGTTGCAGGACATCCTGGGCCAACTGGTGCGCCTGCACCCCGAAGTGATCCGCGACGAGGTGCGGCCGTATTTCCGCGACGTGCAGGACCACGTCACCCGCGTCAGCGACGCCATCAACTCGATGCGCGAAATGCTGGGCGCCGCGATGAACGTGAACCTGTCGCTGATCACCGTGCGCCAGAACGAAGTGGTCAAACGCCTCGCCGGCTGGGCCGCGCTACTGGCCGCGCCGACGCTGCTGGCGAGCTGGTACGGCATGAACTTCCACGACATGCCGGAACTCGCCAAACCTTACGCCTATCCGACGATCGTCGGCATCACTGTCGTGGTCTGCGTCACGCTGTTCATTGTGCTGAAGCGCGCGAAGTGGCTGTAGCTTCCACCGGCACGGGCTGCACCACCGGCGCGCGCCACGACATCCACAGCAGGACCAGGCCGACGACGATCAGCGGCGCTGATTGCACCTGGCCCATGGTCACCCAGCCGGTGTGGAACAGGTAGCCGAGTTGCGGATCGGGCAGGCGCACGAACTCGACTGAAAAGCGGAAGATGCCGTACAGCAACGCGAACAGGCCGGAGACGGCGTAGCGATGCCGCGGCTTGATCGAGAACACCCACAGCACCGTGAACAACACCACTCCTTCCAAAAAGAATTCGTACAACTCGCTGGGCTGGCGCGGCAGATGGCCGCCAAACTGCGCGTAGACGGCTTGCCACGCAGGGTGCGCCGGGAAGTGCAGCTTGTTGCCCGCAATCATGTCGCCAAAAGCGTAGGCATGATCCTCGGCCTGCGCGTGCGGATAGATCATCGCCCATGGCAGGTGGCTGGGCTTGCCCCACAGTTCGCCGTTGATGAAGTTGCCGAGCCGCCCCAGGCCCAAACCGATCGGCACCAGTGGCGCGACGAAATCGACCACGTCGAAATAATGCTTCACGGCGACGCGGTGCTTCCACCACCACCACAGGCTCGCGACCAGCACACCCAGCAGGCCGCCGTGGAAGGACATGCCGCCATCCCAGACCTGGAACAACTGCAGCGGATCGGTCCAGACCCAGCGGATCGGCTGGTAGGTCAGCATGTACCACACGCGCCCGCCGACGATGATGCCGAGCATGCAGTAGAACGCGAGGTCGAGGAACGCATCGCGATCCACCCCCAACCGCCCGCGCCGGCGCCGGTATTCGCCCAACAACAGGCCGCCGATGAAACCGCCGAGGTACATCAACCCGTACCAGCGCACCCCGAAGGAAAAAATGTGGAACGCGATGGGGTCGATATCGACGATGAAGGGGTGGGGCATGGGCATGCAAATCCAGACGGCGACCGGGCATTTTACTGTGCATTCGGGTGCGGCACCCGTGGCTCGCGTGCCCATGCGAAAATCCCGCGATGCCCGTCAACCGCCGCTTCGTCCTGCCCGATGTCCTTGCGCCCGGCTTGCGCGTGGTGTTTTGCGGCACTGCGCCGGGCACGCGTTCGGCCCGCGACGGCGCCTACTACGCGCACCCCGGCAATTATTTCTGGCGGACTCTGTTCGACATCAGGCTGACACCACGCAGGTTGTCGCCGCTGGCGTTCCGCGACGTTCTCGAATTCGGGATCGGGCTGACCGACGTGGCCAAGCACCACTATGGCTCGGATGCGGACCTGCCGCGCGCTGCGTTCGATGCCACGGGATTGCAACGCAAGCTTGCGCGCTACCAGCCGCGGATCGTCGCTTTCACCAGCAAGAACGCTGCGCGGGCCGGGCTTGCAACAGGATCGCGCGATCTCTCCTACGGCGAACAAGACTTCATGATTGCGCAATCCCGCGTATTCGTGCTGCCCTCGCCGTCGGGGCAGGCGCGTGGATTCTGGGACATCGCGCCCTGGCGACATCTGGCTGAATGCACCCTATCTGGCTGAAACAGGACCGCAGGACAACCGTGGCATCATCAGTCGGCTGTCATCAAGGAAGTAACCGATGCCGCATACCCTGCTCGTGCGCTGCGCAAGCCCGGAAGACTTCACGGAATGGCTGGAACTGTGGAGCGGCTACAACGCGTTCTACGGTCGTTACGGGGAAACGTCGCTGTCGGATGATGTCACGCGCATGACATGGATCCGTTTTTTCGACAGCTACGAACCCGTGCATGCGCTGGTCGCGGAGCGCGCCGGCAAGTTGCTCGGCCTGGCGCACTACCTGTACCACCGCAGCACCACGATGCTGGGCCCGAATTGCTATCTGCAGGACCTGTTCACTGCGCCCGAGGCGCGCGGACAAGGTGTCGGACGCGCGCTGATCGAAGGCGTGTATGCCAAGGCGCGCGAGGCAGGCGTCTCGCGCGTGTACTGGCAGACGCAGGAAACCAACGCAACCGCGATGCGGCTGTACGACAGCGTCGCATCGCGTTCCGGGTTCGTGGTGTACGCGCAGCGCCTGTAAGGCTGCCCGAACCTACTTTGCTTGCCCCGACTTGCGCACGATCAGCATCGCCAATTCCAGCGATTGCTCGTAATTGAGGCGCGGATCAACCGTGGACTTGTAGGCACGACCAAGGTCGGCCTCCGACAAACCACTCGCGCCGCCCAGGCACTCGGTGACATCTTCTCCGGTCAGTTCCAGGTGCGCACCGCCAAGCTGTGACCCCGCCGCAGCGTGGATGTCGAACGCCTGTTCCAGCTCGCTGCGGATGTTGGCGAAGCGCCGTGTCTTGACGCCGTTGCCGACCTTCTCGGTGTTGCCGTGCATCGGATCGCACACCCACAGCACGCGCCGGCCGGTGGCCTTCACCGCCTCGATCAGGCGCGGCAGGTGCTGGCCGATGCCGCCTGCACCCATGCGATGGATCAAGGTCAGCCGGCCCGGCTCGTCGTCGGGATTCAACACCTCGATCAGTTGCTGCAATTGATCGGTGTGCATGGCCGGTCCGACCTTGACCGCGATCGGGTTGCGGATGCCGCGGCAGAATTCCACGTGCGCGCCGTCCAAGGCCGCCGTGCGCATGCCGATCCACGGGAAGTGCGTGGACAGGTCGAACCAGCCCCACTGGCGCGGCACCTGCCGGGTCATGGTCTGCTCGTAGGGCAGCAACAGTGCTTCGTGCGAGGTGTAGAAATCGGCGCGCTGGAAACTTGCGATCGGCCCCGCCAGGGTTTCCATGAAGTGCATCGCGCCCGAGATGCCTTCGACCATGTGCCGGTACTCGGCGGCCAGCGGCGAGCGCTCCACCCACGCGAGGTTCCAGTATTCGGGGTGGTGCAGATCGGCGAACCCGCCGTCGATCAGCGCACGCACGAAGTTCATGGTCATGCCCGAACGCGCGTGGCCTTCGAGCATGCGCTTCGGATCGGCCCGCCGCGCCGCGGGGGTGAACTCGGGGCCGTTGACCAGATCACCTCGATACACAGGCAAGGTCACGCCATCGATGATCTCGGTATCGGCCGAACGCGGCTTGGCATACTGACCGGCGAAGCGCCCGACCCGCAGGATCGGCATGCGCAGGCCGTGCACCAGTACCAGGCTCATCTGCAGCAGCACCTTCAACCGGTTGGCGATCACCTCGTTGTTGCAGTCGGCGAAGGTTTCCGCGCAATCGCCGCCCTGCAACAGGAAACGCTTGCCCGCCTGGGCATCGGCCAGCAGTTGCTTGAGCGCAAGGACTTCCCAGGAGGTCACCAGGGGCGGCAGCGATTCCAGCTGCCGCATGGCCGATTGCAACTCGGCAGCATCCTCGTAATGCGGAAGCTGCGCAGCCGGCATCGCCTGCCAGGTGTCGGCCTTCCACGGACGCGATTCGCGCACCGGCCGCAACGGCGCTCGCGCGGAGATTTCAGGATTCGTCATGTTCAACTCCTCAACGCACGCAGCGGCTGCGCCTGGCTCAATCTATTGCCGCGACGTGGCCGTGGCAACAGCGCCCAGACACCCAGAAGCACATACCAGATCAGGGCCCAGCCCGCCATCGACAGGCCGAGGAACTTCCAGGTGACCGCCGCGCAGTTGCCGTCGCCGTGCAGCACCACCGCCAGGAACCGGCCGAACGGCATCGACCCTTGCTGCAGCATGGCGACAAGGGTGCCGAAGCTCGCGCCGCAGGCCGGAACCTGGTCGGCCGGCAGCGATTGCAGCCACAACTGGCGCACCGACATCGCGATGCCGAACACAGCCCCGATCAGCACCAGCACCACGTAGGCACGGCGCCCGCCGGCGCGTGGCGCGTGCAGTCCGCCGATCAGGAAAAACACTCCCATCCACACGAACGCGACCCGTTGCATCACGCACAGGTAGCACGGCATCTGGCCTTGATACAGTTCCTCGTACAACGCATAACCCAGCAGGGCCACGCAGATCGCGAAGCCAATCAGGAATGCGGTACGGAAGGACCAACGGAAGGGGTTCATGGAGGGGTGATGCGTGTGGACAGACGTGCAACAGTAGCGTTTTCGCTGCCACGTGTCATGCGCCGCAACAAAAAAACCCGGCCAAGGGCCGGGCTTTCGTTCCAATCACTTTCTCGCGGATCAAACCTCGGTGGCTTCTGCCTGCGCCTGCGGGCGATCGACCAGTTCCACATAAGCCATCGGTGCGTTGTCGCCGTCGCGGAATCCGCACTTGATGATGCGCAGGTAGCCGCCCTTGCGCTCGCGGTAGCGGGGCCCGAGTTCCACGAACAGCTTGCCGACGGCCTGCTTGTCGCGCAGGCGTGCGAAGGCAAGGCGGCGGTTGGCGACGCCATCGATCTTGGCTAGTGTGATCAGCGGTTCGGCGACGCGGCGCAGATCCTTGGCCTTGGGCAGCGTGGTGCGGATCAGCTCGTGCTTGATCAGCGAGGCGGCCATGTTCTTGAACATGGCTTCGCGGTGTGAACTGGTCCGATTGAGTTTGCGACCGGATTTGAGGTGGCGCATGGGAAGGATCTCTCTTCAATTGTTATGGGAGGCCGGCACTATGTGCCGGTGCCCTGCGAATATTCGCTTTTGAAAACCAAAATGCTCGTCGAAGCGAGCTGTTCCTTGTAGGAGCGCGCCTGCGCGCGACCGGTCGCGGGCAAGGCCCGCTCCTACATGTATTTCATCACCCCAACTGCATCCCCGACGAAACCCCCGCCGGCGGCCAGTTTTCCAGCTTGGTGCCGAGGGCCAGGCCCTTGGCGCCGAGCACGTCCTTGATCTCGGTGAGCGACTTCTTGCCGAGGTTCGGGGTTTTCAGCAGCTCGACCTCGGTCTTCTGCACCAGGTCGCCGATGTAATAGATGCTCTCGGCCTTGAGGCAGTTGGCCGAACGCACGGTCAGTTCCAGGTCGTCGATCGGACGCAGCAACAGCGGCGAGACGCCGGTCTTGTCCTTCTCGGACTCGGTCGCTTCGCGACTCTTGAAATCGCCGAACACGGACAGCTGGTCGTGCAGGGTTTCGGCGGCCTGGCGCACCGCATCGTCCACGGCAACCGTGCCATTGGTTTCGACGTCGAGGACCAGTTTGTCGAGGTTGGTGCGCTGCTCGACGCGCGCGGCGTCGACCGAATAGGCCACGCGGCGCACCGGGCAGAACGAGGCGTCGATCTGCAGGCGGCCGATCGCGCGGGTTTCCTCGTCGGGATTGGCACGGTTGACGGCCGGCTGGTAGCCGATGCCGCGCTTGGCCTTGAGGCGCATGTTGAGCGCCACGTCTTTCGTCAGGTGGCAAATCACGTGTTCGGGGTTGACGATTTCCACCGTGTGGTCGGTGGTGATGTCGCCGGCCGTGACCACGCCCTTGCCCTTTTTCGACAAGCTGAGATTGGCTTCGTCGACGCCGTTAAGGCGGATCGCAACGCCCTTCAAATTCAACAACACCTCGATCACGTCTTCCTGCAAACCTTCCAGCGTGGTGTATTCGTGCAACACGCCGTCGATTTCGGCCTCGACGATCGCCGCACCGGCGATCGACGACAGCAGCACGCGCCGCAGCGCGTTGCCGAGCGTGTGGCCGTAGCCGCGTTCCAGCGGCTCGACGACGACACGGGCGTGGTTGGGGCCGACGGGCTCGACTTTGAGACCGCGCGGGCGCAGGACGTGAGTGGAAGAAACTGCCATGGGCTACACTCCGGAGTGTCACTGGTGGAGCCGCAAGGATTCGCAGCTCCGATGATTCCACGCCGGGCGGCAAGCCGCCCGGTTTGCGTCGGTGGCGCGGGCCCGATCGAACGACCGAACCGCGCCGGCTGCGACGCCTTACTTTGAGTACAACTCGACGATCAGCGCTTCGTTGATGTCGCTGGGCAGATCGCCGCGATCCGGCATGGCCTTGAACACGCCCGCCGCCTTGCCGCTGTCGACCTCGATCCAGCCCGGCTTCAGATCCATGCTGTCGGAAACCTTCAGGGCTTCCTGCACGCGCAACTGCTTCTGGGCGTTGTCGGTAAGCTTGATCTCGTCACCCGGGCGCATCACGTACGACGGCACGTTGCACTTCTTGCCGTTGACCATCACCGCCTTGTGCGACACCAACTGGCGCGCCTGGGCGCGGGTCACCGCGAAACCCATCCGATAGACGACGTTGTCGAGGCGCGCTTCCAGCAGGCGCAACAGGTTTTCACCGGTGTTGCCCTTGAGCTGCGTGGCCTTCTTGTAGTAGTTGCTGAACTGGCGTTCGAGCACGCCGTAGATGCGCTTGACCTTCTGCTTTTCGCGCAACTGCACGGCGTAGTCGGACGGCCGCGAACGCTTGGCGGCGGCGCCGTGCTGGCCGGGCTTGTTGTCGAACTTGCACTTGGAATCGATTGCGCGCGCAGGGCTCTTCAGCGACAGGTCAGCGCCTTCGCGACGGGCGAGCTTGCACGTTGGACCACGATAACGAGCCATGTCAGACCCTCCGCTTCTTCGGAGGACGGCAGCCGTTGTGCGGGATCGGCGTGACGTCGATGATGTTGGTGACCTTGTAGCCCAGCGCGTTCAGCGAACGCACCGCCGACTCGCGGCCCGGGCCCGGGCCCTTGATGCGGACTTCCAGCGACTTCACGCCGTAATCCAGCGCCACGCGACCGGCCTTCTCGGCCGCGACCTGCGCGGCGAACGGGGTCGACTTGCGCGAACCGCGGAAACCCGCGCCGCCCGAGGTCGCCCACGAGAGGGCATTGCCCTGGCGGTCGGTGATGGTGACGATGGTGTTGTTGAAGGAAGCATGGACGTGGGCGACGCCGTCGGTGACGACGCGCTTGGTCTTCTTCTTCGGCTTGGCAGCTGGTTTGTCCATGGGTAGTCCGGTTGAAAACGTTTCGATGCAACTGCGCGGGCCGGCGGCCCGACGCGATTATTTCTTGATCGCGCGACGCGGGCCCTTGCGGGTGCGCGCGTTGGTGCGGGTGCGCTGGCCGCGCGCGGGCAGGCCGCGGCGGTGGCGCAGGCCACGGTAGGTGCCGAGGTCCATCAGGCGCTTGATGCTGATGCCGACCTCGCGGCGCAGGTCACCTTCCACGGTGAACTTCGCCACTTCGCGGCGCAGGTTCTCGACCTCGCCCTCGGACAGGGACTTGATCTGGGTGGTCGGGTCGACGCCGGCCGACTCGCAGATCTTGCGCGACCGGGTACGGCCGATGCCGTAGATGCTCTGCAAACCGATCCAAACATGCTTGTTGACCGGCAGGTTGACGCCCGCGATGCGTGCCATGTGGGTTGCTCCACCTCGAATACGTTGCCTGTTCGGCAAACTGTCAATTATAGCCTGAATTTCGCCTTGGTGGGAATCTCACCCCCAAGCCTTGTTGCCCTGCCGGGGCTGCCGGCGCCCTTTCCGGCTCCGCGCCCGCTCCCGTCCACCAGCCGCGCGCCCGTCACCGGCGGCGCAGGTTGGCCTTCTTCAACAAACTGTCGTACTGGTGCGACACCAGGTGCGCGGAAATCTGCGCCCGGAAGTCCATTGCCACCACCACCACGATCAGGAGCGAAGTGCCGCCGAAATAGAACGGCACGTGCCACTCGGTCTGCATGAACGTGGGAATCAGGCACACCGCGGCCAGGTACACCGCGCCCGCGCCCGTCAACCGGGTCAGCACGGCGTCGATGTAATCGGCCGTCGCCTTGCCCGGACGCATGCCGGGAATCAGCGCGCCCGAACGCTTCAAATTGTCCGCGGTTTCCTGCGAATTGAACACGATCGCGGTATAGAAGAACGCGAAGATGATGATCATCGCCGCGTACAGGATCATGTACGGCGGCTCGCCCGGCGTCAGCGCGGTGGTCATGCGCTGCAGCCAATGCATCTGGCTGGCGTTGGAGAACCAGGTGGATGCGGTGGCCGGGAACAGGATCAGCGACGACGCGAAGATCGGCGGGATCACGCCCGACATGTTGATCTTCAGCGGCAGGTGCGAGCTCTGGTTCTGGTAGGCGCTGGCCCCGCCCTGCCGGCGCGCGTAATTCACGGTGATGCGGCGCTGCGCGCTTTCCATGAACACGCAAAACGCGGTCACGCCCAGCACGATCACCACCACGATCAGCGCCTTGATCGCCGAAAGCTGGCCATTGCTGGTCATCGTGAAGGTCTGGGTGAGCGCCTGCGGCAAACCGGCCACGATGCCGGCGAAAATGATCAGCGAGATGCCGTTGCCGATGCCGCGCTCGGTCATCTGCTCGCCCAGCCACATCAGGAACATGCTGCCAGCGGTCAGGCCGATCACCGAGGCGAAGATGAATCCGAAACCGGGGTCGTACACGATCGGCACGCCGCCGGCCATGCCTTCTTTCTGCAAGGCCATGGCGATACCGAAAGCCTGGAAGGCCGACAGGCCGACCGTGCCCCAGCGGGTGTACTTGGTGAGGATGCGCTGGCCGGACTGGCCTTCCTTCTTCAACGCCTGCCAAGTCGGCAACACCGAACCCATCATCTGCACCACGATGGATGCCGAAATATACGGGATCACGCCCAACGCGAACAGCGAGAAGCGCGCCAACGCGCCGCCCGAGAACATGTTGAACATGCTCATCAGGCCACCGCCCTGCTCGATCATCCGGGTCATGGCTTCCGGGTTGACGCCCGGCACCGGAATGAACGAACCCAGCCGGAACACGATCAACGCGCCGACCAGGAACAACAGGCGCTGACGCAGTTCGGTCAACTTGCCGAACTGGGCCAGCGGATTGGACGATGTCTTGCCTGCGGCCAAGATGCTTACTCCACCGAGCCGCCGGCGGCTTCGATCGCCGCCTTGGCGCCTGCGGTTGCCAGGATGCCGCTCACCTTCACCGCGCGCCCGATCTCGCCTTTCTTGACGATCTTGACGCGCTTGGCGTGGCTGTCGACCAGCTTGGCTTCGCGCAATACGGTGATGTCGATTGCATCCTTCTTCAAACCGGCGAGCTGATACAGGAACACCTGCTGCGATTCGGCCTGCTTCTTGGAGCGGAAGCCGACCTTGGGCAAGCGACGCTGCAGCGGCATCTGGCCGCCTTCGAAGCCGATGGTGTGGGTGTTGCCCGCGCGTGCGTGCTGGCCCTTGTGGCCGCGACCCGCGGTCTTGCCGAGGCCGGAGCCGATGCCGCGCGCGACGCGGCGGCGTTCCTTGCGGGCGCCCTTGCCGGGTTTCAATGTGTTGAGACGCATGCTTAGTCCTCCACCCGCACCAGATAGTTCACGGTCTGGATCAGGCCGCGCACCTGCGGGCTGTCCTTCAATTCACGCACGTCCCCGGTGCGATTAAGGCCCAGCGCCTTGACGCTCAGGCGGTGGCGACCCTGCACGCCGCGCAGGCCGCCCACGAGGCGCACCTTCACGGTGCCGGTGGTGGTTGGTTTCTTAGCCGCCATGACCCAGCTCCTCGACCTTCTTGCCGCGTTTGGCCGCGATGTACTGCGGGCTCGCGACCGACTGCAGGCCCTTGATGGTGGCACGCACCAGGTTGATCGGGTTGCGCGAACCGACCGCCTTGGCCAGCACGTCCTTGACCCCGACCACTTCCAGCACGGCGCGCATCGCGCCGCCGGCGATCACGCCGGTACCTTCGGAAGCCGGTTGCATGAACACGCGTGCGGCGCCGTGGTTGGCCTTGACCGCATACCAGAGGGTGCCGTTGTTCAGGCCCACCGTGACCATGTTGCGGCGCGCGCGCTCCATCGCCTTGGAGATCGCGACCGGCACTTCGCGTGCCTTGCCGTACCCGAAGCCGACCTTGCCGGCGCCATCGCCCACCACGGTCAGCGCGGTGAAGCTCATCTGCCGACCGCCCTTGACCGTCTTGGCCACGCGGTTGACGGCGATGAGTTTCTCCAGCATCCCGTCGGAATTTTCGCGATCGTTGCGATCGTTGTTCGCCATGTTTGTCACCTTGCGCCCGCGAGATGCGGGCATTTGCTTGCGGCATCAAGATTCTGCCGCTTGGAGTTGTTGTATAAAAACTTAAAACTTCAAACCTGCCTCGCGCGCGGCATCCGCCAACGCGGCGACGCGCCCGTGGTAACGGAAGCCCGAGCGATCGAACGCAACCGACTCGACGCCCGCGGCACGCGCCTTCTCGGCGATAGCCTTGCCCACCGCGGCGGCGGCCGACTTGTTCTTGGTGCCTTTCAGGCCGTCGTTGACGGCTTTCTGGGTGGTGGAAGCGGCCGCGAGTACGGTTTCGCCATCGGCCGCGATGACCTGCGCGTAGAGATGCTGCCCGCTGCGATGCACCGACAGACGCGGCACCGCCAGCTTGCGGATCTTGGCGCGCGCGGACTTGGCGCGGCGCAGACGTGAGACTTTCTTGGAGATCATGTTCAGGCCTTCTTCGCTTCTTTCAGCGTGATGCGCTCGCCGGCATAACGCACGCCCTTGCCCTTGTAGGGTTCCGGCGGACGCACCGCGCGGATCTTGGCGGCGACTTCGCCAACCCGCTGCTTGTCGGCGCCCTTGACCAGGATTTCAGTCGGCGACGGGGTTTCCAGCGTGATGCCTTCCGGCGCCGGGAACACCACCGGGTGCGAGAACCCCAGCGACAGGTTCAGGCTCTTGCCTTGCAACGCGGCGCGGAAACCGACGCCGACCAGTTCCAGTTTGCGCTCGTAACCCTGGCTGACGCCGTGCACCATGTTGGCCAGCAACGCACGGGTGGTACCCGCGAACTTGGTTTCGGCACTGCCATCGGCGCAGGTCAGGTGACCATCCGCGCTCTTGACCTCGACGCCGGGAATCGCGTGCATCCTGAGGGTGCCCTTGGGGCCCTTGACGGTGATCCCGTCCTTGGCCACATGGCACTCGACGCCCTTGGGCAACGCGATGGGTTGTTTGGCTACTCGTGACATGTCTTTAGCTCCGTCCTCTTACGCGACGCGGCCGATCACTTCGCCGCCGAGGCCTTGGGCGCGCGCCTGCGCGTCCGTCATCAGGCCGGCCGAAGTGGACACGATGGAGATGCCAAGGCCACCCAGCACCTTGGGCAACGACTCCTTGCCGCGATACACGCGCAGGCCCGGGCGACTGACGCGCTCGATGCGCTCGATCGCGGGCTTGCCTTCGAAATACTTCAGCTTGATTTCAAGCTGCACCTTGCCGCCGTCTTCCGCGCGGCGCGATTCCAGCACGTAGCCTTCGGCCTTCAAAAGGTTGGCCAGCGCCTGGCGCAACTTGGAAGCCGGCATGCTCACCGTCGGCTTGCCCATGGCCTGGGCGTTGCGGATGCGGGTAAACATGTCGGCGATGGGATCAGTCATGCTCATTGCAACATTCCTGTGTGAAAAAGCCCGAACTTGCTCGCTCCATGGAACCGGTCATACCCCCACAACCCCTGATCGAAACTCCGTTTCGATCCGCCCCCTTGACTCAAGGGGGCTAAGAGCGGTGAAGCGTCTTGTACCTTGAAGCGTTTTGTTCGAGTCAGTGATTCGGCATCGATATCCGTTTTGACGTCATTCCGGCGAAAGCCGGACAAATTCGTCTGGAACGAATTTGAACGGCCGAAGGCCGGCCCTTGCGGCAAAGTCCATGGATGGACTTTGTAATCCATTTTGCTTTTGCGTTACCAAGAAGCCTTGCGCAGGCCCGGCACGTCGCCGCGCATGGTTGCTTCGCGCAACTTGCTGCGGGACAGGCCGAACTTCGCGTACACGGCGCGCGGACGACCGGTCAGCGCGCAGCGGGTGCGCAGGCGCGACGGGCTGGAGTCGCGCGGCAGCTTCTGCAGCTTGGCCGCGGCAGCCATCTTTTCGTCGTAGCTCGCATCGGCGCTTGCGATGATCTTCTTCAGGTCGACGCGCTTGCCGGCGTGCCGCTTGATCAGCTTGGCCCGCTTCAGGTCGCGGTTCACCATCGATTTCTTTGCCATGGGTATAAGCCTCAATAATGCGAATGTAGGAGCGCGCCTGCGCGCGATTCAGGTCGCCTGCAAGGCAGGCTCCTACGTGATGCCTAGTTCCTGAATGGAAAGTGGAAGGCTTCCAGCAGTGCCTTGGCTTCCGCGTCGGTTTTCGCGGTGGTGGTGATGCAGATGTCCATCCCGCGCATCGCGTCGACCTGGTCGAAATCGATTTCCGGGAAAATGATCTGTTCCTTCACGCCCATGTTGTAGTTGCCACGACCGTCGAAGGCGCGGCCGGATACGCCGCGGAAATCGCGCACGCGCGGCAGCGAGATGTTGATCAGGCGGTCGAGGAATTCCCACATGTTGGCACGGCGCAGGGTGACCTTGCAGCCGATCGGCCAGCCGTCGCGGATCTTGAACGACGCAACCGAAGTCCGCGCCTTGGTCACCACCGGCTTCTGGCCGGCGATCTTGGCCATGTCGGCAGTCGCGTTTTCCAGCACCTTCTTGTTGGCCGCGGCTTCGCCCACGCCCATGTTCAGCGTGATCTTGCTGATGCGCGGAACCTGCATCGGGTTCTGGTAGCCGAAGCGCTTCATCAGCGTCGGCAGCACTTCGTCTTTGTAGATTTTTTCGAGGCGGGTCATGACTTCATCCTCACGCGTCGACCACTTCGCCGGTGGAACGGAACACGCGCACCTTGCGCCCGTCGCCGAGCGTCTTGCGGCCCACGCGTTCGCCCTTGCCGGTGGCCAGGTCGTACAGCATGACATTGGAAATGTGGATCGGGGCCTCGCGCTCGACAATGCCGCCCGGCTGCTGTGCCTGCGGGTTGGGCTTGGTGTGGCGCTTGACCATGTTGATGTTCTGCACGAATACGCGGTCGCCCGCGATGCGGGTAACCTCGCCGTGCTGGCCCTTGTTCTTGCCCGCGATCACGAGCACCGTGTCGCCTTTGCGAATACGATTCATGGCGGATTCCTTACAGCACTTCCGGTGCGAGCGAAACGATCTTCATGAAACGCTCACTGCGCAGTTCACGGGTGACCGGCCCGAAGATGCGGGTGCCGATCGGTTCCAGCTTGTTGTTCAGCAACACGGCGGCGTTGTCGTCGAAGCGGATCAGCGAGCCGTCCGGGCGACGCACACCCTTGGCGGTGCGCACCACGACGGCGTTGTAGACCTCACCCTTCTTCACCTTGCTGCGCGGGATCGCTTCGCGGATCGAAACCTTGATGACATCGCCGACGCTGGCATAGCGGCGCTTGGAACCGCCCAGCACCTTGATGCACATCAGTTCGCGTGCACCGCTGTTGTCCGCCGCGGCCAGCTTGGATTGCATCTGGATCATGTTCGTCCGCTCCTCATTCCGCCGCGCGCGCGATGATTTCCACCACGCGGTGGTGCTTGGTCTTCGACAGCGGCCGACATTCGGCGATACGCACCAGGTCGCCCTCGTGGCACTCGCCCTTCTCATCGTGCGCATGCAGCTTGGTCGAACGGCGCAACAGCTTGCCGTACAGGCCGTGCTGTTCCTGGCGATCGATCACCACGGTGACCGTCTTGGCGCTCTTGCTGCTGGCGACACGGCCTTCGAGCGTGCGCGTGTTGGCCTTGTCGGCCTGCTTGCTGGTGTCGTTCATCACGCGGCTCCGTGGGTCTGCTTCTGGCCCATCTGTTTTTGACCCAGGATCGTGGCGGCGCGCGCGATTTCGCGGCGTACCCTGGCGAATTGGTGGGTCTGGGTGGCTTGGCCCTGCGCTTTCTGCATGCGCAAGGAAAACTGCTCGCGGCGCAGGTCGGCGATGTGGTCGGTCAGTTCCTGCGCAGACTTTGCGCGCATCTCGTTGGTATCCATCACAGCAGCGCCCTGGTCGCGAATTGGGTCTGGATCGACAGCTTGGCCGCAGCCAGGCGGAATGCCTCGCGCGCCTCGGCTTCGGTCACGCCTTCGATTTCGTACAGCATCCGGCCGGGCTGGATCGGGGCAACCCAGTACTCGACGTTGCCCTTGCCGGCGCCCATGCGGACTTCAATTGGCTTCTTGGTGATCGGCTTGTCCGGGAACACGCGGATCCACAATTTGCCACCGCGCTTCACATAACGCGTGATACAGCGGCGCGCGGCTTCGATCTCGCGCGCGGTGATCGCGCCGCGGGTGGTCGCCTTCAGGCCGTACTCGCCGAAGCTAACGAGGTTGCCCGACAAGCTCAAGCCGCGGTTGCGACCCTTGAACTGCTTGCGGAATTTGGTGCGTTTTGGCTGAAGCATTGTCTGTTTTCCTGCATGCTTTTTCGGTTACTTGCCCGAAAATCTTTTGGACACGGATCAAAGCGGATCAATACGGATAGACGATAAATTCAAATCTGGTTTTATCCGCCTTTATCCGTGTCAAAAGTGGCTCCTCAATTTTCCGCCGACTGCCGTTCGCGGCGCCCGCGCGGGGCGCGCTCGCGGCGCGGTTCATCGTCACGCGATCCACGTTCGCGCCGCGGCGACGGGCCCTCGTTGCGATCCTCTTCCTTGGCCTGGCCGACGCTCGCGAAGTCGAAGATTTCGCCCTTGTAGATCCACACCTTGACGCCGATGACGCCATAAGTGGTGTGGGCTTCGGCCAGGCCGTAATCGACGTCGGCGCGCAGCGTGTGCAGCGGCACCCGACCCTCGCGATACCACTCGGAGCGCGCGATCTCGGCGCCATTCAGACGGCCGGCCACGTTGACCTTGATGCCCAGCGCGCCGAGGCGCATCGCGTTCTGCACCGAGCGCTTCATGGCGCGGCGGAACATGATGCGGCGCTCCAACTGCTGTGCGATCGATTCGGCGACGAGCTGCGCGTCGAGCTCAGGCTTGCGCACTTCGCTGACGTTGATGTGCGCGTCGACGCCCATGATCGCCGACACTTCGCGGCGCAGCTTCTCGATGTCCTCGCCCTTCTTGCCGATCACGACGCCCGGACGCGCGGTGAAGATGGTGATATCGGCGTTCTTCTGCGGACGGCTGATCTGGATCTTCGAGACACCGGCCTGCGCGAGCTTCTTCTTCAGCAGTTCGCGCACCTTGAGGTCGGACACCAGGTGTTCGGCGAACTGGCGCTTGCCGGCGAACCACTTGGAGTTCCAGTCCTTGGAGATGCCGAGGCGGATTCCGATTGGATTGACTTTGTGACCCATGATCAACCTACCTCGACCGTGATGTGCGAAGTGCGCTTGAGGATGCGGGCACCGCGGCCCTTGGCGCGCGCGTGCATGCGCTTCATGACCGCGCCCTCGTCCACGTAGATGCGCGCGACCTTCAATTCATCGACGTCGGCGCCGACGTTGTTCTCTGCATTGGCGACCGCCGACAACAGCACCTTGCGGACCAGGTGCGCCGCCTTCTTGTTGGTGTGTTCCAGCACCGCGCTGGCGGTGCCCACGGGCATGCCGCGCACCAGGTCGGCCACCAGCCGCGCCTTTTGTGCCGAGATGCGCGCACCGCGCAGGACGGCCTTGGCTTGAGTCGTAGTCATGTCGGTACCCATTACTTCGCGCCCGCCGCAGCCGGAGCCGCGGCCTTCTTGTCGCCGCTGTGGCCCTTGAAGGTACGGGTCACCGCGAACTCGCCGAGCTTGTGCCCGACCATGTTCTCGTTGACCAGCACCGGCACGTGCAGGCGGCCGTTGTGGACGGCGATCGTCAGACCCACCATTTCCGGCAGGATCATCGAGCGACGCGACCAGGTCTTGATCGGACGCTTGCTGTTGCTCTGATTCGCCGACTCCACCTTCTTGAGCAGGTGCAGGTCGATGAACGGGCCTTTCTTGAGTGAACGTGGCATGTCGATGAGCCCTTACTTGCTGCGGCGACGCACGATCATGTTCTGCGTGCGCTTGTTGTTGCGGGTCTTGTAACCCTTGGTCGGCGTGCCCCACGGGCTCACCGGATGGCGACCACCGGAGGTGCGGCCTTCACCGCCGCCGTGCGGGTGGTCGACCGGATTCATCACCACGCCGCGGACGGTCGGGCGTATCCCGAGCCAGCGTTTCGCGCCGGCCTTGCCCAGCTTCTTGAGGCTGTGCTCGGAGTTGCCGACTTCGCCCACCGTGGCGCGGCACTCGACCGGAACCTTGCGCATCTCGCCTGAACGCAGGCGCAGGGTCGCATAACCGGTTTCACGCGCGACCAACTGCGCGGACGAGCCGGCGCTGCGTGCAAGTTGCGCGCCCTTGCCGGGCTTCATCTCGACGCAATGCACGGTGGTGCCGATCGGCATGTTGCGCAGCGGCAGGGTGTTGCCGTCCTTGATCGGCGCATCGGTGCCAGCCATCAGCTGCATGCCGATCTGGATGCCCTTGGGCGCGATGATGTAGCGGCGCTCGCCATCCACGTAGCACAGCAGCGCAATGTGCGCGGTGCGGTTGGGATCGTACTCGATGCGCTCGACCCGGCAGGCCACACCTTCCTTGTCGCGCTTGAAGTCGATGATGCGGTAGTGCTGCTTGTGCCCGCCACCGCGATGACGCACGGTGATGCGCCCGAAGTGGTTGCGGCCACCGGTCTTGTTCTGGACTTCCGTCAGCGGTGCGTACGGGTCGCCCTTGTGCAGGTCGGCCGGCGGTGCCACGCGCACCATGCCGCGGCGGCCTGGCGAAGTCGGTTTGGGTGTGATCAGTGCCATCTGGATTGCACCTCTGGATATCAGGCCCGGCCCGCGGCAACGTCGATGCTCTGGCCTTCGGCCAAACGCACATACGCCTTGCGGACATTGGCCTTGCGACCCGGGCGGAAGCGGAACATCTTCAGCTTGCCCTTGATGTTGGCCATGTTCACCGACACCACGTTCACGTCGAACATCTTTTCGACCGCGGACTTGACGTCGGCCTTGGTAGCGTCGGGCGCCACCGTGAATACGTACTGGTTGTGCTCGGACAAGCGCGTGCTCTTTTCAGAGACATGCGGCGCCTTGAGCACCGACAGCACGCGCTGATTCAAAGCCTGCTCGTCGCTCATGCCAGCCACTCCTCGACCTTCTTGACGGCATCGACGGTGATGACGACGTGGTCGGCCGCGGCCAGCGCGACCGGATTGATGCCGTCGACATCGATGACATCGATGATGTTGGGGTTGTTGCGCGCCGACAGGAACAATTTCTCGTCCACCGCCTGCGTCACGATCAGGGTGCGGCCCTTGGCCTCGATCGCGTCGAGTTTGCCGATCAGCGCCTTGGTCTTCGGTGCATCGACCGCGAATTCGGGAACCACCTTCAGGCGATCCTGGCGGATCAGCTCGGCCAGCATCGAGCACAGCGCGCCACGATACATCTTGCGGTTGACCTTCTGCGCGAAATCGCGCGGCTGCGCCGCGAACGCGCGCGCGCCACCGACGAAGATCGGCGCACGATAGTCGCCGTGGCGGGCGCCGCCGCCCTTCTGCTTCTTGAACTTCTTGGTGGTGCCCGACATGCGCGTGTGGTTCAACTGCGCCTTGGTCCCGGCGCGTCCCGCGTTGCGGTACGCCGTGACCACCTGGTGCACGAGATCCTCGCGGAAGGCGGCGCCGAAGATCGCTTCGGAAACCTGTACGGGCTTGGCCCCAATCACATTCAGTTCCATGGTCAGGTCCTCAAGCCTTGGCCGCCGGGCGCACGACCACGTCGCCGCCGGTGGCACCGGGCACCGCGCCCTTGACTGCGATCAGGTGGCGCTCGGCGTCCACGCTGACCACTTCGAGATTCATTGCCGAGCGATTGACGTTGCCCATCTGGCCAGCCATCTTCTTGCCCGGGAACACGCGGCCTGGCGTCTGGCGCTGGCCGATCGAACCTGGCGCGCGATGCGACAGCGAGTTGCCGTGCGTCGCGTCACCCATCGTGAAGTGGTGGCGCTTGATCGTGCCCTGGAAGCCCTTGCCCTTGGACACGCCGGCGACGTCGACGATCTGGCCGACCTTGAACACGTCGTTCACCTTGATCTCGGCGCCCACCGCGTACTTGTCGGCGTCCTTGTCATCAAGGCGGAACTCCCACAGACCGCGGCCCGGTTCCACCTTCGCCTTGGCGAAATGGCCCTTGGCCGGCTTGGTCAAAAGCGAAGCGCGCTTGGCGCCCGCGGTGACCTGCACCGCGACGTAACCGTCGCTGTCGGCGGACTTGACCTGGGTGACGCGGTTCGGCGTCGCCTCGATCAAGGTCACCGGCACCGAGCGGCCGTCTTCGGTGAAGAGCCGGCTCATGCCGCATTTTTTTCCAATCAATCCGATGCTCATGTCGAATCTCGCTCTCAACCCAGCTTGATCTGCACGTCCACGCCGGCGGCGAGGTCGAGCTTCATCAGTGCATCCACGGTCTTGTCGTTGGGATCGACGATATCCAGCACGCGCTTGTGGGTGCGGGTTTCGTACTGATCGCGCGCATCCTTGTCCACGTGCGGCGACACCAGGATGGTGTAACGCTCGATCTTGGTCGGCAGCGGAATCGGGCCGCGCACCTGCGCGCCCGTGCGCTTGGCCGTTTCCACGATCTCGCTGGCCGACTTGTCGATCAGGCGATGGTCGTAAGCCTTCAGCCGGATGCGGATGTTCTGGGTTGCCATGTCTGTTTACTCGCTAAAGAACGTTTTGCTTTCAGCTTTTCGCTTTTCTGCTTTCCCGGTGTTATGCGACCCGCTTCTGGTCGCATGAACAGCGGGAGTTATTGCTGCGCGGCGCAGCCGCGTCAGCAATAACCCTAGTTACTCGATAACCTTCGTCACCACGCCCGCGCCGACGGTACGGCCGCCTTCGCGAATCGCGAAGCGCAGACCGTCCTGCATCGCGATCGGGTGGATCAGCGTCACCACCATTTTGATGTT